>NZ_JBFOKO010000006.1:0-233376 GCF_047246605.1 Aeromicrobium jepli
CTTCAGAGTCGCCGGGGTACTGATAAAAATTCGTCGACTTTTGACACACTGTTGAGTTCTCAAGGATCAGACGCACACCCCGAGTCCATGCCATTCCTGGCACCAACCCGAGGGGCTATCCAAGGTACATCGCCGTTTTCACCGGATCAACCGGGTCGGTCACGATGCTGCGCTACGTTTTCCCGCGGCCAGTTTCCGGACCCCCGTGGGGCTCCTGGCGTTAACCGCTTCGGTCTGCGCTTCGCTGCTCCGCTGTGCGGTGCAACAAGAAGAACATTACACACCCGTCTTCCGAGAATGCAAATCGGGGTCGGGGCGTTCTGGGTCACATCTGGAAACACGGTCGAAACGCGCCCTGGGCCCCCGCGACGGCGCCTGGAGGGGCTGCGAGCGGCCCGTTCCCCGTGGCCCTGGCCGGGGGGTCGTCACGCGGGTGCGTGGCCGCCTCCGGGACGAGCTCGTACGCGCAAGCGTGGCCGGCGTCACCGCTCAGCTGGCGCGTGCACTCCCTGCCGACGACGCGACGGCGACCCGGACATACGAGAAGAGCGGGCCCCCTCGGGGACCCGCTCTTCTGTCATTCGGTGGAGCATAGGAGATTCGAACTCCTGACCTCTTCCATGCCATGGAAGCGCGCTACCAACTGCGCCAATGCCCCGCTAACAACCTCACCAATAGTACAAGGTGCCCCTCGAGGCACCAAACCGGGGGTCCCCCTACTCGGCCTCGTCGTCCGACATGACCGGCTCCGGCAGCGATCCGGAGTTCCATTCGGCCAGTCGCCACTGGGACCAGTCCTCGTAGCGCGACTCCTCCAGCACGGACCAGTGGCAGTTGGACAGGCCGCCGAACTGGCGCCACGACTCCTCGGCGATCCCGAGGAAGGACAGGATCCCCGTGCGGAGGACGGCACCGTGGGCGACCAGCACGAGGGTCTCCCCCAGCGGCAGCGACTCGAGGTGCTCGCGCAGGGCTTCGGCAAGACGCGCGCCGGCCTGGGCGTGGGTCTCGGCTCCCTCGATCTGCGTCTCGTCGCCGTCGGCCCACGCCTGCATCTCGGCCGGGAACCGCTCCCACGACTCGCGCCACGTGAGTCCCTCGCGGGCACCGAACGCCAGCTCGCGCAGGCGGACGTCGATCTCGACCTCGAGGCCCGTCACGGCGCCCAGGGCGCTGGCGGTGTCGAACGCCCGCGACAGGTCGGAGCTGACGATGCGGCTGGGCATCAGCGCGGCCAGCCGCGCCGCGGCGTCGACGGCCTGCTGGCGGCCCACCGCGTCGAGGGGGATGTCCGTCTGGCCCTGCACGCGGCCGGCCAGGTTCCACTCGGTGCGCCCGTGCCGCCACAGGATGACGCGACGGCCGGCGACGGCGCCGGGCTTCACGAGAGCTTCAGGTCGATGGACGGGCAGTCGCTCCAGAGGCGCTCGAGCGCGTAGAAGGCGCGCTCCTCGCTGTGCTGGATGTGCACGACGACGTCGCCGTAGTCCATGAGGATCCAGCGCGCCTCGCGCTCGCCCTCACGGCGCAGCGTCTTGGCGCCGAGCTCGAGCAGGCGCTCCTCGACGGCGTCCTTGACGGCGTTCATCTGCGGCTGGCTGTCGGCCGAGCACAGCACGAACACGTCCGTGATCGCCAGCTGCTCGGAGACGTCGAAGGCGATGATCTCGGCCGCCTTCTTGTCGGCGGCGGCCTGCGCGGCGGCGCGAGCCAGCTCGATCGCGCGGTCGGTCGCGGTCATGAGGCGTCCTCCTTCGGGGATGACTGGGGGTGGTAGAGGCCGTGCTTGCCGATGTACTGCACGACGCCGTCCGGCACGAGGTACCAGACGGGCTCGCCGCTCCTGACGCGCGCGCGGCAGTCGGTGGAGCTGATGGCCAGGGCGGGGATCTCGACGAGCGTCACGCGCTCCTTTGGCAGGCCCTCGAGCGTGGACTCGTCCATCTCGTGCCCGGGCCGGGTACAGCCCACGAAGTGCGCCAGCTCGAAGAGCTCGGCGTGGTCGCGCCACGTGAGGATCGCGGCCATCGCGTCGGCACCGGTGATGAAGTACAGGTCGTCGCCCGGGTACGTGCGCGCGAGCTCGCGCAGGGTGTCGATCGTGAAGGTCAGGCCCTCCCGGTCGATGTCGACCCGGCTCACGCGGAAGCGCGGGTTGGCGGCCGTCGCGATGACGGTCATGAGGTACCGGTCCTCGGCCGGCGAGACGTCCCGGTCGGCCTTCTGCCAGGGCTGGCCCGTGGGGACGAAGACGACCTCGTCGAGGTCGAACCACGACTGCACCTCGCTGGCAGCAACGAGGTGTCCGTGGTGGATGGGATCGAACGTGCCGCCCATCACGCCGATGCGACGGCGACGCTCCGACATGCTCAGGAGTGCTCGCGGCCCAATCCGAACAGGAACGTGACGAGCAGCAGCGCCAGCAGGATGCCGAGCGCGATACCGCCGACGACCCAGGGGTTGATGGCCGGCTCCGCGTGGTGGGCCGCCTCTTCGGCGGCGAGCATCAGATCGAGCATGGCGACAATCTATCAGCGGGTTTTCACCGGGGTGACGCCGATCCGCCCTGCTCGTGTCAGCGCGTCTGGCCCGTGCCCGTGACGACGTAGGTGGTCGTGGTCATCTCGGTCAGCCCCATGGGCCCACGGGCGTGCAGCTTCTGCGTGGAGATGCCGATCTCGGCCCCGAAGCCGAACTCGCCGCCGTCGGTGAACCGCGTGGAGGCGTTGACCATCACGGCGGCCGAGTCGACGCCCATCGTGAAGCGCCGCGCGGCGTCGAGCGATCCCGTGACGATCGCCTCGGTGTGGCCCGAGCTGAAGCGGCGGACGTGGTCGACGGCCTCGTCGAGCGAGTCGACGACCCGGGCCGCGATCTCGGAGGCGAGGTACTCGGTGGCGTAGTCGTCGTCCGTGGCGGCGTCGACGCCGTCGTGGGCCTGGAAGTCCTCGTCGCCGTGGATGCGCACGTCGCGCTCCTGCAGCGCGGCGACGACGCGCGGCAGGAACTTCTCCGCCACGGCACGGTGCACCAGCAGCGACTCGGCGGCGTTGCAGACGCTCGTGCGGTGGGTCTTGGAGTTCACGACGATGTCGAGGGCCATGTCGAGGTCGGCGTCGGCGTCGACGTACACGTGCACGTTGCCCGTGCCGGTCTCGATGACGGGGACGGTCGACTGCTCCACGACGGTGCGGATGAGGCCCGCTCCCCCGCGCGGGATGACCAGGTCGACGAGGCCGCGCGCCGTCATCAGGTCCGTGGAGGTGCTGCGGTCCTCGGCGCTGATCGCCTGGATCGCGTCGGCGGGAAGGCCGGCGGAGGCGACGGCGTCGCGCATGATCTCGACGATCACCGCGTTCGAGCGGCGCGCCGAGCGGGATCCGCGCAGCAGCGAGGCGCTGCCGGCCTTGAGGCAGATCGCGGCCGCGTCGGCGGTCACGTTGGGACGGCCCTCGTAGATCATCCCGATGACGCCCATGGGGACGCGGATCTGCTGCAGCTGCAGGCCGTTGGGCAGCGTGGAGCCGCGGACGACCTCGCCCACGGGGTCGGGCAGCGCCGCGATGTCGCGCACGCCCTGCGCGAACGCGGCCACGCGGCCGGCGTCGAGGGCGAGGCGGTCGATGACGTTCTCGGGCGTGCCCTCGGCCCGTGCCTCGGCGACGTCCTCGGCGTTGGCCGCGACGATGCGGTCGGTGCCCGCGACGAGCGCGTCGGCCATCGCCGTCAGCGCCGCGTCCTTGTCCTTGCGCGTCGCGAGCGCCAGCACGCGCGCGGCCTCGCGGGCACGCAGTGCCGCCTCACGAACCTCGGTTCCCATGCGGGCGAGTCTAGTTCGACGTCCTACGCTCGAGGGGTGCCCTCCGACTCCTCGCCCCTGCGCCGCGGCTGGGAGTCCCTGACCACGTTCGCGCCGCACGGCGACGCCCACTGGGTCGCGCTGCGCGCCGGCGTCTGCATGGGCGTGCCGCTGCTCCTGCTCTGGGCGATCGACCGCCTGGACCTCGCCCTGCCGGCCACGTTCGGCGCCTTCACCGCGCTGTACGGCCGGTCCCACGCGCACCGCTCCCGCGCCGTCATGCAGGCGAGCGCCGCCGTCGTCCTCGTCGGCGCGGTCACGGCGGGCACGCTCCTGGGCGCCGCGGGGGCCGGTTCGGCGGTGGTGGCGGCGGCCCTCGCCCTGACCGCGGCCGTCGCCGTCGTGGTCTCGATCGCGTGGGCCTGGCATCCGCCGGGAGCCCTGTTCCCCGTCTTCGCGCTGGGCGCGACCTCGAGCGCGGCGGTCCCGCCGGGCGACGTCGCGCCGCACGTCGCGGTCGCGGTCGGCACGGCGCTCTTCGCCCTCGTCGTGGGCGCGATCGGAGCGCTCACCCCGGCCCGTCACCGACCGCGGCAGCACTGGGACGCGCCGCTGCACGCCGCGCTGCGCTCGCCGAGGACGCTCGAGGAGGTGCTGCGCGTGGCCGTCGCCGTCGGGCTCGCCGCCGCCGTCGCGTCCGGTGCCGGCCTCGGGCACGCCTACTGGGCATCGGTCGGCGCGGCCGCCGCGACGTCGGGCGCGAGCACGCGCCACCGCGTGGTCCGCGGCGTGCACCGCGCCGTCGGCACGGTCGCGGGCGTGCTCGTGGCCGGCGGGCTGCTGGCGCTCGACCTGGACCCCCTCGCGACGATCGTGCTCGTCATCGCGCTGCAGGTGGCCGCCGAGCTGCTCGTCGGCCGCAACTACGCGGTGGCCCTCGTGACGATCACGCCGCTCGCGCTGCTCATGGTGCACCTCGGCTCCCCCGAGCCGGTGTCGACGCTGCTGGTGGACCGCGTCGCCGACACCGTGCTCGGAGTCCTCGTGGGCCTGGCCGTCGTGCTGGTGGTGGACCGGATCAGCGCACGGCGGCGAGGATCTCGCTGACGTACGCCGCGGAGCGGTCCGAGCCGATGATCCCGGGCGCCATCTTGTTCATGACGTAGGAGATCGTCAGCGCCTGGTCGGGGAACATGGCCGTGAGCGAGCCGCCCCAGCCGCCCCAGAAGCAGATCCGCTCGTCGGGCAGGTACGGCAGCGTCGCCGGCTCGGGCAGCGCGAAGCCGATGCCGAACCGCAGCGGCAGCCCCAGCACGAGGTCGACGTTCCGCGACTGCTCGCGGAAGATCTGGTCGATCGTCCCCTTCGACAGCAGCCGCACTCCGTCGACCTCTCCCCCGCGCGAGACGACCGAGAAGGTGCGCGCCAGCGCACGGGCGTTCGTGTGGGCGTTGAGCGCGCCCAGCTCGGCACGGCGCCACGCGATCGTGTTGGCCGCGTTGGCGTCGGCCGCCGGCCCGGTGAACGTCTTGACCATCGGCGACTCGAAGTCGACCTGCGCGAGGTCGATGTCCAGCGGCGGCGGCGGGACGATCTCGGCCACGCGGTCGTCGTCCTCCTCCCGGGCGCCGATCTGCAGGTCCACGCCGAGCGGACCGGCGATCTCCTCGGCCACGAACTGCGTCAGCGTCCGGCCGCTGACCCGCCGCACGATCTCGCCGAGCAGGTGGCCCTGGTTCTGCGCGTGGTAGCCCGAGGCCGTCCCCGGCTCCCACCACGGCGCCTGCCGCGCGAGCCGCTCGGTCGAGGCCTCGCGGTCGTAGATGTCCTCCAGCACGATCGGCTGGTCCCAGCCCGAGACGCCCGAGGTGTGCGACATGACGTGCCGGACCAGCACGCCCTCCTTGCCGTTCTGGGCGAACTCGGGCCAGTACGTGGCGACCGGCTCGTCCACGTCCACGAGCCCGCGCTCCACGAGGGTCAGGACGGCGAGCGCCGAGACCTCCTTCGTCGTCGACCAGACGTTCACGATCGTGTCGCGCTCCCAAGGGCGGGTGCGGGCCACGTCGGCGTGGCCGCCCCACAGGTCGACGACGGTCTCGCCGTCGAGGTCCACCGCGATGGCGGCGCCGAGCTCCTCCCCGGACTCGAGGTTCGCGTCGAGGACGCCGCGCAGTCGGTCGAAGCGCGGGTCGGCGTGTCCGTGGCTGGTCATGGTCTCTCCTTCGGTTCGGTCACCCGAGCAGGGCGACGAAGACCTCGTACGCCGCGTCGGCGTCGGGGGTGCCGCCCGTGATCAGGTCGGCGTAGATGAACGACTCGGCGACCCGCACGACGACGAACGCCAGCGAGTCGGAGGGCAGGGCGACGGGTCCGGGCGGCTCGGACTCGACGAGGTCGCGGACCAGGGCCACCATGCGTCCCTGGATCGGCGACTCGGTGCTCGTGAGGATCCTCAGGGCACGCGCCGGGTCGCGGTGCAGGAAGTCCCGGAACCACGCCTCGTCGATGAGCATGCGGACATAGGACCGCAGGACCAGCGCCGCCCGGTGCGGCGTGCCCGGTGCGTGCTCGCGCAGGCACGCGGGCCATGCGAGGGTCTCGGTGGTCTCCCACAGCGCCTCGGCGACGAGCCGGTCCCGTCGGCCGACCCGCCGGAAGACGGTGCTGCGGTCGACCCCGGCCTCGGCCGCGACCTTGCCCACGTCCACGGGCTCGCCCGCGATCAGCGCGTGGCGCGCTGCTCGGACGATCGGCGACATGTGACCCACGTCACGAGGATGCACCAGCCGGTGTCATCTGTGCAACGTTTTCCGAATTTGTTGCATCACAGCGGCGGCAGCGCGTCCGCCCGCGCGGGCCCCACCGGCGAGCGGTGCACGGTCTCCCCCGTCCACTCGGCGATCGCCTCGCGGTACTCGGGAGTGTGCTGGTAGCCGCCGTGCGTCATGACGAGGGAGCCCGGATCGCCCGACCCGTCCGGGCGCACCTCGAGCGTCGGCCGGTCGAGCACGGGGTCGTCCCTGTCGGCATGGACGCGGTAGCCCAACGGATCGGACCGGCGGAAGAGGTTGACCCAGTGGTGTGGGGACGCCAGGGCGTACCGCAGGCCGGCCTGCCGGGGCGGCTCGGACTCGTGGTCCTCGTCCGGGACGTCGGGCCATGCGTCGTGCATGAGCGCCGGACCGCGCGTCGGGACGTAGCCCAGGGCGTCCGGTCCGGCCGCCCCCGGGAAGACGCGTCCGTAGAGCGCGCGGATCTGGCTGCCGTACGTGAGCAGTCGCAGCTGGTGCGCCATCCCGTTGAGGCGCGAGGCGACCGCCACGCAGATGAGCGAGCCCTGGCTGTGCCCCGACAGCACGACGACCCGGTCCTTGTCCTGGCCGAGGGCCCAGCGGACGCGCGCGGTGATCTCGGGAACGACGCGCTCGGCGTAGCAGGGCGGCGCGAAGGGATGGGCCGCCCTGGGCCAGAAGGTCGTGATGTCCCACAGCACGCCCACGTTCCGGCGGGCGCTGGGCGAGCGCCGGATGCGCGCTCCGAGCATCATCATCGCCAGGCTCAGCGCGAGCGCCACGTACAGCGAGAGCGTCGCGAACGGCCGCAGCCACTCCGCGATCTCCCACGGCGGGTCGCCCCCGGACGACAGGGCCAGCGTCGTGACGGTGAGCAGCGCCGTGAGGGGCCCGATGCCGTCCAGGATGCGCTCGGCCCGGTGCGCGAGCGCGGCCGTCACCCGCGCCTCCTTGACCGCCGCCCGGTCCTGGACGGGGACGGTGGGCGTGTCGTGGTCGACGAGGTCGCGGATCCGGCCGGCGGCCGTCCGGTGGAACCGCCACACGAGCAGCCCCACGAGCGCCGCCCCCAGCACGAGCAGGGTCGACTGCACCAGTGGGGTCCACACGAGGATCTGCGGCACCACGAGCGGGGTCTGCGGCGGGTCGGCGACCTCGAGCTCGACCCGGCCGTGGGCCGCGTCGACGGTGAGGCAGCGCACTCGCTCGCCGCCGACCGGGCACGTGGCCCGGACGTCGAGCGCGCCGGCGGTCCGGAACCCCCGCGACTCGCCCGTGCAGATCTCGTCCCGGTCCGTCAGCCGCGTGCTGAAGCACGACGAGACGAGGCGCACGGACCTCGTCCCCCGCGGCAGGACCAGCGTCGCCTCGCGCACCATCGACGTGGCGAGCGAATAGGAGGAGTCGCGCTCGTTCGGCGCCTTGCTGCGTCGCGTCAGCGCCTCGGTGCGCACCGTCCCGTCCGTGACGAGCACGCCGCGGTCGTGACGCACGACGCGCGCCCCCTCGAGCACGACGTCCCCGGCCAGGGTCAGCGGGTCCGCCTCCCACTGCGCCGAGAGCGGCGACCGCTCGTTGCGGACCGTGATGAGGTCAGCGACGGACTGCGAGCTGCCGTTGAGGTAGTTCGCGGCACCCACGGACGCGGCGGACGTGAAGAGCAGGGCGACCATCGTGGCGCCGCCGAGCAGCACGGACGCCCCCGCCCCACCCCACGCGAACGCGCGGTACTCCTCCTGCCGGGACCGCCGCCAGTGGAAGACCCCGAGCGCCGCGACGGCCGCCGCGGCCAGCATCGCGAGCACCCACGTCGGCACGACCCAGCGCAGGGCGACGATCACCAGCATCCCCGCGACCACCGCCAGCGTCCCGAGCAGGCGGACCCGCCCGCCGACGAAGACGATGACGTGCACGATCGTGAGGGCCACGAAGAGGCTGATGAACCAGACGTTCTCGCCGTACCAGGACATCTCGTCCGCGGCGACCTGCGCCGACGTCGCCGGCGCCGGCAGCCGGACACCCCACAGGAACGCCAGGTGCAGGGCCACGATGCCGGCGCAGACCCATGCGAGTTCCTTGAGACGGAGCCGCCGCAGCGCCTCGCCCGGGCGGGCGAGCAGGTGCGGCTCGTCGCGCCCGACCTCGCGCACGTCCGTGCCGACGTGCAGGCGCCACACGTCGCGGAACTCCAGGTCCTCGGGATCGACCGTGAGCGTCCGGCCGACGACCGCGACCATCACGACGGCCGCCGCCAGCGTCGTCACCCACAGGATCCCGGTCGCGTCCCTCGCCAGCAGGTGGACGCCGCTGACGAGGACGATCGTGCACAGGGCCGCCGCGACGTGCAGGTACAGCAGGTGGCGGGTGCGCTGCTCGCCCTGCCACATCCGGGGGTGCTCGAGGACGTTGCTCGCGCACCGGTCCCGGTTGGCGTCGCGCAGCACCTGCTCCGGCGCGTCCGGCGTGGCCTCGTACCGGGCCAGGCTCTGGCGGGTGAGCGCCACGAGCAGCGCCACCAGCGCGAGCGGCACGAGCGAGAGCAGGGCGATCCGCTGGCCGGCCCGCAGCGATGCGACGACGTCGAGCCAGTCGGGCAGGACGGGGCACGCGATCGCGTTCGCGCGGTAGCACTGCCACGCGACGAGGTCGATCGACACGAAGCACATCGTCAGCACGGCGATCACCGTCAGCAGCAGTCCGCTGAGCCGGACCGCTCGCAGCCCCCAGCGTGCCTGGCCCGAGTTCTCACCGACCTGGGTCCGCGCCCAGAACGCGAGGTTGACCAGCGCGAACGGCAGCAGCGCGAGCCACAGCACGCGGGTGATCCAGCCCCACAGGCCCCGCACGCCCGAGGTCAGCTCGCCCCACGAGTACGCCTCGAGCGCCATGCCGGGCGGCAGCGTCCGCAGCGGCGGGTCGGCCCCGTCCGCGATCCGGTAGAAGCCGGTCAGCCGGTCCCCGGCGACCTGGTCCACGCGGTCGGGGTCGACGCCGAGCATGGAGGCGGTCGGCGTGCCGCGGACCCCGTGGACCCGCAGCTCCAGGACGACCTGGCCGGTCTCCGGTGCGGACATCGGCCCCACCTCCCGTGACTCGACCGTGTCACTGGCGACGAGCCGCGGCAGGAGCCGCCTGATTCAGGACAGCAGGATCAGGTCGTCGCGGTGGATGACCTCGCGCTCGTGATCCGGACCGAGCGCCTCGACGATCTCGGCCGTGGAGCGGCCCAGCATGGCGGGCAGCTCGGCGCTGTCGAAGTTCACGAGTCCGCGCGCGATGACGTCGCGGTCGGGGCCGAGGACGTCGACCGGGTCCCCGGCCGAGAAGTCGCCCTCGACGGACACGACACCCGCGGCGAGCAGCGAGGCGCCACGCTCGACGACGGCCCGCCGCGCGCCCGCGTCGAGGACCAGCCGGCCCTGCGTGTCGCTGGCGTGCGCGAGCCACATGAGGCGCGCGGCCCGGCGCTTGCCGGTGGCCAGGAACAGCGTGCCGACGGACTCCCCCGCGACGGCCGCGAGGGCGCGCTCGGTCGAGGTGAGGCGGACGGGGATGCCCGCCGCGGTGGCGATGCGTGCCGCATCGATCTTGGTCACCATGCCGCCCGTGCCGACCGCCGACCCGACGCGCGCCACGTCGACGCCGGTGAGGTCGGCGTCCGAGCGCACCGTCCGGATCAGCTGCGAGCCGGGCATGTCCGGGTGACCCGTGTAGAGGCCGTCGACGTCGGAGAGCAGGAAGAGCTGGTCGGCGTGCACGAGATGCGCGACGAGCGCGGCCAGCCGGTCGTTGTCGCCGAACCGGATCTCGGAGGTCGCCACCGTGTCGTTCTCGTTGACGACCGGCACGGCACCGAGCTCGAGCAGCTTCGCGAAGGTCTGCTGCGCGTTGCGGTAGTGGCTGCGCCGGCTGACGTCGTCGACCGTGAGCAGCACCTGCCCGACGACCAGGCCGGCGTCGGCGAACGCCTCGGAGTAGTGCGCGATGAGCGCGCGCTGGCCCACGGCGGCGGCCGCCTGCTGCGTGGGCAGGTCACGCGGGCGGCGGGCCAGGCCCAGCGGGCCGATGCCCGCGGCGATCGCGCCGGAGCTGACCAGGACCGCCTCGTCGCCGCGCGCTCGCACGGACACGACCGCGTCGACGACCGTGCCGATCCGGTCGGGGTCGAGGTGGCCGTCGGGCGTGGTCAGCGAGGACGAGCCGACCTTGATGACGACCCTCATCGCTCGTCCTCGGGCACCTCGTCCGCCACCTCGTCGTCGCCGGGGTACTCCTCGTCGAGGTCCCACACGAACGGCTCGGGCTCGCGGCCCTCGGCGCGCGCGGCGGCGGCCTCCAGCTCCCACGCCCGGCGGGCGGCGAGCAGCGCGCGGCGCTCCTTGTTGGTGCGGCGATCGCTCTGGTCGAGGCGCAGGTCCTCGCCGCGGCGGCCGAGCACCTCGGCACCGGCGGTGATGGTCGGGTCGAAGTCGAACAGGACCGCGTCGCTCTCGGCGCCGATGACGACGTCGTCGCCGGCCTCCGCGCCCAGCTTGAGCAGCTCGTCCTCGACGCCCAGGCGGTTGAGCCGGTCGGCGAGGAAGCCCACGGCCTCGTCGTTGCTGAAGTCGGTCTGGCGGACCCAGCGGGCGACCTTCTCGCCCGTGACGTGCCAGCGGCCCTCGATGTGCTGGACCTCGAACTCGCGGCCGACGCCCGAGGGAGCCGGCGGGCGCAGCACGATGCGCGTCGCCTCCTGCTTGGGCGCCGCGGCGCGCTGGGCGGCGACGATCTCGGCCATCGCGAAGGACAGCTCGCGCAGGCCCGCGTGGCTGGCCGCGGAGACCTCGAAGACGCGCAGGCCGCGCTCGCGCAGCTCGCCGATGACGAACTCGGCGATCTGGGCGGCGTCGGGCACGTCGGTCTTGTTGAGGGCGACGAGGCGGGGCCGGTCGGACAGGTCGACGCCGGCGTACTCGCCGTAGCGGGCCAGCTCGGCCTCGATGATGTCGAGGTCGGTCAGCGGGTCGCGGCCGGGCTCGACCGTGGCGCAGTCGATCACGTGCACCAGCGCGGCGCAGCGCTCGACGTGGCGCAGGAAGTCGTGGCCGAGGCCACGGCCCTCGCTGGCGCCCTCGATGAGGCCCGGCACGTCGGCCACCGTGAACGTGGTGGAGCCGGCCGTGACGACGCCGAGGTTCGGCACGAGCGTCGTGAACGGGTAGTCCGCGATCTTGGGACGGGCGCGCGACAGCGCCGCGATGAGGCTGGACTTGCCCGCCGAGGGGAAGCCGATGAGGCCGATGTCGGCGACGACCTTGAGCTCGAGCGTGACCGTGCGCTCCTCGCCGGGCTCTCCCTTGAGCGCGAAGCCGGGGGCCTTGCGCTTGGACGAGGCCAGCGCCGCGTTGCCCAGCCCGCCGCGGCCGCCGGCCGCGATGACCAGCTCGGTGCCGGCGCCCACGAGGTCGGCGAGGACCTCGCCGCTCTGGTCGCGAACCACCGTGCCGTCGGGCACGCGCAGCACGAGGTCCTGGCCGTTGGCACCGTTGCGGTTCGAGCCGGCGCCGGGCGCGCCGTTGGTGGCCTTGCGGTGCGGCTCGTGGTGGTAGTCGATCAGGGTGGTGACGTCGGTGTCGACGACGAGGATGACGTCGCCGCCGTGACCGCCGTTGCCGCCGTCGGGGCCGCCGAGGGGCTTGAACTTCTCGCGGTGGACCGAGGCCACGCCGTGACCGCCGTTGCCGCCCGAGACGTGCAGGGTCACCTGGTCAACGAAGGAGGGGATCGCCATGGTGTCTCCTGACTACCGGGTGGGGGAATGAGAAAAGGGCAGTCCGCATCAAGCGGACCGCCCCTTTCAGGAAGATCTGCGCGTCACTGCTCCGGAACGATGTTCACGACGCGGCGGCCACGCTTGGTGCCGAACTCGACGGCGCCGGCCGACAGCGCGAACAGCGTGTCGTCGCCGCCGCGGCCCACGTTGGAGCCGGGGTGGAAGTGGGTGCCACGCTGGCGGACGATGATCTCGCCGGCGTTGACCAGCTGGCCGCCGAAACGCTTGACGCCGAGGCGCTGGGCGTTGGAGTCGCGACCGTTCTTGGTGGAGGCTGCGCCCTTCTTGTGTGCCATGTCGTCAGTCCCTTACTTGGAGATTCCGGTGATCTTGACCTGGGTGTACTTCTGGCGGTGACCCTGGCGCTTCTTGTAACCGGTCTTGTTCTTGTACTTCTGGATGATGATCTTGGGGCCCTTGGCGGCTCCCACGACCTCGGCGTCGACCTTGACGTTGGTCGCGTCGGCGCCCGACGTGACCTGGTCGCCGTCGACGAGCATCACGGCGGGGAGCTGGACGGTGTCGCCCTCGGCCGCCTGCAGCTGGTCGATGGAGATGACGTCGCCGACCGCGACCTTGGCCTGGCCGCCGCCATTGCGCACGATTGCGTACACCACGGGATTCCTCACTTCGAACTGAAAAAAGTCATAGCGGCGCGCAGTGCGCACCGACTCTCCATGTTACTCGGGCGCACCATCGTCGGTCAAAACGGGTGCCTGGTCGTCCTGCTTCGCCGGTGCCGGCTCGGCCTGCGGGGCGTCCTGCTCCTTCGGCTGCTCGGCCTGGGACGGCTCGCCCTTCGGCTCCTCGGACCGGCCCTCGTCGGCCTTGCCCTGGCGCTGCTGGCGGTTGCCGTTCGAGCCGCCGTTGCCGTTCGAGCCGCCGTTGCCGCCCTTGTTGCCACGGCCGCCGCGGCGACCGCGACGCTGGCCCTCGTCCTTCTTGGGCTCGACCGGCGCGTCCTCGATGATGACGCCGCGGCCGTGGCACTCGGCGCACTCGTGGCTGAACGACTCCAGCAGGCCCGTGCCGATGCGCTTGCGCGTCATCTGGACCAGGCCGAGCGAGGTGACCTCGGCGACCTGGTGGCGCGTGCGGTCGCGGCCCAGGCACTCGACGAGGCGGCGCAGCACGAGGTCGCGGTTGCTCTCGAGGACCATGTCGATGAAGTCGATGACGATGATGCCGCCGAGGTCGCGCAGCCGCAGCTGGCGCACGATCTCCTCGGCCGCCTCGAGGTTGTTCTTGGTGACGGTCTCCTCGAGGTTGCCGCCCGAGCCGGTGAAGCGGCCCGTGTTGACGTCGACGACGACCATGGCCTCGGTGCGGTCGATGACCAGCGAGCCGCCGGACGGCAGGTGCACCTTGCGGTCGAGCGCCTTGTGGATCTGCTCGTCGAGGCGGCGCTCGGCGAAGATGTCGTTCTCGCCCTCCCAGCGGTGGACGCGCTCCTCGAGGTCCGGCGCCACGTGCGAGATGTAGGCCGAGACCATGTCCCAGACCTCGTCGCCCTGGACCGTCATCTTGGTGAAGTCCTCGTTGAACAGGTCGCGGATGACCTTGATCATGAGGTCGGGCTCGGAGTACAGCAGCTGCGGGGCCTTGCCCGAGGCGACCTTGCGCTCGATGTCCTCCCAGCGGGCGGACAGGGCGGCGATGTCGCGCTGCAGCTGCTCCTCGGTGGCGCCCTCGGCGGCCGTGCGGACGATCACGCCGGCGCTCTCGGGCAGCGCCTCCTTCAGCAGCCCCTTGAGGCGGGCGCGCTCGTTCTCGGGGAGCTTGCGGCTGATGCCGTTGCTGCCGCCGCCGGGGACGTAGACCAGGAAGCGGCCGGGCAGGCTGATCTGGCTGGTCAGGCGCGCGCCCTTCTGGCCGATCGGGTCCTTCGAGACCTGCACGAGCACGGTCTGGCCGGGCTGGAGCGCATCCTCGATCTTGCGCTGCTTGCCGTTCTGGACGTTGGACCAGTCGACCTCGCCGGCGTAGATGACCGCGTTGCGGCCCGCGCCGATGTCGACGAACGCGGCCTCCATGCTCGGCAGCACGTTCTGGACCTTGCCCAGGTAGACGTTGCCGATGAGCGAGGTCTGCGACTCGCGGGCGACGTAGTGCTCGACCAGGACGTTGTCCTCGAGCACGGCGATCTGCGTGTAGTCGTCCTGCTGGCGCACGACCATCTCGCGCTCGACGGCCTCGCGGCGGGCCAGGAACTCGGCCTCGCTGACGATGGGGGCGCGGCGGCGGCCGGCCTCGCGGCCCTCGCGGCGGCGCTGCTTCTTGGCCTCGAGGCGCGTGGAGCCGGTGACGCCGGTGATCTCGTCCTCGGCGGTACGGCCCTCGCGGACCTTGACGACGGTGTTCTCGGGGTCGTCGGGCGAGCCCTCGGCGCCCTCCCCTGCGCGGGCGCGGCGGCGACGGCGGCGGGTGGAGCCGGACGTGGGCTGGTCGTCGTCGCCGGACTCGGCGGACTCGTCCTTGCCCTCGTCGTCGGAGCCGGACTCGTCGTCCTCGGCGGCGGCGTCCTGGTCGCTCTTGCGGCGGCGACGGCCACCGCGGCGGCGGCGACGGCGGCCGCCCTCGTTGCCCTCGTCCTCGGACGAGTCGTCGTCGGTGTCGTCCGCGTCGGCGTCGTCCTCGACGCGCTGGGGGCGGGGCGGCGCCAGCTCGGCGGGCGGTGCCTGGAACATTGCGCCCAGCGAGAACGCGGCCGGGGCGGCCTTGCGCGCCTCTGGCTCGGGCTGGACGTCCTCCTCCTCGTCCTCCTCGGACTCCTCGACCGGCGGTGCGAAGACCGCGGCCGGCGGACCGGCGGGACGTCCCGCGGCGCGGCGGCGCGTGCGGGTGGTGGTGACGGTGGTGGTGGCCTCGGGGGCGGGAGTCTCGGAGGTCGCGTCGGGCGACTCCTCGGCATCCGGCGTCTCGGGCGCGTCGGGCGTGTCGTGCGGATCGAGCATGTGCTCTCCTTCGCCCGGCGACGGCACAGCCATCAACCGGGCTGGTCAACGGTCCCGCAGGACCTCAAGTCTGTCTGCAGGACGCCGCTTCGGCCTGTCACGTGGCGAGCCGCCCGACCCGCCGCGGTCAGCACCCGTCAGGGTGCGTCGCGGTCGGAGGCGAGTGGATCGCCGACCACACCGGTCCGCTCATCCAGCGGCCCTTGGTCCGAGCGGGTCGCCAGGGGCGCCTTCTCGATCGGCAGGCCGCACAGGGTGCGCAGTCCGGAGATCACGTCGTCCGGTCGTACCGACGGGGTGTCATGGCGTACGACCAGGTCCAGTATCGCACACCCGTCCGATCCGGCCTGCTCGTCGACGTCGAGCCGCACCACGGCGGCGCGGCAGTCGAAGGTGCGCAGGCCGCGCTTCGTCATGCGCTCGACCAGCACCTCCTCGCGGGCCAGGAACGTCTCGACCGAGGCCTGCGCGGCCTCACGGGAGACCTCGGGCAGCTCGATCAGCCAGCGGCTCGCCTGCAGCAGGTCGGCCAGCGCGCCGCCGGGCGACACGACCACGTCGACGACGTCGAGGCCGGGCGGGAGCGCCACGTCCAGCGCGGCGCGGACGTCGGCCGGCTCCATCGGGCGGGTCAGGCCGATCTCGAGGAACTCCGCCTCGCTCGCGGCCCCCGTGGGCGAGGCGCCGGCGTACGAGATCTTGGGGTGCGGCGTGTAGCCCGAGGAGTAGCCGATCGGCAGGGCGGCGCGGCGGATCGCCCGCTCGAACGCGCGGCCGAAGTCCCGGTGACTCGTGAACCGCATGCGGCCGCGCTTGGCGTAGCGGATGCGCAGCTTCTGCACGATGGGCAACTGGGGGTTGGGCGCCTCGGGGTTCGGGGTGCCCTCGAGCGTCGTGCTGCCGTCTGTCGTCACCGGTCCAGCCTACGTCGACGCCTGCGAGGCCGCGGTGACCCCTGTTACCGTTGTGATCTGAGTGAAAGGGGGTCTTTCATGACTCACACTCGATCCACCACACTCCGCCCGATGCGCGCCCTGTTCGTCCTGCTCACGGCCGCCGCGGTCGCGGTCGGCTCCGCGCCGGCGCAGGCCGCCTCGAAGACCTCGACCCAGGCCCGGGGATGGAGCACCACCACGCAGAACGCGACCGCCGGGAGCACCGTCCGGTTCGTCGTCAAGGTCACCAGCGGCGGCCGCGCCAGCGCGAAGCGCACCGTCGTGCTGCAGCGCTACGCCGGCGGCCGCTGGATCAACGCCACGCAGGTCCGCTCGTCGAAGTACGGCAACGCCGTCCTGCGCCTGAGCGCGGGCTCCGCCGGCACGACGCACCGGGTGCGCGTCCACGTCAAGGCCACCGGCACGCGCAAGGGCGCGGTCACCAAGGTCAAGCGCGTCGCGGTGAGCGCGCCCGCGACCACGTCGGCCACCGCGAACGAGATCCTCGCCCTGGTGAACCGGGCGCGCTCGACCTCGCGCACCTGCGGCTCGAGCACGTACCGCGCCGTGAGGCCCCTGACCCTGGACTCGCGCCTCAACGCCGCCGCCCAGGGCCACGCCACCGACATGGCCGCCGCCGACTACTTCAGCCACACCGGCCGGGACGACTCCTCCGTCGCCGACCGCGTCACCCGTCAGGGCTACGCGTGGAGCGCCGTGGGCGAGAACATCGCCGCCGGCCAGCGCACGGCCGCCGAGGTCATGGACGGATGGCTCGCCAGCCCCGGGCACTGCCGCAACATCATGAACGGGACCTACACCGAGCTGGGTGTCGGCAAGGCGACCAACACGGCCTCGACCTACCAGGTCTACTGGGTCCAGAACTTCGCGACGCCGCGCTGACCTGCCGACCCCCGGAGGGACGCGCGTGACCGATGTGAGTGGATGGAGCGTGCCCTCCGAGACCGACGCCACCGTCCCCTCGCCGCGCGGGCGGTGGCTCGTCGGCGCCGCGATCGTCCTGCTCGCACTCAACCTGCGCGTCATCGTCGCGAGCCTGGGCGCCGTGCTGCCGGCCGTGCGCAGCGAGCTCGACATGTCGTCCACGACGGCCGGCGTGCTGACCACGCTGCCCGTGCTGTGCTTCGCCGTCGTCGGCTTCGGCTCGGGCGGCATCGTGCGCCGGCTCGGCCTGCACCTCACGACCGTGGCCCTGCTCGGCGTGCTGACGTTCGGGCTGGTCCTGCGCACCTTCGCGCACGGCACGGGCCTGTTCCTCGTGGCCACGGCGATCGGCCTGGCCGGCGCGGCGGTCGGCAACGTCATCCTGCCGCCGCTGGCCAAGCTGCACTTCCCCGACCGCGTGCCGCTGATCAGCGCGCTCTACGGCGCGGCCCTGATGGCCGGCGCCACCCTCTCGTCGGCCACCACGGTGCCGCTCGGCGACGCCCTCGGCGGCTGGCGGCCGGGGCTGGCGGCCTGGGCCGCGCTCGCCGTCGTCACGGCCCTGCCCTGGCTCACGCTGCTGGGGCACGACGTCCACACCGACCCGTCGGGAGGCGACCGCCTCCCGCTCGCGCAGGTCGTCCGGTCGCGGCTGACGTGGGCCATGGTCCTGTGCTTCGGCGCGCAGTCCGCCGCCGCGTACGTGCAGTTCGGCTGGTACACCGAGATCCTCGTCGACGGCGGCGTGAGCCAGGAGCAGGCCGGCGTCCTGCTCGGCCTCGTGGCCGGCGTCGGCATCCCCCTCACGCTCGCCCTGCCGTGGCTCATGACGCGCACGGGCGACCGGCCGATCCTGCCCATCGCCTTCGGCCTCGTGAGCTCGGCCGGCTGGCTGGGACTGCTGCTCGCCCCCGCGGGACAGCCCGTCCTGTGGTCGGTGCTGCTGGGCATCGGCGGCGCCGCGTTCACGTGGACCCTCGCGATGATCGGCCGCCGCACGCGGACGCCCGCCGCGACGACCGCGCTCTCGCTCGTGACACAGGGCGCCGGCTACCTGCTGGCCGGGCTCGGGCCGTTCGGCGTCGGGGCGCTGCACGACGCGACGGGGTCGTGGACCCCGGCCCTCATCGCGCTCATCTGCTCCTCGGCGGTCATCGCGATCGCCGGCGCGGTGATCAGCCGGCCGGCCACGCTCGAGGACACGCTGCGCCGCTAGGCGCCGCGCCGCTCCGCCGCGTCGGCGAGCCAGGACAGGGCCGCCCCGGCGACGCCGAGGACGAGCCGCGGGTGACGGACGCCGCGGCGCACGAGCAGGCGCTCGCCCGACCGGTCGAGGGCGATGCCCGCGACCGTCGCCGCCGCCATCAGGCCGCCCGCCGCGACGGCGACCGCGGCCGCAGGCCGGACGGGCACGGGATCGTGCGAGCCGCCGAAGGCCTCGGGCACGCGGGCGCCCACGAACGTCGCGGCGCCCGCCGCGATCCCGGCGCCGGCGACGACCGCCGCCCGGACCGCGCGGGGCGCGCGCCACAGCGGGACGACCGAGGCCGCGCCGGTCGCGAGCGCGAGGGCGGTGGACCGCTCGATGCGCGCCACGTCAGACCACCGACAGGGGCAGGAGCTTCTTGCCCGTGGGGCCGATCTGGATGTCGAGGTCCATCTGCGGGCACACGCCGCAGTCGAAGCACGGGGTCCAGCGGCAGTCCTCGACCTCGACGGCGCCCTCGGGATCGACGGCGTCCTGCCAGTCCTCCCACAGCCACTCGCGGTCCAGGCCGGAGTCCATGTGGTCCCACGGCAGGACCTCGTCGTGGTCGCGCTCGCGCGTGGTGAACCAGTCGAGGTCGACGCCCTGCGGCTCGAGCACCTCGGCCGACTTCTGCGCCCAGCGGTCGTAGCTGAAGTGCTCGCTCCAGCCGTCGAAGCGGCCGCCGTCGCGCCACACGGCCTCGATGACGCCGCCGACGCGACGGTCGCCTCGCGACAGCAGTCCCTCGACGATGCCGGGCTTGCCGTCGTGGTAGCGGAAGCCGATGGCGCGGCCGTAGCGCTTGTCGGACTGGACCGAGGCGCGCAGCTTGCGCAGGCGCTCGTCGGTGGTCTCGTGGTCGAGCTGCGAGGCCCACTGGAACGGCGTGTGCGGCTTGGGCACGAAGCCGCCGATCGAGACGGTGCAGCGGATGTCACGGCGGCCCGAGACCTCGCGGCCCGTGTCGATGACGCGCTTGGCCAGCTCGCCGATCTGCAGGACGTCCTCGTCGGTCTCGGTGGGCAGGCCGCACATGAAGTAGAGCTTCACCTGGCGCCAGCCGTGCGAGAACGCGGCGGCGACGGTGCGGATGAGGTCGTCCTCGCTGACCATCTTGTTGATGACCTTGCGCATGCGGTCGCTGCCGCCCTCGGGGGCGAACGTCAGGCCCGAGCGGCGGCCGTTGCGGCTGAACTCGTTGGCCAGGGTGATGTTGAAGGCGTCGACGCGCGTCGAGGGCAGCGACAGCGAGGTGTTGGTGCCCTCGTACCGGTCGCCGAGCTGCTTGGCGACCTCGCCGATCTCGGAGTGGTCGGCGCTGGACAGGCTCAGCAGGCCGACCTCCTCGAAGCCGGACTGCTTGAGGCCGTTGTCGACCATCTGGCCGATCGTCTGGATCGAGCGCTCGCGGACGGGGCGCGTGATCATCCCCGCCTGGCAGAAGCGGCAGCCGCGCGTGCAGCCGCGGAAGATCTCGACGCTGAAGCGCTCGTGGACGGTCTCGGCCAGCGGCACGAGCGGCTTCTTCGGGTACGGCCAGCTGTCGAGGTCCATGAGCGTGTGCTTCGCGACGCGCTGCGGGACGCCGGGTCGGTTCGGCGTGACGGCCGCGATCTGGCCGTCGGGGCGGTACGTCACGTCGTAGAACTTGGGGACGTAGACGCCGCCGGACGCGGCCAGCCGCGCGAGCACCTCGTCGCGTCCGCCGGGACGGCCCTCGGCCTTCCACTCGCGCACGACCTCGCTGATCGCGAGCACGACCTCCTCGCCGTCGCCCATCACGGCGGCGTCGACGAAGTCGGCGATCGGCTCGGGGTTGAACGCGCTGTGGCCGCCGGCGAGGACGATCGGGTGCGTGTCGTCGCGGTCGACGGCGTGCAGCGGGATGCCCGCCAGGTCGAGCGCGGTGAGCATGTTCGTGTAGCCGAGCTCGGTCGAGAAGCTCAGGCCGAACAGGTCGAAGGCGCCGACGGGACGGTGCGCGTCGACCGTGAACTGCGGGATGCCGTGCTCACGCAGGACGGCCTCCATGTCGGGCATGACCGCGTACGTGCGCTCGGCGAGGATGCCGTCGCGCTCGTTGAGGACCTCGTAGAGGATCTGGACGCCCTGGTTGGGCAGGCCGACCTCGTACGCGTCGGGGTACATGAGGGCCCACCGGACGTCGGCCTCGTCCCAGTCCTTGACGGTCGAGTTGAGCTCGCCGCCGATGTACTGGATCGGCTTCGAGACGCCCGCCAGCAGGGGCTCGAGGCGGGGATACACGGAGTCCACAGGCATGCCCCCCAGCCTACGTGTCTCGCCGCGTGCCCCGAACCGCCTAGGAGGTGACCTTCAGCGCGCGCACGACGCTGGCGGACGGCTCCAGCACGCCCGCGCCGCCGAACGACGCCGTCAGCTGGTGCGTCCCGGCGGCCAGGCGGGGCAGCTCGATGACGACCTTGCCGTTGTCCGCGGCCGTCAGGGCGCGCGTCGCGACGACCTTCGAGCCGTCGAGGATGCGCACCGATCCGGTCGTGACGGGTGCCTTGCGGCTCGTGAGGACCGAGACGGTGATGCGCGCCCGCGCACTGGACTTCACGGAGGCGGGAACCGCGAGTCCGGTGACCGTCCCCTCCGTGACCGTGACGGTCTGCTCGGGGCCGGTGGACGGCTTCTGCGCCGCGGTGCCGGCGTAGGCGACCGCGATCCGGCGCGTGCCGGGCTCCAGGCCCGTCAGCGGGATCGTCACGGTGCCGCGGTTGGCGGCGGTCAGCGTCGCCGAGGCGGCCTTGACCCCGTCGACCAGCACGTCCACGCGGCCGGCCGTCGGGGCGACGCCACGAGGCGTGCTCACCGTCGCCCTGACGCTGGCCTCCGTCATGCGGACGGTGGGCGCCGGCACGGTCGCGGTGACGCTCGTGGGCTCCACGACGGTGAACCGGGCGGTCTTCGACAGCGAGCGCTTGACGGGCTTGCTGCCCCAGTACGTCGCGCGGATCGTGTGGCTGCCCGGCAGCAGGGCCGGCAGGCGCACGCTCACGCGTCCCTTGTTCCGGGCCGTGACCTTCGGCGCGGCGACGAGCTTCCCGTCGACGTAGACCGAGACCTTGTTCGTCATGGAGCGGCCGTCGGCCGACTTCACGACGACGGGGACGGTGGGGCGCTGGCCGTGGTCGAGCGTGGCCGGCGGCGACACGGTGGTCGTGGACGACACGACCTTGGGTGGCTTGGTGACGGTGACCTTGATCGTGGGGCTCGTCCCGGCGAGGACGGTCGAGCTGCCCTCGAACACGGCCGAGATCCACTGCTTCCCCAGCTTCATCCGCGGGATGGCCACGGTCGCGGTGCCGCGCTTCGCGGCGGTCAGGTACACGGACTTGACGGTCACCCCGCCGCGGCGGATGCGCAGCTGGCCGGACGGCACGGCGCCGTCGGAGGTGGCGACCTTGACCGTCACGGTCGGCGCGATGCGCGTGCTGACCTTCGCGGGGCCGGTCACGGTGACGGTGGCTCGCGCCTTGGCCGGCTGTGCGGGCGGCGGGGTCGGCGCGGCGTCCGGCGACGCGACGTCCTTGAAGTGGATGAAGCGCTCGGGGTACCAGGAGGCGCCCGTGTTGACCTTGTACCGGCGGTACGTCTTGGAGGTGTAGCTGTCCTCGGACAGGACGAGGTAGCCGCTGCCGACCTCCTCGACGTACGCGACGTGACTGGCGGCCTTCGACCACTGCGCGATCGCGCCGACGGCGGGCCGGGAGTCGACGGCGTAGCCGAGCTTCTTGGCGTTCGTGTGCCAGTCGCGGGCGTTGCCCATGAGGATGCGCGGCTCGGGGACTCCGGCCCTCTGCATCCGGTAGGCGGCGTAGTTCGTGCAGTTGTGCCCGCCGTACATGCGCCAGTGCATCTTGTCCATCACGGCGGCGTAGCCGGAGGTGTCGCACTTCGCGACCTGGGTCTTGGTCTTGCCGGTGCAGATCACCGAGAACGCCTGCGCCGGAGCACCCACGGCGGTGAGACCGGCGAGGGTGATCAGGCAGACGAATCCCACCAGTCCCAAACGACGCATGGGTCGCATCGTACGCGAGCGACACGCCGATGTGAACTTAAACCCGAACTTGAAGGTTGGTCTGTGCTAATGACACCGCTGTCGTTTTGCCCTCTCCCCCGTGAGTTGCGACCCCTTTGCGGGGTGGACCATGATCGAGCGGGTGAGGGCCGCACCACGGTCGCCGATCTGCAGAGGAAAGAACATGGCACAGAAACAGTCCATCCTCGGACGCATCGCCCAGCTGACGAAGGCGAACGTCAACGCGCTGCTCGACAAGGCCGAGGACCCGCAGAAGATGCTCGACCAGATGGTGCGCGACTACACGAACTCGATCGCCGAGGCCGAGCAGGCCGTCGCCCAGACGATCGGCAACCTGCGCCTGGCCGAGGCCGACCACGCCGAGGACGTCGCCGCCGCGAAGGAGTGGGGCGCCAAGGCGCTCGCGGCCTCCAGCAGGGCCGACCAGCTGCGCGCCGCGGGCCAGCCCGGCGAGGCCGACCGCTACGACCAGCTCGCCAAGGTCGCCCTCGGCAAGCAGATCCAGGCCGAGAACGAGGCCAAGGCCGCCGCCCCGATGATCGCCCAGCAGAGCGAGGTCGTCGAGAAGCTCAAGACCGGCCTGGTCGGCATGCGCGGCAAGCTCACCGAGCTGCAGTCCAAGCGCGACGAGCTGGTGGCCCGCCACCGCACCGCCGAGGCGCAGTCGCAGGTCAACGACGCGATCAAGTCGATCGACATCCTCGATCCCACGAGCGAGCTCAGCCGCTACGAGGACCGCGTCCGCCGCCTCGAGGCGAACGTCGTGGGTCAGCAGGAGCTCGCCTCCTCCAGCCTCGACGCGCAGTTCGCCGAGCTCGAGGCAGACTCGGGCCAGCTCGAGATCGAGGCCCGGCTCGCCGAGCTCAAGGGCCTCGGCTCGGCCGCCAGCACCCCCACCGAGGAGGAGAACGCGTGAAGCTCTCCGAGCGGTACGAGTACCCCGCCTCCCCCGACCAGGTCTTCGCGCTCGTGAGCGACCCGACGTTCCGCGAGGAGTCGTGCCGCCACCAGGGCGCGCGCGACTACGACGTCTCGGTCACCACCGAGGGCGACACGACCGTCGTGACGATCGAGCGGACCATGGAGTCCGACATGCCCGACTTCATCAAGAAGCTCACCGGCGACGCGGTCACCGTGACGCAGGTCGAGAGGTGGGGCCCGGCGGACGCTTCCGGAGCCCGCACCGCCGACGTGACGGTGGACGTGCACGGACAGCCGGCGCGCATGAAGGGCACCTCGACGATCTCCGCCTCCGGGGCCTCGACCGTCATGACGCTCGACGGCGACGTGAAGGTCTCGCTGCCGCTCATCGGCAAGCGCATCGAGCCCGAGGTGGCCAAGGCGATCTCGGCCTCCCTGCGCGAAGAGGTGCAGTTCGGCACGACGCGCCTCTGACGCCCGGACCACGTGAGGACCGCCCCTCGGGGCGGTCCTCGCTGCGTCTACGCTCCACGGCGTCACGGACGCGGTGGAGCGCGATCCGCGTGTCGCCGGCTGGATCGCCGAGCGCGCCCACACCCCCACGGTCGCCTCGGTCGGCGCTCGCCGAGCGGTTCCCGCGCCTCGACGTCGCGGACGGACCACGACTGGCGGGGCTGACTCAGCCGCGCGCCTCGAGCAGCGCGATGACCTGGTCGAGCTCCTGCGGTGCGTACCAGGCCAGGTCCCCGCTGCCGTCCGCGTCCACGTGGAACGAGCGCACGTCCTGCGGCCGGATCGGCGCGGCCTCGGCGTCGACCTCGGCCGTGACGACGACGGCTCCCTGCTCGGCCGCCGTGAGCAGGGCGTCGTACTCGTCCTCCTCGTCCTCGGACGCCGCGGTGACGACCTCGAGCTCGAGCGGGCGGTCGTCCGCCAGCAAGCGCAGGTGCTCGGCTCCGGCCGGCGCGTAGACCCGGATCATGGACGCTTCCTTCCGCGTGGGGCCCGCGTGCGCCGGGGCCCGATGGTCTCGGTGAGCTCCTCCAACGCCTCCCGGATGCACTGGGCGAGGACGTCGGCGTCGGGCACGGCCTCGCGGTCCGCGACGACGCCGAAGTACACGTGCCCGTCGTAGGACGTGACGCCGATCGAGAGCGCGCGGTGCCCCGTGAGCGGGATCGCCGGGAAGATCTCCTTGAGCTGCTGGCCCGCCATGTAGACGGGGTCCTGCGGGCCGGGGACGTTGGTGATCACCAGGTGGTACGGCCGGCCGGCCTCGTCGGCGGCGACGCGCGCGCCGACGGCGTGGAACGTGGACGTCGCGAAGCCGGGCAGGCTGCTGAGCTTGTTGGCCGCGACGGCCGAGCCCATCTCGCGGTGCCCCTTGAGCGCGTACGAGACCTGGTGCAGCCGCACGACCGCGTTGGCCTCCCCCACCGGCAGCGTCAGCATGAGGCCGCGCACGAGCGGGCCGAGCGAGGTGGGCAGGCCGCTCGCCTCGGACGCGTCACGCGCGATCGACATCGGCACGAGCGCCCGGAAGCTGGTCTTGGCCGTGACGGGCTCGGCGCGGGTCAGCATCCAGCCGCGCAGGCCGCCGGCGATGACGGCGAGGATGACGTCGTTGATCGTGCCGCCGTGCTCGTCGCGCACGCGCCGGAACGCGTCGAGCGGAGCACTGACCGTGGTGAACCGGCGGTGCCGGGACAGCGTGGTGGTGAGCGGACCGTGCGAGGTCGGGTCGGGGCCGAGGGCGGGCAGCTTGGACGCGACCCTGTTCCACTGGTACTCGGCGTTCCACAGCAGCTCGGCCGGGCGGCCCAGCTGGGAGCGCACGGACTCGGACACCAGGTCGACGGCTCCGGGCCTGGCGCGCGGCGTCCACTCCTCGTGCGGGATCTCGCGGTCGCGCTGGGTCTCCTCGAGCAGCACCTGGGCGAGGTCGACCGTGTGCGAGCCGTCGACGAGCGCCTGGTGGGACTTGAACAGCAGCGCGAGCTCGCCGCCCTCGAGGCCCTCGATGAGGTACAGCTCCCACAGCGGCCGCGCGTGGTCGAGCCGTCGCGCGATCAGCCGGCCCACGAGGTCGTGCAACGCGTCGCGGCCACCCGGTCGCGGCAGCGCCGAGCGCCGCACGTGCAGGGACAGGTCGAAGTGGTCGTCGTCGACCCAGACCGGCATGCCGATGCCGCCGGGGATCCGGCGGGGCACCTGGCGGTAGCGGGGCACGAGGTCGATGCGCTCGTTGATGACCTGGATGAGGCGGTCGTAGTCGAGGGGCCGCTCGCCGGACTCGAGGATCGCCAGTGACGCGACCTGCCGCGGCGTCTCGGGATGGTCCTGGTGGAGGAACATCGCGTCGAGGGGGCTCAGTCGTTGCATGCCTCGCCTTGCTGTCGTCGCTGCGGTCCGGTTACGACCGTAGCCCAGAAACGTATCAGCCGACGTCATCGCCGGCTCTCGGTTCGCGCGCGCCAGTCCTCGACGGGCGGGCCTGAGTCATGCCATCCTTCCCCGAACGAGCTGGAGGCCCCCCGATGACCGTTCGTCCCCCCGTCACGCAGCGGAGAGCCGGCTGGCTGCCCGCCGTCCTGCCGGCGGCGCGCCGCCTGGCCGTCGCGTCCTGCGTGGGTGCCGTGCTGGGCCTGTTGGTCGGCGGCGTGGGCGGACGACTCTTCATGGGACTGCTGGCGGACCTCAACCGCGAGGACCACGGCGTCATCACGAGCGACGGCTTCCCGATGGGCGAGGTCACGCTGTCGGGCACGCTGAACCTGTTCCTCATCGGCACGGTGCTGGGCGTGCTGGGCGCCGGCATCCATGTAGGCCTGCGCGGGCTGACCCTGGGACCGCCGTGGTTCCGGTGGCTGAGCACCGTCGTGGGCGGCACCGTCATGGTCGGCGCCACGATGGTCCACGAGGACGGTCCCGACTTCACCCTGCTCGAGCCCACGTGGGCGGCCATCGGGCTCTCGCTCGCGGTCCCGTGCCTGTTCCTCATGGTGATGGCACCGCTGGTCGACGGCGCGACCCGGGAGGGCTCGTGGCTCATGTGCAGCCCGGCCGCCTGGGTGGGGCTGGCGCCCTGGGTGTTCCCGCTGTTCTTCCTCGTTCCGGTGTTCGCGCTGGGCTGGTGGCTGACCCGGCGTGCCGCCGCGCATCCGGACGCGCGGCGCGTCGGCGCGTGGGCGGCGCGCGGAGCCCTGGTGGCGGTCTTCATCGGCGGGGCGATCGAGCTCGGCACGGAGATCGCCGCGATCTACGAGACCATCGGCCGGGGCCGCTACCTGCTGGACTGACCAGCGGCTCATCCGGCCGGCACCAGGTCGGCGGCGAGCCGCTCGACCCGCGACACGTAGCCGGAGGTGGGAGCGACCTCGCGCAGCGGACGCCCCGACATGAGCGCCAGGTCGTGCCCCGCCGCGTCGTGCGGGAGGAACGCCCACGGCGTGTGCCCGGTGAGGTCGCGCACCGTGGCGGCGACCTCGCGCTCGGTCCACCCCAGCGAGGCGCGGAAGCCGTTCAGGACAAGGCGCGGCGGGCGAGGCCAGGGCTCGGCGTCGCTGACCGCCCGCACGAACCGCGCCAGCCCGACCGGGTCGACGCGGCCGACCGCGAGGACCTCGTCGGCGACGTCCAGCAGCCGCCGGGTCACCTGGTCGCGCGACGGCCCGCTGCCGGGACCCGCGTCCACGCCGAAGCCGCAGTCGACCACCACGAGGTCGTGGTCGCGGCGCAGGGTCCGCAGCACGGTCTCGAGCGCGTCGGGCCGCAGGTGGTGCCACATGTCGGCACGCGGGACGCCCGTCAGCACGTGCCAGGCCGGGCCGATCGAGAGCAGGTGCCCGGCGATCCCGTCGGGATGGCCGCGGTTGACGTCGCGGCACGCGGCCATCACTCCGCTGACCTCGTCGAGAACGCCGAGCAGCTGGCTGATCGAGCCGCCGTAGGCGTCGGCGTCCACGAGCGCCGTCCGGTGCCCGCGCGCCGCGGCGGCCGCCGCCACGGACACCGCGAGGCTGCTGCGCCCCGGTGCCCCCGTGGGACCCCACACCGCCACGAGCCGGCCGGGCTCGCCGCCACGCTCGCGCGCGGGAACGGGCGTCGTGCCGACGTCGGACAGTCGCCCGAGGTGCGCGACGTGCTCGATGCCGAGGTGCCGCCCGTCGGCCTCGACCGCACAGGGACGCACCCCGAGGTCGATCAGCCGCTCCACGACGCCCCCGTCGAGGCCGGGTGCGCCGACCGCGAGGAGGGCGGCGTCGAGCCGGTGCGTGGCGGCGGTGGCCAGCAGGTCGGCCACGTCGACGCAGCGGCGCACGAGCCTCAGTCCCGGGTCGCGCTCGATCTCGGCCAGCGCCGCGGCCTCCCAATAGGCTCCGCACGCCGCGACCGCGACGCGCACGACCTCGCTCACGGGACGCGCACCAAGGTCAGCTGGCCGCGCGAGGCGGCCACGACGTCGCCGGGAGGCCCGACGCGGCCGGTGTCCACCACGACCGTGCGCAGCCCCGTGCCGTCGGGACGCGACACCGAGAGCACGTCGACCGACGTCAGCACCCGTCGCGCGGACAGCCCGGCGACGGCCCCGTCGTCCCCGGGCCCGGCCCACACGTCCACCCGCTCGCCGGGCGACAGGTCCGGCGGCGAGGAGCCGGCCTCGACGGGCAGCGGCAGCTCGCGTCCGCGGTCGATCCGGGTCGTCACGGCGTCCCGGGAGGGCAGCATCCCGGCCGCCAGGTCACGCGCCCAGACGCCGTCGGGGCGTCCCTCGGCCACCGCGATGAGGGCGTCCGAGCCGGCGCCGTCCAGGCGTCCCTCGACGACCGACAGGTCCGTGGCCTGCACGGGATCACCGGCGCGGACGTCGGCGCGCACGAGCCAGTAGTCCGTCGTGCCGCGCGCCGTGGCCAGCAGCCAGCCGCCGAGCACGGCGGAGCCGAGCACCAGCGCGACGCCGAGGACGAGTCGAGGATTGCGCCATCTGGACGTCGAGATCCGCCGGGCAGGCGCAGGCGCCGGCGCGTCACCCCCCGTGACATGCATGGGGACAGTCATACGGCCTGCCGCCGACAGCCCACCACCGTTCGTCCACAGTCCGGGCGTGACCTGCGACTCCTCGTCGGCGGCGCGTGTGAGAATGGGCGTCATGGCCGCCGAGCACCAGTTCCTCACCGCGACCGACGTCGCCGAGACGCTCAAGGTGGACGTCCGCGTCGTGTGGGGCCTGCTCAAGTCCGGCGAGCTGCGCGGCTTCCAGGTGGGCGGCCGCAAGATGTGGCGCATCGAGGCCAGCGCCCTGGACGACTACATCCAGCGCCAGTACGAACGCGCCGAGCAGTCACTGGCGCAGGAGTCGGTCAACGCTCGACCAGAGCGGCGATCGACTCCCACGGCAGACTGACCCGCCGCTGCCCCACGGCCACCTGGACGAAGTCGGCCCCGACCGCCACGACCCTCCCGTCGACCGCCGTGCCGTCCGTCCGCACGACGCGCACGGGGCCCGCCTCGTCGCGCAGCGCCCGCGCCAGCTGACGACGCGTGCGTGACAGCGCCGGCACGCTCGCGGCGCGGCCGTCGGAGCCGCTCACCGCGAGCACGGCCTCCGGCAGCACGACGACCCGGCGGCCCGCGTCCTCCACCACGATGACGTCGCCGGCCCCGACGACGCGGCCGCCGACCTCTCCGAGGCCCGCCACGTCGAGGCGCACGTGGGGATCGCCCAGCAGGTCCCGCCACGACAGGGACGCCCACTGCTCGTCGCGCAGGTCCTCCGCGAGTGCGTCGCGCTCGTCGGCGAGCTCGTCGAGCGTGGCGGACTCGAGCTCGGCGAACAGTCGGTCCCAGCGCATGCCCACACGGTAGGCGGTCGGCCGCGTCGTGCACAGGGTCGTGGTCGTGGGGTTGACGGCCCAGCGCTTTGTGCAGTTCGCTGAGCGTCATCGAACGTCAGGTGACGTCAAATGACTACATCGGGCGTCACGCCATGCGATCGGGGGATCTCGTGCTCGACCTGTCCGACCTGACCCTGGACGCCGCGCTGCGCCTGTCCCTGCTGGGCATCCTGGGCACGTGGGCGGCCTGGTGGGCGCTCGGCCTGCTGGTGGCGCTCGTCGATCCGCGCACCGCGGCCCGGCTCGGTCCTCCGCTGCTGCGCGCCGTGCTGGTCGGCGGCGTGGTGGCCGCGACGGTCGCCCCCGCCCATGCGCGATCGCCGGCGCCCGTGGGCGCCCTCGACGGGCTGCCACTGCCCGAGCTGCCGGTCACCACGACCGCCCCGGCGCTCCCGGCCACGACCACCCAGGCGTCCCCGCCACGGGCGCACGTCGTCGCCCCCGGCGAGAGCCTCTGGTCGATCGTGCGGGACCGCTCCCCCGGCGCCTCCGACGCCGACCTCGCCACCGCGGTGGTCCGGTGGCACGCCGCGAACCGCGACGTCATCGGCCCCGACCCCGACCTCATCCAGCCCGGCCAGCGCCTCGTCCCGCCAGGAGCATCATGATCACCGCCACCGCCCTCGCCACCGACCCGTTCGCTCCGCGCCAGGCGCCGCTGCCCTTCCCACCGTCACCGCCGCTGCTGCCGGTCCCCGTCGAGCGCGGCGACGCCGGCCAGCTGCGCCACCGCTGCGCGCGGTTCACCCAGGCGCTCGCCGAGGTCATCACGGGCGCGCGCCCCGTGCGCCAGCTCGGACCGTGGCTCAGCCGCAGCGTCTACGAGCAGCTCCAGGAGCACGTCACGGCCCGGTTCGCCGGTCCGCGGCGCAGCCCCCGCGTGGTGTCGCTGCACATCGCGATGGTGGGCGAGGCGGGCGCCGAGATCGCGGCCCGAATGGTGCACCAGGGCCGCTCGCACGCGATCGCGGTGCGCCTGCAGCGCGGCCGGGACCCGCAGGGCCGCCCGACGTGGCAGTGCACGGCCGCCGAGTGGGCCTAGGACGCGCACAGGGCCCGCCGGGACGTCCCGGCGGGCCCTGCGTGCGTGTCCTGCGTCAGCGGTTCTTCTTGCGCGAGGCCTTCGCGGCCTTCGCCTTGCGGCGAGCGGCCTCCTTGGCCTTGTTCTGGCGCGCGACCTCGTTGGCGTCGGGCTGGTCCTCGTCCTCCTCGACGAGGGTGTCGCCCACCGCCATCGCGGAGCCGTCCTCCGACGGGGCGGAGTAGGCCAGCTGCTTCGGCGTCGTGTCCGGCTCGAGGCCCTTGGCCATGATCTGCGGCGCCTCGTCGGCGTCGTCGGACTCGACCTCGACCTCGACGCTGAGGTTGAACAGGAAGCCGACGGTCTCCTCGGAGATGCCCTCCATCATCGCGTTGAACAGGTCGTAGCCCTCGCGCTGGTACTCGACCAGCGGGTCGCGCTGGCTGTAGGCACGCAGGCCGATGCCCTCGCGCAGGTAGTCCATCTCGTAGAGGTGCTCGCGCCACTTGCGGTCGAGCACGCTCAGCAGCACGCGGCGCTCGAGCTCACGGGCGACCTCCTCGCCCAGCTCGGCCTCGCGCTTGTCGTACGCCGCCAGGGCGTCCTCGACGACGAGGCGGCGCAGCGTGGCCTGGTCGATGCGCTCGAGACCGCCGGCCTCCTCGACGACCTGCTCGTGGTCGAGCGAGATCGGGTAGAGCGTGCCGAGCGCGGTCCAGAGCTTGTCCAGCTCCCACGACGTCGGGTAGCCCTCGGTGGCCGCGGTGACGTAGGCGCCCGTGACGTCCTCGATCATCTGGCGGATCCGCGGCTCGAGGTCCTCGCCCTCGAGCACGCGGCGGCGCTGCGCGTAGACGACCTCGCGCTGGGCGCTCATGACGTCGTCGTACTTGAGGATGTTCTTGCGGGTCTCGAAGTTCTGCGCCTCGACCAGGCCCTGCGCCGACGCGATCGACTTCGTGACGCGCTTGTTCTCGATCGGCACGTCGTCGGGGATCTTCATCGTCTGCAGGATCCAGTTGACCCACTCGCCCTTGAACAGGCGCATCAGGTCGTCCTCGAGCGAGAGGTAGAAGCGCGTGGAGCCCGGGTCGCCCTGACGGCCGGAGCGGCCGCGCAGCTGGTTGTCGATGCGGCGCGACTCGTGGCGCTCGGTGCCGATCACGGCGAGGCCGCCGGCGGCGATGACCTCCTCCTTCTCGGCGGCCACCTGCTTCTCGATGCGCTCGACCGTCTCGGGCCAGGCGGCGTCGTACTCCTCGGGCGTCTCGACGGGATCGAGGCCCTTGCTGCGCAGCTCGGCGTCGGCCAGGAAGTCGACGCTGCCGCCGAGCATGATGTCGGTGCCGCGGCCGGCCATGTTGGTGGCGACCGTGACGGCGCCGCGGTGACCGGCGCGGGCGACGATCGCGGCCTCGCGCTCGTGCTGCTTGGCGTTGAGCACCTCGTGCGCGATGCCGCGCTTCTTGAGCTGCTTGGCCAGCCGCTCGCTCTTGGCGACGCTCGTGGTGCCGACCAGGACCGGCTGGCCCTTCTCGTGGCGCTCCGCGATGTCGTCGACGACGGCGTTGAACTTGGCGTCCTCAGTGCGGTAGACGAGGTCGGGCAGGTCGACGCGCTGCACCGGCTTGTTGGTGCGGATCGGGACGACGCCCAGCTTGTAGGTCTTGTCGAACTCGGCCGCCTCGGTCATGGCCGTGCCGGTCATGCCCGAGAGCTTGTCGTAGAGGCGGAAGTAGTTCTGCAGCGTGATCGTGGCGAGGGTCTGGTACTCCTCGCGGATGCGCACGCCCTCCTTGGCCTCGATCGCCTGGTGCAGGCCCTCGTTGTAGCGGCGGCCCTCGAGCAGGCGGCCGGTGTGCTCGTCGACGATCAGCACCTCGCCGTCGAGGACGACGTAGTCCTTGTCGCGCTTGAACAGCTCCTTGGCCTTGACGGCGTTGTTCAGGAAGCCGATGAGCGGCGTGTTGACCGCGTCGTAGAGGTTCGCGATGCCGAGCTGGTCCTCGACGACGTCGATCGCCTTCTCGGTGACGGCGACGGTGCGCTTCTTCTCGTCGACCTCGTAGTGCTCGTCGATGCGCATCGCGTCGACCATGCGGGCGAACTCGGCGTACCACTTGACCTCGTCCTCGGTGGGGCCCGAGATGATCAGCGGGGTGCGCGCCTCGTCGATGAGGATCGAGTCGACCTCGTCCACGATCGCGAAGTTGTGGCCGCGCTGGACGCACTCGTCGAGCGAGTCGGCCATGTTGTCGCGCAGGTAGTCGAAGCCGAACTCGTTGTTGGTGCCGTACGTGATGTCCGCGGCGTAGGCCTCGCGGCGCTGCGCGGGCGTCTGGCCCGCGACCACGACGCCGACCGTGAGGCCGAGGAAGTGGTGGACGCGGCCCATCATCTCGGACTGGTACTTGGCCAGGTAGTCGTTGACCGTGACGACGTGGACGCCCTTGCCCGACAGCGCGTTGAGGTACGACGGCAGGGTCGCGACGAGGGTCTTGCCCTCACCGGTCTTCATCTCGGCGATGTTGCCCAGGTGCAGCGCGGCGCCACCGAGGATCTGCACGTCGAAGTGCCGCTGGCCCAGGACGCGCGTCGCGGCCTCGCGGACCGTGGCGAACGCCTCGGGCAGCAGGTCGTCGAGGGTCTCGCCGCCGTCGAGCCGCTCACGGAACTCGTCGGTCATGGCGCGCAGCTGCTCGTCGGTCAGGGCCGCGAACTCATCGCTGAGGGCGTTGACCTGGTCGGCGATGCGGTCGAGACGCTTGAGGATCTTGCCCTCGCCAGCGCTCAGGATCTTGTCGATGATCTTCGGCACCCGATCATCCTAGGCCCCCTGGCGTGAACACCGGGTGACGAGCCTGCGCCGCCCGCATCGCGGGACCGCGGCTCAGAATCGGGCGCGCAGGGCGGGCGCGAGGTCGCCGCGGTCGCCGACCTCCACCTCGTCGAGGCCGAGCCAGCCGGCCAGGCGGCGCAGCTCGGCGGCGAGCTCGTCCGCCGTGGCGTCCGGGGCGCCGTCCTCGGCGAACGCCGCGAGCACCTGCAGCCGCCGACCCGGCCGGTCGGCCTTGAGGTCGACGCGCGCCACGAGGGCGTCGCCGAGCAGGAACGGCAGCACGTAGTAGCCGTGCACCCGCTGGGCCTCGGGGACGTAGATCTCGATGCGATAGCGGAAGCCGAAGAGCCGCTCGGTGCGGGTGCGCTCGAAGACGAGGGGGTCGAACGGGCTCAGCAGCGTGCGGGCCTCGACCCGGCGCGGCCGGACCGCCTCGGCGTGCAGGTAGGCGGGGCGGTCCCAGTCGCCGATCCGCACGGGCTCGAGGACGCCGTCGGCGACGAGCCCGTCGATCGCGGCCTGCGTCTCGGCCGGCGCCATGCGGAAGTAGTCGCGCAGGCAGGCGGCGGTGCCCACGCCGAGGGCGCGCGCGGCGTGCTCGACCAGGATGAGGTGCGCCTCGGCGTCGCCGGGCTCCTCGCGCGCCAGGACGGCGGGCGGGATGACGCGCTCGGGCAGGTCGTACTCGCGCTCGAACGCGGCGTTGCGCCGGGCGGACGTCACCTCGCCCACACGGAACAGGTACTCCAGCGCCTGCTTGGTCCGCGACCAGTTCCAGCCCCAGTTGTCCCGCTCGCGCTCGGGGCCGCCCAGGTGCGCGTCGAGGGCGCGGGCCGTGACCGGACCGAGCAGCGCGACCTCCCGGCGGACCCGCTCGACGAACTCGGGGTGCTCCTCGGCGACCCGCGCGGGGCCGCCCCACATGCCGCGTCGCGAGCGCATTCGGTGGCCCATCGCCGGCCACAGGTCGACGTCCACCAGGGCCGCCTCGTGCGCCCAGTACTCGAACAGCAGGCGCGGGGCGCGGCCGGCCGCGCGGTGCAGCAGGTCGGTGTCGTACGGGCCCAGCCGCGAGTACAGCGGCATGTAGTGGGCGCGCTGCAGGACGTTGACCGAGTCGATCTGGAAGAAGCCGAGCCGCCGGGCGACGCGCGCGACGTGCTCGCGGCGGACCTGACCCGGCTGCGCGCGCGTGAAGCCCTGCGCGGCGAGCGCGATCCGCCGGGCCTGTCGCGCCGTGAGGCGCGCGGTCACAACACGTCGTCGATGAGCTTGCTGCGGACGGCGTACATCGCCGCCTCCATCCGCGACTTCATCTGGAGCTTCTCCAGGATGTTGCGGATGTGGTTCTTGACCGTGTTCTCGCTGATGAACAGCTCGCCGGCGATGTCGCGGTTGCTCTTGCCGTGCGCGACGAGGCGCAGCACCTGCAGCTCGCGCGCCGTCAGGGTGGTGGCCGGCGCCGGCCCCTTGGACATGTGCACGAACTCGTCGAGCAGCTTCGTGGCCATGCTGGGGCTGATGAGCGACTGGCCGGCGGCCACCAGCTTGACCGCCTCGGCGACCTGGTCGTACGTGGACCCGTCCTTGAGCAGGTAGCCCGCCGCGCCGGCCTTGATCGACTCGTAGAGGTCGGCCTCGTCGTCGCTCGCGGTGAGCATGATGATGCCGGTGGTCGGCGACGTCTCCTTGATCGCGGCGCACACCTCGACGCCGCTGCGGCCGGGCATCCGGACGTCGAGCAGGACGACGTCGAACGGCTCCTCCGCGATGCGGTGCAGCGCGGAGTCGCCGTCGTCGACGTCCTCGATCTCGAAGCCGCCATCGGCCCCGAGGACCATCGTCACGCCGCGTCGGAAGAGCTCCTGGTCGTCGACCAGGAGCACCCGGATGGCGTCGCCGTTCACAGTCACGGCACGATCATGCCACGTGATCCGGCCTCTACTGCTCCACCGTGAGTCGAATGACGCCGTAGTCGTAGCCCCGGCGACGGTAGACGACGCTGGGCTTCATCGAGTCCTTCTCCACGAACAGATAGAAGTCGTGACCGACCAGCTCCATCTCGTAGAGCGCCTGGTCGAGCGTCATCGCCGCGGAGGTGTGCTCCTTCTCGCGGACGACGAGCGGGCCGTCGCCCTGGACCTCGAGCGGGCCGACCTTGCGCACGCCGTCGGCGCTGGGCTCCTCGTCGCGCTGCTCGAAGTCGGCGACCGGCAGGTCCGCGGTCGCGGCCTCGATCGAGTCGGGCCCGTGCTTGTCGCGGTGGCTGCGCTTGCGCTCGACGACCTTGCGCAGGCGGTTCTCGAGCTTGTCGACCGCCGCGTCGAGCGCGGAGTGCTGGTCGGTCGAGGAGGCCTCGACGCGGACGGCCGGACCTCGCGAGCGCAGCGTCATCTCGACGCGCGCGGCGGTCTCGGGCTGGCGCGGGTTCTTCTCGTGGTTCACCTCGACCTCGACCCGGGTGATGCGCTGCCGACCGTCGAATTTCTCGATCCGCTGGAGCTTCTCGGCGACATGGGTGCGGAACCTCTCCGAGATCTCACTGTTGCGACCGGTGACCACGATTTCCATGTCCGTCTCCTTCTGTGGCGAGCGTCCCGAACCATCTCGGCTACCTCGACCGTATGCCCTCAGTGGGGTGACTCGCCACCGCGAGAGCCGCCCCTCCGAGGACCTCAGCGGGACCCCAGCGAGAAACGGCTCGCGCGGCCTCGAGCAGGGTCGCGCCGGTGGTGACGACGTCGTCGACGAGGACGAGCGGGACCCCTCTAGGGGGCTCCGAGGAGCGCATGCTGCCGGCCAGGTTGCGCCGCCGCGAGGACCGGTCGAGGGCGTGCTGGTCGCGGGTCTGGCGGGTCAGTCGCAGCAGTCGCTCGACCCGCGCGCCGACCCCGACCTCGGCCAGCACGGTCGCCGTGCGGGCGGCCAGGTCCGCCACGAGGTCACGGCCTCGCTCGCGCCGCGACCGCCGCGTCGTGGGGACCGGGACGAGGCCGACCGACGGCCCGTCCTCGAGCAGGACCAGGACCGCAGCGGCCATCTGGTGGGCCATGAGCGCGTCGAGCGCCACCTCTCCCCCGACCTTCCAGGCCAGCAGCGCGTCGCGCCGAGCGTCGGTGTGCGTGCCGGCGGCGACCACCTCGAACGCGCCGAGGGTGAAGGGCGACGGCTCGGGCGCGAGTGCCGTGGCGCAGCGTCGGCACGCTCCGGCGCCGGGCTCGCCGCACAGCGGGCAGCACGCGCCGAGCACGAGGTCGAGCGCCGCGCGCCACAGCTCACCCATCGGGCCAGTGTCGCCACCAAACAGTCCGCGGAGCAGTCCCGCCGCGCGACCTGTGGAGGGCCGTCAGGCGATGCCGCGTGCCTGGGGAACGTCGACCGGGACCCACCGGGTGCGGTCGAGCACCCAGACCTCGCCCTCGGCGTCGATCAGGTACAGGTCCGAGCGGGCCGCCGTGGTGGCGACCAGCCCGACGGGCTCGATGTCGGGCAGCAGCTGCCCGCCGCCGGGCCAGGCGTCGACGGGGTCCGTGCCGTCGATGCGGACCGAGCGGACCTGCGTGCCCGCCGGCCCGAGGTGCGCGACGCGCGACCCGTCGACCCACACGACCTGGCGCGCGGGGTCCTGCGTGCGCAGGACGCGCGGCCGCGCCAGCGACACGATGCGGCCCTCGCGCCGCTCGATCCCGCCGACGAGCAGGCGCCCACCGCTCGTCGCGGCGTACCGGGCCCCGTCCGGCGAGACGGCGAACGAGCTGAGCCCGTCGAGCCCGGTGGCGGGCACGAGCACGATCGACGCGCCGTCGTGGACGCGGATCCGCGTGCGATCGCCGGGTCGGTCGACGAGCCACGTCTTCTGGTCGATGTCGATGACCGGACGCAGGAAGCCGTCGCCGCTGATGTCGACGGGATTCGAGCCCGTCGCCGACGAGACGCGCGCGCGGTCGGCCCACACCGCCGCCGCGCGATCCTCGCTGGCGGTGACCATGGCGGCGTCCTGGTCGTCGTCGCCCCACGTCCCGGGCATGGGGCGGCGGCTGCGCAGCCCCACCTGGTGCACGCGCCCGCCGGCCGTGACGAAGACCCAGCGGCGGGACTTGTCGGGCCCGAACGACGCCCACCCGGACGCGTCCTGCACGGCGTCGCCCGAGGGAGCGATGACGGTCCCACTGCCCGAGATCCGCACGTCCGTGACGACCGGCACCTGCCGCAGCGTCCACGCGACCTGCGCCGAGAGTCTCCGCTGGGCGGCCACCGACATCTCGCCGACGGGTGCCGAGAAGTCGACCTCGGCGACGCCGTCGACCACGGGGACGGAGGCGCGCAGGGTCGAGGCGTCGGGCACCGCGGTGGTCAGTCCCGGCGAGCCGCGGCCCGGCCCGAGCGCGAGGCTCGCCATCAACGACGTGGCCAGCTGGTCGCCGACGACCTCGTGGACGGGCACGGGGACGAGATGGCTGCCGCTCTCGTCGAGGAAGAACAGGTCGAACGAGCGGACGTAGTCCTCGAACCAGCCCGTGTTGACGAGCACGCCGTCGGGCGGCGTGCTGATGCGCCACTGCCCGTCGATGCGCTCGAGCTCGATGTCGATGCGCTGCGAGCCGCCGCTGCCGCGCAGGCGCCCCTGGGCGTCGAGGCGCGACTCGGTGGCGAGGTCGATCCAGCCCGAGCCGACCGACACGGAGAACACCTCGGCGCGCGTGTAGACCGTGGTCGCGTCGCCGGGGCGCCACTCCTGCGCGGCCTCGGGCGTCAGGTACTCGGCGGCGACGCGGTGGGTGACGGGGTACGCCAGCATCGCGTCGAGGAAGCCGTTGATGATCTGCGTCTCGGTGGCGTCGCGGGTCGGGCCCGCCGGCATGTAGCGGACGGTGCTCTCGCCCAGGCCGGCCTCGTCCTCGACGCGCTCGACGGGGCCGGAGGTCGGGATCGCGGCGCAGCCGGCCAGGACCACTGCGACGAGCGCGAGGACCAGGGCGGCCGTCGCGCGGGCGTGCGAGGGCCGGCTCATGTGAACACCGACTTCACGACCGGCGACCACACGCGCCCACCGGGCTCGCGCGGGAGCGTGAGGATGAACTCGGTCCCGCGCCGGGGCTGCGACCACACCTCGATGGTGCCACCGTGCAGAGCCGCGTCCTCGCGGGCGATGGCCAGGCCCAGCCCCGTGCCGCCCTGCGTGCGGGCCGGGTCGCCGCGCCAGAAGCGGTCGAACACGCGCCGCACCTGCTCGGCGTCCATGCCGACGCCGTAGTCGCGGACGGCCAGCGAGACCCGGTCGGGCGCCTGCGTGACGATGACGTCGACCTTGCTGGAGCGGCTGTAGCGCGCGGCGTTGACGATGAGGTTGCGCACCATGCGGTCGACGCGGCGGATGTCGGCCTGCACCATCGCCGGCTGGTCGACGCCCCGGGCCCGGCCCTCGATGCCGGCGCGGGCGAGCGCCGGGTGCGCCGCCGCGGCGCGAGCGATGGCGGCCAGGTCGACCGGGTCCAGCTCGAGGGTCGCGGCGCCCGCGTCGAACCGGCTGAGGTCGAGCAGGTCCGACAGCAGGGCCTCGAACCGGCCGATCTCGGTGTGCAGGAGCTCGGCCGCGCGGGCGGTCTGCGGGTCGAAGCCCTGGCGCGCCTCGAACAGCACCTGCCCGGCCATCTGCACCGTGGTGAGCGGGGTGCGCAGCTCGTGGGAGACGTCCGAGACGAACCGCTGCTGCAGGCGCGAGAGGTTCTCGAGCCGGCGGATCTGGCTCTGCAGGCTCTCGGCCATCTGGTTGAACGAGGTGCTCAGGCGGGCGATGTCGTCCTCGCCCCTGACGTGCATGCGCTGCTCGAGATTGCCCGCGGCGAACCGCTCGGCGATGCGGCGGGCCAGGCGGACCGGCTCGACGACCTGGCGCGCGACCAGTCCGGCCACCAGCGAGACCATGATGAGCAGGACGACGGCACCGGCGAGCAGGGCGTTGCGGACGAGGTCGAGCGTCTCCTGCTGGTCGGCCATCGAGAAGACGAAGTAGAGGGCGTAGCGGTCGTTCGAGCTGGGCGCCGTGACGCGGCCGCCCACGGTGACGACGGGGATCTCGTCGCTCGTGCCCAGCGGCGACAGCTCGGAGAAGGTCCAGTACGTGCCCTGGTCGTCCGAGGCGACCCGGCGAACGAGGTCGGCGGGGATGTCGCCGATGCTGATCGAGCCCGACGACCGCACCGGCACGCCTCCGCTGCCGGTGAGCGGGCCCTGCAGCACGAGCTCGTAGGCGCGGTTCTCGCCGCGGGTGGCCGCGAGCGAGTCCACGAGCTGGGTCAGGGCGGGCGACTGCGGGGCGGGCTCGCTGTCGACCGCTGCGTCGAGCTGGGACTGCGCCTGCTGCAGGCCCGCGCGCGCCTCGGCGATGGCGGCGTCGCGCCGGTTGTCGGCCAGGCCGCCGGCGACGTCGCGCAGCAGTGCCCACCCCACGACGAGGATGACGGCGGTGCTCAGCACGACGGTGTTGATGACGACCCGCGTGCGCAGCGAGCGCCGCCACAGGCCGAGCAACCGGCGCATCAGGCCGTCGCCGGGTCGATCGCCTGGTAGCCGACGCCGCGCACGGTGCGGATGACGCGGGGGTTCTCCGCGTCGTCCTCGATCTTCTGGCGCAGCCGGGTCATGTGGACGTTGACGAGCTTGGTGTCGCCGGGGTGGTGGTAGCCCCACACCTTCTGCAGCAGCACCTCGCGGCTGAAGACCTGCTCGGGCGCCGAGATCAGGCACGCGAGCAGGTCGAACTCGAGCGGGGTCAGCGACACCGGCCGGCCGTCGCGGGTGACGGTGTGCGCCTGCGGGTCCAGCACGATGCTGCCGAACTCGATGCGCGCGCCGAGCGGGTCGCTGCGGCGCAGCCGGGCCTTGATCCGCGCGATCAGCTCGCTGTTGCGGAACGGCTTGGTGATGTAGTCGTCGGCGCCCACCTCGAGGCCGTCGACGATGTCGCGGGTCTCGCCCTTGGCGGTCAGCATGATGATCGGCACGCCGGAGACCTCGCGGATCTGCCGGCACACCGCCATCCCGTCCAAGCCGGGCAGCATCCGGTCGAGCAGGACGACGTCGGGCTTGAACTCCAGGAACGCCGCCATGACGGCGTCGCCCGTGCGGCAGACCTGGGTGCGGAAGCCCTCGCCCTCAAGCACGATCGCGAGCATCTCGGCCAACGAGGCGTCGTCGTCGACGACGAGCACGCGATCGTGCTTGGGGCGGCGCTGCGACATCAGTAGCGGTAGTGGTCCGACTTGTACGGGCCGGCCACGTCCACGCCGAGGTACTCGGCCTGCGCCTTGGACAGCTCGGTCAGCTCGACGCCGAGGGCGTCCAGGTGCAGGCGGGCGACCTCCTCGTCGAGGTGCTTGGGCAGGACGTGCACGCCCAGCTCGTACTGGTCGGCCTTCGTGAACAGCTCGATCTGCGCGAGGACCTGGTTCGTGAAGGAGTTCGACATGACGAACGACGGGTGGCCCGTGGCGTTGCCGAGGTTGAGCAGGCGGCCCTCGGACAGCACGATGATCTTCTTGCCGTCGGGGAAGATCCACTGGTGGACCTGCGGCTTGATCTCGTCCTTGACGATGCCGGGGATCTTGGCCAGGCCGGCCATGTCGATCTCGTTGTCGAAGTGGCCGATGTTGCCCACGATGGCCTGGTGCTTCATCTTCTCGAAGTGCTCGACGCGGATGATGTCGAAGTTGCCCGTCGTGGTGACGAAGATGTCGGCGATCTCGACGACCGACTCGAGGCGCTTGACCTCGTAGCCGTCCATCGCGGCCTGCAGTGCGCAGATCGGGTCGATCTCGGTGACGATGACGCGGGCGCCCTGGCCGCGCAGCGACTCGGCCGAGCCCTTGCCCACGTCGCCGTAGCCGCACACGACCGCGACCTTGCCGCCGATCATGACGTCGGTGGCGCGGTTGATGCCGTCGATGAGCGAGTGGCGGCAGCCGTACTTGTTGTCGAACTTGCTCTTGGTGACCGAGTCGTTGACGTTGATCGCCGGGAAGAGCAGCGTGCCCTCCTTGAAGCGCTCGTAGAGGCGGAGCACGCCGGTGGTGGTCTCCTCCGAGACGCCCTTGATGCCCTCGGCGATCTTGGTCCAGTGCTGCGGCTTGGTCTCCAGCGAGCGGGCCAGGACGCGCAGCACCTCCTTGAACTCCTCGTTGTCGGTGCTGTCCTGCGGCGGGACGGCGCCGGCCTTCTCGTACTCGACGCCCAGGTGCAGCAGCATCGTGATGTCGCCGCCGTCGTCGAGCAGCACGTTGGGGCCGCCCTCGGGGAAGTCGAAGACCTTCTCGGCCTCGTCCCAGTACTCGGCGAGGGTCTCGCCCTTCCACGCGAAGACCGGCGTGCCCTGCGGGTTCTCGGGCGTGCCGTCCTTGCCGACGACGACCGCGGCGGCCGCGTGGTCCTGCGTGGAGAAGATGTTGCAGGTCGCCCAGCGGACGTCGGCGCCCAGCGCCGTCAGCGTCTCGATGAGGACCGCGGTCTGGATCGTCATGTGCAGCGAGCCGGCGATCCGGGCGCCCGCCAGCGGCTGGCTGTCCCCGTAGCGCTCGCGCATGGCCATCAGGCCCGGCATCTCATGCTCGGCGAGTTCGATCTCCTTGCGGCCGTACTCGGCGAGGGACAGGTCCTTGACGCGATAATCCATGCCTACCAGCGTACCGGCGGGTACCCCACGCGTCCGAATCCGGAGACCGTGTTCAGCGCACGCCCGGCGGCAGGGCCGGTGGGAAGCGCAGGTACGGGCGCAGCTGCCACATCCGGTCGAGGACCGCGAAGGTGCGATCGGGGCCCTGCGGGCCGCCGTGACCGAGCATGACGGCGTCGTGCAGGAAGGCCGCCTCGGTGGCCAGGCGCTGGTACCGCTCGACCGCCTCGAGCGCCTGTGGCCCGTGGACCTTGGCGAACCGGCGGGCCTCGCGGCGGCGGCTGAACCGCACGAGCCACGGGATCTCGGCCGGGTGGATCCAGCCACGCTGCGCGATGTCGGTGAGCGAGCGGTGCAGCACCGTGGTCTGGCGCAGCCGCAGCACGATGGCCGTGATCAGCAGCCCGAGCAGCAGCAGCGCCAGGACGAGGTACGCGAGCAGGAAGCCCACGCCGCCGCCGACGACGATCGAGCCGTTCCACAGCGCGTGCAGGCCGACGCTGACCACGTAGCCGAGCGCGATGAGCGCCCAGCGCGCGAGCCGCGAGGAGCGGCGGGCGGCCAGTCCCATCGCGATGCCGATCGCGGACGTGAACAGCGGGTGCGCGAACGGGCTGAACAGCCCCCGCACGATGAAGGTGGCCGTGGCCATCTCGGGGCCCGTGTAGAGCATCGTGTCGTCGAGGCCGAGGTAGCTGGCGGCGTAGTAGCCCACGTTCTCCATCGCGGCGAAGCCGATCGCGACCAGGCCCGAGACGACGAGGCCGTCGAGCACGCCGTCGATGATCCGGCGCAGCCGCAGCAGCGTGAGGACGAGGAACAGGCCCTTGGCGAACTCCTCGGCGACCGGCGCGCCGATCGCGATGAGCCAGTCCTCGCTCATGCCCAGGCGGGACATGCCGATCTCGAGCGGCAGCGCGATCGCGACCGCGATGACCGCGCCCCACACGAACGCGGCGGCCGTGTAGCGGAACGGCTCGGGCTCGACCCGGTCGAGCCACCAGTAGCCCCACAGGACGAACGGCAGCGGGATCAGCGCGTAGACGATCGCGAGCGACGCGCCGGCGACCGAGCCGGACGTCGACGCGAAGAACACCGCGCCCGCCGCGCCCAGCACGCCGGCGATCCACACGAGCACGACGAGGACCGTGCGGCCCCGCTGGCGCAGCGGATCCACGTCGGGCGGCAGCGCGAGCGTCTGGGTGGTCGTCACGCCGACAGCCTAGGGCGCGGCCCCGACACCGCAGTCCGAGCGGCTCGAGCCCCGATAGGCTGACCCGCGAGGCGCCCGTAGCTCAGCTGGATAGAGCAAGAGCCTTCTAATCTCTGGGTCGCAGGTTCGAATCCTGCCGGGCGCGCGCACCGACTCACGAAGGAGAAGGACATGGACCTGTTCGAGACCGAGAAGTCGCAGCGGCTGCGCCGCGAGGAGGCCGCCGCCCGGCTGCACGCGCTGGCCGACGCCCTCGAGCGCCACAACTCCGTCGAGCTCGAGAAGAACGGCCACCGCATCACGGTCGACGTCCCGGACGAGGTCGAGCTCACGGTCGAGGTCGAGATCGGCGACGAGAGCGAGCTGGAGATCGAGCTGAAGTGGTGAGCTGACTCCCCCGTAACGAGAGAACCGCCCGGCACGCCATGCGTGCCGGGCGGTTCCGTGTCCAGTGGGTCAGGACTTGGCCGCGTCCGCGAACGCCTTCGCGAGCTCGTCGGGCGTGCGGGCCTCGGACTCCTTGCCGTTGATGTGGACCGTCGGGGTGCCCGAGATCTTGCGCTCGTCGGCGAGCGTGTCCTTGGACTCGTCGATCCACGGCACGAACTTCTCGGTGCGGACGCACTCGTCGATGCCGGTCACGCCGGCCTCCTCGGCGAGGTCGATCAGCTCGGCGTTCTCCGGGCCGGCGCCACCCTCGGAGGGCTGGTTGGCATAGAGCAGGGCGTGCAGCTTCCAGAAGGCCTCGGGGCCGTCGGCGTCGACCGCGCACATGGCGACGTTCGTGGCGCGGCGCGAGTAGTCGTTCGTGCTCTGGTTGTGCAGGAAGCTGAACGGCATGAAGCGCAGGTTGATCGCGCCCGCCGCGGCCTGCTGCTTGAGGAACGCGCCGCTGACCTGCTCGAACTGGCCGCACGCCGGGCACAGGAAGTCCTCGAAGATCTCCACGAGCGGCGCCTTGGAGTTGTCGGTGCCGTCCGCGACCGGGTAGGGCACGCCGCCGTCGACCAGGTTCGCCGGCTCGACGACCTCGGTGGCCTTGGCGTTGTCGTCCGAGAGCGACTTGACGCCCCAGCCCGCGGCGGCGATCAGCAGCACGACGACCACGACGATCGCCACGGTGATGAGGTTGCGCTGTCGCCTGTCGGCCTTCTCGCGCTCCTTGCGCATCTGCTCGGCGCGCGCGGCGCGGGCCTGGCGGTCGTTGGTCACGTGGGCTCCTCGGACGGGGGTCGCGGTACGGCCGGAAGCCTACCGGGTGGAAACCAGCGGTTGCCGGATCGCACTAGGGTGGCGACGTGAACGACAAGCTGGTGTGGGTCGACTGCGAGATGACGGGCCTCTCCCTCGAGAGCGACGCCCTGATCGAGATCGCGGCCCTCGTGACGGACTACGACCTCAACATCCTCGGCGAGGGCGTGGACCTCATCATCAAGCCGCCGCAGGAGGCGCTCGACCAGATGAACGAGGTCGTCACGCAGATGCACACGACGTCGGGCCTGCTGGAGGAGCTCGACGCCGGCATCACGGTGCGCGAGGCCGAGGAGCAGGTGCTCGAGTACGTGCGTCAGTACTCCCCCGAGCCGCGCAAGACCCCGCTCGCGGGCAACTCGATCGGCACGGACCGCGCCTTCCTGGCCCGCGACATGGTCGAGCTGGAGTCGTGGCTGCACTACCGCGTCGTCGACGTCTCCTCCATCAAGGAGCTGGCCCGCCACTGGTTCCCGCGGGCGTACTTCGCCGCGCCGGAGAAGGGCGGCGCCCACCGCGCGCTCGCCGACATCCGCGAGAGCATCGACGAGCTGCGCTACTACCGCCGCACCGTCTTCACCCCCGACCCGGGCATCGACAGCGAGTCCGCGCGCGCCATCGCCGCCGAGATCGCGGCCGGCACCCCCTCGGAGTAGGACCTGCGCGACGCGTCCGGTAGACTCGTCGCGCTGCGCCGCACGGCGCACATGGTGGGTGTAGCTCAGTTGGTAGAGCACCGGCTTGTGGTGCCGGTGGCCGCGGGTTCAAGTCCCGTCATCCACCCCGATCGCACGAGGCCCGGACCGTCAGGTCCGGGCCTCGTCGTCTGTCAGGCCTGCCGATCGGCCTTCCTGCGCTCGGCCCGGCGGGCGACGTAGCGCTCGATCTTCTCGGCCCGCCCGCAGTCGTTCATGTCGCACCAGCGTCGGCTCGCGTTCTTCGAGCGGTCCACGAAGAGCCACGGGCAGCGGCCGCACCGCTTGACCCGTCCGAGCTTCAGCAGGCCGCCGAAGCATGCCGCGTAGGCCGTCAGGACGAGCGTGCCCTGTGGCCCTCCGCGGCCCGCCGTTCGCCACGGATCCGCTGGGGGGCGTTCGGGTCGTTCGCGAACACCGCCACGACGAGCTCGTCCGTCACGGTCGCCACGCTGCACCTGCAGGGCGAGCTCGGGCTCTCCCCCGTGAGGACGGCCGGCACGCTCGTGAGCTTCAGCCTGCTCGTGATCGCCGGCTCCGCCGCGGCGGCCCGCCTCGTGGAGCCGCTCGGCTGGCGTCGTACCCTCGCGGCGGGTCTGGCCGTCGTGGCCGTCGGCACCGCCGTCGTCCTGCTGGTCGCGACGACGACGAGCGACCGTGGGGCGTGGACCGTCATCGCCGTCGCCGCGGCCGTCGCCGCGATCGCGGCCGGACGCCGGGACGACGACTCGGTGGCCTGAGGCTCAGCCGAGCTCGTCGCGCAGCCAGTCCCCCAGCACGCGCGCGCACGCGTCGACGACCGCGGGCCAGTCCATCGCGGAGTCGTCGGCGGTGTCGCTGACGACCTTGACCAGACGGCACGGGACGTGCGCCAGCTGGCACGCGCGCGCCACCGCGAAGCCCTCCATGTCGACCAGGTGCGCTCGCTCGGCGATCAGGTCGCGGGTGGCCGGGTCGGTGACGAACAGGTCCCCGGTGGCCAGGGCGGTGCCGTCGCCGCCCGCGATCTCGATCTCGTCGACGGGATCGTGGCCCAGGGCCCGGATCGCCGCGGCCGAGAGGTCGTGGTTGACCACGAGCGAGGGCAGGAACAGGCCCGCGACGCCCGGGCGCAGGGCGCCGGCCGTGCCGACGTTGAGGACGAGCTCGGGACGGTGCTGGGCGATGGCGGCGGCCGTGACCGAGGCCGCCTCGACCTTGCCGATGCTCGTCAGGACGAGGCGGAGGTGATCGGGGACGTAGGCGGCCTCGGACTTCGTCGCCGCGACGACCAGGACGCGCGAGGGATCGACGCTCATCCGCGCGCCACCGGGACCACGTCGGGTGCGCCCTTGCGGGCGGCGTCGGCGGTCTCGTCGTCGGGCATCGTCTGGCTCTCGAGCTCGGCCTCGACGCGCTTGAGGTAGTGGTCGACCTCGCGCTCGCGTTGCTCGGCGGACCAGCCGAGCGCCTCCGCCATGAGCGTCGCGGCCTCCTCGGCCGACTCGGTGCCCCGGTGGAAGGTCTCGATCGAGATGCGGGTGCGGCGCGCGAGGATGTCGTCGAGGTGGCGGGCGCCCTCGTGCGTGACGCCGTAGACGACCTCGGCGCGCAGGTAGTCCTCGGTGCCCGCGAGCGGCTCGGCCAGCTCGGGACGCCCGGCGATCAGGTCGAGCACCTCGGTGACGAGCGAGCCGTAGCGGTTCAGCAGGTGCTCGAGGCGGCCCACGCCGATGCCGTGCTCCTGCGCGAGCGTGTGCCGCTGGTTCCACAGCGCGGCGTACCCGTCGGCGCCCAGCAGCGGGATCTCGTCCGTGACGCACGCGGGGACACGACGGTCGAGCAGCGTGCCCATCTGCTGCACCGCCGCGTCGATCGCGTCCTTCGCCATGACGCGGTACGTCGTGTACTTGCCGCCCGCGATGACGACGAGGCCCTTGACCGAGGTCGACACGGCGTGCTCGCGCGAGAGCTTGCTGGTGGCCTCGTCCTCGCCCGCGAGCAGCGGCCGCAGTCCGGCGAAGACGCCCTCGACGTCCTCGGGGACGAGCGGCTCGACGAGCACCTCGTTGACGTGGTCGAGCAGGTACTGGATGTCCTTGGCGCTGGCCGCCGGGTGGTCCTTGCTGAGCGACCAGTCCGTGTCGGTGGTGCCGATGATCCAGTGGCGGCCCCACGGGATGACGAACAGGACGGACTTCTCAGTGCGCAGGATGAGGCCGGACTCGCCGCGGATGCGGTCGCGCGGCACGACGAGGTGGATGCCCTTGCTGGCGCGGACCTTGAACTGGCCCCGCTCCCCCGCGAACGACTGCGTCTCGTCGGTCCAGACGCCCGTCGCGTTGACGACCTGCCTGGCGCGCACGTCGAACTCGCGGCCGGACTCGAGGTCCTTGACGCGCGCGCCGACGACACGGTCGCCCTCGCGCAGCAGGCCCACGACGCGCGTGCGGCTGGCGACGTGGGCGCCGTAGGCGGCCGCCGTGCGGGACAGGAACATCGTGTGACGCGCGTCGTCGACCTGGCCGTCGTAGTAGTGCAGCGCGCCGACGAGCGCGTCCTTGCGCAGCGCCGGGACGAGACGGCGGGCGCCGGTGCGCGTCAGGTGGCGGTGGTGCGGCACGCCGCGCGAGCGGCCCGACAGCAGCGCCATCGAGTCGTACAGCGCGACGCCGGCGCCGGCGTAGAAGCGCTCCCACACGCGGTGGGTCAGCGGGTAGAGGAACGGCACCGGCTTGACCAGGTGCGGCGCGAGGGTCTCGAGCATGAGGCTGCGCTCGCCGAGCGCCTCGGCGACGAGCCGGAAGTCGAGCATCTCGAGGTAGCGCAGGCCGCCGTGGACCAGCTTGCTGGAGCGGCTGGAGGTGCCCGAGGAGAAGTCGCGCGCCTCGACCAGCCCGACCGACAGTCCGCGCGTCGCGGCGTCCAGGGCCGCGCCGCCGCCGACGACGCCACCGCCGATCACCAGGATGTCGAGGGACTGGGAGGCCAGCGCGTCGAGCGCCTCCTCGCGGTGCTCAGGGGAAAGGGCTACGGGGCGCATGCGTCCCAGTCAACCAGCCTCAGCCGACGGCCGCTTCGATCGCACGGGCGATGCGGGTGGTCGCCTCCCGAGCGGCCGGGCTGACGCCCGTGACGTTGATGAAGGCGTGGATGAGCGATCCCTCGCGCGCCAGCGTCGTGGGGACCCCGGCCTCCTCGAGGCGGCGCGCGTACGCGATCCCCTCGTCGCGCAGCGGGTCGAACCCCGCGACGGCCACGAACGCGGGCGGCAGTCCCGTCAGGTCCGGCTCCAGCAGCGGCGAGGCCCGTGGGTCGAGCGCGTCCGACGGGTCGGCGAGGTAGCGCTCGCGGTACCAGTCCATGTGCTTCTCGGTGAGGAAGAACCCGTCGTGGAACTCGCGGTACGAGGGGTGCTTGGTCGACAGGTCGGTGACCGGGAACAGCAGCACCTGCAGGACCGGGACGACGTCACGGCCGCGCAGCTGCCGGGCGAGCACGGCGCTGATGTTGCCGCCGGCGCTGTCGCCGGCGACGACGATGCGGTGCGGGTCCAGGCCCCAGCCGGGCGCGCGCTCCACCGCGAAGTCCCACGCCGCGAGCGCGTCCTCGATCGCCGCGGGGAACGGGTGCTCCGGCGCGAGGCGGTAGTCGACCGAGAGCACGTCCACCCCGGCCTCGCGGGCGATGAAGCGGACGGCCGAGTCCGTGCTGAGCCGGCTGCCCAGGACCCACCCGCCGCCGTGGAAGTAGACGACGAGGCCCTTCGAGTCGGTGCCGGCGCGGTAGCGCGTGGCGGGGATCGGACCGGCGGGCCCCGGGATCACGAGGTCCTCCTCGACGGCGAACGGCGGGTGCACGTCGGCGAACACGACCGCCTCGTCCGTCAGCATCGCGCGGGCGCGCTCGACCGAGTGGTCCGAGAAGTCGCCGCCGGGGATCCTGTTCAGGACCGAGAGCGCGACGGCGATCTCGGGCGAGAGCCGCTCGCCGTCACTGTTGACCGGCGCGTTGCGCCCCAGGCGCGCGATGAGCGGCTCGGGCAGCCGGGCGAACGCGCGGATGACGGCCCGCTCCACCCGCAGCGGCAGGGCCAGCCGGTGCGTCGTCGCGGCGCTCACTCGACCCACCCCAGCGTGCGCTCGACGGCCTTCTTCCAGTCCTTGTACCCGGCGGCGCGCTGCTCGTCGTCCCACTCGGGCGTCCAGCGCTTCGACTCCGACCAGTGTTGGGTGAGCTCGTCGGTGCCCGACCAGAACCCGACCGCGAGCCCGGCCGCGTAGGCGGCGCCCAGGCACGTCGTCTCGGCGATGACCGGGCGGCTGACCTCGATGTCGAGGATGTCGGCCTGGATCTGCATGCACAGGTCGTTCGCGGTGATCCCGCCGTCGACCCGCAGCACCTCCAGCTCGATGCCGGAGTCGGCCACCATGACGTCGACGACGTCCTTGCTCTGGTAGCAGATCGCCTCGAGGGCGGCCCGCGCCACGTGCGCCACCGTGTTGTAGCGCGAGAGGCCGACGATGACGCCACGCGCGTCGGGGCGCCAGTACGGCGCGAACAGGCCGCTGAACGCGGGCACGAAGTAGACGCCGCCGTTGTCGTCGACGGTCTCGGCGAGCGCCTCGGAGTCGGCCGCCTCGGCGAAGACCTTGAGCTGGTCGCGCAGCCACTGGATGGCCGATCCGGTGACGGCGATCGAGCCCTCCAGCGCGTAGACCGGGTCCGCGTCCCCGAACCGGTAGGCGACCGTCGTGAGCAGGCCGCGCTCGGACCGGACGATCTCCGTGCCGGTGTTGAGGACGAGGAAGTTGCCGGTGCCGTAGGTGTTCTTGAGCATGCCGGGCTCGAAGCAGGCCTGGCCGACGAGCGCCGCGTGCTGGTCGCCGAGATTGCCCGCCAGGACGACCTCCGCGCCGAAGGGCCCGTCGGCGGTGGTGCGGCCGAACTCCTCCGACGAGGACGTGATCGTGGGCAGCATCGACCGGGGCACGTCGAAGATCTCGAGCAGCTCGTCGTCCCAGTCGAGGGTCTCGAGGTCCATCAGCATCGTGCGGCTGGCGTTCGTGACGTCGGTGACGTGGACGCCGCCGTCCGGCCCGCCGGTGAGGTTCCAGATGAGCCAGCTGTCGATCGTGCCGAACAGGGCGTGGCCGTCCTCGGCGTCCCGGCGCACCCCCTCGACGTTCTCGAGGATCCAGTGCAGCTTGCCGCCGGCGAAGTACGCGGCGGGCGGCAGGCCGGCCTTGGCGTGGATGACCGCGCCCCGCCCGGACTCCTCGAGCCGCTTCGCGAGGTCGGCGGTGCGGGTGTCCTGCCAGACGATCGCGTTGGCGTAGGGCTCGCCCGTGCGCCGGTCCCACACGACGGTCGTCTCGCGCTGGTTGGTGATGCCGACCGCGGCGAGGTCCTCGGCCGTGATGCCCGCGTCCTTCAGCCCCTCGGCGACCACCGTCTGCGTGTTGCGCCAGATCTCGGCGGCGTCGTGCTCCACCCACCCGGCCCTCGGCATGACCTGCTCGTGCTCGACCTGGTGGCGCCCCTTCTCGGACCCCTTCTGGTCGAACACCATGAAGCGCGTGCTGGTCGTGCCCTGGTCGATCGCTCCCACGAACTGCTGCGGCATGGGCCTCACCCTAGCCACGGCCCGGCCTCGTCGTCGGGTCATACGAAACGCGCGCTCCGGCGACCACCTCGCATGACACAACGTGCCATGTGGATGGCGGGATCGACGTGGGCGGCGCGCGAGGCCACGCTCGCGGGATGGATCCGGGACTGGCCGCCCTCGCCGATGCGCAGGAGCACGTACTCAGTCGCCGCCAGCTCCTCGCCGCCGGCATCACACGCTCGGCCTTGCGCGCGCACCTGCAGGCAGGCCGGTGGCGGGCGTGGGGACGGCACGCCGTCGCCCTGCACTCGGGACCACTGCCGCCTCGCGCGACCTGGTGGCGCGCCGTGATCGAGGCCGGTCCACGCGCCGCTCTCGACGGCGTCTCCGCGTTGCAGGCTGCCGGCTTGACGGGGATCGACGCAGCTCCCGTGCGCGTCTCGGTCCCGCGCGGCGCGCGGACGCCGCGGGTGCCCGGAGCCATCGTGAGGCAGACGCGCCGCCTGTCGAGACCCGACCTCGCAGGTGCCGGCCTGCCGCGCGTGCGGCCCGACATCGCCGCCGTGCGAGCCGCGCTCTGGGCCCGCTCGGACCGGCAGGCGACCTTCTACCTGACGGCAACCGTCCAGCAGCGGCTGTGTCGGGCGGAGGATGTCGCCCGAGCGGCCCTCGACGTCCGACGGCATGCGCGCCGTCGGCTCCTCCTCGACGTCAGTGCGGAGCTCGTCGACGGCGCCCGCGCACTCGGCGAGCTGGACTTCGCACGTCTGTGCCGCCAGCACGGACTGCCCGAGCCCGTGCGTCAGTCCGTGCGCCGCACGTCTCGCGGCACGGCGTATCTCGATGCCGAATGGCCGCAGTTCGGCGTCGTCGTCGAGATCGACGGCGTGCACCACCTGAGCGCTCCCGTCGCTGTCGCCGATGCGCTGCGCCAGAACCACCTCGTGCTGGAGTCCGCACGCGTGCTGCGCGTGCCCAACCTCGGCCTGCGTGTCGCGCCGGCGGACTTCATGGCGCAGGTGCGCCGGGCGCTGGTGGACGGCGGATGGCGGCCCGCTCCGGACGTCATACGGGGTGGTCGCCCCGGCAACCGTCTCGTATGACGTCCCGGACCGGACCACGCGCGGATTAGGGTGAGGCATGGCCGAGCGCGTCGTGATCGTCGGAGCAGGACACAACGGGCTGGTGGCGGCGACGCTGCTGGCCCGCGCGGGCGTGGAGGTGCTCGTGCTGGAGCGGCTCGACCGCGTCGGGGGCGCCGCCGTGAGCGCGCCCGCGTTCGACGGGTACGACGCGCGGCTGTCGCGCTTCTCGTACCTCGTCAGCCTGTTCCCGCAGGCCCTCATCGACGAGCTCGGCCTGGACCTCGAGCTGCGCTCCCGCGACACCGCCTCGTTCACGCCCTGGCGCCGCGGCGACCGCGCCGGCGGACTGCTGGTCGAGACCGAGCCCGGCGCCGCGACCCGCGCGAGCTTCGCCGACCTCACCGGAGGCGACGACGAGTTCGCTGCGTGGGAGCGCTTCTACGCCGAGATCGGGACGCTCGCCGGCGCCATCGCGCCGACGCTGCTCGACCCGCTCCCCCACATCGGCGACGTGCGCGACCGCGTCGACATGGCGATCTGGACCGACGTGGTCGAGCAGCCCATCGGCACCGCGATCCGCCGCCGCTTCGGCGACGACGTCGTCCGCGGCGTCGTGGCGACCGACGCCCTCATCGGCACGTTCGCCTCGCTCGACGACCTGTCGCTCGTGCAGAACCGCTGCTTCCTCTACCACCTGATCGGCAACGGCACGGGCGAGTGGCGCGTCCCCGTCGGCGGCATGGGCGCGGTGACCGCCGAGCTGGCGCGTGTCGCGACCGAGGCCGGCGCCACGATCCGGCTCAACTCCGAGGTCGACGGCATCGACGTGAGCGACGTCGACGTGACGGTGTGCGGCGACGGCTTCGTCGAGAAGGCCGATCACGTGCTGTCGGGTGCCGCCCCCTACGTGCTGGAGCGGCTGCTCGGCCACTCGCCCCGGACCAAGCCCGCCGGCGCCCAGCTCAAGCTCAACATCCTGCTGTCGCGGCTGCCGGCGCTCGCCTCGGGCGACGACCCCGAGGTCGCCTTCGCGGGCACCTTCCACCTCGACGAGTCGTTCGACCAGCTGGAGCAGGCGTGGCGCGTCGCGGCCGGCGGCGACGTGCCCCCGGCGACGGGCGAGTTCTACTGCCACACGCTCACCGACCGGTCGATCCTGGGCCCTGAGCTGCGCGACTCGGACGCCCAGACCCTGACGTACTTCGGCCTGCACACGCCCCCGGGCGTGCTGGACCGGCCCGGCGCCAAGGACGAGGCCGTCGCGCGCGTGCTCGCGGCGCTGGACGCCCACCTCGCCGAGCCGATCGAGCCGCTCATCCTGGGCCTGGAGGCGAAGACGCCGACCGAGGTCGAGCACGAGCTGGCGATGCCCGGCGGCCACATCTTCCACGGCGACCTGGCGTGGCCGTGGCTCGAGGAGGGCGAGCGACCGCACGGCCCCGCCGAGCGGTGGGGCGTCGCGACCGCCCACCCGCGCGTGCTGCTGTGCGGCAGCGGCGCCCGCCGCGGCGGCGCGGTCAGCGGCATCGGAGGCCAGAACGCCGCTCGGGCCCTGCTGGAGATGCTCGGCTGACCCGATCGTGTGGGGCCCGATTTCGTCCTCCGCCGGGGTGTGCGCTAATGTTGGTGATCGCGCCAGCGCGAGCACCCCTAGCTCAATTGGCAGAGCAGCTGACTCTTAATCAGCGGGTTCAGGGTTCGAGTCCCTGGGGGTGTACCACCACCACGAGAGCCCCGGTCGATGACCGGGGCTCTCGTCGTTCGTGGGCTCAGCGAGCGGACGCGTGCTGCTTGATCGCGCGGCTGATGCTGGTGTGCGAGACGCCGACCTCGTCGGCGATCTCCTGGTAGGACATGCCCGCCTCGATCGCGACCGCGAGCGCCTCGGCCCAGGCCTTGCGGGCCTTTTCCATCGCCTGCTCGTACTCGGCTGCCGCCGCGTCGTAGGAAGCGCGTGCCTCGCGCAACGCGCGGGGCACCGACTCGTCGTACTCACTTCGGTGCCGGAATGCCATGTCTCCAACTTACGTCGTGCCTGTGGGATTTGGTAAGTGCCCTAACGATGAGTACGCTCAGGATGTGCCCCCCGAACGCAATCCCCTCTCGCTCGACGAGCAGGTCTGCTTCGCCCTGTCGGTCGCCTCGCGAGCGGTCATCAGCTGCTATCGCGACGTTCTCACGCCTTTGGGCCTCACGCATCCGCAGTACCTCGTGATGCTGGCGCTGTGGGAGAACGACGGCCTGACGCTGCGCGCGCTGAGCGACGTCCTGCGCCTCGAGTCCGCCACCGTGTCCCCTCTCGTCAAGCGCCTGGAGGCCGCCGGCCTGATCCGCCGCGATCGCCGCGAGGGCGACGACCGGGCCTTCTCCCTCACCGTGACCGAGGCCGGTCGCGAGCTGCGCCAGCGCGCGCTCGCCGTGCCGCCCACGATGCTCGAGCGCTTCGAGATGGACGAGCACGAGCTCGCGCAGGTCAACCGGTGGCTGCACCAGCTGATCGACCGGGCCGACCGCGCCCAGGAGAGGACGCTCGCATGAGCCAACGACTGCCCGACGCCTCGGAGGAGTCGCTCAACATCGTCCGCCGGCGGATCCTCGCGATCACGTGGGTCGTCACCGCGATCCACGGCCTGTTCGGCGCGATCGGCGCGGCGTACGCGCTGGGCCCCGACCGCCGCGGCGACCAGATCATCCTGCTGACGGTCTCGGTGCCGCTCGCGATCATCATCTACGGCGTCACGGTCGTGATCCTCGACAAGCCGGTCCTCGGCAGGTGGACGACCCCGTGGCTCGTGCTGCTGCTGGCCATCTGCGCGGCCGGCTTCGTCTGGGTGCTCTGAGCCCTCAGCGCTGGAACGCGTCGGGCACCCCGTCGCCGTCGTCGTCGCGCGTCTCCTGCTCGGCGATCTCGCGGTAGTGCCGGTTGCGCGCCCGCAGCACGACCGAGGCCACCAGGGCCGACAGCACCGAGCCGGCGAGCACGCCGATCTTGACGTCCTCGGCGAGGTCGATCCGGTCGTACGCCAGGTCGCCGATCAGCAGCGAGACGGTGAAGCCGACGCCGGCCAGCATCGAGACGCCGAGCACGTCGATCCAGCGGATGCTCGGGTCGAGCTGGGCACGCGTCGTGGACGAGAGCAGCAGCGAGCTGCCCACGATGCCGATCGGCTTGCCCAGCACCAGGCCCAGGACGATGCCCCACGTGACGGGCGACGAGAACGCCTGGTCGAGCGTGTCGCCCGAGACCGCGACGCCCGCGGCGAAGAACGCGAACACCGGGACGGCGAAGCCGGTCGAGATCGGCCGCACGACGTGCTCCATGCGCTCGGCGATGCTGTGGCGGCCGTGCGCCGGCACCGTGAAGCCGAGCAGGACGCCCGCGACGGTCGCGTGGACGCCGGACTCGTGCATGAGCACCCAGGCCACGACCGCGAGCGGGACCAGCAGCCACCACGCGCGCGGCGCCAGGCGCGCCACCACGGCGAAGAGCACGAGCGGCACGAGGAAGCCGGCGAGCATCACGAGGTCGACCGACGCCGTGTAGAAGATCGCGATGACGGTGATGCCGAGGAGGTCGTCGACGACCGCGAGGGTCAGCAGGAACGTGCGCAGCGCGGCGGGCAGGTGCGCGCCGACGACCGCCAGGACCGCCACGGCGAACGCGATGTCCGTCGCGCTCGGGATCGCCCATCCCTCGCCGGTCCCGTTGGCGGCGTTCAGGGCGACGAAGATCAGCGCGGGCACGACCATGCCGCCGACGGCCGCCACGATCGGCAGCATCGCGCGGCGCGGGTCGCGCAGGTCGCCGGCGACGAACTCGCGCTTGAGCTCGAGGCCCACGACGAAGAAGAAGATCGCGAGCAGCCCGTCCGCGGCCCAGTGCGCGACCGTGAGGTCCAGGTGCAGCGAGGCCGGGCCCAGGCGCGTGGCGGCGAGGTCGAAGTAGGCGTCCGACCAGGGCGAGTTGGCCCAGACGAGCGCGGCGACGGCGGCGACCAGCAGCACGATGCCGCCGACGGTCTCGCGTCGCAGGACGTCGGCGATGCGGGCGGTCTCGGGCCAGCTGCCGCGGGTGAACAGTCCGGGAGTGGTCATGGTGATCCTCTAAGGGGTCGACGACAGGACGCCGACCAGACTTCCCGGCACACCTCGGTCCAGCCTACCGACCGGCGCCGCACCCGCCTCAGGAGTAGATGAGGCAGGTGGTGGTGCCGTGGGCGACGAGCCGTCCGTCGGGGTCGACCACCTTGCCCTCGGCGGTGGCGGTGCTGCGTCCCACGTGGATGATCGAGCCGGTCCCCACGAGGCGGCGCCCGTCCACCGGGACGGTGCGGATGTAGTTGACCTTGAGCTCGAGCGTGCCGTAGCCGACGCCGGGGCCGAGCGTCGTGTGCACGGCGCAGCCCATGACCGAGTCGAGCAGGGTCGCGCACGCGCCGCCGTGGAGGCTGCCGAGCGGGTTCGCCGCCGCCGGCCGCGACTCGATCGAGAACGAGGCGTGCCCCTCCTCGAGCGAGACCAGGTCCATGCCGAAGAGGTCGCCGATGACGGGCGGGCGCTGGTCGCTGGGCAGGGCGAAGGCGAAGCGCAGGAACTCCAGTCCGGTCATCTGGGACACGGCGGCGAGCTGCTCGTCCGTGAGCGGGAGGTTCGTCATGCTGGCCACCGTAGACCGATCGGTCTATGGTGACCAGCATGGGGACCCGAGGACCGCGCGAGCGCCTGCTCGACGCCACCATCACGTCGCTGCGCCGGCACGGCGTCCACGGCACCGGGATCGCCGAGGTGCTCGGCGCGAGCGGCGCCGCCCGGCAGTCGATCTACCAGCACTTCCCCGGCGGCAAGGCCGACCTCGTGGCCGAGGCCGCCCGGCGCGCCGGCGCGCGCCTCACGCGGGACGCTCCCGCCGATCCGCACGCCTACGTCGACGACCGGCTCGACTGGTGGGTCGACCAGCTGCGCCGCCACGACTTCGCCCTCGGCTGCCCGGTCGCCGCGGCCGCCCTCGCCGGTGCCGACTCCCCCGGCGTCGTCGCGGCGGCGGCCGAGGTGTTCGCCGACTGGACCGAGCACCTCGCGACCGTGCTGACGGACGCCGGGGCCGAGCCGGAGGCCGCGCGCCGGCTCGGCCGGTTCCACGTCAGCGCCGTCGAGGGGGCCGGGCTGATGGCCCAGGCGCTGCGCTCGGTCGAGCCGGTCGAGGACCTGCGCGCGATCCTCCACGGCCTCATCGACGACGTGCTGCCACACTGATCACGTGTGGGTGGGATGGATCGAGTTCGACGTCCGGCTCGGTGACGTGCACTCCCTGAAGGAGAAGCGCAGCATCGTCCGCCCGATCGTCAACGAGCTGCGCAAGCGCTTCTCGGTGTCCGCGGCCGAGACCGACTCCGTCGACCTCTACCGCCGCGCCGGCATCGGCGGCTCCCTCGTCTCGATCGACCGTGCCCACGTCGTGGAGGTGCTCGACCAGGTCGAGCGCTGGATGGCCGCCCGGCCCGAGGTCGAGATCCTGCAGGCGCACCGGCACATCGGCTCGAGCAGCGACGACGAGGGCGAGCAGGACGAGCTCCCGTTCGCCTGACCTCGTCGGGCTGCTTACCCTGATGTGATCCAGGACACCGGCGCCCGGGGGAACGCGATGAGCACGGCCGAAGACCGACCGACCACCTACCGCACGTTCGACGAGGTCCAGGAGACCCTGAGCCCGGCGGAGCAGCGCTTCGAGCGGATCCGCCGCACGACCGGCCTGGTCGTCGGGCCGATCGCGGGCCTCGTGGCCTATCTCGCGTGCAGCGGGCTCGACGAGCCCGCGCAGCGCCTCGCCGGCGTGCTCGTGTGGGTCGCCGTCTACTGGATCTGCGAGGCCATCCCGATCCCCGTGACCGCGATGCTCGCGATGGCGCTCGTCATCGCGCTGGGGGTCGCGACCGCCGACGACGTCTTCGGCTCGTTCGGCAACAGCACGATCTTCGTCTTCATCGGCGGCTTCATCCTGGCCCAGTCGATGAGCAAGCACGGGCTGGACCGGCGGTTCGCGTTCGGGATCCTCAGTCTGCCCGGCGTGGCCGCCACGACCACCCGCGTCATCATCGCGTTCGGCGCGATCACGGCGCTGCTGAGCGGCTTCGTGTCCAACACCGCGACGGCCGCCATGATGATGCCGATCGGCGCGGGCATCGTCGGCTTCATGGCCGCCGCGATGCAGCGCAGCTCGGGCGGCTCGGACGAGATCCACCCCGAGCGGCTGCAGTTCGCCACCGCCCTCATGCTGATGGTCGCGTACGGCGCCAGCGTGGGCGGCCTGCTCACCCCGGTCGGCAGCCCGCCCAACCTCATCGGCCGCGCCTACCTGGAGCAGGAGCTGGACATCACGGTCCCGTTCTTCCAGTGGATGGTGCTGGCGTTCCCGCTCGTGCTGCTGATGTTCGCCGTCCTGTGCGTCCTGCTGGTGCGGCTCAACCGGCCCGAGCTCAAGCGGGTCCCGGGCGTGGAGGAGTACATCGCCGAGGAGCGCGGCAAGCTCGGCCGCATGGGGCCCGGCGGGCGCAACACCCTCATCGCGTTCGGCGTCGCCGTCACCCTATGGGTCCTGCCCGGCGCGGTGGGCCTGGTGACCGGCGGCGAGTCGGCGACGTACGACTGGCTGCTCGAGCACCTCGACGAGGGCGCGGTCGCGATCTTCGCGGCCTCGCTGCTGTTCCTGCTGCCGCTGGACTGGGGCCGGCGCCAGTTCACCCTCAGCTGGAACGACGCGGTGCAGATCGACTGGGGCACGATCATCCTGTTCGGCAGCGGCATCGCCCTGGGCGGCCTGCTGTCCGAGACCGGGCTGGCCGAGACGATGGGCACGTCGCTGTCGGACCTGCTCGGCACCGACACGCTGGTCGGCATCACGATCCTGGCCACCGTCATCGCGGTCATCATCAGCGAGACGACGAGCAACACCGCGAGCGTCGTCGTGGTGGCGCCCATCGCGGCGCAGCTCGCCCTCGCGGCCGACGTCAACCCGGCGATCCCCGTGCTCGCGGCCGTCTTCGGCGCCTCGTTCGGCTTCATGCTGCCGGTCTCGACGCCGCCCAACGCGATCGTCTACGGCACGGGCATGGTGCCCATCACCCGCATGCTGCGCTCGGGCATCGTGTTCGACGTCATCGGCATCGTCATCATCGTCACGGGCGTGACCGTGATGGCGAACCTGCTCGGCATCGGCTGACGCCTAGGCGGCCGTCCGGCGGCGCGTCCTGATGCCCCACTGCGAGTACGCGAACGCGCCGATCGCGACGACGATCAGCAGCGCCAGGCCGATCGTGTAGCTGTGGTCCTGCTCGTCGTAGGTCGCGCCCATGACGAGCGGCGGGAAGAAGCCGCCCAGGCCGCCCGCCGCGCCGACGATGCCCGTGACGCTGCCGACCCGCTCGGCCGGGGCGAGGAGGGCGACCCAGGCGAACACCGCGCCCGTGCCCAGCCCCAGGAACAGCGCCAGCAGGATGAACGTGGCCCCCGCCGGGATCTCGGGCTCGGGCTGGGCGATGACGACCGCCGCCATGACCGCCGTGCCCAGGAACGAGACGCCGGCGACGAGCTTCGGCCCGAACCGGTCGGACAGCACTCCGCCCAGCGGCCGGGCGGCGACGGCGGCCAGGGCGAAGCCCGCGGTGCGCGTGCCGGCGGCCGCGAGGTCGAAGTCGTACACGTCCTTGAGGTAGGTCGGCAGGTACGTCGAGAAGGCGACGAAGCCGCCGAACGCGATCGCGTAGAGGAAGGACAGCTGCCACGTGATCGGCAGCCGCATCGCGCCGACGAGCTTCGGCACCACGGGGTCGTGGTTGGGCGACCACAGCGGCGAGTCCCGCATGAGCAGCCAGGACAGCACCGCCACGGCGACCAGCGCGACCGCGACGAGGACGTGGGTGAGGCCGTAGCCGAACCACTCGACCATGCGCGGCGTGAAGAACGCCGACAGGGCCGTGCCGCCCATGCCGGCACCGAACACGCCCGTCGCGAAGCCGCGGCGCGGCTTGTCGAACCAGGCGTTCACGAAGGGGATGCCGACGGCGAAGGTGGTGCCGGCGATGCCGAGGAAGAAGCCGAACACGAGCAGCATCGCGTACGAGCCACGGTCACCGGCGAAGGCCACCAGCAGGACGAACGGAGCCGAGGCCAGCATGAGCACGGGGAACATGACGCGCCCGCCGAACCGGTCGGTCAGCGCACCGGCCAGGATGCGACCGAGCGAGCCGACCAGCACGGGCGTCGCGACCAGCAGTGACTTCTCCCCCGCCGAGAGGTCGAGCTGCTCGGCGTACCGGACGCCGAGGGGCGCGATGACGTTCCACGCCCAGAAGCTGACGGCGAACGCGAGGGTCGCCAGCGCGAGGTTGCGGCCCCGCCCGGCCTCGAGGATCTCCTGGTCGCTCATCGAGACCTCCTTCCGCCCGCGTTGTCGCGGGTGCCGACGGGGTCCCAACCGGGCCGCGGCGCGCGCGTCCCCGTCCCGCGGGCCGCGTCACGGCTGCGGTACACGATGTAGGGACGGAACAGGTAGTGCAGCGGCGCCGTGAACGCGTGGACGAGCCGGGTGAACGGCCAGATCGTGAACAGCAGCATGCCGACGAGGACGTGGACGTGGAACTGGATCGGCGCCGCGGCCATCGCGTCCACGTCCGGCTGGAGACGGAAGACCGAGCGGAACCACGGCGAGACGGTCTCGCGGTAGTCGTGCGCGTCGTGACCCGCACCGATGGCCACGAGGGTGGTCCACAGGCCCAGGACGATCGCCGCCACGAGCACGACGTACATCGTCTTGTCGTTCGTGGTGGTCGCCATGAACACCGGCCCCGTCGTGCGCCGGCGGTAGATCAGCAGCGCGATCCCGGCGAGCGTGCCGACCCCCGCCAGCGTGCCGAAGAACAGCGCGTTGAAGTGGTACAGCCCCTCGGAGACGCCGAGCGCCTCGGTCCAGCTCTTCGGGATGAGCAGGCCGACCGCGTGGCCGATCACCACCATGAGGATGCCGAAGTGGAACAGCGGCGAGCCGATCCGCAGCAGCCGCGACTCGTAGAGCTGCGACGAGCGCGTCGTCCAGCCGAACTTGTCGTAGCGGTAGCGCCAGATCGTGCCGCCGACCAGCACGGCGAGCATGACGTAGGGCAGCACGCCCCACAGCACGACGTCCATCAGCGCGCTCCTTCCGCGAGCGGCAGGAGCCGCGGGTCGTAGGGCTCGAGACCGACGGTCTCGACCGGCTGGACCGGCCCGGCGAGTGCCATGGCCTCGGTCCTCGTGCGCGGGGACGCGCCGGGCAGGGTGGCGCAGACGGCGCGGACGGCACCCGCCCACACGGACTCGTCGTCCTCGAGCTCGATGCGCAGCAGCTCGAGGCTCGCGCGGTACCGCTGGAGCATCTCGGTCCCGCGCTCGGGATCGACCACGGCGGCGAACTCCAGCACGACCGGCAGGTGGTCGGGCAGCTCCCCGTCCAGCCGGACGACCCGGCCGCTGTCGCGGTAGACCTGCTTGAACGCGGCCAGCACCTCGCCGCGGCGGCGGGTGTCGCCCTCGGTCCAGTACGACAGGTGCAGCGCGTGCCGCCGGGTGAGGTCGAACGTGTCGACGTAGTCGTGGCGCAGCTGCTCGACCGGGGTGTCCCGCAGCCGCTCGACGACCTCGAGCAGCTCGCGCACGGGAGCGGCCGGCCGCTGCTCGCGCAGGGCCGCCTCGAGGTCGGGCAGCGCCGCGACGACCTCGTCGTCCGGGTAGGACAGCAGCCAGGACGCCACCTGGTGGACGAGCCGCGCGCTCATGCCCGCTCCTCGTTCCGGCGGTCCGGGAAGAGCCCCTTCGGCACGCCGTTGCCGTCCCAATTGAGCAGGTTGACCCGCTCGCGCAGGTGCTCGCCGCCGGCCGGGGTGTCCGTGGTCTGGCGGTCCTTGAGCGCCTGGTAGGTCTCGACCGCGACGGGGACCGGCGTGCCGCTCGCCTCGCCGAACGGTCCCGAGCCGCCCATCCCGGGGCCCTCGTCGAAGTCGAGCGAGCAGCCGATCTCCTCGAGCCGGTGGGCGTCCTCCGCGTGCGCCGTGGGGATGACGTAGCGCTCGTCGTACTTGGCGATCGCCATGAGCCGGTACATCTCGTACATCGACTCCTCGGTCATGCCGACCGCCTCCGGGATCGAGGCGTCGGTCTCGCGGCCGAGCGTCACGTCGCGCATGTAGGAGCGCATCGCCGCGAGCTTCGCCAGCACGCCGGCGACCACGGTGGTGTCCCCCGCCGTGAACAGCTCCGCCAGGTACTCGACCGGGATGCGCAGGGAGTCGATCGCGCCGAAGAGCACCTCGGGCGCCTCCGCGTCGTGACCCTGCTCGCGCAGCAGGTCGACGATCGGCGAGAGCGGCGGGACGTACCAGACCATCGGCATCGTGCGGTACTCCGGATGCAGCGGCAGGGCGACCCGGTACGTCTTCGCCAGCGCGTACACGGGCGAGCGTCGGGCCGCGTCGAGCCAGTCCTGCGGGATGCCCTGCTCGCGCGCGGCCCGGATCACCTCGGGGTCCTCCGGGTCGAGCATGAGGTCCAGCTGCGCCTCGTAGAGGTCCTGCGGGTCGGGAGTCGAGGCGGCGGCGGTCACCGCGTCCGCGTCGTAGAGGAACAGCCCGAGGTACCGCAGCCGGCCGACGCACGTCTCGGCGCACACGGTGGGCAGGCCGACCTCGATCCGCGGGTAGCAGAAGGTGCACTTCTCGGCCTTGCCGGACTTGTGGTTGAAGTAGATCTTCTTGTACGGGCAGCCGGTGATGCACTGGCGCCAGCCGCGGCAGCGGTCTTGGTCGACCAGCACGATGCCGTCCTCGGCGCGCTTGTAGATCGCCCCGGACGGGCACGAGGCCATGCACGACGGGTTGAGGCAGTGCTCGCAGATCCGCGGCAGGTAGAACATGAAGGTCTGCTCGAACTCGAACCTGATCTTGTCCTCGCTCTCGCGGCGGACCTTCTCCACGATCGGGTCGAGGTGGCCCAGCTGGCTCGTGCCGCCCAGGTTGTCGTCCCAGTTCGCCGACCAGGAGACCTTCGTGTCCTCTCCGGTGATGAGCGACTTGGGCCGCGCCACCGGGAAGTCGTCGCCCAACGGTGCCTCGATGAGCGTGGAGTAGTCGTACGTCCACGGCTCGTAGTAGTCGGCCAGCTCGGGCTGGACCGGGCTCGCGAAGATGCCGAACAGCTTCTTCAGCCGGCCGCCCGCTCGTAGCTTGAGGTTGTCGCGGCGGCCGAGCTCCCAGCCGCCCTTCCAGCGCTCCTGGTCCTCGTACCGGCGCGGGTAGCCCTGCCCCGGACGGGTCTCGACGTTGTTGAACCAGACGTACTCGGTGCCCGCCCGGTTGGTCCACGCCTGCTTGCACGTGACGGAGCACGTGTGGCACCCGATGCACTTGTCGAGGTTCATCACCATGCCCATCTGGGCCATGACCCTCATCAGTACGTCACCTCCTGCGAGCGGCGACGGATCGTCGCGATGATGTCGCGCTGGTTGCCGGTCGGCCCCAGGTAGTTGAACGCGTAGGACAGCTGCGCGTAGCCGCCGATGAGGTGGGTCGGCTTGACCAGCACCCGGGTGACGCTGTTGTGGATGCCGCCGCGCCGGCCCGACCGCTCGGCCTTGGGGGTGTCGATCGTGCGCTCCTGCACGTGGTGGACGTACGTGACTCCGGGCGGCAGCCGGTGCGTCACGATGGCGCGGCACACGAACACCCCGTTGGCGTTGGTGCACTCGATCCAGTCGTTGTCCTCGACACCGATCGCGGCCGCGTCCTCCTGGCTGAGCCACGCCGTGGGCCCGCCGCGGGAGAGCGACAGCATCAGCAGGTTGTCCTGGTACTCGGAGTGGATCGACCACTTGTTGTGCGGCGTGAGGTAGCGCAGCGTGATCTCGTGCTCGCCGTTGTCGCCCAGCCGCGGGCCGCCGAAGAGCCGGCTCATGTCCAGGGGCGGCCGGTAGATCGGCATCGCCTCGCCGAGGTCGCGCATCCAGTCGTGGTCGAGGAAGAAGTGCATGCGGCCGGTCAGCGTGTGCCACGGCTTGAGCCGCTCGACGTTGAGCGTGAACGGCGCGTAGCGGCGGCCCCCGGTCTCGGAGCCCGACCACTCCGGCGAGGTGATGACCGGCACGGGCGCGGCCTGCGTCTGCGCGAACGTGATGCGCTTCTCCTCCGAGCCCTCGGCGAGGTCGGCGAGCCGCCTGCCCACGCGGCGCTCGAGCGTGTGGAAGCCCTGCGTGGCCAGGGCGCCGTTCGTCGTGCCCGAGAGGGTCAGGATCGCCTCGGCGAGCTTCGCGTCGGTGTCGATCGCGGGACGCCCGGCGGCGGCGCCCGAGTCGAACACCCCGCCGGAGCGGGCGAGCGTCCCGAGCGCCTCGGTGAGGTCGAACGTGACGTTCTTGACGCCGAACCCGAGGCGGTCGGCGAGCGGCCCGATCGCCTTGAGCTTGTCCGCCACGGCCGTGTAGTCGCGCTCGATGACGTGCAGCGCGGGCATCGTCCGGCCCGGCACCGGCTCGACGTCGCCGCGCTTCCAGTCCAGGACGACGCCGCCGGGCTGCGCCGTCTCGCCCGGGGTGTCGTGCTGCATCGGCACCGCGACGATGTCCTTGCGGACGCCCAGGTGCGTCCGGGCGAGCTCGGAGACCTTCCGCGCCACGTGGTGGAACATCGCGAAGTCCGTCTGGGCCTCCCACGGCGGGTCGATCGCCGGGGTGAACGCGTGCACGAACGGGTGCATGTCCGTCGAGGACAGGTCGTGCTTCTCGTACCAGGTCGCGGCCGGGAACACGATGTCCGACAGCAGCGTCGTGGACGTCATGCGGAAGTCCGCCGAGACGAGCAGGTCGAGCTTGCCCTCGGGAGCGCTCTCACGCCACTGCACGTCGCGCGGTCGGACGGCGGGCTCGCCGTCCGCGGCCGTGACGGCGTTGTGCGTGCCCAGCAGGTGCTTGAGGAAGTACTCGTTGCCCTTGGACGACGATCCCAGCAGGTTCGACCGCCACAGCGTGAGCGTCCGGGGCCAGTTCTCGGGCGCGTCGACGTCCTCGATCGCGAACCGCAGGGACCCGTCCTTGAGCCGCTGGACGACGTAGTCGTTCACGTCGGTCGCGGTCCCGGCCTCGACCGCGGCGGTCGCCTCGTCGGCCAGGTCGAGCGGGTTGCGGTCGAACTGCGGGTAGAACGGCATCCAGCCCATCCGGGCGGACTGGGCGATCGTGTCGGCGGTGTGCATCCCCGCGAGGTGGCCCTCGGCCAGCGGCGACGCCAGCGCGTCCGCGCGGTAGCCGTCCGAGCGCCACTGGTCGGTGTGCATGTACCAGTAGGAGGTGCCGGTCATCGTGCGCGGCGGCCGGCTCCAGTCGAGATTGTTCGCCAGCGAGATCCAGCCCGTGATCGGCCGGCACTTCTCCTGGCCGACGTAGTGCGCCCAGCCGCCGCCGTTGCGCCCCATGCACCCGGTCAGCATCAGCATCGACAGGATCGCGCGGTACGTGGCGTCCGCGTGGAACCACTGGCACACGCCGGCGCCCAGGATGATCATCGAGCGCCCGCCCGACTCCTCGGCGTTGCGGGCGAACTCGCGCGCGACGCGGACGCAGGCCTCCGGCGGCACGCTCGTGACCTCGGCCTGCCACGCGGGCGTGTACGGCGTCGTGGCGTCCTCGTACCCCGCCGGCCACTGCCCGGGCAGGTCCGGACGGCCCACCCCGTGCTGCGCGAGCATGAGATCGAACACGGTGGTGACGAGCCGGTCGCCGACCCGGGTGACGGGCACGCCGCGGCGCAGCACCTCGCCGTCACCGGTCACGCCGGCGAACGACGGGAGCAGGACCTCGGCGGACTCGGCCGGCAGCTTCGCGTCGCGCAGGGACAGCGCGGGGACGACGCCCTCGAGGTCGAGGTTCCAGCGGCCCTCCCCCGACTCGGCGTACCGGTGGCCGAGCGACCCGTTCGGCACGACCGTCGCGCCGGTCGCCGCGTCGATCAGCACGGTCTTCCACGCGCCCTCGGGCGTGACGTCGCCGAGGTCGCGGGCCGTGAGGAACTTGCCCGGCACGAGACCGCCGTGCTCGGCGTTCTCGGTCAGGGTCACCAGGAACGGCAGGTCGGTGTACTGGCGCACGTAGTCGACGAAGAACGGCACGCGCCGGTCCACGAAGAACTCCTTGAGGATCACGTGCGTCATCGCCATCGCGAGGGCGCCGTCGGTGCCCGCCTGGGCGGGCAGCCACTCGTCGGCGAACTTCGTGTTGTCGGCGAAGTCGGGGCTGATCGTCACGACCTTCGTGCCGCGGTACCGGACCTCGGCCATCCAGTGCGCGTCCGGCGTCCGCGTCACGGGGACGTTCGAGCCCCACATCATCAGGTACGTCGCGTCCCACCAGTCGCCGGACTCGGGGACGTCGGTCTGGTCGCCGAAGACCTGCGGACTCGCGACGGGCAGGTCGGCGTACCAGTCGTAGAACGAGGTCATCGCCCCGCCGAGCAGGTGCGTGAACCGGGCGCCGACCGCGTGGGACACCATCGACATCGCCGGGATCGGGCTGAACGTCGCGATGCGGTCGGGCCCGTGCGTCTTGATCGTGTGGACCTGGGCCGCCGCGGTGATCTCGACGGCCTCCTGCCAGTTCGTGCGCACGAAGCCGCCCTTGCCGCGGGCCTGCTGGTAGCGGCGCCGCCGCTCGGGGTCGGCCATGACGTCGGCCCAGGCCAGCACGGGATCGCCGAGGCGCTCCTTGGCCTCGCGGTACATCTCCAGCAGGACGCCGCGCGCGTACGGGTACCGGACACGCGTGGGCGAGTAGGTGTACCAGGAGAAGGCAGCGCCCCGAGGACAGCCGCGCGGCTCGTACTCGGGGCGATCGGGTCCGACGGAGGGATAGTCGGTCTGCTGGGCCTCCCACGTGATGATCCCGTCCTTGACGTAGACCTTCCACGAGCACGACCCGGTGCAGTTCACGCCGTGGGTGGACCGGACGACCTTGTCGTGGCTCCACCGGTCCCGGTAGAAGACGTCGCCGCTGCGCCCTCCCTCCCGGAAGACGGCCCGGCCGTCGTCCGTCTCGTCCCAGCGGGTGAAGAAGCGACCGGCGCGCAGCAGTGCCGCGGTGGCGGGGCCGTCAGGAGGTGTGGCCATGCCGTCCACGAAAGCGCGTGAGGTGGTTCACATGCAACCCCCGCGTACCAACAGTGCCACGATGGAGGCATGCCGGGCCTCCACGCGATCGTGCTCGCCGGCGGGCGCGCGCGCCGGCTCGGCGGCGCCGACAAGCTGCTGCTGCGCGTCGGCGGCCGCACCCTGCTCGAGCGCGTCGTGGCCGCCCTGGCCGAGGCCGACCGCGTGGTCGTGGTCGGCCCGCGCCGGGACGTGCCGCTGCCGCGCGAGGTCGCCTGGGTCCGTGAGGAGCCGGCGTTCGGCGGCCCGGCGGCGGCCGTCGCGGCGGGTGTGCGGGCCCTCGATCCCGCGCCCGACGACGACGTGCTCGTGCTCGCCGGCGACCTCGTCCGGCCCGATCTCGTCGTGGACGCGCTACGGTCCGGAGAGGGCAACCGCGTCGGCGTCGACCCGTCGGGCCACCGCCAGTGGGCGTGCAGTCGCGTCCGCGCCGGAGACCTGGCCGCGGCGGTGGCGAGCACCGACCTCGCGGACGGCCCGTTGAGGGCGCTCATCGGGACGCTCGATCCGGTGGACGTCCCGCTGGACGCCGAGGCCTGCGCAGACCTGGACACACCCGACGACGTGGAGGAGTACGCCGATGACGAGCACTGACGAGGTCCTGCGGCGCTGGTGGGACGCGCTCGCCGCCGAGCTGGGCATCGAGCCCGACGCCGATCCCGAGGCGCTCCTCGACCTGGCCGGCACCGCCGCGCACTCCGTGGTGCGGCCCGCGGCCCCGTTGACGACCTTCCTCGTGGGCTTCGCCGCCGGGCGCGCCGGTGCCGGCGGTGCCGAGCTGGCCGCCCTCGTCGAGCGCGCCGAGCGCGCGGCGGAGGACTTCGGGTGAGCGACCTGCCGTGGGGCGAGGCGCGCGAGCATGCGCGTGCCGCCGCGCCCGCGGCACCCGTGCTGACCACCGCACTGGCCGAGGCCCTGGGCTGCACCGCGGCGAGCGACCTCGTGGCACTCGGGCCGGTCCCCCACGCGGCCACCTCGGCCATGGACGGCTGGGCCGTCGCGGGCGAGGGCCCGTGGGTGCTCGATGACGGCTCGGGCCCCTTGGCGCCCGGCCGCGCGCGACTGATCGTCACCGGTGGCGTGCCGCCCGAGGGGGCCGACGCCGTCCTGCCGGTGGAGGCGGGCGAGCTGGCCGAGGACCGGCTGAGCGGCACCACTCCCCCGCCGGGCCGGCACATCCGTCCCGCCGGCGAGGAGGCCTCGCGGGGCGACGTCATCGTGGCCGCCGGCAGCGTGCTGACCCCGGCGCGCCTCGCGGTCCTGGCGGCGACGGGTCACGACGAGCTGCCGGTACGCCGGCCGCCGCGGGTCCGCCTGCTCGTCACGGGCGACGAGCTCGTCACCGCAGGCGTGCCCGCGGCGGGACGGGTCCGCGACGTCATGACGCCGATGCTGCCGCCGATGCTCGCGGCCCTGGGCGTGGACGTGGCGTCCGTTCAGCGCGTACCGGACGACGCTCGCGCGGTCGCCGAGGCCTCGCTCGCCGACGTCGACCTGGTCCTCAGTGCCGGGGGCACCGGCCGGTCGGCGGTCGACCCGATCGAGGGCGCCTGGCAGAGCCTCGGGGCCGAGGTCGTGTTCCGGGGTGTCGACATGCGACCCGGCCACCCGGCCTCGCTCGCGGTCCTGCCGGACGGCCGGCCATGGCTCGCGCTGCCGGGCAACCCCCTGGCCGCCGTGGTGACCGCCCTGTCCTTCGTGCCGGCGCTCGCCGCCGGCCACCTGGGCACGGACCTCGCCGCGCCCGTGTCCGAGCTCGCGGCCGAGGACTTCCGTGGTCGCGCGGGAACCACGCTCGTGCCGGCGGTCCGGACCGCGACGGGTCTCGTCCCCGCGGCGACGAGCCGGCCCCACATGCTGCGCGGCCTGGCCGACGCGGACGCGGTCGCGATCGTGCCGCGCGACGGCGTGGAGGCCGGCCGGCCCGTCGCCGTGCTGCCGCGCGTGTGGTGAGTAGCGTCGGCCGCATGGACGCGACGATCTACCACAACCCCCGCTGCTCGACCTCGCGCAAGACGTTGGACCGGCTGCGTGAGGCGGGCGTCGAGCCGACGGTCGTGAAGTACGTGGACGAGGGCTGGACGGCCGACCAGCTGCGTGAGCTGTTCGCCGCCGCCGGGCTCACGCCCGCCCAGGCCGTGCGCAAGCGCGAGAAGCTGTACGCCGAGCTCGGCCTCGCCGACGCGACCGATGATCAGCTCCTGGCGGCCATGGTGGAGCACCCGATCCTGGTCGAGCGCCCGTTCGTCGTGACCGACAAGGGCGCGCGCCTGGCCCGTCCCGTCGAATCGGTCGACGAGATCCTCTGAGCCGTCACGCGGCCCGCGGAGCAGGACGGCCTCTCGAGGTCACGCTAGGCGCGGTGGTTTCGATACGCGGCTCGTTCCTCGCCAGCTACTCAACCACCGGGTTCGCCCCCGGTGATCGAGTGCCGGGCGGGGCGGGGTCCGGTGATCGAGTGCCGGCGAGCGCAGCGAGACGGTGTATCGAGATCACGCCGAGATGGGCAGGGGTCGGTACCGAGTGTTCTGCTGCCACTCGCTGCGGATCTTGAACTCGGGCATGCCCTCGGTGAACCGGATGGGTATGCCGACGTTGTGCACGTAACGGTGATGATGAGCGCAGAGCAGCACGCCCGTTTCGGTGTTGGTCGCTCCGCCTTCTGACCACGGGATCGCGTGGTGGGATTCGCACCATCCGGGCGGCCGGTCGCATCCGGGATACGCGCACCCTTGGTCGCGTTGGGCGAGTGCCAAGCGTTGGGCTTCGGTGTGGAGGCGCTGTGCTCGACCGATGTCGAGTGGCTGGGACTTGCCGTTCATCACCGTGGGCAGGATCGCCGCGTTGCAAGCGAGTTTCCGCAGTTCGCCTGCGCTGACCGGGGTGCCGAACTCGGTCACGCCCGCCCGGTCACACTCACCGCGCAGGGTCTTCTCGTCGACCGTCACGACCAGGGTCGCGGCGACGCCACCGTGGTTCCCGTAGGAGTCACGCGGCAGGTGACGGACGATGTCGGCGAACGCCTCGCCCGCCTTCTCGACGGGGGTGAGCGAGGCGTGCGCCTCGGCCTGCTTGCGCGGTGCGGTCTTGGATTCGATCACCGCGCGCAGCACGTCCGCCGTGAGCTGGTCGGTCTTGCCGCCGAACGGCACCAGTCCGGTCTCGTCGTCGGGACGTCCGATCCAGAACTCGCTCAATCGACGCTGGGCGTTCTCGTCACGGGTCAGGCGGTCGTTCTCGATCCGGTCCGCCCGGTCGACATCGACCGCTTCCATCGCCCGACGGCACTTGCGGCGAAGCTGCTCGGCACTCATCACCTGAGCCGCCTCGGTCAGGTCCGCCTCCACGCGGTCGCGCTGCTCGCGCCTCAGATCCGCCGGCAGGTCTGCCAGCGCACCCGTCACGATCGCTGCCTTCACCGTGCTCATGCCAGGCTTGGCGAGCGCGTCCTTCACTCGCGGCGCGGCCTCGATCCGCTCGGCGAGCCGGACCTGCTGCGCCGCCTCGCGACGAGTGACGCCCGCCTCGCGGGCGACGAACCCGGTCATGTCGACCGCATCCGTCGTCTTGTGCGCCTGCTGACGGTTCGCCTCAGCCAACAGCGCCATCTGCAGAGCGTCCGCCTCGCGGCGCAGCGCCTGCACGGCGGCCGCCTCCGAAGCGAGGTCGGCGGGAGACAAACTCGCGAGGTCACGAGCGCGCGCGTCAGCCAGGAACCGCTGTCCCGACTGGAGCCCACCGATGACCTTCACGAATCCCCCGATCCACCGAACTGATGTTCTGAGTCTATCGCATTGGGCCCAATGAGACAAGCACTTTCGTGATCTCGATACACCGTCTCGCTGCGCTCGCCGGCACTCGATCACCGGGGACGGCGGTCCGCCTGACGACGCCCGGTGAGCCACCGCGGACCGGTCGCGCCATACTGGCCCCGACCCTGAACCCCACGGAAGAGAGTTCCCGTGCGCAATCCTCGTGCTTTCCTGCGACCGCTGGCCGTCGGGGCCCCGAAGCCCAGCGCCGACGTCCCGTTCCGCCCGAGTCGGATGATCCACTTCTTCGACCCGAGCAACGAGAAGATGGCCGCGAAGGTCCCGGACATCGCCAAGAAGGTCGACATCATCCTGGGCAACCTCGAGGACGCGGTGAAGACCGAGAAGAAGGAAGCCGCACGCCAGGGCCTCGTCGACATCGCGAAGGCGACCGACTTCGGCGACACGCAACTGTGGACGCGCGTCAACAGCCTCGACTCGCCGTGGGTCCTCGACGACCTCATCACGCTCGTCACCGAGATCGGCGACAAGCTCGACGTCATCATGGTGCCGAAGGTCGAGGGCGCCCAGGACATCCACTACGTCGACCGCCTGCTGGCGCAGCTGGAGGCCCGCGCCGGCCTCGACCGCCAGATCCTCGTGCACGCGATCCTCGAGACCGCCGAGGGCGTCGCCAACGTCGAGGAGATCGCCGCGGCCAGCCCACGCATGCAGGGCATCAGCCTCGGCCCGGCCGACCTCGCCGCCAGCCGCCGCATGAAGACCACGCGCGTCGGCGGCGGCCACCCCGGCTACCTCGTGCGCCAGGACCCCACGGGCGAGGACCTCACGCAGGGCCGCACCACCTACCAGCAGGACCTGTGGCACTACACGATCGCGCGCATGGTCGACGCCTGCGCGATGAACGACATCCTCCCCTTCTACGGCCCGTTCGGTGACATCAAGGACGTCGTCGCGTGCGAGGACCAGTTCCGCAACGCGTTCCTGCTGGGCTGCGTCGGCGCCTGGAGCCTGCACCCCGTGCAGATCGACATCGCCAAGAAGGTCTTCTCCCCCAGCCCCGAGGACGTGGCGCACGCCAAGCGCGTCGTCGAGGCGATGGGTGACGGCTCCGGCGCCGTCATGATCGACGGCAAGATGGAGGACGACGCGTCCTGCAAGCAGTGCCTCGTCATGCTCGACCTGGCCAAGTCCCTCGCCGAGCGCGACCCCGAGCTGGCCGCGGCCTACGACCTCTGAGGAGCCTGAGATGACGCAGATCCGCCCCCGCCGCTCGGTCCTCTACATGCCCGGCGCCAACGAGCGCGCGCTGGAGAAGGCCAAGGGCATCGACGCCGACGCGCTGATCCTCGACCTCGAGGACTCCGTCTCGCCTGACGCGAAGGAGACCGGTCGCGCCAACGTGTGCGCCGCCGTCGAGTCCGGCGAGTACGGCCACCGCGAGCTGGCCATCCGGGTCAACTCGATCGGCACGCAGTGGCACGACGACGACATCGCCGCCGCCGCGAAGGCCGGTCCCGACGCGATCCTCGTGCCGAAGGTCGAGTCCGCCGAGCAGGTGCGCGACCTCGTCGCCGCGATCGAGGCCGCCGGCGCCCCGGAGTCCACGCAGCTGTGGGCCATGATCGAGACGCCCAGAGCGCTGCTGCACGCCGAGGAGATCGCCGCCGCGCACGAGCGCCTGACGGTCATCGTCATGGGCACCAACGACATCGTCAACGAGACGTACGGCCTGCACGTGCCGGGTCGCAACCCGCTCGTGCTGACCGCCCTGTCGTGGACCCTGCTGGCCGTCCGCGCCGCCGGCAAGGTCGTCATCGACGGCGTCTACAACGACGTCAAGGACGCCGAGGGCTTCGTGGCCGAGGCGCGCCAGGGCCGCGAGATGGGCTTCGACGGCAAGACGCTGATCCACCCGTCGCAGGTCGACCCGGCCAACGAGGCGTTCGCGCCGAGCGAGGCCGACGTCGAGCGCGCCCAGGGCATGATCGCCGCCTTCGAGGAGGCCGCCGCCGAGAAGAAGGGCGTCGCCACCTACAACGGCAAGATGATCGAGGAGCTGCACATCCGCGACGCGAAGCGGATCCTCGCGTACGCCGAGGCGCTGCAGAGCCGCTGAGACGAGGGAACGGGCCCGGTGATCCGAGGATCACCGGGCCCGTTCGCATCTCACCGGTTGGCGCGCACGCCCCACAGCTGGGTGTGGACGCTGCGCAGGTGGCGCTCGGCCCGGCGCCGGTGCTTCAGACGCTCCAGGACCACGAGACGATCGAGGTCGGCGCGCACCTGCGGCCGGGTTCCGAAATCGAACAACGACATGGGGGTCACCTCCTCTCCCGTGGCCGCTCCCGTCGATGCCGTCCGGAGGTCCGGGACGGGTGTCGGGAGTGTGGTGTTCGCGGGCATGAGGTGGGGGAATGTCGTGGTCATGACGCGCCTCCTTTCTGATGTCGTCGTGCGTGGATGGGTGAGTGGCAAACAAAAAGCCGCTACGGACGAGCGTCCGGAGCGGCTGGTGATACAGGCGAGGGTGAGCCGGTTACATCAACGACACTGCGGAGGCGGATCCGAGGGCGAATGCGAACGTCGTGTGCTTCATCTCGGGTCACCTCCTGTGGTCGTCTGGATCGCTCGGTCGTGAGCGACCCGTCGACACTAGCGCCATGGAGGCGCCCGTGTCGAGGGTCACGTTCCGGCGTGTCGCGACTCAGTCGATGTCGAGCAGGTCGTCGAGGGCGCTGCGCGGCACTCCCCCGGCCATCAGCAGGTCCGCCGCGAGCGAGCGCACCTGCGCGGCGATCGAGGCCGTGTTGACGGTCAGCCGGTCGGCCATCGCGTGCATCGCGAGGTCCGAGGCCTCGATCAGGCGCACGTTCGCGCGCTCGAGGTCGACGGCCGAGGCGAACTCGTCGGCATAGATCCGCACGGCCTCCTCCAGGGTCTCGACCGACGCGGTCAAGCCCTCGGGGGGCAGCTCGTGGTGGCGCAGCATCGACGCCACGCGGCGGGCCAGCACGCGCGCGTCGCGCATCGCGTTGTCGAGGTCGTTGACGCTGCCGGCGTACCGCTCGACGTCGGACCGCTGGCTCCAGCGCATCGGCGCGAGCCGGACGATCTCGCTGACGTTGAGGGCGGTGGCCTGCAGCGACTCGATCGTCTCCTGCGCGTCCCGCGCCTCCTGCAGCGCAGTGTCGGCGACGTCCGCGTCCGCCGTCCGCATGGCCCGGCCGATGTTCGCCAGCACGGAGGTGAGCCGGTTGAGCAGGTCCTGCAGGCTCTCGTCGATGTCGCGCTTCGTGTTGCGCGGCAGGATCAGCATCATCAGGAAGCCGCACAGGCCGCCGATCAGCGCGTCCGTGAACCGCGTCAGCGCCGGGTTGGAGACGCCCGGCAGCGGCACGACCGCGGCCAGCAGCACGCCCGAGTTGATGGCCTGCGTGAGCGCCATCCCCTTGAGGTTGAACAGCATCGCCGTGACCGCCGTGAGGCCCGCGACGAGCGCCATCTGCCACGCGCCGCGGCCGATCGCCACGATCAGCAGCTCACCGACGAGGACGCCGAACGCGACGCCCAGGACGAGCTCGAAGATCACCCGCTGGCGCCGCCCGGCACCGGCCATCATCGTGATGACGGCGGCGATCGGCGCGAAGAACGCCTGCGTGTGGCCGAGCAGCTGCGTGGCGAGGGCGAACGAGACGCTCGTGGCCACGACGAGCCGCAGCAGCAGCCGCCAGCTGCGCCGGATGCGGAGCAGCCGGTCGCGCAGCGTGACCTCGGGCCGGGGCAGCCGCAACCGGCGGAACGGGAGCCGGTCGCCGCTGCTCACAGGTAGAGGCCGGTCTGGCCCTCGTCGATGCGCTCGGAGGCCACCGCGTGCAGGTCGCGCTCGCGCAGCAGGATGAAGCTCTCGCCGCGCACCTCGACCTCGGCGCGGTCCTCGGGGTCGAACAGGACGCGGTCGCCCACCTCGACGGCGCGCACCTGCGAGCCCACGGCCTCGACGCGCGCCCACGCCAGGCGGCGGCCCATCGCGGCGGTCGCGGGGATGACGATGCCGCCGGAGGAGCGGCGGTCGCCGGCCTCCTTGTCGAGCGAGACCAGGAGCCGGTCGTGCAGCATCCTGATCGGGAGCTTGGCGTCCATCACTTCAGCAGGCGGCGCAGCACCACGAGCCCGGCGATCGTCGCCAGCGTGCCGGTGACGACCGGCACGATGTGCTCGAAGCGCGGGCCCGTCTCCTCGTCGACGAAGTAGGCCTTGACGCCGGCGATCTGGCGCTTGGCGACGTTGGCGGGCTTGACCCGGTCGACCAGCTCGTCGACGTTCCGGCTGAGCCGGTCGAGCAGCACCTCGAGCTCGTCGACGATCTGGTCCGGGGACGCCTGGGCGGGGTCCGACTGCGCTCGTGCCACGGGAGTCCTCTCGATGGTTCGCGGGATGCCTTGTCAGGATAGTGCCCATGACGACCCGACTGCAGCCCGGCGACGCGGCCCCCGACTTCACGCTCCCCACCGACGACGGCGGGCAGGTGACGCTGTCGGACCTGCGGGGACGGCGCGTGATCGTCTACTTCTACCCCGCCGCGATGACGCCGGGCTGCACGAAGCAGGCGTGCGACTTCAGCGACTCGATCGACCGGCTCAAGGCCGAGGGCTTCGAGGTGCTGGGCATCAGCCCCGACGCTCCCGAGAAGCTCGCGCGGTTCCGCGAGCGCGACGGACTCACGATCACGCTGCTGTCCGACCCCGAGAAGGAGGTCCTGACGGCCTACGGCGCGTTCGGCGAGAAGAAGCTGTACGGCAAGGTCGTCGAGGGCGTCATCCGCTCCACGTTCGTGATCGACCCCGAGGGGAAGGTCGAGCTGGCGCAGTACAACGTCAAGGCGACGGGTCACGTGGCGAAACTGCGCCGCGACCTGAAGCTCGACGCCGCCTGAGTCAGCGCGCGGCGCCGACCGAGCGCCAGTAGTCGTTGATCGCCCCGTTCGTGCGGACGAACCACACGATGAGGCCGACCAGGAAGAACCAGCCGAGCAGCAGCGCCCACAGCCCGGTCGCGGCCGAGACGGGCTCGCGCCGCCCCACGCGGCGGTGGAGGGCGCCGGCCTCGTACGAGGTGAGGAACGTCATCACGATGCCGGCGAAGATCGCCAGCAGCAGCGCGACCAGGCCGCCGATGCCGGTGCCGGTGTGGCGCCGCATCTCGTCGTGGACCGCGTAGAACCAGTAGAACGCGTACAGCCCGAAAGTCACGATGGTCAGCAGGATGCACACGCCGGTGCCGCGGACCCGGCCGGCGGGTCCGTGGACGGGCGCGTACGCGGGCGGTGGCAGGGACACGAGGCTCCTCGGCTCGGGGCGGACGGGTCGACCCTAGACTCGATCGCGTTGCCGGTGTGGCGGAATGGGAGACGCGCCAGGTTTAGGTCCTGGTGTCCTCACGGGCGTGCAGGTTCGAGTCCTGTCACCGGCACCCCCGCGCGAGCCTGCACGGAGGGCCGGCGGGGCCGGTCGCCGTTCAGTCGATCGGCTCCAGCACGAACACGGGGATCTGCCGGTCGGTCTTCTTCTGGTACTCGGCGTAGTCGGGCCAGACGGCGACGGACCGGTCCCACCACTGCGCGTACTCGTCGCCCTCGAGCCGGCGGGCGCGGTAGTCCCGGCGGACGTCGCCGTCCTGCAGCTCGACGTGCGGGTTCTTCACCAGGTTGTGGTACCAGGCGGGGTGCTCGGGAGCGCCGCCCTTGGAGGCGACGACGGCGTACTTGCCCTCGTGCTCAACGCGCATGAGCGCGGTCTTGCGCAGCTTGCCCGACTTCGCGCCCACGCTGGTCAGGACGATGATCGGCACGCCCTTGAGCAGGTTGGCCTCGCGGCCGCCCGTGGCCTCGTAGGTCTCGGCCTGCGTGCGGGCCCACTCGGACGTGCTCGGCTCGTACTCTCCGGTCAGTGGCATGAGGTCTCCTCGGGTCGACTCCGACCAGCAAACCACTCGTCCCCGACAGGCGCGAGGGGCGCCGGAGGGATGACCGGGATCACGCTCCGACTTTTCTTGATCCATTCAAGAAAACGATGCTACGGTGACGGCATGTCCCCCACCGACGTCGAGCAGTCACTGCGCGATGCGGGGCTTCGTGTCACCCGCCAGCGCAGTGCCGTCCTCACGGCCGTCACGGCGCATCCGCACGCCGACACGACGACGATCATCGATTCCGCCCGCGAGACGATTCCCGAGCTGTCGCACCAGGCCGTCTACGACGCGCTGAAGGCACTGACGGAGTCCGGCCTCGTCCGCTGCATCGAGCCCGCCGGCTCGGTCGCGCGGTACGAGACCCGCACCGGCGACAACCACCACCACCTGGTCTGCCGCGACTGCGGGCGGATCGTCGACATCGACTGCGCGATCGGCGCCTCACCGTGCCTGACGCCGTCCCACGACCACGGGTTCGTCATCGACGAGGCCGAGGTCGTCTTCTGGGGCCTGTGCCCCTCGTGTGCCCCCACCCACTCCTGAGGCCCTGCCTCAGCCGTTCCGCCCCCCGAAAGGACACGCATGTCTGACCAGAACCACCCCGACGCGATCCTCGCCGAGGTCAACGACCCCGACGAGGCGAAGGGGAAGTGCCCGGTCGTCCACAACCAGCTGCCCAAGCCCACGGCCGGTGACGCCAACCGCAAGTGGTGGCCCGAGCGCCTGAACCTGGGGATGCTGGCCAAGAACGCCCCCGCCCGCAACCCGATGGACGAGGACTTCGACTACCGCGCCGAGTTCTCGACGCTCGACCTGGCGCAGGTCAAGGCCGACATCAACGCGGTCCTGACGGACTCCAAGGACTGGTGGCCCGCCGACTTCGGCAACTACGGCCCGCTCATGATCCGCATGGCGTGGCACAGCGCCGGCACCTACCGCGTGACGGACGGCCGCGGCGGCGCGGGCGCGGGCCAGCAGCGCTTCGCTCCCCTGAACTCCTGGCCGGACAACGTCAACCTCGACAAGGCCCGCCGCCTGCTGTGGCCGGTCAAGCAGAAGTACGGCAAGAAGATCAGCTGGGCCGACCTGATGATCCTCGCGGGCAACGTCTCGCTGGAGACCATGGGCTTCCCGACCTACGGCTTCGCCGGCGGCCGCGAGGACGTGTGGGAGGCCGACGCCGACGTCTACTGGGGCGCGGAGACCACGTGGCTGGGCGACGAGCACCGCTACTCCGGTGACCGCGAGCTGGAGAACCCGCTCGCCGCGGTCCAGATGGGCCTCATCTACGTCAACCCCGAGGGCCCCGCCGGTCACCCCGACCCGCTGGCCTCCGCGCGCGACATCCGCGAGACGTTCGGCCGCATGGCCATGAACGACGAGGAGACCGTCGCGCTCATCGCCGGCGGCCACACGTTCGGCAAGACCCACGGTGCGGCCGAGGCCGACAACCTCGAGGCCGAGCCCGAGGGCGCGCCCATCGAGCAGATGGGCCTGGGCTGGAAGAACAACCACGGCACCGGCCACGGCGCCGACACCATCACCTCGGGCCTGGAGGTCACCTGGACCTACCACCCGACGCGCTGGGACAACGAGTTCTTCCACATCCTGTTCGCCTACGACTGGGAGCTGTTCACCTCGCCCGCCGGCGCGCACCAGTGGCGCCCGGTCAACGGCATGGGCTCGGACATGGTCCCCGAGGCGCACGGCTCCGGTGCCCGCGAGCCGCGCATGCTGACCTCGGACATCGCCCTGCGCGAGGACCCGGCGTACCGCGAGATCTCGCTGCGGTTCAAGAACGACCCGCAGGCGTTCACGGAGGCGTTCGCGCGCGCCTGGTTCAAGCTGACGCACCGCGACATGGGCCCGAAGGTGCGCTACCTCGGTCCCGAGGTTCCGCAGGAGGACCTGCTGTGGCAGGACCCGCTGCCGGCGTGGGAGGGCGAGGTCATCGGCGACGCCGACGTCGCCGCCCTCAAGGCGAAGGTCCTCGAGACCGGCCTGACCGTCTCGGAGCTCGTCGCGACCACGTGGGCGGCCGCGTCGTCCTTCCGCGGCAGCGACAAGCGCGGCGGCCTCAACGGCGCCCGCATCCGCCTCGCGCCGCAGAACGGCTGGGACGTCAACAACCCGGCGCAGCTGGCCAAGGTGCTCGACGTGCTGCAGCGCGTGGCCGACGGCTACGAGAAGAAGGTCTCGCTGGCCGACGTCATCGCGATCGCCGGTGCGGCCGCGATCGAGAAGGCCGCCCGTGACGGTGGCGTCGAGGTCACGGTGCCGGTGACCGTGGGCCGCGTCGACGCGACCCTCGAGCAGACCGACGTCGAGTCGTTCTCGCACCTCGAGCCGCGTCACGACGGGTTCCGCAACTACGAGGGCAAGGCCGGCATGCCCGCCGAGTACGAGCTCATCGACCGCGCAAACCTGCTGACCCTGACGGCTCCGGAGATGACGGTGCTCGTCGGCGGCCTGCGCGTCCTGGGCGCCAACTACGACAACTCGTCGCTGGGCGTCCTGACCGACCGCGTCGGCGTGCTGACGAACGACTTCTTCGTCAACCTGCTCGACATCGACACGCAGTGGACCGCCACGGACCCGTCCAGCACGCGCTTCGCCACGAAGGACGGCCGCTGGACCGGCACCCGCGCCGACCTGGTGTTCGGCTCGAACTCCGAGCTGCGCGCCCTGGCCGAGGTCTACGGCAGCGACGACGCGAAGGAGAAGTTCGTGAAGGACTTCGTCGCCGCGTGGACGAAGGTCGTCGACCTGGATCGCTTCGACCTGGTCTGATCCGCCTGCCGCACGACGCCCCCGGGACCCGTGTCCCGGGGGCGTCGTCGCGTCCGGGGCCGCCGCGCCGCGTAGGGTCGGGGCGTGAGCGGATCCCTGACCTACCTGCTGGTCGACGGCGAGAACATCGACGCGACCCTCGGCATGTCGATCCTGGGCCGGCGGCCCCAGCCCCAGGAGCGCCCCCGGTGGGACCGGCTGCTGCGGTTCGCCGAGGACGTGTGGGACCAGCCCGTGCAGGGCCTGTTCTTCCTCGCGGTCGACACCGACCTGCCGATGCCGTTCGTGCAGGCGCTCACGTCGATCGGCTACCGGCCGATCCCGCTCACCGGCACGCCCGACCAGAAGGTCGTGGACATCGCCATCCAGCGCACGCTGGAGGAGATCGAGCGGCGCGAGAACGACGTCATGCTGGCCAGCAACGACGGCGACTTCGTCCCGCAGGTCGAGGCCCTCGTCAGCGGCCGGCGCCGCGTGGCGGTGCTCGGCTTCGAGGAGTTCCGGAACTCGCGCTTCAACGCGCTGGTCTCCCGCGGGCTGGAGTGCTTCGACCTCGAGCACGACGTCGACGCGTTCACCGTGCCGCTGCCGCGCATCAAGGTCATCCCGATCGACGAGTTCGACCCGCGCGACATCCTCTGAGCCGGCGCGGCGGCCTACCGTGGGCGACATGATCCTCATCTCCGCGGACGAGCTCGCCGCCGAGCTGGCGTCCGACCACCCACCGGTGGTCCTCGACGTCCGATGGACGCTCGGCGGCCCTCCCGGCGACGCCGCGCACCGCGCGGGGCACGTCCCGGGCGCCGTGTTCGTGCCGCTGGACGCCGAGCTGGCCGCGCACGGCGAGCCGACCGACGGGCGTCACCGGCTGCCCGCGCCGGAGGACCTGCAGCGCGCGGCGCGGCGCTGGGGCGTGGACGACGACTCCCGCGTCGTCGTGTACGACGACAACGGGAACCTCGCCGCCGCCCGCGCGTGGTGGCTCCTGCGCTGGGCCGGCCTCGACGACGTGCGCCTGCTCGACGGCGCCCTGGCGGCCTGGGTCGCCGGCGGGCACGAGCTCGAGACCGGCGACGTCGTCCCCGCACCGGGCGACGTCACGCTGACGTCCGGGGCGCTCCCCGTGCTCGAGCTCGAGGACGTCGCCGCGTTCGCCGCGACGGGCGTGCTGCTGGACGCCCGCGCGGGCGAGCGCTACCGCGGCGAGGTGGAGCCGATCGACCCGAAGGCCGGCCACATCCCCGGCGCCCGCAGCGCCCCCACGACCGACAACCTCGCCGAGGACGGCCGCTTCCGCTCGCCCGAGGAGCTTCGCGCGCGGTTCGCCGCGCTCGGCGCCGACGACTCCCGGCCCGTGGCCGCGTACTGCGGATCGGGCGTGACGGCGGCCCACGAGGTCGCCGCTCTCGCGATCGCGGGGGTGGACGCCGCGCTCTACCCCGGCTCGTGGTCGCAGTGGAGCAACCTCGACCTGCCCGTCGCCACGGGCGCCGACTGAGCGCCGGCCCGGCTCACGCGGCCGGCGAGACCTCGCGCTCGGCCTCGTCCGGGACGGCCGCCGCGACGAGCTCGTCCCCGGTCGCCTGCTCCCAGCCCGGACGGCTGAACAGGTCGATCTCGACCGGCCAGGCGTCCCGCACCTCGCGGTCGGCGGGCAGCAGCGCGACCGAGCCGAGCATCGCGTCGTCGGCGGCGTCCTCGGTGACGATCCACTGCGCGCGCTCGGGATGCGTGAGCACGGCGTCGTACAGGCCCAGGCGCACCCACGGCGCCGGCAGGCCGGTGCCGGCGTCGACCAGCTCGGCGCGACGGCTCGGGCCCACGGGCTGGGAGATGGCACACACGGCGAACACGGGACCGCCCTCGTCGAGGCGGATCAGGTCGCCCGCCCGCAGCTGCGAGACCGGGCGACGCATCATGTCCGTCATCAGTGCTCTCCTCCGTGCGCTCTCGTGATGTCCGGCATCCAGTGAGCCACAGGCGGAGGGACCTCGCCACTTGGCAATGGCCCGTACCAACATGTGAGACGTCAGCGACGCAGCACCCTCCGCGCCAGCGTGTTGCCGGCCCACTGGCCCACCTGCACGAACGCCACGATGATCAGCACGACCGTCCACGTGACGACGGTGTCGAACTGGCGATAGCCGTACTGCTGCGCGAACGCGCCCAGGCCACCCGCGCCGATCGCGCCCGCGATCGCGCTCATGTCGACGATCGCGACGAACGCGAACGTGTAGCCCAGGATCAGCGGCCCGAGGGCCTCCGGGACGACCACGGTCGTCAGGATCCGCAGGCGGCTGGCGCCCATCGACCGGGCCGCCTCGATCACGCCGGGCTCGACCGTGACAAGGTTCTGCTCGACGATGCGCGCGATGCCGAACATCGCCGCGAGCGTCATCGCGAAGATGATCGCCCGGTTGCCGATGCCGATGCCCACGACGGCGCGCGCCAAGGGCTGCACCGCCGCGATGAAGATGACGAACGGGATGGGCCGGAAGAAGTTCACGACCACGTTCAGCACGGCGAACAGCGCGCGGTTGGCGTACAGCCCGCCTGCCCGCGTCGCGTAGAGCGCCAGGCCCAGGCCGAGGCCCAGGACGCCGCCGATCGCCACCGTGATGGCGACCATGTAGACGGTCTCCCACGTGGCCTCGCCGACGAGCGGCCACAGCTCGGGCAGGTTCGTGTCCGTGGCGATCATGCGAGCACCTCGACTCCCTCGAGGCGGCCGACCTCGGCCACCGCGGCATCGGCAGCGTCGCCGGCGACCGCCAGCGTCACGTGCCCGAACACGGCCGAGCCGACGCGGTTCACGCCGCCCTGCACGACCTCGACCGAGACGCCGTGCCGCGCCAGCAGCGCGAACACGTCGGCCTGGCTCGTGTGGCCCTCGACGTCGACCGTCAGGAGGCGGCCGGGGAACTGGCGCCGCAGCGCGGCGAGGTCGTCTCCGCTGGGCACCTCGTCCACGAGCGTCGCCACGAAGCGGCGGGTCACGTCCTCGCGCGGGCGCGCGAAGATCTCGGCGACGGGACCGCTCTCGACGACGCGGCCGCTCTCCATGACACTGACCCGGTGGGCCAGCGTGCGCACGACGTCCATCTCGTGCGTGATGACGATGATCGTGATGCCGAGCTGCTCGTTGACCCGGCGCAGCAGCGAGAGCACCTCGCGCGTCGTGTCCGGGTCCAGGGCGCTCGTCGACTCGTCGGCCAGCAGGATCGAGGGGTTCGTCGCGAGCGCGCGGGCGATGCCGACACGCTGCTTCTGCCCGCCCGAGAGCTGCTCGGGGTAGGCGTGCGCCTTGTCTGCGAGGCCGACGAAGTGCAGCAGCTCGGAGATCCGCCGCTGGCGCTCCGCCTGGCCGACGCCGGCGAGCTTGAGCGGGAACTCCAGGTTCCCCCAGACGGTGCGCGACCGCATGAGGTTGAACTGCTGGAAGATCATGCCGATGCCCTGCCGGACCCGGCGCAGGTCACGGTCGCCGAGCGCGTCGAGACGCGTCCCGTCGACCGTGACCGTGCCGGAGGTCGGCTGCTCGAGCGCGTTGACGAGCCGCACCAGCGTGGACTTGCCCGCGCCGGAGTACCCGACGATGGCGTGGATCTCGCCGCTCTCGACGTCGAGATCCACGCCGCGGATCGCCTCCACGGGAGCGCCACCGCGCTTCGTCGGCGCGAACGTCTTGTGAACGTCCCGCAGTTCGACCAGGGCCATCGTCAGCGCTGCGCCTGGATCTGGGACTGCACCTTGGCCAGCGACTCCTGCAGCTCGGCGGCGGGCGTCTTCAGCAGCTGCGCCGTGTTGCCCGAGACCTCCTGGACGCCCTCCTGGACCTTCTTGCTGTTCTGGTAGATCTCGATCAGCTTGGCGTAGGTCTTGTTGTCCTGGTCCTCGGCGCGAACGGCGAAGACGTTGATGTACGGCACGGCGTTCGGGTCGGACGGGTCGTCCTGCGCGATCGCGTCCTCGAACTTCAGGCCCGCCTTCTCCACGAAGTCGTTGTTGACGATCGCGGCGGCCACGTCAGGCAGCGAGGTGGGCGTCAGGTCGGCCTTGATCGCCTTGACCTTCACCTTGGAGGCGTCCTCGTCGACGTCGGCGAGCGTCGAGAAGATCGAGCCGCCGTCCTTGAGCTCGATGAGGCCGGCGGACTGCAGGATCAGCAGGCCGCGCGCCTGGTTGGTGTCATCGTCGGGCACGACGACGGTGTCGCCGTCCTTGATGTCCTCGACCGAGTCGACCTTCTGCGAGTACAGGCCCAGCGGGTAGATCGCCGTGGCGCCGACCGGCACCAGGTCCTGCTTGTTGGCGACGTTGTAGTCGGCCAGGTAGACGATGTGCTGGAACTGGTTGATGTCGATCTCGCCCTCGGTCAGCGCCGGGTTGGGCTGGGCGTAGTCGGCGAAGTCGACGACCTCGAGGTCGATGCCCTCGTCCTTCGCCTCGTCGGTGAGGGTCTTCCAGTACGGGTCGCTCGCGCCGACCGTGCCCAGGCGGACCTTGGTCAGGTCGTCGCCGGCACCGCCGCCGCGGGTGAACGCGAAGATGAGCAGGCCCGCGATGACGGCCAGCACGACGACCGCGATCGCGATCGCGCGGCCGCGGCTCTTGGGGGCCTCGATGAGCGGGGAGTTCGTGTCGGACACGGTGGTTCCTTTCCGGGGGGAAGCGGCCCTCCTCGTGAGAGGGACGTCCACGACCGTAGGCAGGTCGGCGACCCCGTCCCGGCGCCGTCTCACGTGCCAAGAACGGCCGATTTCCCCCGGATTCCCGTGATAACGAGGCGTCGTGGGACTGCAGGTGGCCGCCATCGTGACCAACGACACGCCGTGCATGGAGTCCGCGTCCGCGGGAACGTCCCCCGCGTGAGCCCCGCACGCACGTCCTCGCCCACCGCCTCCTTCGGCGTCGACCGCTCGGTCGCGCTGCTGCGCCACGGCTACCGCTTCTGGGACGCGGAGCGCCGCCGCCAGACGGCGGAGGTCCCGCAGACCCGCCTGCTCCACGAGCGCGCCACGACCGTCCGCGGTCCCGCCGGCGCGGAGTTCTTCTACGAGGAGTCGGGCACCGAGCGCGCGAGCGCCCTGCCGACGGCCCTCGTCGGCCCGCTCTTCGGCCGGGGGCCGGTCCACATGCTCGACCGCGGCCCCCACGCGCACCGCAAGTCGCTCTTCACCGACGTGTTGGACGCGCAGGCGTCCGTCGACGTCACCGAGCGCCTCGCCCGGCTCTGGGAGGAGCGCGTGCCCACGTGGACCACGGTCGACCTGTTCGACGAGGTCGGCGCGATGCTGTTCGAGGCCGGGTGCGACTGGATCGGCATCCCGTACGAGGATCACGAGGTCCGCCGCCGCACGCGCGACATGCTCGCGATGGTGGACGGCTTCGGCGCCCCGAACGCGCGCAACGTCCGCGCCCGGATCGCGCGCCACCGGACCGATGCGTGGATGAGCGACCTGGTCGAGCGCTCGCGCGCCTCCCTGTACGGCGACACCCCGCTGGACCGTGTCGCGCGATTCCGCGACCAGGACGGCGAGCTGCTGCCCGTCCACACCGCCGCCGTCGAGGCGATCAATCTGATCCGGCCGCTCGTGGCCGTCACCTGGCTGGTCTCGGGCCTGTTCCGCGCGTACGCGGACCATCCGCAGATCGGTGCCGACGTGCTGGCCGGCCGGATCTCGCCGCTGCACGTCGCCGACGAGGTGCGCCGGACCCAGCCGTTCGTGCCGTTCCTCGCGACGCGCGCGACCCGCGACCTCGAGTGGGACGGCAAGACGATCCCCGAGGGCACGCTGATCGTCCTGGACGTGTGGGGCACGAACCACGACCCCGTCACGTGGGAGCGCCCGGACGAGTTCGACCCGCGCCGGTTCGAGCGCACCGAGGTCACGCCGTACAACCTCGTCCCGCAGGGCGGTGGACTGCGGGCCACGGGCCACCGCTGCCCCGGCGAGGACCTCACCCTCGCGGTGCTGATGACGCTGGCACCGCGCGTCGCGGCGTTCTCGTGGCGGCTCGAGGACCCGCGCCCGGGGTTGCGCCGGATGCCTCCCGCGCCGCGCCAGCGGATCACGCGCCTAGAGTGACCTGCGTGTTCCGGATCCTGTTCTTCGAGCCCCGCATCGCCGGCAACACCGGCAACGCGATCCGGCTCGCGGCGGCCACGGGCAGTCACCTGCACCTGGTCGACCCGCTGTTCGACTTCGAGGACAGCAAGCTGCGCCGGGCCGGCCTGGACTACCACGACCTCGCCGTCGTGACGGTCCACGCCACGATCGAGGACGCCTACGACGCCCTGCTGCCGGCGCGCGTGTTCGCCTTCACGACCGGCGCCACCACCCGGTACACCGACATCGCGTACGAGCCCGGCGACGTGCTGCTCTTCGGGCCCGAGCCGACCGGCCTGCCGCCCGAGGTGCTCGCCGACGAGCGGGTCACCGAGGCGCTGCGACTGCCGATGCAGCCGGCCCGCCGCTCGATGAACCTCGCGAACTGCGCGTCGATCGCGGTGTACGAGGCCTGGCGACAGCACGGGTTCGCCGGCGGGGTGTGAGCCCTCGATAGCCTTGGGGGCATGAGCGACTCCCCCCGATCGGCCCACGCCTGGGGCCTGGCCACCGTCACGCCCGATGGCACCGTCCTGGACGTCTGGTACCCCGAGCCCGTGCTCGGCCCGGCACCCGAGACGACGATCGAGCCGCCCGAGCTGGTCGCCGCGGCGCGCCACGACGCGGTCCGCGACGTCGAGACCGTCGTGATCCACACCGAGATCGCCGACCTCGACGCCGCCCCGAAGGACGCGCTCGACGTCTACCTGCGCCTGCACCTGCTCTCCCACCGCCTCGTGCAGCCCCACGGGCTCAACCTGGACGGTCAGTTCGGCCTGCTGGCCAACGTCGTGTGGACCACGATCGGCCCGTGCGCGGTCGCGGGCTTCGAGACCGTGCGCGCCCGCGCCCGCGCCGCCGGACTGACCGTCTCGGTCACGAGCGTCGACAAGTTCCCCCGCATGACCGACTACGTCGTCCCCTCGGGCGTGCGCATCGGCGACGCCGACCGCGTCCGCCTCGGCGCGCACCTGGCCGAGGGCACCACCGTCATGCACGAGGGCTTCGTGAACTTCAATGCCGGCACGCTCGGCCACGCGATGGTCGAGGGCCGCATCTCGGCGGGCGTCGTCGTGGGCGACGGCTCCGACGTCGGTGGCGGTGCCTCGATCATGGGCACGCTGTCCGGTGGCGGCAAGGAGGTCATCAGCGTCGGCGAGGGCTGCCTGATCGGCGCCAACGCCGGCATCGGCATCTCGCTGGGCAACGACTGCGTGGTGGCGGCGGGCACCTACGTCACCGCCGGCTCCAAGGTCACGATGCCCGACGGCAAGGTCGTCAAGGCGTCCGAGCTGTCCGGCAGCGACGGCATCCTGTTCCTCACCAACACCGAGACGGGCACGCTCGAGGCCCGCCCCCGCGCCGGCCGCACGGGCGTCGAGCTGAACGCCGCGCTGCACGCCAACTGATGCGCTGGATCGTCGCCACCGTCGTCTCGACGGTGGTGCTCGTCCTCGTCGTGTTCAAGCTCTTCGAGGACGGCATGACGTCGTCGGGCTACTGCGTCGCGCAGGTCGGCGACCGGACGGTGGAGGTGGACGCCGAGCAGGCCAAGTGGGCCTCGCTCATGGCGGCGAAGGCGTTCGAGCGCGACCTGTCGCCGCGCGCCGTGACGATCGCGATCGCCACGGCGTACCAGGAGTCGAAGCTGCGCAACATCGACTACGGCGACCGCGACTCCGTCGGCCTGTTCCAGCAGCGGCCGTCGCAGGGGTGGGGCACGGTCGAGCAGATCATGGACCCGCGCTATTCCATCGGGAAGTTCTACGACGCGCTCGTCAAGGTCGACGGCTACGAGTCGATGGAGATCACCGACGCCGCGCAGGCCGTGCAGCGCTCGGGCTTCCCCGAGGCGTACGCCGACCACGAGGCCGACGCGCGGGTGCTGGCGTCGGCGCTGCGCGGCTACTCCCCCGCCGCTCTCGCGTGCGCCACGGACCCGGAGGCGGGCACCACGACCGACCTCGAGTCCTATCTCGACGAGGCCTGGGGCCGGGTCCGGGTGGACTCCGACCCGTCGTCGGGCCAGAGCTCGATCGTCCTGTCCGGCGAGGACATCGGCGTCCGCGGCTGGGCCCTGTCGCAGTTCCTCGTGGCCAACTCGACGGAGTTCGGCATCAGCGAGGTCGCGTTCGACGACATGCGCTGGGAGGCCGGCCAGGAGGATCCCGGCTGGGAGCCCACCGAGGACGCCAGCCGCACCCGCATCACCTTCAGGCGGGGCTGACCCCCGGACGCACGGAAGCCGTCCCACCCGCGACGAGCAGGTGGGACGGCTTCCGGGTGCGCGGCGGGCGTCAGCCCACGTCGCGGCGCAGCGTGACGAGTCGCCCGAGCAGGACGAACACGGCCACGTACGCCAGCAGCACGGCGGCGCCGGCACCGCGCGACAGCAGGTCGGTCGAGGCGTCGGTGGCGAAGAAGCTCGCGCCCATGACGGCGTCGGCCGCCGCACCGGGCATGAACTTGGCCACCTCGGACGTCGCGTCCCACGCCGCGAGGGCGACGCGGGCGATCGGCTCGACGAACTGGGTGAACGCCACGATGACGATGATCGCCGCGACCTGGTTGGTCAGGACGCTGCCGATCGCGGTGCCGAGCACGGCCCAGATCGTCATGACGACGACCGACATGCCCAGCAGCGTGAGCACGTCGGACGAGCCCAGGTACGTGCCGTCACCGCGCCACGCCAGGATCGGCGCGGCGGCGAGCACGGTCGCGATCGTGCCGATGACGCCGTAGACGATGCCCACGACGACGCCGGCGACGAGCTTGGCCGCCATGAGCACCGTGCGGTTCGGCTGGGTGAGCAGCGTGGCCGTGATCGTCTGGTGCCGGTACTCGCCCGTGAACAGCAGGCTGCCGATGATGAGCGGGAACACGTAGCCGATCGGGCTGGTCAGCGAGTAGATCTGCTTCGCGAGCTCCTCGCCCTCGGCGACTGCCTCGCCGCCACCCATCGACTCGGGGTCGACGGTGAACGCGAACGCCATGAACCCGGCGATGAACACCAGGTATGCCACCAGCACGAGGGCCAGGATCCACCACAGGCGGGTGGTGAACAGCTTGCGGATCTCCGCCGTGATCGCGGCGCTCATGCGGCGACACCGCCTCGCGACGCCGGGGCGTCGGGACTGGAGGTCAGGCGCAGGAACACGTCCTCGAGCCCCACGCCCACGTCCGCGAGCTGGTGCAGCTCGATGCCCGCGGCGAACGCGGCCGAGCCGATCGTGGCGGCGCTGACGTTGAGGATGTCGACGCCGCCGGCGACCGCCTCGGACCGCCAGCCCTGCTCGGTCACGAGGCGCTCGATGGCCTCGGGCTTCGGGCCCGTGACGCGGGTGCGGGACTCGACGAGCGCGTGCAGCTCGCGCAGCGGGGAGGCGTGCACGAGACGGCCCTGCGCGATGATCACGACGTCGTCCACGGTGTGCTGGACCTCGCTGAGCACGTGGCTGGACACCAGGACCGTGCGGCCCTCGGCGGCGAACGCGCGCAGCAGGTGGCGCAGCCAGACGATGCCCTGCGGGTCGAGGCCGTTGGCCGGCTCGTCGAGCAGGATCACGTCGGGGTCGCCCAGCAGCGCGTAGGCCAGGCCGAGGCGCTGGCGCATGCCCATCGAGTAGCCGCCGACGCGCCGCTTGGCCGCGTCGGTCATGCCGACCAGCTCCAGCAGCTCGTGGCACCGGGCGTCGCTGGCGCCCACCTGCGGCGCGTAGACGCGCAGGTGGTCCAGGCCCGTGCGGCCGGGGTGGAAGCTCGAGGCCTCGAGCGCGGCGCCGACGGTGGCGCCCGGCTTCTCGAGGTCCGTGTAACGGCGTCCGCCGATCAGCGCCGAGCCCGCGGTCGGCCGGACGAGGCCGAGCAGCATGCGCAGGGTCGTGGTCTTGCCGGCGCCGTTGGGCCCGAGGAAGCCGGTGACGGCACCGGGCCGCACCGTGAAGCTCAGGTCGTCCACTGCCTTGACGGAGCCGAACTGTTTGGTCAGGTGATCGACGACGATGTCGGTCTCAGTTCGCATGCCTCGACCCTAATGGGCCGGTGGCCCGGCGCCGAAACCATGGACCGCGAGTGGTGCAAGCATCCGTCGCGACCGGCGCAGAAACGCCCGCCACTCGACGAGTGGCGGGCGGAACTGCGCCACTCGCGGAACCGGGGGGCGAGGGCGTCCGGGGGGATCAGCCGCTGCCGCTGCTCTTGCGCGCCTGCCGCGACAGCGAGTCGATCGTGACGGCGAGCAGCAGGACGGCGCCGGTCACCATGTAGCGCACGTACGCGTCGACGCCGACCAGGTTCAGTCCGCTCGTGATCGACTGCAGCACGAGCATGCCGAACAGCGCCGAGTAGACCGAGCCGCGTCCGCCGAAGAGGCTCGTGCCGCCGATGACGGCTGCCGCGATGGCCATGAGGTTGGTGTCGGTGCCGCCGCTGGTCTGGCTCACCGCCTGCAGGCGGCCCGCCGCGAGCACGCCGCCCAGCGCGGCGAACATCGACGTCAGCGCGAAGACCGAGACGTAGATCCGGTCGACCGGGATGCCGGCGCGACGCGACGCCTCCTCGTTGCCGCCGACAGCGAAGACGTGGCGGCCCCACGTGGTGCGGCGCAGCAGGAAGTCCATGCCGACGATGACGCCGACCCACAGCAGCGGCATGGCGCCGATGCCGCGGTCGATGTTGAGGTACCAGGCGACGGCGGCGACGGCGGCCGTGATGAGCACGGCTCGCACGACGACGCCCTGGACGCTCGGCGTCCACAGGTTGGCGGCCGCCCGGCGACGGATCGTGAGCAGGCGCGCCAGGAAGTACGCGGCGCCGATCACGACCGCCAGCACGTAGGAGGCCCACGCCGGCAGGAACGTGAAGTTCGCGAAGTCGATGAGCGCCGAGTCGCCCGGCAGGTTCACGGTGCCGTTCGCGCCGAGCACGTTCAGCTGCGCGCCCAGGAACGCCAGCAGGCCCGCGAGCGTGATGACGAAGCTCGGCACGCCGAAGCGCGTGTACAGCAGGCCGTACGCGACGCCGATCAGCAGGCCCGCGCACAGCGCCGCGAGGATCGAGCCGAGCAGCGGCCAGTCGTGGTAGACCAGCAGGACCGCGAGGATCGCGCCCGACAGGCCCGAGACCGAGCCGACGGACAGGTCAATCTCGCCGAGCAGCAGCACCAGCACGATGCCGACCGAGATCATGCCGATCGTCGCAGAGTCCAGGCTGAGCTCGACGAGGTTGCGCGAGGACAGGAAGCGCGGGTTGAGCGCGTAGAAGACGATCCAGATCACGACCAGGCCGACGACGACCGGGATCATGCCCAGGTCGCCCGAGCGCAGCCGGCGCCTGAGGTTGTCCAGCATCGCGCGGGGCGAGGTGTCCTGGACGAGGCGCTCGTCCGCCCGGTCCGCGGGCGCGGGCGCGGTGCGTTGGCTCATCGGGGCTCCTCCGTCGGCAGGTGGTCGGTCGGGTTGGGGGCGACGGCGGCGCCACGGTCGCGCGCCCGGCGGGCCGCGACCACGTTGTCCGAGGCGCCGGTGATGGCGGCCACGAGCTGGTCGGTGGTGACGTCGTCGATCGAGAACTCGGCGGCGTTGCGGCCCAGCCGCAGGACGTAGATGCGGTCGGCCACGGCCTGGACGTCGGCCATGTTGTGCGAGATCACCACGACGCCGAGGCCGGACTCGCGCAGCCGCTCGATGAGGTTCAGCACCTCGGCGGTCTGCGCGACGCCCAGGGCCGCGGTGGGCTCGTCGAGCATGACGATCTTCGGCTCGCCGACGAGGCTGCGGGCGATCGCGACGGTCTGGCGCTGGCCGCCCGACAGCGCCGCGATCGGGATGCGGACGGACGGGATCTTCGCCGAGAGCTGGCGCAGCAGCTCCCAGCTGCGCGACTCCATCTGCTCCTCGCTCAGGACGCCGCCACGGGTGGACTCCTGGCCGAGGAACAGGTTGGCGACGACGTCGAGGTTGTCGGCGAGCGCGAGGTCCTGGAAGACCGTCGCGATGCCGAGCGCCTGGGCCGACTTGGGGCCGTGGATCTGGACCTGCCGGCCCTCGATCTCGACGGTTCCGGAGTCGGCGCCGTACACGCCGGCGATGATCTTGACGAGGGTGGACTTGCCGGCGCCGTTGTCGCCGACGAGGGCGACGACCTCACCGGGACGGACGTCGAAGTCGACGTCCGTGAGGGCCTGGACGGCGCCGAATCGCTTGTTGATGCCGCGCAAGGACAGCACGGGTGCAGTCATGGGGTCTTCCTGGTTCGTGGAACGACGAGACGCGCCGGGGCCGGCGGCGGCCGGCCCCGACGCGGGTCTCAGGACAGGCCGGCGCTCTGGCAGGCGTCGGCGTACTGGTCGGTGCAGATCTCGTCGGTCGTGTAGAACTCGTCCTTCACGACGGTGTCCGCCACGTTGTCCTTCGTGACCGAGATCGGGTCGAGGATGAACGAGGGCACGCCCTGGAAGTCCTCGGTCCCGTCGACCTTCTCGTCGTTGACCAGCTTGACGGCCAGCTCGGCGGCCTTCTCGGCCTCGGCCTTGATCGGCTTGTAGACCGTCATGAACTGCTGACCGGCCACGATGCGCTGGATCGCGGCGAGCTCGGCGTCCTGGCCGGTGATCGGAGGGACGTCGGTGACGCCGGCGGCCTTGAACGCGGCGAAGACGCCGCCGGCCTGGCCGTCGTTGGCGGCGTAGACGCCCGCCAGGTCGCCCGGGTCGACCTTGTTGAACTGCGAGCTGGTGAACTTCTGCGCGTTGTCGGGGCTCCAGTCCGGGTTGTCGTACTCGGCCACGATCTTCAGGCCGCTCTCGTCGAGCACCGAGTGGGCGCCCTTCTTGAACTGCGCGGCGTTCGGGTCGGTCGGCGAGCCGTTGAGCATGAGGACGTCGCCCTTGTCGCCCGTCGCCTCGACGAGGGCCTCGCCCTGCATCTGGCCGACGCGCTCGTTGTCGAACGAGATGTAGTAGTCGGCGCCCTCGATGAAGCGGTCGTAGGCGACGACCGGCACGTCGGAGCTCTGCGCCGACTTCACGATCGTCGTGGCGGCCTTGCCGTCCACCGGGTCGAGCACGAGGACGGACGCGCCGTTGGTGATGGCCGACTGCGCCTGCTGCTGCTGCTTCGAGGCGTCCTGGTCGGCGTTGAGGTAGTCGACCTTGCAGTCGTCGCAGAGCTCCTTGACCTTGGCCTCGAAGAGCGGCTTGTCGAAGCTCTCGTAGCGCGTGGTCTTGGTCTCGGGCAGCAGCAGGGCGATCGTCTTGCCGTCGCCCGAGTCGCTTCCGCCGTCGTCGTTGGAGCCGCATGCGGCCAGGCCGCCCAGTCCGATCGTCAGGGTCGCCGTGAGGACGGCGACGCGAGAGATGCTGTTCACAATTCCTCCAGAGAATGTCGGCTCCACGTCGGCGTGGAGCACGTTTAGTGAACTACGCCACACCTTTGGCGTCAAGACATGAACGCAAAACAGAACTGAACGCGCGTTCACCGAATTTTGTATTCGACTCTTGACGGCAACATGCCACTGGGACACAGTGGACCGCATGGTCACCACCCCCGGCACGACCGCGGCCCTGCGCGCGTCCAACCAGAGCCGCGTCGTCAAGGCGGTCCGCGAGGCCGGTGGGCTGAGCCAGGCGCAGATCGCGCGGCGCACGCAGCTCGCCCCGGCCACGGTGTCCGGCATCATCCGCGAGCTCGTCGACGCGGGCTTCCTGCGGTCCGAGGGCGGCGCGGGCCGCCGCGGCGCGACGGTCACCGTCTCCCCCGGCGCCGGCGTCGTCGCCGGCGTCGACTTCGGCCACTCGCACCTGCAGGTGGCGCTGGCGGACCTGGCCGGCCGGATGCGCGACTCGCGCCTCGTCCCGGTCGCCTCGGACGTGCCCAGCGACGAGGCGCTGCGCCTCGCCCGCGGGCTGCTGGACGAGCTGCTGGAGGCGGACGACCTGACGCTGGACGACCTGCGCGCCGTCGGGATGGCCGTCCCGGCCCCGATCGGGCGCGACGGGGTCATCGACTCCGGCTCGATCCTGCCCGGCTGGGTGGGCGTCGAGGCGCGCTCGGCCGCCGAGGCGGCCTTCGGCCGCACCACCGTCGTCGACAACGACGCCAACCTCAGCGCGCTGGCCGAGTGGATGCTCGGCGCCGGGCGCGGCCACGACGACCTCGTCTACATCAAGATCGCCTCGGGCGTCGGCTGCGGCCTCGTGCTCGGCGGCCGCGTGCACCACGGCGGCCTCGGCACCGCGGGCGAGCTCGGCCACCTGACGATCGACGAGTCCGGGCCGCTGTGCCGCTGCGGCAGCCGTGGCTGCCTCGAGGCGTACGTCGGCGGCGCGGCGCTGATCGCGCAGTACGCGCCGACCGGCGGCGAGCTCGACGTGCCGGGCTTCGTCGCGAAGGCGCTGCACGGCGACCAGGGCGCCCGTCGTCTCATCGAGGACGCCGGCCGCCACCTCGGCGAGGCGGTCGCGGCCGTCGCGAACCTGCTCGGCCCCGAGGTGGTCGTCATCGGCGGCGACCTGGCCGAGGCCGGCGACCTGCTGCTGGACGAGGTGCGCGCGTCGATGCGCCGTCACGCGCTGACGCCGGTCGCCCGCGAGGTGCAGGTGACCGGGTCGGCGCTGGAGGTCCGCGCCTCGTGCGTCGGCAGCGTGCTGATGGCCCTGGAGGCCGTCGAGCTGCCGGGCTGACTCAGGCCAGCCGCTCGACCGCGGCGGCGATCCGCTCGTCGGTCGCGGTGAACGCGACCCGCACGTGGTGGCTGCCGGTCGCGCCGTAGAAGTCGCCCGGCGCCGCGAGGATGCCCCGGTCGGCCAGCCACTCGATCGTCTCGCGGCACGGCTCGCCCCGGGTGGCCCACAGGTACAGCGAGCCCTCGGAGTGGTCGATGCGGAACCCCGCGCCCTCGAGCGCGTCGCGCAGGACCCGGCGGCGGCGGGCGTAGCGCTCGCGCTGCTCGTCGACGTGCGCGTCGTCCGCCAGCGCGGCCTGCATCGCCGCGGCGACGGGCGTGGGCAGCATGAAGCCCAGGTGCTTGCGCACGGCGAGCAGCTCGGCGACCACCGACCGGTCGCCCACGACGAACGCGTCGCGGTACCCCGCCATGTTGGAGCGCTTGGACAGCGAGTGCAGGGCGAGGATCCCGTCCAGCGAGCCGCCGTTGACCTCGGGGTCGAGCACCGACGCGGGCTCGCCCTCCCAGACGAACTCGAGGTAGCACTCGTCGCTGACCAGCAGGGCGCCGGTCTCGCGGCAGAAGTCGACCCACGCCCTGAGGTGCTCGCGGCCGACGACGCGGCCGTGCGGGTTGGCCGGGAAGTTGATGAAGACCAGCTTGGGCCGCTGCGGGCCGAAGGCGACGCGCGAGTCCGTCGCGATCGCCGTGGCGCCCGCGTAGGCCGCGCTGACGGCGTACGTGGGGTAGGCGGTTTCGGGGATGCCCACGACGTCGCCGGGACCGAGGCCGAGCTGGACGCACAGGTTGGCGATCAGCTCCTTGCTGCCGATCGTGGCGAGCACGTTGTCCGTGCCGACGCCCGTGATCGCGAAGCGGCGCTCGAGCCAGTCGACGACCGCCCGGCGCAGCGGCTCGGGCCCGAGCACCGTCGGGTAGCCCGGCGAGTCCGCCGCGGCGACGAGGGCGTCACGGGCGACCTGCGGGGTCGGGTCGACGGGCGTGCCGATCGACAGGTCGACGAGGCCCCCGGGATGCTCGGCGGCGCGCTGCTTCGCGGCCGCGATCGTGTCCCACGGGAAGTCGGGGAAGAGGTCCGACACCCGCCGGCCCTGCGCCACGCTCATTCCTGGTTCTGCGGAGGGAGCGCCTTGATGAACGCGTGGTCGTCGTCGATGACGCCCATCTTCGCGGCACCGCCGGGCGAGCCCAGCTTGTCGAAGAAGTGCACGTTCGCGTCGTAGTACTCCTTCCACTCGTCCGGCGTGTCGTCCTCGTAGAAGATCGCCTCGACCGGGCAGACCGGCTCGCAGGCGCCGCAGTCGACGCACTCGTCCGGGTGGATGTAGAGCATGCGGTTGCCCTCGTAGATGCAGTCGACCGGACACTCGTCCACACAGGCACGGTCCTTGATGTCGACACACGGCTGGGCGATCACATACGTCACGAGCTAACTCCTTCGGGGTCTGCTCAAGTATCGCCCCTGGACCTTCCTGTCCGCAGGTGGGGCTCGCCTCATGAGATCGTGTCGGGGTGGATCTGGTCGGCAAGCGCGTCTCGGTGCGCCATCGCGAGGCCGACCGCGTCCGTGACGTCGTGGGCCGCGTGCTCGTCGCCGACGCCTCCGGACTGCACCTCGAGCGGCGTGACGGGCAGCGCGCCTTCGTCCCGGCGGGAACGGTCCTGGCGATGCGCGTCGTGCCCGACCGGCCGCTGCGCCCCCGCCGCGCCGCGGCGATCGCCACCGAGGACCTCGTCCGGGTGACGTCGCGCGGCTGGCCGGCGGTCGAGTCGGTCGCCCTCGGCGAGTGGGAGCTGCGGGCGTCGGGCGGGTTCACCGGGCGGGCGAACTCGGTCGCCGTGCACGGCGCGCCCGGCGTCGACGACCCGTTCGCTGCCGTCGTCGGGTTCTACGAGCGCCGCGGCCTGCGGCCGCTGGCGCAGCTCGTGGTCGGGTCGGCCTGGGACCGCAGGTTCGAGGACGCGGGGTGGGTCCCGGTCGTGGACCAGCCGCCCGGCGCGATCGTCCAGGTGGCCGACCTGGGCACGCCTCCCCCGGCCGACCCGGAGGCGATCGTGGCACCGCATGCGTCGGACGCGTGGCTCGCGCACTACGGACGCGTGGCGGACCCGGCGCTCGCGCGCGCCGTCATGGAGGCTCCCGCGACCGTCGGCTTCGTCTCGATCGGCGACGCCGCGATCGGCCGCGTCGTGGTGACCGGCGAGTGGGCCGGCATCGCCGCGGTCGAGGTCGCGCCCGCGCACCGCCGGCAGGGCCTCGCGCGGCGCATCGTGCGGACCGCGCTGGCCTGGGCCGTCGAGCACGGCGCCGACAAGGCGTACCTGCAGACCATGCGCGACAACCACGCCGCGATCGCGCTGTACGCGCCCTTCGGCTTCGCGACGCACCACGAGTACCGCTACCTGACCGCGCCCTGACCGCCGCCGCCGGCCCCTCGCCAGCTCAGCGCCAGCGCCCGCCCGTCCGACTTTCGGAACGGATTCCACGCGTTACGCGCGCGACCACGTGGAATCCGTTCCAAAAGTCGGGCGGGGAGTCGGCGGCGAGGCCGAGACCGTCAGTCGTCGGCCTTGGGCTTCTTGCCGCAGATGACGTGGTCGGCGGCCTGGTAGTGGGCCGTGTCCTTCTCGGTCTTGACCCGCTTCCCGCCGCGGTAGAAGTCGCGGTGGATGTCGATGTCGAAGCCGGTGACGGGCGCCTGCGCGACGCACATGGGCGTGTCGTCGTACTGCGTGCCGGGCTCGCGGAAGTTGTACCGCTCGCTGGAGCGCGACTTCACGTCGTAGACCTTGGTCCCGTACATCTCGACGTGCATCTTCCCCGACCGACCCGGGGCGCTCTTGTCCACCCAGGCCCGGATGACGACGCCGGTCTTGTACGGGTTGCGGAAGCGCAGGTCGAGGTTGCCGTAGTAGATCGTCGCCTCGCGACCCACGGGGTAGCGGTCGATGTAGAACGCGTGCGGGTGGTGCTCGACGTCGTCGAGGCCGGCGAAGAACGCCGCGTTGTACGCGGTCGTGGCGACCTGCGAGACACCGCCCCCGAGCTCCTCGCGGAACACGCCGCCGTTGATGACGAAGCCGGCGACGAAGCCGTTGGCCTCGGTGCGCTCTCCCACCGTGTCGTTGAAGCTGAACGTCTCGCCGGGCTTCAGGATCGTGCCGTTGATGCGGCGCGCGGCCTCGGCCTGGTTGGTGTTGCGGTAATCGGCGTGCGGGTACTCGGTCGTGTAGGAGCCGATGAGCTCCTTGATCCCGAGGGCCTCGGCGTCCTTCGTGGTGAACTCGGGCTGGACCGGCGTCGCCTTCACCGTGATCGAGCGCGCCGCGCCGGTCTTCGTGATGACGGGGACCAGCTGCTTCGCCATGGTGTCGGGGTCCAGGCCGACGCCGGCCTTGCTCGGCACGACCACGGGCCGGCCGCCCTCGAAGCGGAACGAGGCGTCGACCGCGCGCGAGCCGATGCCGGTCGTCGAGCTCGTGAGCGGCCCGGCGAGGTCCTTCGCGTCGATCGTCGGGACCATGGCGCCGTCCTTCACGACGACGGCGAGCGCCGGCGCGTACGCCGTGACCGGGAGGTCGACGCGGTCGTCCCCGACCTTGAGAGTGACGGGACCCGAGACGGCCGGGCGGGCGATCTCGCGCATCGCGGCCTGGAGGCCTGCCGCGTCGACCGCGGGCGCGACCTGCTCGAGCGGGACCTCGATCGGCCGGTCGGTCGTGAGCCAGGAGTCCTGCAGCTGCTGCGCGAACTCGTCCTGCGGGACCTCGTTGCCGGCGCGCGGCTGGCGGGCCTTGGGCGTGGCCTTCGGGAAGGTGATCTGCGCCTCGACGACCGGCTCGTCCACGGTCTCGGCGATCTTGGCGACCGCCGCGGTCAGCTTGGCCTCGTCGACGTCCAGCTCGGGATCGTGGTCGCGGCCGCCGACCAGCAGCGCGATCATGTCGCGGGGGTCCCACGAGCGGCCGCCGGCGGCGCGGATGCTGGCCGGCACGTCGACCGCGAGTCCGGCCTGCGCGGGCTCGAGCTCCAGGTCGCCCTCGGGCGTGCTGAGCTCGATCGGGTCGTCGATGCGGTCCTCGAGTCCCTGCTGGAGCGCGCGCTCGGCCTCGTCGGGGCTCTTGCCGCCCACCGCGACGCCCGCGACGGTCGTGTCGGCGGCGAGCCGCTGCCCCGTCATGACGTAGCCGGCGACGTAGGCCGCGGCGAGCACCACCACGACCGCCCCGAGGCCGATCAGGACGCGACGCCGGGTCACCGGCCGCCCCGGTACGCGGTCTTCTCCGACTCGTCCTGGCGCACGATGCTGCCGTAGTGCGAGCGGTAGTACAGCAGCGGATCGTCCGTCTCGGACTGGTAGTCCGCCCACACGACGCGTCCCACGAGGATCAGGTGGTCGCCGCCGTCGTGCTCGGCCTCGGTCTCGCACTCGAGCCACGCGAGCGCGTCGTCGAGCAGGGCGACGCCGCCGGGGCTGCGGTGGTGGGCGATGTCGGCGAACTGCGTGTCCAGCGGACGGCCGCGGTGCGCGAACCACGCGGACGCCTCACGGCCGTGCTCGTTGAGGATCGAGACGCCCCAGCGGCGCGACTGCAGCACCGCGTCGTGGAACCGGCTGCCCTTGTTGGAGCACACCAGCACGAGCGGCGGGATGAGCGAGACCGACGTGAAGGCGCTCGCCGTCATCGCGTGGTCGACCCCGTCCTGGACGGTCGAGACGACGGTGACGCCACTGGCGAATCGCGACAGTGCACCCCGGAATGCGGCCTGGTCGACGGACTTCTCCACCCGTCCAGCCTACGTGCCGCGGACGAACGCGCCGCTCACCCCAGTCCCGCGAAGAGATCCTCCTCGAAGCCCGACTCGCCGCGCGGGCCCGGCGTGCCCTTCGCGAGGCGGTAGTACTCGGTGCCCCACGTGATGGCCGCGAGGTCCATGCCCATGGCGAAGAACTGGCCGTCCGGGGTGATCTGCGAGGCGTGCGCGCGCATCGCGTCGAGCTTCGCCGTGACGTGCTCGGGCGTGGACGAGATCGCCGTGGTGAGGTCCTCGTCCTCGGCGAACATCGGCGGCAGGTTCTCGAGGTCGAGCTCGAACGGCATCTCGACGCCGTTCTCCGCGGCCAGGCGGGCGCCCTCGCGCAGCCGCGACGCGGACTCGCTGATCCAGTAGATCTTCGGGACGTCCCACGCCTCGCCGAGGTCGCGCCGGTACGACTCGACCGCCGCCAGAGAGGCGGCGTAGTGCGCCACGCGGTGCGCCTGGATGTGGTCGGGGTGGCCGTAGTTGCCGAACTCGTCGTACGTGACCAGCACCTGCGGGCGCAGCTCGCGGATGACGGGGACGAGGTGGTTGGCGGCCTCGAGCAGGTCCGCGCGCCAGAACGCGCGCGGGTCGATCTCGTCCATGGCGGCGGCGTTGCCGTTCTCGTCCCAGATCATCCCGGAGTCGCGGTACGTGAAGTCGCCGCCGAGGCGCCGGAAGTCCGTGACCCCCAGGTGCGCCATCGCGTCGGCGAGCTCGGTGAGCCGGTGCGGCGCGAGCCGGTCCTCGCGGTCGGACGCGAGGTGAGCCAGCTCGGGCACGAGCACCTCCCCCTCCTCGCCGAGCGTGCAGGTGACGAGCGTGACGTGCGCTCCCTCGGCGACATACCGCGCCATGGCCAGGCCGGTGCCGATGGACTCGTCGTCGGGGTGGGCGTGGACCAGCAGGAGGCGGCGATCGGGCATGCGACCAATCTAGAGGGCCCTGTCAGGATGGGCCCATGACCGACTCCTACCCCCGGCTGGCGGCACGCACGCTGCGCTTCACCCTCGGCATCCCGCGGAACCTGACCGTCTCCCCTGACGGCGCGACCGTGAGGTTCATCCGCACGCCCGACGGCGTCACGCGGACGGGACAGCTGTGGGAGCTGGACGTGGAGTCCGGTGAGGAGTCCCTGCTGGTCGACCCGGTCGACGTGCTGGGTGGCGCGGACGAGGACCTCTCCCCCGAGGAGCGCGCGCGGCGCGAGCGCAGCCGCGAGGGCGCCGGGGGCCTGGTCTCCTACGACGTCGACGCGACCGGCCGCTGGGCCGCGTTCACGCTGTCCGGCCGTCTCTTCGCCGTGCACCTGGGCGCGAGGGCCGTCCGCGAGCTGCCGAGCACCGGCACCGTGATCGACCCGCGCCTCGACCCGACGGGCCGCCGCGTCGCCTACGCGACGGCCGAGGGCGAGCTCCGTGTCGTGGGCGTCGACGGCGAGGAGGACCGCGCGCTCGTGTCCCCCGCGTCGCCGACGCAGGCGTGGGGTCGCGCCGAGTTCATCGCCGCCGAGGAGATGGACCGGTTCCGCGGATTCTGGTGGTCGCCCGACGGCGCCTCGCTGCTCGTCGAGCGCTACGACGAGGCGCCCGTGCAGACCTGGCACATCGCCGACCCGGCCAACCCCGACCGCCCCGCCGCCGAGCAGCGCTACCCGGCCGCCGGCACGGCGAACAGTGTCGTGACGCTGTGGCACGTCACGCTCGACGGCACCGAGCCGGTCGAGGTCGCGTGGGACCACGAGGCATTCGAGTACCTCGCCCGCGTCGACTGGTCCGAGGGCTCCGACCCCGTCCTTCAGGTGCTGAGCCGCGACCAGCGCACCAGCCTCGTGCTGGAGGCCGACCCCGCGAGCGGCGCCACCCGCACGCTGCGCGAGATCACCGACGAGGCCTGGGTCGAGCTCTCCGCGGCGCCGCGGCGCGACGCGAAGGGCCGGCTCATCACCCTGGAGGACGTCGCCGACCGCCGGCGCGTGTGCATCGACGGCGCGCCCCTGAGCACCGACGAGTGGCAGGTCCGCTCGATCGTCGACGTCGACGAGGACGGCGTCCTGGTCACCGCCTCGTCCGAGCCGAGCGAGGTCCACCTCGTCCGGTTCGGCTTCGACGGCGTGGTCGAGCCGCTGACCGAGGGCGTGGCCGTGCACGGCGCCGTGTCCGGCGGCGGCACCCTCGTCGTCGTCCGCAGCGACCTCGAGTCGAGCGGCACCACCGTGACCGTGCGCCGGGCCGGCCGCGAGCCGCGCCCGATCCGCGTGCTCGCCGAGGCGCCGCCCCTGCAGCCCCAGGTCGAGCTCGTCCGGCTCGGCGACCGCGAGCTCCGTGCCGCGGTGCTGTTCCCGCGGGACCACGTCCCCGGCTCGCGTCGCCTGCCGCTGCTCATGGACCCGTACGGCGGTCCGGGCGCCCAGCGCGTCCTGGCGTCCAGCCGGATGTTCCTCGAGGCCCAGTGGATGGCCGACGAGGGCTTCTGCGTCGTCGTGGCCGACGGTCGCGGCACGCCGGGCCGGGGCAGCGCCTGGGACCGCGAGATCCACCACCGCTTCGCCGAAGTCACGCTGGCCGACCAGGTCGACGCCGTCGCCGCGATCGCGCAGCGGTACCCCGACGACGTCGATCCCGGCCGCGTCGGCATCACGGGCTGGTCGTACGGCGGCTACCTCGCCGCGCTGGCGGTGCTGGCGCGCCCGGACGTGTTCCATGCGGCCGTCGCCGGTGCGCCCGTGACGGAGTGGCGCCTCTACGACACGTGCTACACAGAGCGCTACCTCGGGCACCCGGACACCCAGCCCGAGGTCTACGACGCGAACTCGCTGCTGCCGCTCGCGCCGCGGCTGGAGCGCCCGCTCATGCTGATCCATGGCCTCGCGGACGACAACGTCGTGGCCGCGCACACGCTGCGGCTGTCGTCGGCGCTGCTGGCCGCCGGCTGCTCACACACCGTGCTGCCGCTGTCGGGCGTCACTCACATGACGCCCCAGGAGGAGGTCGCGGAGAACCTCAAGCTCATACAGATGGAGTTCCTGCGGCAGCAGCTGGCTTGACCAGCCGCAGTCGGCGGCCGCCCTGCGCGGCGACGGGCCGGTTGATCGGCACGACGTCCGCGTGGCGGCGCGGCTTCTCGACGAGGGACGCCATGGCGGTGCCGAACTCCTCGACGGCCACGTCGGCCTCGTCGAGGCGGCCGACCTGCAGGTGGAACGACTGCCACATGTCCGGGTACTCGCGCGCGATCACGCGCGGGGCGTCGGCCATCTGCGTCAGCTTCTCCAGGAACGCCTCGGCGTCGGTCCGCAGCGGGTCGTGCCCGCTGTAGTGGATCACGATGGGCGGCAGCGAGTCGAAGTCGCCGTGCAGCGGCGAGACGCTGGGGTGGCGGGGATCGGCGCCACCCAGGCACGTGCGCGTCCAGCGCGTGGCCAGCGCGGGCGTGAACCACGGGTCGGAGGCCGAGGGACGGGCGCGGTCGATGTCGACGGCGCGGTCGAGCCAGGGGCTGATCATGCCGACCGCGGCGGGCATCGGCAGGCCCTGGTCGCGGATCTCGAGGGCCATCGCGAGCGCCAGGCCGGCACCGGCGTCGTCGCCGGCCAGGACGACCGTGCGCGGATCGACGCCGTAGGCGGGCAGCTCGCGGTACAGCGCGAGGAGCGAGTCGAGCGCGACCGGGTACGGGTTCTCGGGCGCGAGCGGGTACTCGGGCAGGATCAGGTCCATGCCGGAGTGCAGCGCGATGTGGGCGGCGAAGGCGCGGTAGGCCTTCGCGCTGCCGACGACGAGGCCGCCGCCGTGCAGGTAGATCATGGTGGCGCGCGCCGTGGCGGGGCCGCAGCCCTCGACCGTCACGTACTGGACGGGCAGTCCGGCGATCACGTCGAAGTCGTAGATCGCGCCCTCGGGGGCACGAGCGGCACTGGCGATGGAGTCGGCCATGGTGCGCTTCGCGCCCAGGCTGACCCGGGTGGAGTGCATGACGGGCCGCACCATCCTGAGGCGGGTACGCACGAGCGGCTTCGGAACGCTCATCTCGGTCTCCTTCGCGAAGAGCGGGGCAGCAGGTCCGCTCTAAGTAAGTAGGTATTGACTTCAACGAAGTGACGTCAGACTAGGAGACTCATGACGCGGGTTTCAATTGGAATCTGCAAATTCAGCGTTTCAGTGATTTTCTTGCGTCAATCACGTCACATTAGTCACATGCATCACTTCCGTTGCGCCGATTTTCCCTCGGGTTCCGGCCTGTGGCCTACGGTGGACTGCCGTGACCGTTGATCCTGCTCCGAAGCGGCGGATGTCCGCCGAGCTCCGGCGCGCCCAGATCATCGAGTCGGCCCGCACGGTCTTCGCCCGCCAGGGGTACGCCGCGAGCCGCACTCGCGAGATCGCCGCCGAGGCCGGCGTCAACGAGGCGATGCTGTACCGGCACTTCCCGTCCAAGGAGGAGCTGTTCGAGGCGTCGGTCCTGGAGTCGATCGACGCGGCGATGGTGCGCGCCACCCAGAACGCCAAGGGCATCAGCCGCGACCTGGCCGGCTCGGCCTCCGAGATCGACGACGGCATCCGCAAGTTCTTCCGCGACCTGGCCGACATCGCCGTCGAGCTCGGCCCGCTCATCGGCGCCACCGCGTTCGGCCCCGAGTCGCCCGTCCGCACGAAGCTCGTCGAGCGGCTCGACGCGCTGTTCGACGTCTCCACCGCCATCACCGTGCACGGCATCCCGGACCTCATGAAGGACGAGGTCGACGTCCGCCTCGGGCTGGAGAAGGTCTTCGGCGCGCTGTGGTTCGCCGCCGAGATGGCACGGTGGACCGGCCGCGAGTTCGACCGCGAGGCGGTCCTCGACCAGATGATGCTGACGATCTACGAGGGCCTCATCGACATGCCGGACGAGGCCAAGAAGCTCGCCTGACCCCCGCTCATCGCGCCGGCGGGCGCTTCAGGCGCCGGGGCGCCTGCGGCAGCGGCGGCGGCGGCGCGACGGCCGGACCGCCGGGCGACTCCGCGAGCCAGCCGCCCGCCCGCTCGGCCCACTCCCCCAGGCCGGGCACGTCGCCGTCCACCTCGACGATCCACGCCGCGTCCTCGAAGTCGTCCTCGCCGGCGAACTCGTCGCGGTGCAGGCGGTGCGGCACGCCGGCGGCGGCCAGCTCGGCGACGAACGCGTCGGCGTCGTCCCGCTCGTCGAAGTGGATCGCGGAGGCCTCACGCATGCTGCGACGGTAGCGCGGCGGCGCGCGGCAGGATCCAGCGCGTCAGCGCGACGCCCCACAGCGCGGCCACGAGGAACATCACGAGTCCGTAGACCGCCGCCGGCACCGAGAGCTCGACGCTGTCGAGCACCTCGACCGCCACGTAGATCGCGAGCGTCGCGTTGTGCACGCCGATCTCGAACGAGCACGCGACGGCCTGACGGTCGCTCACGCCGGCCCACCGCGGCACGACGTACCCGACGACGAGGCTGGCGAGGCAGAACAGCGTCACGACGAGCCCGACCGAAGCCGCGTACTCGCCGACGTTCTCGCGCTGGTCCGCGACGATCCCGGCGATGATGACGAACAGCAGGAACGCCGAGCCGGCCCGGACGGGACGGTCCATCCGGTCGGCGAAGCCGGGACGCCGCGCCCGCACGACCATGCCCAGCACGACGGGCACCAGCACGACCGCGAAGACCTCGAGCACCTTGCGGTACTGCAGGGACGCCTCGTCACCCAGGTCGAAGTACGCCATCGCGAGGTTCGTCACGAGCGGCAGCGACACGATCGCCACGACCGAGTTGATCGCGGTGAGCGTGATGTTGAGCGCCACGTCGCCGCGGAACAGGTGGCTGAACAGGTTCGCGGTGCTGCCGCCGGGCGAGGCCGCCAGCAGCATCATGCCCACCGCCAGCACGGGGCTCAGGTCGAGCGCGAGCACCAGCCCGAAGCACACCAGCGGCAGCAGCACCAGCTGGCACAGCAGCGCGACCGCGACCGCGCGCGGCGACCTGCGCACGCGGGTGAAGTCGGCGACGGTCAGCGACAGGCCGAGTCCGAACATGATGACGCCCAGCGCGACCGGCAGCCCCACGGTCGACAGAGTCGAGTCCATGCCGCGTCATCCTACGTGACGTGGATCACACTTCGTGGTCAGAGCGCGGCGCGGATGGCGGGGAGTCGCGCCTCGAACGCGGCCAGGCGGTCGCGCGTGCGCTGCGGCTCGCCCTTCGTGGCGAGGTTGAGCATGCCCGGGTCGCCGCGCTCGATCCCGGCGGCGATCCGCTCGGTCGCGGTGGTCATCCGTGCGACGACGGCGTCGAGCAGGGTCATCGGGCCCCACTCCGCGTACGCGTCGACGACGAGCTCCAGCCGGCGCACGACGTCCTCGAGCGGGATCTCGCGGTACAGCGGGATGCCCGTCCAGCACAGGAACGCCAAGTCGTCGATCCGCTCCCCCGGGCCGGCGAGGTCCCAGTCGATCATCGCGACGAAGTGCCCGCTCTGGATGATCCAGTTGTAGGCGCCGGTGTCGTTGTGGCAGATGATCTGGTCGCCGGTCAGCTCGACGGGCTCGCCACCGGTCTGGCGCCAGATCCGTGGGCCGTCGGGCCGGTACCCGTCGACGATGTCGTGGAAGTCACGGAGCCACGCGACGGCCTCGACCAGCACCTCGTCGAGCACGACCTCGTCGTCCACGGGCACGCCCCGGCCCTCGATGTACGAGACGATCTCGCGGCCGTCCTCGTCGAGGCCCGAGACGTGAGGGATGCCGCCGAGGCCCTGGTCGGCGAGCCAGCCGAGCAGCTCGTGGACCGCGGGCGTCCAGGGACCGGTGGGACGTCGGACGGTTCGACCGACGCGCCAGACGCCGCCGGACCCTCCGGGCAGGTGTTCGGGGATCACTTCTGACACGCTGGCATCGTGACACACCACCACGTGATCCAGCCTCCCGAAGGTCCGCCGCGCCCCGTCTGGCCTGGTCCCTGGCCGCCGTCGTGACCGTCATCGGGCTGATCGCGCTCGGCGCGATGGTGGCGCTGTGGCCCGATGAGAACGACGTGCCCCAGGGCGCCGACCCGTACGGCAACGTGAAGATCCTCGACGCGACGGTGAAGAAGGCCACGCCGTTCGACTGCAACAGCAGCGGCACGGGCCCGGACAACACGCCGATGGTGGAGGGCTCGTGCGCCCAGGTCACGGCCGAGACCGAGAACGGCGCCACGGCGGTGTTCACCCTCGACCCCACGCGCTACGTCGGCGCCGGCATGGAGGCGGGCGACCGGATCCGCGTCATCGAGATCGCCCCCGACGGCCAGGAGGCGACGTACGAGTTCTACGACCACCAGCGCGGCGTGCCGCTGGCCGTCCTCGCCGTCGTGTTCGCGCTGCTCGTCGCCCTGGTCGGGCGCTGGCGCGGCGTCTTCGCGCTCATCGGCATCGGCATCACGCTGCTCGTGCTGCTGCGGTTCGTGATGCCGGCGCTGCTGGCCGGGGAGCCGTCGATCGCCGTGGCGGTGGCGGGCTCGACCGTGATCATGCTCGCGGTGCTGTACCTCGCGCACGGCGTCTCGATCCGGACGACGTCGGCGCTGCTGGGGACGCTGTTCGGCATCGGGTTCACCGCGATCGTCGGCGCCGCCTCGACGGACTGGGCGCACCTGACCGGCATCGGCTCCGAGGACGACCACCTGCTCCTCGCCACCGCCCCGCAGATCAGCCTCGCGGGCGTGGTCGCGGCGTCGATGGTGATCGCTGGCCTGGGCGTCCTCAACGACGTGACCGTCACCCAGGCGAGCGCCGTGTGGGAGATGCGCGCACTCAAGCCCACCGCCGGCTGCCGCGAGCTGTTCGGCTCGGCCATGCGGATCGGCCGCGACCACATCGCCTCGAGCGTCTACACCCTGGTCTTCGCCTACGCGGGCACCGCGATGACGACCCTGCTGCTCATCGCGGCCTACCAGCGCGCGCTGCTGGAGGTCGCCGTGACCGAGGGCATCGCCCAGGAGGTCGTGCGGACCCTCGTCGGTGCGATCGGCCTCGTGCTGGCGGTGCCGATCACGACCGCGATCGCGGTGTGGCTGGCTCCGCCGCGGGCCCATGTCGAGGAGCACGGCGTGGGGCACCGCGCCCGCTGAGCCGGCTCAAGCGCCGACGCGAGCGCGCACGGCCGCCGCGAGGCGCTCGGCCGCGCCCGGCACGAGGTCGAGGTAGAGGCACGGCTCGACCGCCTCGAGCTCCATGACGACCGGTCCCGACGGCCCGGGCACCATGTCGACGCGCACGTACAGCGGCGTGCCGAAGCGGCCGCTCAGCTCCGCGACGGCCGCGTGCGCGAGGTCGAGGAACTCGGGGGTCGCCTCGGCCGCCGTGACCAGGTCGTCGTCGTGCATGATCGCGGCCTCGGACGACGGGTCGTCGGGGTCGAGCAGCGGCTGGGTGCCCTGCGTGCGCAGGACGGGCTTCTTGTGCAGCACGTGCGAGAGCTCGCCGTCGAGGAAGACCACGGCCGTCTCGCCGCGCGCGTCGACGCCCTCGACGTACGGCTGGACCATCGCGACGCGGCCCTCGCCGGTGATGCGGGCGATCAGCTCGCGCGCCTCGTCGTGGTGGTCGGGGTCGAAGCGCCCGGTGTCGCGGCCGCCGGCCGAGACCGTGGGCTTCACGACGACCTCGCCGCGCAGGGGCGGCGCGTCCGCGCCGGGGACGACGTAGGTGGTGGGCACGGTGGGGACGCCCAGAGCGCCCAGGTAGGCCTTGTCGGAGTTGAACGCGATGAGGTCCGGCTGGTTGGACACCCGGTCGCCGAGCGACCGCACCCAGGCGACGAACTCGTCGCGCTGGATCGTGTAGTCCCACGCGGAGCGGATCACGACGTGGTCGTACTGCGACCAGTCGACCGCGGGGTCGTTCCAGACGACGAAGTCCGCGCCGAGCAGGCGGGCGGCCTCGTGGTCGTCCTGGAAGCCGTCGGCGAGCTTGGCGCACGTGGCGAACGCGATGCGCGCCATCACAGGCCCTTGCGCTGTCGGAAGACGGCCACGACCGCGTTGGCGTGCCCGTGGCCCAGGCCCTGCTCCTTGAGGAACGCGACCTGCTCCATGTGCTTGGCGCCGGCGACCGACTCCAGCTGCTGCATCCAGTGCTCGATCGGCTGGCCGTACTTCGCCTCGATGGAGGGGAAGTACGACGCGGGGCCCTTGACGTCGCTCATGGGCCCGAGCCTAGGACCGCGGGCGGACGAACGTCAGCCCGGCTCGCCCCAGACGAGGCCGCGCTCCACGATCGCCTCCTCGAGCAGCCGGATCGCCTTCGGGCCGACGCCGTGCAGCGCGGCGATCTCGGACCGCGGCCGCTGCACCACGAGGGCGAGCGACGTGAGCCCGGCGTTCGTCAGCGCGCGGGTCGCGGGCCGGCCGATCGAGGCGGGCAGGTCGCCCGGGTCGGGTGCCTGGGTCTGGGTCATCGCACGTCTCCGTCCACGTAGTACCAGCGTCCGTCCTCGCGGACGAACCTCGATCGCTCCTGCAGGATGCCGAGCTCGCCGTCCGCGATGTACGAGGCGCGGAACTCGACCACGCCCTCGGTGTCGTCCGGGCCGCCCGCCTCGGTCTCGAGGATCTGCAGTCCCCGCCACCGGGGGTTGTCCGCGAGGTCGAGCCCGGCCGGCCGCGTCGACGGGTGCCACGTCGCGAGCAGCCAGTCGGGGTCCGCTCGCTTGAACGCGTCGAAGCGCGAGCGCATGAGCTCCTCGGCCGTCCGGGGCGGGTTCGTCACTCCCCCAGCCTCGCACGACACAATCGATCCATGGACGTCCTGCGCTCGATCGTGCTCTTCGCCGTCGCCGCCGTCGCCGAGATCGGCGGGGCGTGGCTGGTCTGGCAGGGGGTGCGCGAGCACCGTGGCGTCCTGTGGATGGGCCTGGGCGTGATCGCGCTCGGCCTCTACGGGTTCGTTGCGACGCTGCAGCCCGACGCGAACTTCGGCCGGATCCTGGCCGCGTACGGCGGCGTCTTCGTCGCCGGCTCGCTCGCCTGGGGCATGCTCGTCGACGGCTTCCGCCCCGACCGCTGGGACCTGATCGGCGCCGCCGTCTGCCTCGCGGGCGTCGCCCTGATCATGTACGCCCCGCGCCCGTCCTGACCGCCTGCGGAGGACGCACGATGATGCATCCGGCCCCGCTCGGGTACCCGGATGCATCATCGTGCGTCGGCTTCGCGGGTCACCGAGAGGCGGACTCCCGCGCACTGTCCTGCCGGGTCCGGGCGAGGCTCGCCACCGTCACCACGATCAGCACGATCGCGATGACGCCCAGGCTCAGCGGTGGCGGGATCTCGGGCACGGCGGCCGAGACGTCCACGTGCGCCCAGTGCAGGATCAGCTTCACCCCGATGAACGCCAGGATCAGCGCGAGCCCCGCGGACAGGTAGACGAGCCGGTCGAGCAGTCCGCGCACGAGGAAGAACAGCGCCCGCAGGCCGAGCAGCGCGAACGCGTTCGCGACGAAGACGATGTACGGCTCCTGCGTCACCCCGAAGACCGCCGGGATGGAGTCCAGCGCGAACAGCAGGTCCACGCTGCCGATCGCCAAGAGCACGATCAGCATCGGAGTGACCACCAGCCGCCCGTCGAGCCTCGTGACGATCTTCCCGTCGACGAAGGTGTCCGTGACGGGCAGCAGCCGCCGTGCCGCTCGCACGACCGCGTTGTTCTCCACGTCGGGCTCCGCGTCGCGGTGACGATGCATCTGCACCGCCGTGTAGATCAGCAGCAGTCCGAACAGCAGGAACATGAACGAGAACAGCGAGATCAAGGCCGCCCCGAGCGCGATGAAGATCGCCCGCATGACGAGCGCCAGCACGATCCCGAAGGTGAGGACCTTGTGCTGGTGGTGGTCCGGCACCGCGAACGTCGCCATGATGACGACGAACACGAACAGGTTGTCCACCGACAGGCTCTTCTCGACGAGGTAGCCGGCGAAGTACTCCGTGCCCCTCTCGGCACCGTGTGCCCACGTGAACCAGGCACCGAACGCGAGTGCGAGCACCACGTAGAAGACGGACCAGGCGGCGGCCTCACGGAAGCCGACGTGGTGCGGTCTCACCCATCCGTAGACGAGGTCGACCGCCAAGAGCGCGACGATGAGGGCCACGGTCACGGTCCACGTGGCCAGGCCGATCTCACTCATGGTGACCGTGCCGGAATCGGTGGGCGGCGCGCCGGAACGGATGCGCGTGGTGGTGGCTGTGGTGGGCGCGGAACCTCATCACGTCGCCGACGGCCATCCAGGCCATCGCTCCCACCCACACGAGGACGCCGAGCACAGCGAGGGCCTCGAGCAGGAGCAGCCCCTCGTCGGGCGTCACGGTCTGCAGGGAAGGTGCTTTCGGGATCGTCGAACTCATCGCTCGCCTCCATCGGATCGTTCACGATGAAGGTCTTCCCCAGCCCCGAGGGCTCCGCGCGCCGGGCGTGAGCCGGAATGACGACGGCGCGGTGAGAGGGGTACTCCCCTTCCTTGACGCCACGATACCCGCCGCGATCCAGCAGCCGCACCTCGTGAGCGACGAACGATGATGCCTCGCGCCCCGCTCAGGTACCCGGATGCATCATCGTTCGTCGGCTTCGCGCGCCGCGCGTCCACCGACCACGGCACCGTAGGCGACGAGCGCGACCATCGCCGCCGCGCCGGTCAGCACGACGGCGATCAGGGCGACCTCCGGCATGGGGATCAGAGCGATGATCGCGGCCACGATGGAGACGACTCCGGCCAGCTGTGTCGGGCGCTCGGCCCGTCGGTGCGCCGCCAGCCACGCCGCGTCGCTCGCCATCGTGCTGGGAGTCCGGATGCCGGCGAGCGCGTTGCGCGTGAGTCGCCCGCTGGCGGCCGCCCTGGCCATCCACACGAGCACGCCTCCAGCAGCCCCCATCGCCAGGAACAGCACCACCCGGGCGATCCACTCCTCGCTCATGCGTCCACGGTAGGGCGGCGAACGATGAGGCATTCGGGTACCCCAGCGGGGCGCAATGCATCATCGTTCGTCCCCCTGCGGTGGGCGAGCGGCCGCCGTAGGGTGTCCGGGTGACTGACGACGCCTTCGACACGCTGATGGCCTCGGTCGACCCGCCGCTCGTGGTCGTGACGACGGCCGCCGACGACGAGCGCGCCGGCTGCCTCGTGGGATTCCACGCGCAGTCCAGCATCGACTCCGAGCACTACAGCGTGTGGCTGTCCAAGGCGAACCACACCTACCGTGCGGGCCTGCGAGCCCAGCACTTCGCCGTGCACTTCCTCACGGACGAGGACCTCGCCCTGGCGGAGGCGTTCGGCACGCGGTGCGGCGCCGAGGTCGACAAGTTCGCCGACCTCGCCGTCGACACGGACGAGCACGGCGTGCCGCTGCTCCGCGCGCTGCCCAATCGGCTCGTCCTCGAGCGCATCGCGGTCCTCGACGACGGCGGCGACCACGTGTGCGTCACCGCGCGCATCCTGTCCGCGCACGCCGGTGAGCGGTTCACGCCGCTGCGCGTCTCGGACGCCTCGGGCCTCGAGCCGGGCCACCCCGCCGAGGACCGCGCGGTCGCTCCCTGACAAAGCGCCACACGCTGGCGATCCTTGCGCCTACGCTGCCGCCATGCAGCCGGTCGCCGAACTATCGCTGCTCCTGGGCGGCTTCCTGGCCTTCGGACTGGCACCTGCCGCGGCCGTGCTGGCTCGTGCTGCCGCGCCGGACCCGCGGGCCTGGCGCCTCACGATCGTCGTGGCGGCGCTGGCGTGGGGTGCGTGGCTCGCTCAGTTCATCGTGTGGACGTTCGCCTTCGACGAGCCGCTACCCGGGGAGACGGTCCCCAACTCGCTCATGCCCGTCGCCGACGCGCTCGCGCACGTGAGCTCGGCCGGCTGCCTCGTCCTGTTCGGGCTCGCCACGACCTTCCACTGGCGCGCCCTCGCACGTCGCATCTCGCGACCGGTCCCCCCGAGCGCCAAGCGCTGAGCCTCAGTCCTCGGTGAGCTCGGCGAGGAACGCGCGGCCGCGCTCGCTCGTCGGGTTCTCCAGGACCTGCTCGGGCGTGCCCTCCTCGGCGATGCCCCGGTCGGCCATCAGCACGACGCGGTCCGCGGCCTTGCGGGCGAAGCGCATCTCGTGCGTGACGACGACCATCGTCATGCCGTCGTCGGCCAACGTACGCATGACCTGCAGGACCTCGCCGACCAGCTCGGGGTCGAGGGCCGAGGTCGGCTCGTCGAAGAGCATGACCTCGGGGTCCATCGCCAGCGCACGGGCGATCGCGACGCGCTGCTGCTGACCGCCGGAGAGGTTGTCCGGATAGGCGTCGGCCTTGTCCGCGAGCCCCACCCGCTCGAGCAGCTCGAGCCCTCGCCGGCGCGCCTCGTCCTTCGACCGTCCCAGCACGTCGGTCTGCGCCATCGTCAGGTTGTCGATGACCTTCATGTGCGGGAACAGGTTGAACGACTGGAACACCATGCCGATGCGGCTGCGCACGCGATTGAGGGTCTTCTCGTCGTACGTCAGCTCGTCCCCGCCCACGCGGATCGTGCCGCCCTGGATGCGCTCGAGGCCGTTGATGCACCGCAGCAGCGTGCTCTTGCCGGCGCCCGAGGGACCGATCAGCACCACGACCTCGCCCGGCTGGACCGAGAGGTCCACCCCGTCGAGGACGGTGGTCTCGCCGTACTTCTTGACGATGCCGCGCATCTCGACGAGCGGCTCGGTGGTGCCCCGGCCCGTGGCCGGAGTCTCGTACGTCGTCATGGCGTCACCTCCGGTGCGCGTTGAGTCGGTGCTCGAGGCGGTTCACCAGGAAGGTGAGCACGAGCACGATCGCGAGGTAGTAGATCGAGACGATGAGGTACATCGTCAGCGGCTCGTACGTGGACGCCGCGAGGTTGCGCGAGGCCTGGAAGAGCTCGGTCATGCCGATGAACGCCACGAGCGAGGAGTCCTTCACCGCGATGATGAACTGGCTGCCCAGCACCGGCAGGATCGCCCGCAGCGCGAGCGGCGCCCGCACCCGTCGCAGCGTCTTCATCCGTGACATGCCGAGCGACCGCGAGGCCTCGTTCAGCCCGACCGGAACGGACTGGAAGCCCGAGCGGATGATCTCGGCGATGTAGGCGGAGTTGTGGATCGCGAGCGCGATCGCACCCGCCCAGAACGCCGGCAGCAGGATGACCTCGGTGATCCCGAAGTAGAGCACGAAGATCTGTGCGATCAGCGGCGTGCCGCGGATGATCCCGATGTAGCCGGCCGCGAGCCAGCGCAGCACCGCGATCCGGCTCATCGTCAACGCGGCGACGAGCGCACCGAGCACCATGGCGAACGCCAGCGCGGTGGCGGTGAGCCGCAGCGTCACCCACGTCGCGTCGGCGAAGATCGGCGCGGTGTCGACGAGGTAGTCGAGGAAGCCCATGGATCAGGAGATGTCCTGGCCGAACCACTTCTTGCTGATCTCGGCGTAGGTCCCGTCGGACTTGATGGCCGCGAGCGCCTCGTTCAGCTGGTCGAGCAGCTCGGTGTTGCCCTTGTCGACGGCGAAGGCCGGCTCCTCGGTGTAGAGCGGGTCGCCGCAGACGCGCAGGTCCCGATCGGCCTGGTCGATCTGGTAGAGCCCGACGAGCAGGTCGGTCACGGCGCCGTCGAGGCGGCCCTTCTCGACGTCCTCGAGCGCGGTGACGTCGGCGGTGAAGTTGCGGACGTCGCCGACCCAGTCCTTGTCCTTGAGGAAGTCGCCGTACGTCGTGCCGGTGGCGACGCCGACGGACGCGTCCTTCAGCTGCTCGGGGTCCTGGCAGTCGCTGTCCTTCTTCACGAACAGCGCGGCGCCGGACGAGTAGTACGGATCGCTGAAGTCGACGGCCTTCTTGCGCTCGTCGGTCGGCGACATCGACGCGATCAGCACGTCGTAGCGCTTGCTCTTGACGCCCTGGATGAGGGTGTCGAAGGCGCCGGACTCGGGCTGGGGCTCCAGGCCCATCTCCTCGGCGATGGCGACGGCGATGTCGTGGTCGAAGCCGGTGAGCTTGTCGCCCTCAAAGTAGCTCAGGGGGCGGAACTCGCCACTCATGGCGGCGATCAGTCGGCCGTCCTTGACCAGGTCGGGCCCGTCGGAGCTCGCGTCGTCACCCCCGCACGCCGTGAGGGCCAGGGCGGCCGTGGCGAGCGTGGCCGCAAGCGCGGTCCGGCGTCGCCGGGAGGACAGGGTGGTGGGGAAGCCGATCATCGTTCCGTCTCCGTCTGGCGGGCACGCCGGAGCGCCCCCGCAGTCTCGTTCGAACAAACATCGAGGCTAACCCGGTCCGGCCTCCCCCGCCTCCCGAGCGACGGCCGGCGCCGCGCTCCCGGCCCCTACTCGAGCAGCGTCTGCAGGGTCCGGAGGTCCGCCTCGATGGCGGCGCAGTCGGCCTCGAACTCCTCGGGCGTCATGTCCAGGCTGCGGACCGTGAACAGCACCTCGGCGCCCTCGGGATGGGCAAGGACGCGCATCGGGTTGTTCACCGTCGCACCGGATGGAAGCGTGACGTCGTGGTCCAGGACGCCGAGGTCGTTGCGCGGCACGAACCGCACCGTCACCTCCCCCATCGGGGACTGCGCGACGAGCTCGTCCCCGCGGACCTCGACCTCCGACCGGGCGAGGCCGGCGGCCCATTGCGGCAGGTTCGCCGGATCGGCGATGAACTCGTACACGGACTGCGGCGAGGCCGCGATGACGCAGCTGACGTGACGGGACTCCATACCGTGCAGGATCGCATCGATGGCGCTGGAATGGACAGCATGATCATGCGCCGCTGGCGAGGCGCGGTCCGGGCCACCGACGCGGACGCGTACCTCGCCCACCAGAGCGCGACGGGCGTGCGCGACTATCGCTCGACGCCCGGGAACCGCGGCGTGTTCGTGCTGACGCGGGCGTTCGACGACCTCGTCGAGGTGGTCACGCTGTCGCTGTGGGACTCGATGGAGGACGTGCGGCGGTTCGCCGGCGAGCACCCCGAGGTGGCCGTCTTCTACCCCGGCGACGACGACCTGCTCGTCGAGAAGGACGTCCACGTCGACCACTTCGAGGTCCCCGAGCACGCCCTGGATCCCTCGCTGCTGGCGTGAAAGCGGGGACGGTCTCCCGGCCCGCTCACACGACGGTGAGCTTGCTCCCGTCGGGCGCGTGATCGGCCATCGCGACGCCCTGGATCGCCGGGTCGTCGTAGGTGTTCCAGTAGTACGTCCCCGTCCGCGCCGAGAACAGGCCCGTGTAGATCGTCTTCTCGAACTCGCCGGACCCCATGGCCGCGCAGCCGTCCACCATGGCGACCTGCTGCAGCGTGTGGAAGGCGCGGCTGACGTTCTCCTCCTCGGTCGTCTTCTGCGGGTAGTGCGCGTTGACGTAGGCGGCACGCACGAACCGCGACGGCGAGTAGTAGTCCCCGGGGATTCCTCGCATGTGCGAGCCGGATCCAAAAGGGGCCAGGTGCGCACGCCCGACGACGGTGTCATCGGGGAACTCCGGACCCACGTTGAGGTAGTTGCGCAGGTTCTCGTGGTGCCACGCGAAGCCCGGCTGGTTGGCCAGCACGTCGACGTCGTCGTCGAAGACCTGCACGCCCCGGTCGGTGGCCTCCACCACGATGGCGCGCGTCGCGTCGCCGACGATCCAGTGCAGCAGCGAGCTCGGGTACTTGTCGCTGATGGGCCGGTCGACGATGGCGACGTCGCCGAGCGCCGCCTTGACCTCGTCGACGCTGGCGAACTGCGAGGCGACCCACAGCGGGAACTCGAACGCGGCGACGTTCGTCCTGCCGTCGACGGGCTCCGGCGCGTAGTGCGCGTAGCCCGGGAAGTTGAGGCCAGCGACGGCGAGACCCGCATCGTTGCCGCAGTCGAAGTACAGCGGCGTGTCCTCCTCCACGATCCCCATGCCGATGACGGCGTGCCGGATGCCGGGCACCGCGCCGAAGGGGGAAGGGGGGTCGTACCCCGTGGGCGTCACGACCACCCGCTCGCCGTACCCACTCGTCCAGTCGAGGTTGCGCGCCAGGTAGAGGTGGCCGCTTCCGTCGGAGAACCTGATGCTCGTGCACATGTCGTCGCCCTGCCTGTCGGGCGAGGTCGCCGCGTCCACGTCATGCGGCCGCCGCCGCCCCCGCTCACGGTGCGCCTCGGTCCGGATGGGCCCGGCGGGTGGTCCCTTGCACCGTAACCCCGGAAGCGCACGAGCGACAGCGTCCGAGCCCTGGGCCACGGCACGCTGCCCGCCATCGCGAGGTCAGGCTCAGACGTTGAAGCGGAACTCCACGACGTCGCCGTCGGCCATGACGTAGTCCTTGCCCTCCATGCGGACCTTGCCCGCGGCCTTCGCGTCGGCCATCGAGCCCGCGGCCACGAGGTCGTCGTACGAGACGATCTCGGCCTTGATGAAGCCCTTCTGGAAGTCCGTGTGGATGACGCCGGCGGCCTCGGGGGCGGTCGCGCCCTTCTTGATCGTCCAGGCACGGGCCTCCTTCGGCCCGGCGGTCAGGTACGTCTGCAGGCCGAGGGTGTCGAAGCCGACGCGGGCCAGCTGGTCGAGCCCGGGCTCTTCGATGCCGAGGTCGGCGAGCATCTCAGCGCGCATCTGCTCGGCCTCCTCGTCGTCGCCCAGCTCGACCAGCTCGGCCTCGCTCTTGGCGTCGAGGAAGACGGCCTCGGCGGGCGCGACCAGCTCGCGCATCTTCGCCTTGAGATCCTCGTCGTTGAGCTCGTCGGCGTCGCAGTTGAAGACGTACAGGAAGCGCTTGGCGGTCAGCAGGTGCAGGTCGCGCAGCAGGGCGAGGTCGAGGCCCGCGTTGAGGACGCCCGTGCCGGCCTCGAGCGCCTCCTTGGCCTTCTTGGCCTCCTCGAACTGCGCGACGAGCGACTTGTCCTTGCGCGACTCCTTCTCCAGGCGCGGGATCGCCTTGTCGACGGTCTGCAGGTCGGCCAGCACGAGCTCGATCGAGATCGTCTCGATGTCGCTGCCGGGGTTGACCTCGCCGTCGACGTGCGTGACGTCCTCGTCGCGGAACACGCGCGTGACCTGGCAGATGGCGTCGGAGTCGCGGATGTGGGACAGGAACTTGTTGCCCATGCCCTCGCCCTCGGAGGCGCCGCGCACGATGCCGGCGATGTCGACGAACTCGACCGTGGCGGGCAGGATGCGCTCGGAGCCGAAGATCTCGGCCAGCTTCTCCAGGCGCGAGTCGGGCACGCCGACCACGCCGACGTTCGGCTCGATCGTCGCGAACGGGTAGTTCGCCGCGAGGACGTCGTTCTTGGTCAGGGCGTTGAACAGGGTCGACTTGCCGGCGTTGGGAAGACCGACGATTCCGATGGTGAGGGCCACGAGGAACCAGCCTACTGGGCCTGTCTCAGCGGTCATTTCTGCCCGTGTACCGCAGGTGTAACTCCGTGATACACTCGCGTGACACAGCTCACATTTCTCGCCTTTCGGGAGACTCCGTGCACCGCATCACCAGACTCGTCACCACCGCCGCGGCGGGCGCGCTGACCATCGCGCTCACCGCCGCTCCGCAGGCCAGCGCCGCCACGTTCTACGACCCGCCGGCCGACCTCCCCGCCGGCCAGGGCACCCTCGTGCGCACCGAGCCGATGAAGCTCGCGCTGACCCTCAAGGGCCTCTACCTCCCCGGCAAGGCCACCCGCATCCTCTACACGTCCACCGACGAGGCCGGCGAGCCCGCCGCCGTCAGCGGCGCGTACATCGAGCCGACCAAGCGGTGGACCGGAACCGGCCCGCGCCCGCTCGTCGCCATCGCGGCCGGCACGCAGGGCCAGGGCGACGCGTGCGCCCCGTCGAAGTCGCTCGAGACGTTCCTCAACGTCGAGGGCGACGAGATCGGCATCGGCTACGAGATCCCGAGCATCCACGACTTCCTCAACCGCGGCATCGCCGTCGTCCTGACCGACTACATCGGCCTGGGCACCACCGACCGCGTCCACACGTACACCAACCGCCAGGACATGGGCCACGCCCTGCTCGACGCCGCGCGCGCCGCACTGAAGCTGCCCGACACGTCGATCTCGGAGTCGTCGCCCGTCGGCCTGTACGGCTACTCGCAGGGCGGCGGCGCGGCCGGGTCCGCGGCCGAGCTCGCGCCCACCTACGCCCCCGAGCTCAACCTCAAGGGCGCCTACGCCGGCGCTCCCCCGGCCAACCTCGTCGAGGTCCTCAAGTCCGCCGACGGCACCGACCTCACCGGCGTCATCGCCTACGCCATCAACGGCATCACGCCCTACCACCCGCAGCTGCGGTCGAAGCTCGACGAGCTCGCCAAGCCCGAGGGCAAGGAGGCGCTGGAGAAGGTCAAGACGCAGTGCATCGGCAGCACGCTGTTCTCGTTCGGCTTCCAGAAGACGAAGCAGTGGACCGTGAACGGCAAGTCGCTCTACGACATCACCAACGCGGACCCGGAGATCAAGGCCGCCGTCGACGCCCAGCGCATCGGCAAGCTCAAGCCGGCCGTCCCGGTCCAGGTGCTGACCGGCACGCTCGACGACATCGTCGACCACCGCCAGGCCAAGCAGCTCGCCGCCGACTGGTGCGCGCAGGGCGTGAACGTGACCTACACGCCCGTCGTCCAGCTGCTCCCCACGGGCGGCACGGCGCTCAACCACCTCACCCCGGCCATCACGCGCCTGGGCCAGTCCCACGACTGGCTCGTCGATCGCCTGCAGGGCAAGGCGGTGAGGTCGAACTGCAGTTCGCTGCGACTGCTGCCCTGACGGGTGACAGCGTGACGACGGCGGGCGATGATCGGGTCGTGGACAGCGACCCGATCGTCGCCCGCCTGCGTGCTGCCGGATGCGTCTTCGCCGAGGACGAGGCGGCATTCATCCGGCGTCACCTGGACGACCCGCACGACATCGAGCGGGCCGTGACCTCCCGCGCCTCCGGCCTGCCGCTCGAGCACGCCGTCGGCGCGGCCGAGTTCGCCGGCGCGATCCTGGCCGTCGCCGACGGCGTCTTCGTGCCCCGCCGGCGCGCCGAGACCCTCGCGCACACCGCAGCGGCGCAGCACCCCACCGCGCGCGTCGTGGTCGACCTCGGCTGCGGATGCGGGGCGCTCGCCGCCTCCATGACCACGCGACTGCCGAGCGCGCGCGTGCACGCGGTCGACATCGACCCGACGTCCGTCGTCGTCGCCCGGCTCAACGGCCGCCGCTACGGGTTCGCCGCCCACCACGGGTCCTGGTGGGACGGGCTGCCGTCCGACCTGCGCGGCCGCGTCGACCTCGCCGTCGGCTACCTGCCCCACGTGCCCACCCACGAGGTCCGCCACATCCACGCCGACTTCCGCGCCCACGAGCCGCTCGGCGCAGTCGACGGCGGCAGCGACGGCCTCGACCACCTGCGCACCGTCCTCGCGGGACTGCCCGACTGGCTCGCCCCCGGAGGCCGCTTCGTCACCCTGCTGTCCGCCGAGCAGGCCCGCCGCATCGACGGCGAGGTCCTCGCCCGCGTCGACGGCGACGCCGTGGTGGCCTTCGGCTGAGGCCTGCGCCGCCACCACGCCGGCAACCTCGAGCAGTGGCCGTGGCGCGAGCCGCCGCACCGCCTGCGTGACGGTCTCGTCTAGCGTCGTCACCACAGCACGACGAGAGGAAGCACCATGGGTTCCGTCATCAAGATCAACGCCATCACCGTGCCCAAGTCCGCCGGCGACGAGCTCGCGCACCGGTTCGCCCGTCGCGCCGGCGCGGTCGACGGCCAGGACGGCTTCGAGGGCTTCGAGCTGCTCAAGCCCACCGATGATCGTGAGCAGTGGCTCGTCGTCACGCGCTGGCGCGACGAGGAGTCGTTCCAGGCCTGGATCAGCTCCCCCGCCTTCGGCCACGGCCACCGCTCGGAGTCCGAGCGCGCCGGCGGCGAGGCGCCCAAGCCCGTCTCGACGCACAGCGAGGTCTGGAGCTACGAGGTCGCGGACCTCACGCAGGATTGAGGCGTCAGGCCCCGCGCAGGGCGTCGAGCACCTTCTGCACGCGGCGCTCGCGCGTGGCCTCCTGCTTCGCCTCGGCGACGGAGCGGGCGTGCTCCTTGCGGTGCGAGTAGGCCAGCGCGTCGAACGCCTCGCGCAGGCCGGACTCGTGTAGCGCCCGGGCGAGCTCCTCGGGGACCTCGATCTCGCGCGGGGCGGCGTCCAGCTCGATCCGGACCTCGACCTGCTGGCCGATCTCGACCCCGAGCGCCTCGCGCTTGGCCTTGCTCAACCCGACGAGGTTCTCCCCGCCCATCCGGCTCAGGCGCGCCGGCTCGGTGACCTGACCGATCGTGACCCGCACGGGGAACGACCTCCCGGCGCCGAACGACTCGACCTGGTCGTCGGTGAGCACGACGGCGGCGGCCGGACCTCGCGGCTCGAGTGTCGTGATGAGCGTCAGCGCCAGCTTCGCCATGGGGGTCTCCTCGTCGTCGGCCGCTCCCCCGATGCTGACGGGCGGCAGGTCCGCTGTCCACCACCTCGGGAACTGTCGGACCCCGTCGCCACCATGGCCGCATGGCCACCTTCCCCAGCCTGATCGCCCTGCTCCTGGTCGCCGCGCTCGCCGGCGTCCTCGGCTTCCTGCTCGGCTCGCGCCGCCGCCAGGTCTCGGTGCACGAGATCGACGCCGCCGCGTCCGCGACGTCGCGCGCGGTGCAGCCCGTGCGCGAGAGCCTCGACCGCTTCGACTCACGCCTGCGCGAGCTCGAGTCCAGCCGCATCGAGTGGCACGCGCAGCTGCGCGAGCAGGTCGAGTCCGTCCGCGTCACGGGCGAGGCCCTGCGCCGCGAGACGGCGTCCTTGGCCACGGCCCTGCGCCGTCCCGAGGTGCGCGGGCGCTGGGGCGAGATGCACCTGCGCCGCACCGCCGAGCTCGCCGGGATGCTCGAGCACTGCGACTTCGACCTGCAGGTCGCGACCGACGGAGGGCGGCTTCGCCCCGACATGGTCGTGCGGCTCGTGGGCGACCGGCACGTCGTCGTGGACTCCAAGGTGCCGCTCGACGCCTTCCTCGACGCCACCGCCACCGACGACCCCGAGCCGCGCGACGCCCACCTGGCCCGCCACGCGCGCCAGCTGCGGTCGCACGTCGACCAGCTCGCCGCCAAGTCGTACTGGCGCCAGTTCGAGTCGGCGCCCCAGTTCGTCGTCCTCTTCGTCCCCGGCGAGGCGTTCCTGTCCGCCGCGCTCGAGGCCGATCCGTCCCTGCTCGAGCACGCGGCCGAGCGCCAGGTCGTGCTCGCCTCCCCCACCACGCTCGTCGCGTTGCTGCGCACGGTGGCCCTGGCGTGGACACAGGAGTCCCTCGCCGAGAACGCCCGCGAGATCCACCGGGTGGCCAACGAGCTCTACGAGCGGCTCGGCACCGTCGCCGGCCACGTGGACCGGCTCGGCTCGTCCCTCGACCGGGCGGTCCGCTCGTACAACGAGGCCGTCGCGTCGGTCGAGTCGCGCCTGCTCGTCAGCGCCCGGCGCCTGCACGAGCTCAAGGTCGACGACACGCCGCCGTTCCACCCGCGTGTGATCGAGGCGACACCCCGTCTCATGACGGCTCCCGAGCTGCTGGATGAACTAAGTTCATGACCATGAGCTCGCCGGCAGCCGGCGCCGTCATGGCCCTGGCCAGGACTCCGGCCGTGGCCGCCAGGTACGACCTGACGCCGCGCGCCGTCGTGGTGTGCGCCGCGGCCAGCCTCGCGGCCGTCACCGCCCTCGACCTGATCGACGGCCGCCTCGGGATCGCGTTCTCGGTCGGCTTCGTCCTCGTCGTGCTCTCGGCCGCCGCCGCCGTGCAGGAGCGCGGCCTGTTCACCACCGGGATCCTGCCGCCCGTGCTGCTCGCCGTCACACTGCTCGTCGTCGCCGCGACAGCCCCCGACGCGATCGTCATCGCCGGCCTGCCGGCCGACACCGGCGTCCTCGGCCGCACGCTGTCCAGCTTCATCGACCACGGCGTCACGCTGTTCATCGGGCACGGGCTCGCCATGGTCATGATCGTCGGGCGCATCGTCACCGCTCGCCGCTGACCCGAGCGCCGCGCGAGCGGGACGGTTGCCAGTGTCGGACCCCCGTCCTACCGTGGCAGGACGACGACTTCCGGGGGGAATCATGCTCGTCCGCCGTTCGTTGGCCGCCGTGTCGGCCCTGTCCCTGGCCGCCACGATGGTGGCCCTGCAGTCTCCCGCCGAGGCGCGCGGAGGCGGCCACCACCGTCCCACCGCCGCCGGCCCCACGGCCTACGGCACCGGCGGCGCGGTGAGCTCGGTCGACGCGAACGCCAGCCGCGTCGGGCTCCAGGTGCTCAGGTCCGGCGGCAACGCGGCGGATGCCGCCGTCGCCACGGCCGCCGCCTTGGGCGTCACCGAGCCGTACAGCGCGGGCGTCGGAGGCGGCGGCTACTTCGTCTTCCGCGACGGTCGCACCGGCAAGGTCACCACGATCGACGGGCGCGAGACCGCGCCCGCCGGCGTCACGCCGCAGACGTTCTACGACCCCGCCACCGGACAGCCCCGCCCGTTCGCCCATCTCGTCTCCTCGGGCGTCTCGGTCGGCGTGCCCGGCACGGTGGCCACGTGGGACAAGGCCACGCGGCTGTTCGGCAAGCGCTCCCTCGCGCGGAACCTCGCGCCCGCCACGGCCCTGGCCGCCCGCGGCTTCACCGTGGACCAGACGTTCCGCAGCCAGACGCTCGACAACGCCACGCGGTTCGCCGCGTTCCCCGAGACCGCGCGGCTCTTCCTGCCCGGTGGCGACGCCCCGCAGGTCGGCACCCGATTCCGCAACCCGGACCTCGCCCGGACCTATGCGCTCATCGCGCGGCGTGGGCCGCGGGCGTTCTACACCGGGCCGCTGGCCGCCGAGATCGCCCGGACGGTCCAGGCACCCCCGAAGTCCCCCGACACGACGCTGCCGGTGCCGCCCGGGTCGATGACCACGCGCGACCTCGCCGGCTATTCGGTACGCCTGCAGAAGCCGACGAAGGTCTCGTACCGCGGCTACGACGTGTACGGCATGGCGCCGTCCTCGTCGGGCGGCATCACCGTCGGCGAGGCGCTCAACATCCTCGAGAACCACCGCCTCGGCGCGGGCGCGCGCACGGCGCAGAGCCTGCACCTGTTCCTCGAGGCCTCGGCCCGCGCCTTCGCCGACCGCAACGCCTACATCGGGGACCCGGCGTTCGTCGACGTGCCCACCCGCACGCTGCTGAGCCAGCGGTTCGCCGACTCGCGCGACTGCACGATCGATCCGCAGCAGGCCTCGCAGCGTCCCGTCGCGCCGGGCGCGCTCGACGGCACGGCATGTGCCACCGCCCGGCACCAGGAGGAGCGCGACACCGAGAACATCTCCACCACCCACCTGTCCGTCGCGGACAGGTGGGGCAACGCGGTGGCGTACACGCTCACGATCGAGCAGACGGGCGGCTCGGGCATCACGGTGCCGGGGCGCGGCTTCCTGCTCAACAACGAGCTGACGGACTTCTCCACGACGTACAGCGCCACCGACCCGAACCGGATCGAGCCGGGCAAGCGGCCGCGCTCGTCGATGTCGCCGACGATCGTCACGAGGAACGGCAAGGTCCGCTTCGTCGTGGGCTCGCCCGGTGGCGCCACGATCATCACCACGGTCCTGCAGATCCTGATCAACCGGATCGACCTGGGCATGACGCTGCCTCAGGCGGTGGCCGCGCCGCGCGCCTCCCAGCGCAACGCCGCCACGACGCCCGCCGAGCCGGAGTTCATCGCCCGCTACGAGGACGCGCTGCGGCCCTTCGGGCAGGTGCTCGTGCCGTCCGGCGACCAGTTCACGTCGGCCGCCGAGATCGGCGCCGCCGCCACGATCGAGGTCGACCGTCGCGGGCGGATGATCGCCGCGGCCGAGCCGGTGCGCCGCGGTGGCGGCACGGGACTGGTGGTCAGGCCGTTCCGGCGGTAGCCGCGCCGGCCAGTGATCGAGCCGGGATCAGCGGGTCTTGGTGGGGGCGCCCGCGGCCTTGAGGTCGCGGCGCAGCTCGGGCGGGAGCGCGAACATGAGCGACTCCTCGGCCGTGCGGATCGCCTTGGCGTCGCCGATGCCGCGCTCGGCGAGATAGGCCAGGACGTCCTGCACGAGGTCGTCCGGCACCGAGGCGCCCGACGTGACGCCGACCGTGCTGACGCCGTCGAGCCAGGACTCGTCGATCTCGCTGATGTCGTCGATCCGGTAGGACGCCTTCGCGCCGGCCTCGAGCGCGACCTCGACGAGGCGCACGGAGTTCGACGAGTTCGCCGAGCCCACCACGATCACGAGGTCGGCGTCCTTGGCGATCTCCTTGACGGCGACCTGCCGGTTCTGCGTGGCGTAGCAGATGTCGTCGCTCGGCGGGTCCTCCAGCTGGGGGAACTTCGCGCGCAGGCGGCGGACGGTCTCCATCGTCTCGTCGACGCTCAGGGTGGTCTGGCTGAGCCACGACAGGCGCGTGCCCTCGGGGAACTCGAGGTGCTCGACGTCGTCGGGGTGCTCGACGAGCGTGATGTGCTCGGGAGCCTCGCCCGCGGTGCCCTCGACCTCCTCGTGACCGGCGTGGCCGATCAGCAGGATGCGGTAGTTCTCCTGCGCGAAGCGACGCGCCTCGTGGTGGACCTTGGTCACCAGCGGGCACGTGGCGTCGATCGTCTTGAGCCCACGCTCCTCGGCCTGCGCGTGCACCGCCGGCGAGACGCCGTGGGCGCTGAACACGACCGTGGAGCCCGGCGGCACCTCGTCGAGCTCCTCGACGAAGATCGCGCCGCGATCGGCGAGGTTGTTGACGACGTGCTTGTTGTGCACGATCTGCTTGCGCACGTAGACCGGCGCACCGTACAGGTCAAGCGCCTTCTCCACGGTGATGACCGCGCGGTCGACGCCGGCGCAGTATCCGCGCGGGTCGGCCAGCAGAACCTGGCCCGCGCTGGTGGGCATGCCGAGATCGACCTGGGTGGACATGTGCCCAGCCTACCGACAGGGCGATGGCGGTCCACACGGTCGCGGCCGCCTCATAGGGTGGGCGCATGGCCCTCGAGACGAGCGCGGAGTCCCCCGCCCCGCTGCGCACCATCTCGCTGGCCCTCCAGGGCTGGATCGGCAAGCTCGGGGCCGTGTGGGTCGAGGCCGAGGTGGTCCAGCCGCGGCTGAGCGGCAACACCTACTACCTGACGCTGCGCGACCTGTCGGCCAACCTCAGCCTGCACGCCATCGCCCCACGTCTCGTCATCGAGTCCGGCGCCGCCCCCGTCACCGACGGCACCCGTGTCGTGGTCCACGCCCGGCCCGAGTTCTACGCACCGAACGGCCGGCTGTCGCTGCGCCTGCTCGAGATCCGTCCCACGGGCGAGGGCCAGCTGCTCGCCCAGCTCGAGCGGCGCAAGCAGCTGCTCGCCGCCGAGGGCCTGTTCGAGGCCCGCTGGAAGCGCCCGCTGCCGCTGCTGCCGATCGCGATCGGCCTCGTCACGGCCAAGGACTCCGCCGCCGAGCGCGACGTCGTCCAGAACGTCCGCGACCGCTGGCCGGAGGCCCGCATCGAGGTGCGGCACGCGCTCATGCAGGGCTCGCAGTCGGCCACGGCCGTCATCGCCGCCGTGCGCGAGCTCGACGCCCACGAGCACGTGGACGTCATCGTCGTGGCCCGTGGCGGCGGCTCGCTGCAGGACCTGCTCCCGTTCTCGGACGAGGCGCTCATCCGCGCCGTCCACGCCGCCCGCACGCCCGTCGTCAGCGCCATCGGCCACGAGCCCGACGTGCCGCTGCTCGACCTCGTCGCGGACCTGCGCGCCTCCACTCCCACCGACGCCGCCAAGCGCGTCGTCCCGCACGTCGGGGACGAGCTCGCCGGGCTGCGCGCGGCCCGCGAGCGGGCCCGGCAGGCGGTGCTGGGCCACATCGAGCGGGAGCGGGCCGGCCTGGCCGCCCTGCGCAGCCGGCCCGTGCTCGCCTCGCCCGCCGCGTTCGTCGACGCGCAGCAGGACCTCGTGACCACCCAGCGCGAGCGGTCCCGCATGGCGATCCGCGCCCGGCTCGACCGTGCCCACGACGAGATCGGCCACCACCTGGCACGCGTCCGGGCCCTGTCCCCGCTCGCCACGATGCACCGCGGCTACGCCGTGGCCCTCGACCGCGACGGGCGCGCGGTCACGTCGATCGACGGCCTCGCCGCCGGCGACGACCTCGTCCTCCACCTGACCGACGGGCAGGCCACCGTCCGCGTCACCGACCTGCAGGAGCATCCGCATGAGTGAGTCCACCGCGCCCGATCCGGCCGACCTGTCCTACGAGCAGGCCCGCGACGAGCTCGTCGCGATCGTGCAGCGCCTCGAGACGGGCGGCACCACGCTGGAGGAGTCGCTCGCGCTGTGGGAGCGCGGCGAGGCGCTGGCCGAGGCGTGCCAGAGGTGGCTCGACGGCGCACGCGCCCGGGTCGAGCCTCAGGACGAGTAGGGCTCCAGCGAGGCGATGTAGTCCTGCATGACCGCACGCGGGGCCGTCCCGGTGACCACCACGGCCTGGCGCCCCACGACGCGGGCGAACGTCGTCTCGTCCCCCGCCGTCAGCAGCTGCCACTCGTCGCCGCCGATGGGCACCGTGCCGTCGGGCTTGCCGTCGGGTGCGCGGTCGGCGATGAGCGTGCGCAGCGACTTGGCGTCGCCCGGCACCTGCGACAGGCCGACGAACTCGTCGTCCTGCGTCACGAGGTTCAGCTGCCAGCGGGTGTCGATGAGCTCCGCCCGCGTGGCGCGCCAGCCCTCGGGCAGCTCGTCGGGGACGAGCGGGGCGAAGCCGGCCCGGCCCTCGACACCGCTCGCGGCGGTCCGCCAGTCGGCGTCCGACGTCGGCTTGTCCGGGGTCTGCGTCAGGAGCTGCCCGAAGAGCCACAGGCCCAGCACGACGGCACCCAGGACCAGCACCGAGCGCAGCACGTCGCCCATCGCCGGATTGCCGCGCGAGTACCCGCCCATCGTGCTCCTGTTCGTGACTCGGTGACCGGCTGGTCGCCGCGACCAGCCTAGCCTTCGTTGCCGCTACGATGACCGCGTGGACCGACTGAAGCCCGCCGAGGCAGCCCCCGACCGCAACCTCGCCCTCGACCTGGTGCGGGTCACCGAGGCCGGAGCCATGGCCGCCGGCCGCTGGGTCGGCCGGGGCGACAAGAACGGCGCCGACGGCGTCGCGGTCAACGCGATGCGCTCGATGATCAACACGGTCGCGATGGACGGCGTCGTGGTCATCGGCGAGGGCGAGAAGGACGACGCCCCCATGCTCTACAACGGCGAGCGCGTCGGCGACGGCACCGGCCCGGAGTGCGACGTCGCCGTCGACCCGATCGACGGCACCACGCTGACGGCCAAGAGCCTGCCCAACGCCATCTCGGTCATGGCCGTCGCGCCGCGCGGCTCGATGTACGACCCCTCGGCCGTGTTCTACATGGAGAAGCTCATCGCCGGCCCCGAGGCCGCCGACAAGGTCGACATCCGGCTGCCCGCCGCCGAGAACATCTCGATCGTCGCCAAGGCCAAGGGCCTCGACGTCGAGGACGTCACGGTCTGCGTGCTCGACCGCCCCCGCCACGACGCGCTCGTGCAGGAGATCCGCCAGACGGGCGCGCGCATCAAGCTCATCACCGACGGCGACATCGCCGGCGGCATCACCGCGGCCCGCCCCGGGTCGGGCGTCGACCTGCTGCTCGGCATCGGCGGCACGCCCGAGGGCATCATCGCCGCGGTCGCCATGAAGTGCCTCGGCGGCGTCATCCAGGGCCGCCTCACGCCGAAGGACGACGAGGAGCGCCAGCGCGCGATCGACGCCGGGCACGACCTCGACCGCGTCCTGACCACCGACGACCTCGTCACCGCCGACGACTGCTTCTTCGTCGCCACGGGCATCACGACCGGCAACCTGCTGCGCGGCGTCCGCTACGGCGCGGGCAGCGCCACCACCGAGTCGATCGTCATGCGCTCGCGCTCGGGCACGATCCGCACGATCCGCAGCGAGCACCGCCTCGAGAAGCTGCGCGCCTACTCCGCCATCGACTACGAGCACTGAGCCGATGACCGAGCAGGTGCCGGGCGCGGCCGTCGAGGTCTCCGACGAGCAGTTCGCGCACCTGCCCAGCGGCATCGACCTGTGCCACCAGACGTTCGGTGACCCGTCCGACGAGGCCGTCCTGCTCGTGATGGGTCTGGGCGGCCCGATGACCTGGTGGTCGAGCGCGCTGTGCACGCTGCTGGCCCAGCGCGGGTTCTTCGTGATCCGCTACGACAACCGCGACACCGGCCGGTCCACGAAGCTGCGCCACCATCGCGTCTCGCGGTCGGACATCGTGCGGGCGTTCCTCGGCCGCGGGTCCGCGCCGTACGGCCTCGAGGACCTCGCCGACGACGCGGTGGGCCTGCTCGGCCATCTCGGCCTCGACGCCGCGCACGTCGTGGGTGTCTCGATGGGTGGCATGATCGCCCAGACGATGGCGATCGAGCACCCGGCGCGGGTCCGCTCGCTCACCTCGATCATGTCCACGACGGGCGGGCGCCGGGTGGGCCGCATCGACCCGCGCGTCATCCCGATGATGCTCGCTCCCGCCGGCCGCACACGCCCCGAGTTCGCCGAGCGCTCCGTCCGCAACGGCCGGCTGACGGCCTCGCCGGCCTTCCCCACCGACGACGACGTCGCGTACGCGCGCGCCCTGGAGACGTACGACCGCGGCTGGATCGCCAGCGGCGTGTCCCGGCACATGATGGCCGTGCTGACCCAGCGCGACCGGACGGAGCGACTCGGCGCCGTCAGGGTCCCGGTCACGGTCGTCCACGGCTCGAACGACCTCATGGTCCACCGGTCGGGCGGTCGCGCCACGGCGAAGGTGATCCCCGGGGCCGAGCTGATCGAGATCGCCGGGCTGGGCCACGACCTGCCCGAGCAGCTCCACCCGACGTTCGTCGACGCGATCGTCGCCACCGCGCGCCGGGCCCGCTGAGACGTCGGGCGAAACCCGCCCGCGCCCGGCTCCCCGTGCGGCATCATCGGCGTATGAGTCTCAAGCGGCTCGCCCGCCGCGCGGTCCTGGCCTTCAGCATCCGCAGCCGCCGGCGCAAGGCGCGCCTCATCGCCGCCTTCCTCGAGCGCCACGGCCTGCGCACGTCGATCTTCGTCGGCTGCAGCCCGGGCACCAACGAGAACGAGGGCATCGTCGAGCGCGCCGTCGCCGAGCGCACCACGGTCCTGGCCGCGTGCGACGTGCTCATGGCGACGCCGGAGTGGCCGTTCGTGCTGGCCGACGCCCGCCGCATGCCGTTCAAGGACCAGGCGGCGGACGTCCTCCTGGCGAACGCGGTGATCGAGCACGTCGGCGACGAGCAGGACCAGCGACGCTTCGTCGACGAGCACCTGCGCGTGGGCCGCAGCTGGGTCATGACGACGCCCAACCGCTGGTTCCCCGTCGAGTCGCACACCGCCACCGTCCTGAGGCACTGGTCGCCGCGCTGGCGCGAGGCGCGCCCGGAGTTCACGCGACTGCTCTCGCTGCGCGAGTTCAAGGCGATGCTGCCGCCCGGCACCGAGGTCGTCGGTCGTCCCTGGTCGGCCACCTTCACGGCGCTGCACGCGCCCGCCACGCCCCCGCGCGGCTGATCGGTCTCACTGCCCCGACCTCGCCTCCCCTGTGTTCCCAGTGCCGACTAGGGTTCGGACCATGACTGACGACAACAACCAGTGGCGCATCGAGCACGACACCATGGGCGAGGTCAAGGTCCCCGCCGACGCCCTGTGGCGAGCCCAGACGCAGCGCGCCGTCGAGAACTTCCCGATCTCCGGCACGCCCATCGAGTCCGCCCAGATCCGCGCCCTCGCGCAGATCAAGGCCGCCTGCGCGACGGCGAACGCCGAGCTCGGCATCCTCGACCAGGCGATGGCCGACGCGATCGTCGCCGCCGCCGACGAGGTCGCCTCCGGCGCGCACGACGCCCACTTCCCGATCGACGTCTTCCAGACCGGCTCGGGCACGTCGAGCAACATGAACACGAACGAGGTCATCGGGACCCTCGCCACGAAGAACTCGGGCATCGAGGTCCACCCGAACGACCACGTCAACGCGTCGCAGTCCAGCAACGACGTCTTCCCGACCTCGATCCACGTCGCCGCCACCGAGTCGGCGCTGACGGTCCTGATCCCCGCGCTGGACCACCTCGCGAAGAGCCTCGAGGCCAAGGCCACCGAGTTCGCGGAGGTCGTCAAGTCCGGCCGCACGCACCTCATGGACGCCACGCCCGTCACGCTCGGCCAGGAGTTCGCCGGCTACGCCGCGCAGATCCGCCGCGGCATCGAGCGCGTCGAGGCCTCACTCCCCCGCACCGCCGAGGTGCCGCTGGGCGGCACGGCCGTCGGCACCGGCATCAACACCCCGAAGGGCTTCCCGCAGCGCGTCATCGAGATCCTCGCCGAGCGCACGGGCCTGCCGCTGACCGAGGCGCGCGACCACTTCGAGGCGCAGGGCGCCCGCGACGGCCTGGTCGAGATGTCCGGCCAGCTGCGCACGATCGCGGTGAGCCTGGTCAAGATCAACAACGACCTGCGCTGGATGGGCTCGGGCCCGCGCACCGGCCTGGGCGAGATCCACCTGCCCGACCTGCAGCCCGGCTCGAGCATCATGCCCGGCAAGGTGAACCCGGTCCTGCCCGAGGCCACGCTGATGGTGTGCGCCCAGGTCATCGGCAACGACGCGGCGATCGCCTTCGCGGGCGCCTCGGGCTCGTTCGAGCTCAACGTCATGCTGCCGGTGATCGGCCGCAACATCCTCGAGTCGATGCGCCTGCTGGCCAACGCCTCGACGACCTTGGCCGACCGCTGCATCGACGGCATCACCGCCGACGTCGACCGCTGCCGCGAGCTGGCCGAGTCCAGCCCGTCGGTCGTCACGCCGCTCAACCGCCACATCGGCTACGAGAACGCCGCCGCGATCGCGAAGAAGTCGGTCAAGGAGCGCAAGACGATCCGCCAGGTCGTGATCGAGGAGGGCTACGTCGAGCGCGGCGACATCAGCGAGGCCGACCTCGACCAGGCTCTCGACGTCATGAGCATGACCCACCCGTAAGGCCCGGTCGCGCGAACGCCGCCCACTCCCCCTCGGGAGTCGGCGGCGTTCGTCGTTCCGGCTCAGCCCACCTTCCTCGCCACGACGTAGCCGTCGCGGTCGAAGACCACCTCGTAGCGCGCGCCGTGCTCGGCACCGTGCTCGACGGGGTCCTGCGGCGTGACACCGCGGTCGAAGATCAGGTAGTCCGGCACGACGTCGCCGATCGTCCCGATCCAGTACACGTCGTCGTGGCTGCCGGTGATGTACTTCAGCACGCCGATGTCCGTCTCGACGACCGCGTCCTCGGGCACGGCATCGATGGCCGCCTGCAGCGCGGGACGCCGCGGCGACTCCTGCCAGGTCTCCGGCTCGAGCAGCTTGACCACCGGACCGCCCGCCAGCATGTAGCCCGTCACCGCCGCGCCCAGCACGATCGCGGGGAACTCCAGCCTGGGCCGCCGCTCGAGCGCGTCGATCATCGCCACGAAGACGATCGGCATCAGCACCATCGAGTAGTGCCACTCGGTGCCCCAGTAGTAATCGACGTCGCCGAGGAAGCGCCACAGGAGCGTCGGCGCCGCCACGACCGCCCACGGCGACCACAGCGCCGCGAAGCCCGTGATGCCGAAGGTCAGCAGCAGCGTGATGAGCTTGCGATCGGCCTCGGTCGTGAGGGTCTCCCACACGCCGGCGTCGCCGCCGAGGTTGCCCGTGTAGTCGTACCCGCCGCCGGTGTTGAACGCGGGGATGAGCACCCACACCACCAGCACGAGGGCGACCATGCCGCCGCCGGCCAGCAGCAGCCCGCGGCGCCGCTGGCCGGCGAGCCACAGGGCGACGCCGACGGCCGCCACCGTGACGCCCATGTCCTCCTTCACGAGCAGCAGCGGCAGGGACCACCACACGACCGCGGAGTACCGCTGCTCGACGAACGCGACGCCCGCCATCGCCAGGATCGGCACGCCCCACGCGTACTCGTGGAAGTCCACGACGACGGCACTGCCGAAGCCGAAGGCGAGGCCGTACATGAGCGCGATGGTCCAGCCCAGGCGGTTCCCCAGCCGCTCGACCGCCAGCCGCGTGATCGGCACGACGGACACCGCGATGAGCAGTGCCTGGAAGACCAGCAGCGTCTGCCCGTACGGGAACAGCCAGTAGGCCGGCGCGATGAGCGCGTCGATGGGTGACCAGTGGTCGCCCAAGATGTTGTAGCCCGGCCCCTTGATCGGCACGATCGGCGCCTCGAGCCGCGAGTACGCCTTGACGGCCTGCTCGAAGATCCCGTTGTCCCACGAGTTGACCGTCAGCCTGCGCCACGACAGCAGGGTGACCAGGGAGTACAGCAGCCCGACGATCGCGGCCCAGGCCCACGGCATCCATCGCTTCACCCGGTCACGGTACCGGTCGGTAACTGTGGCGTGAATCACGATTTCGCGTTCGTGGACGGGCCGTGCCCCTCGTCCCCCACGGGGGCACGGCCCGGCGGCTCCTCGTCACCCCAACGACGAGGAGCGCCTCCACCCATGACGACGCACGACCGACGCGGTCGATGACGCGCGCTCCGGAAGAATCTCGGCTTCTATCCTCCCTGTGCGAAAGTTGGGCCCCGACCGTCATGAAGCCGCCGCTGCGACGTCCTTGAGGTGTGAGGATCTTCCGGCGTGCGCACCCGCAGTACGGCCCGGCGGACGACGGCACGCTGCTCGGCCGCGCCCGCGAGGGCGACCAGGCCGCCTTCGCGGAGCTCTACGAGCGGCACGAGCCGATGGCCCGCCGGGCAGCGGCCCAGCTCGCGCCCGCGAGCGACGTGGACGACGTCGTCGCCGAGGCCTTCGCCCGCACCCTGTCCGCCCTGCACCGTGGCGGTGGTCCCACCGCGAACTTCCCGGGCTACGTCTACACCGCCGTGCGCCGCACCCACATCGACCGGGTGCGACGCAACGCTCGCCAGGTGCCCGTCGATCCAGGCGACCTCGTCGGCACGCTCGTCGAGGACGACGGAACCGAGGCGCGGCTCAAGGGCACGACCCTGCAGGCCGCGTTCGCGAGCCTGAAGCCACGCTGGCGCCAGGTGCTGTGGCTGTGCGAGGTGGAGCAGCTCTCCCACGCCGAGGCCGGCGAGCGACTCGGCATGCGGCCGAACGCGGTCGCGGCGCTCGCCTACCGGGCGCGGCGGGCGCTGCAGGACGCGTACCTGCGTGAGCACGTCACCGCGGCGCGCGACCCCGCCTGCGCCGCGATCCGCGCGCTCCTCCCCTCGCACGTGAACGGGCGCACGTCGGCGGCGGAGGCGGGCCGGGTCGAGGCGCACGTCGATCGCTGCGCCGCGTGCCGGACTTGCCTGGAGGACCTGCGCGAGGCGCGGGCGAACCTCGGCGTGCTCCTGCTCCCGGTCGCCGTGACGGCCGGCGGAGCGGCGCTCGTCCCCACCGTCGGCGCGGCGGGAGCCACGCTGGCGGCCCCCGCCGGCGGGTCGGCCGCGCCGGGCGGCCTCGGAGGCCTCGGTGCCGTCGCGTCGGTGCCGTCGCTCGCGGTCGCGGCTGCTGGCGTCGCGGTGGTCGCCAGCGCCGCCGTGCTGCTCGGTCCCGGCGCCACCCGCACGGCGGATCACGTGCTGGCCGATCCTCCGGCCGCCACGGCGTCGCCCGAGGCGCCGAGTGTCCCGCGCCCCACGGCCCGCGCGACCCGACGACCCACGCCGGCACCGGCGCCCGTCGTGACCTCGCCTCCGGTGACGCTCGAGACTCCCACGCCCCCGGCACCCGATCCCCGTCCGGAGCCAGACACGGTCGACGTCCCCGCCGTCGTCCCGCCGCGCGAGCCCGTCGAGATGATCCCGCCTGCGCCGGAGCTCGAGCCCGCACCCAGCCCGGAGCCCTCGCCCGAGCCCAGCCCCGAGCCGACCATCGGGACGGAGGAGGTCCGCAACCCCCGGATCAGCCTCGTGGAGGACACCGAGTCGCCACGCGGTGCCGCGTGGCGGCGGATCGTCGTGACGCTCGACGACGCCCTGGCCGGCGACAGCCTGCGCCTGCGGACGAGCGGCGCCTCCGGGTACTGCCTGCGGACGTGTGGGTCCCTGAGCCCCGCGAGCACCTTGACCGTGTGGTGGTCGCTCGGGACGGACGGCCGCTCGTCGCTGTCGGTCGACGTGCTGCCCGAGCGGCGCATGGTCCTGGACATCGCCCTGTCCACTTCGTCAGCCGACGACGACCCCCTGGACAACACCGCGACGCACGCGATCGAGCGACCCGTCGCCCGATGAGGGTGGCCGGGCGTCCGTCCCTTCCCCGGACGGTCACCCGGCCACCGCTGCACGCCGTCTCAGGGCGTGACGTCCTCCAGCATCTCGGTGACGAGCGCGGCCACGGGCGAGCGCTCCGAGCGGGTCAGCGTGACGTGGGCGAACAGCGGGTGCCCCTTCAGCTTCTCCACCACGGCGACGATGCCGTCGTAGCGGCCGACCCGCAGGTTGTCGCGCTGCGCGACGTCGTGCGTCAGGACGACCTTGGAGTTCGCCCCGATGCGCGACAGCACCGTCAGCAGGACGTTGCGCTCGAGCGACTGGGCCTCGTCGACGATGACGAACGCGTCGTGCAGGGAGCGACCGCGGATGTGCGTGAGCGGCAGCACCTCGAGCATCTGGCGGTCGACGATCTCCTCGACCACGTGCGGCGAGGCGACCGCGCCGAGCGTGTCGAACACGGCCTGGCCCCACGGGCCCATCTTCTCCTCGGAGCTGCCGGGCAGGTAGCCCAGCTCCTGCCCACCCACCGCGTAGAGCGGGCGGAACACGATGACCTTCTTGTGCTGGCGGCGCTCCATGACGGCCTCGAGGCCCGCACAGATCGCGAGCGCCGACTTGCCCGTGCCGGCGCGGCCACCGAGCGAGACGATGCCGACCTCGGGATCGAGCAGCAGGTCCAGCGCGACGCGCTGCTCGGCGGAGCGGCCGTGGATGCCGAACGCCTCACGGTCGCCGCGCACGAGCTGCACGTGCTTGTCGGCCGTGACGCGACCGAGTGCGCTGCCCTTGTCCGACAGCAGCACGAGTCCCGTGTGGCACGGCAGCCCGCGTGCGGCCTCGAGGTCCACCTGGCCGTGCTCGTACAGGTCGTCGAGGTCGGCGGAGTCGACCTCGACCTCGTCCATCCCGGTCCAGCCGGTCTCCAGCGCCCACTCGGCGCGGTACTCCTCGGCCGTCAGGCCCACCGCCGACGCCTTGACGCGCATCGGCAGGTCCTTGGAGACCAGCACGACGTCGTGGCCCTCGTCGGCGAGGTTCTTCGCGACGGACAGGATCCGCGTGTCGTTGTCGCCCAGCCGGAAGCCGGACGGCAGCGACGAGGAGTCCGTGTGGTTGAGCTCGACCCGCAGGCTGCCGCCCTCGTCGCCGACCAGGACCGGGACGTCGAGGGTGCCGTGCGTGACCCGCAGGTCGTCGAGGAACCGCAGCGCGTTGCGGGCGAAGTACCCGAGCTCGGGATGGTGGCGCTTGGCCTCCAGCTCGGTGATGACCACGACCGGGATCACGACCTCGTGCTCGCCGAAGCGGGCCATGGAGGCCGGATCGGCCAGCAGGACGCTCGTGTCGAGCACGTAGGTGCGGTGGTCGGGCCGGGACGGAGTCGCGCTCTTGGATGCAGCCACGGTGATCTCCTCGAGAGCCACGCGCGCGCCCAGCGCCCAGCCCTCACTAGTGGGTGTGGGCCTGGGCCTTCCGGTGACCGAAAGGCTCCTGGTGGAGCATGGGCACACCCCGAAGGTACGACCGCGTCGTGTCCGTCCGGGGACGCCACGCTGAACGGATTCCGGCGTGTCGCGGACCGGGCTCGTCAGCCGCCGAAGCGGCGCTCGCGGGCGGCGTAGGAGCGCATCGCCCGCAGGAAGTCGACGCGGCGCAGCGCGGGCCACAGCGCGTCGCAGAAGTAGAACTCCGAGTGCACGCTCTGCCACAGCAGGAACCCACTGAGCCGCTGCTCGCCGGACGTCCGGATGACGAGGTCGGGGTCCGGCTGCCCCTTCGTGTAGAGGTGCTCGGCGATGTGGTCCACCTCGAGCGTCGAGGCGACGTCCTCCAGCGACCGGCCCTTGCCGGCCTCCTCCAGCAGCAGCGAGCGCATCGCGTCGGTGAGCTCCTGGCGACCGCCGTAGCCGACGCACACGTTGACGGCCAGGCCCGTCTCGATCGAGGCGGTCAGGTCGGCGGCGCGCTTGAGCCGGGCGGCCGACTCGGCGGGCAGCATGTCGAGGTTGCCGATGAGGCGCAGCCGGTATCCCGTGGTGGCGAGGTCCTCGACGAGGCGCTCGATGACGAGCAGCAGCGCGGCGAGCTCGTCGGCGGAGCGGCGCAGGTTGTCCGTCGACAGCAGCCACAGCGTGACGATCTCGACGCCGAGCTCGTCGCACCAGCCCAGGAACTCGCTGATCTTGTCCGCGCCGGCCTGGTAGCCGTGGTCGACGCCGGTCCCCGCGCCGCGGGCCCAGCGCCGGTTGCCGTCCACGATCGCGCCGACGTGGCGCGGGAGTCGCTCGGGGTCGAGCCCCCTGGCGAGGCGGCGTTCGTACGCGCCGTAGAGGAGATCGGTGACCGGCATGGCGCCAGAGTACGCCGCGGCCGCGGCGGTGGGACGACCATCACGCGATCGGCCGACGGGCGGGTGCGGCCCCGACGACTATTCTTGGCCTCATGCCGTCCTCCCAGTCCGAGACCCTTGTCGACGAGGTCGGTGGGCGCCTGCGCGGAACCGTCCAGGAGATCAAGCCGAAGCTGCGCGGCTGGCTGCACGCCGCCACCGCGCCGCTCGCGCTGATCTCGTTCCTGGTCATGCTGGTGCTGGCCGAGAGTCGCGAGGCGCGCGCCGGCATCGCGGTCTTCATGTTCAGTGCCCTGCTGCTGTTCGGCGTCAGCGCGGTCTACCACACCGTGCCGTGGCGCGAACGAGCCGCGCAGATCCTGCGCCGCCTCGACCACTCCAACATCTTCGTGATGATCGCCGGCTCGTACACGCCGTTCTCGCTGCTGCTGCTGGAGCCGCGGCAGACCGCCGTGCTGCTGACCCTCGTGTGGGGCGGCGCCCTGCTGGGCGTGCTGTTCAAGGTCTTCTGGCTGTCGGCGCCGCGCTGGGTCTACGTGCCGCTGTACCTGGCGCTCGGCTGGGCCGCGCTGATCTACCTGCCCGACTTCATGGCGCAGGCGTCCACGGCGGTCTTCTCGATGCTGGTCATCGGCGGCGCGCTGTACACGCTCGGCGCCGTCGTCTACGGCTTCAAGTGGCCCGACCCGAACCCGCGCTGGTTCGGCTACCACGAGGTCTTCCACGCGCTGACCATCGCGGCCTTCATCGTGCACTACATCGGCGTCAGCCTCTTGGTGTACGGCCAGTCGGGCTGACGCCCGCCAGCGCGGCCGGGTCGGTGACCGGCAGGGCGCACACGAAGTCGCGGCACACGTAGGCCGTGGGCCGTCCGTCGATCGCCTCGCGGTCGGCCAGCAGGGGCACCTGCGAGCCGGGCTGCCCCGCCACCACGACGGCGCCCGGTGTGGTGAGCGCGAGGGCCGCGCGGTGCATCTCTCCCCCGACCTCGCCGACCACGGCGACCTCGGCCGGGCCCGCGTGCAGCGCCTCGGCCGCCGCCAGCGTCCAGCCGGCGAATCGCGGGGCGCCCGTGGCAACGAGGGCGGCCGACTCGACGGACGCGTGCGCGGCCTCGCGCATGCCGTGGTCGCCGGTGACGGCCGCCAGCGCGAGCAGCCCGTGCGCCACCGAGGACGACCCGGAGGGGTGCGCGTTGTCCGAGACGTCACGAGGCCGCACCAGCAGGGCCTCGGTGTCGTCGGCGGTGTCGTACCAGCCGCCGTCCTCGGCGCGGAAGTGCTCGAGGACCCGGATGGCGATGCGGTGCGCGCGGTCGAGCCAGCGCTCGTCGCCCGTGGCGCCGAGCACCGTGACGAACGCCTCGAGGACGGCGCCGTGGTCCTCCAGGACGGCCGCGTGCTCGGAGCGGACGCCGGCGAGCGAGGTGCGGACGAACCCGGGCTCGACGTGCAGGTCCCACAGCAGCTCGGCTGCGGCGACGGCGGCGTCGACGAGCTCGGGGCGGTCGAGCAGCAGCCCCGTCTCGGCGAGCGCGGTGACGGCGTACCCGTTCCAGGCCGCCACCACCTTGTCGTCACGAGCGGGTCGCGTGCGCTCGGCCCGGACCTCGAGCAGCCGGGCGCGGACACGCTGCCAGCGCTCGGCGTCGTCCGGGTCCTCCAGCAGCTGCAGCGTGGAGAAGCCGCGCTCGAACGTGCCGGGTCCGGTGACCGACAGCAGCTTCACGGCCCACACGGCGTCCTGCGTGCCGAGCGCCTTCATGAGCTGGTGCGGGTTCCACACGTAGTACGTGCCCTCGTGACCGTCGCTGTCGGCGTCGAGCGCGGAGGCGAAGCCGCCCTCGTCCGTGCGCAGCTCGGCGAGTATGAAGTCGGCCGTCTCGTGGCAGATGCGCTCGGCGAGTGCCGCCTGGGGTCCCGTGTCGTCGCCCTGTGCGCGCAGCGCCCGCAGCCAGTGCAGGTAGGCGCGCAGCAGCATCGCGTTGTCGTAGAGCATCTTCTCGAAGTGGGGCACGCGCCAGAAGCGGTCGACGCTGTAGCGGGCGAAGCCGCCGCCGAGCTGGTCGTACATGCCGCCGCGGGCCATCGCCTCGAACGTGCGGCAGACCGCCTCCCAGCCCCGGGGGTCGCCCGTCCGGTCGTGCTGCCGCAGCAGGAACTCGAGCACCATCGACGGCGGGAACTTCGGCGCGGCGCCGAAGCCGCCGGCCTCGGCGTCGAACTGCTCCAGCAGGGTCCCCGCAGCCCCGTCGAGGTCGCTCACCGTGAGCGGGTCGCCCCCGACCTCGTCAGCCGTCGTCAGGAACTGCCGGACCCCGGCGGCGGACTCGTCGACCTCGTCGCGGCGGTTCTGCCACGCGTCCGCGAGCGCCTGCAGGATCTGCGAGAACGCCGGATGGCCGGACGTCGGCTCGGGCGGGAAGTACGTGCCGGCGAAGAACGGCTCCCCGGCGGGCGTGAGCACGCACGTCATGGGCCAGCCGCCCTGCCCGGTCATGGCCTGCGTGGCCCGCATGTAGATCGCGTCGATGTCGGGCCGCTCCTCGCGGTCGACCTTGATGTTGACGAAGTGCTCGTTCATGTACGCGGCGACGCCCTCGTCCTCGAAGGACTCGTGCGCCATGACGTGGCACCAGTGGCAGGCGGCGTATCCGACCGACAGGAGAATTGGTGTATCACGGCGCTTCGCCTCGGCCAGTGCTTCCGGTCCCCACTCCCACCAATCCACTGGATTTCCAGCATGTTGTCGCAGGTAGGGAGACTGAGATTGGGCGAGGCGATTGGCCATTTCCATGACTCCTGACGAGTGGCAGATGTATCACTTTTGTCGGAGTGATACACGAGAGTGATACACGAAGCGACGTTCTGCAGGCGCGAGCTGCACACCTGACTTCCAGCCTAGGGAGGAGACGCACATGGCACCTCGCAAGAAGCCGACGCTGTTGGCTCAGGGCAAGCCACGCACGCTCGGCGGGAGCACGCGGCCGTGGCGCGTGCGGCTATATGCACCGGCGCCCGGCGGCACCAAGTACCAGGTGATGTTCCGCGCCCCGGCTGGTGAGGATGAACCGTGGAAGCGCGTGCTGCGCCGTGCCAGTTCCGAAGCCGAGGCTCGCCAGATCTTCGCCCAGGCCGAAGCCGCGCTGGACACCGAACAGGCGCTCCCGGTCGGCGCCGACGTGCGTACCTCGCGCACCATCCGCATGCTCGGCGAGGAGTACCTGCGCGACAGCATCGCTCGCGGCAAGCACCCGCGGACGATGGAGCAGCGCGCGTCGCGCCTCAACGCGCACATCGTGCCGACCATCGGCGACGTGCCGGTGACGAAGTGGCGCGTCGAGCACAGTCGCAAGGTGATGGAGAAGGGCGGCAAGACGGTCTTCTCCACCCGCGGACGCGAGGACCTGCGTGGCCAACTCGCCGCGATGCGCAAGCTCGCTTGGCGGCTCGGTTGGCTCGACCGCAGCATCGACCCGCTCGACGGGCTCGAGATCGCGCGAGCGAACGTGCTCCACGGCGCGACGATGCACTACGTGGACCCGCGCCTGCGACCCGAGACCCGTCAGGTGCGCGCGATGGCCGCCGCGGCGGATTACCTCTGCGGGCCAGAGGGCACCGACCCGCAAATGACCCGGCTCCCGCTGTTCGGCACCAAGATCCGTGTCGCCGGTTTCGGCGGACTGCGCCTCGGCGAGCAGAACGCGCTGCGCGCGATCGACGTCTTCTTCGACCGGGGATACGTCCACGTCAACGGCTCGTGGACCACGCCGCGCGGACAGGACCCCTTCCGCGGCCCAGTGAAGAACCACACCGTGCACGAGGTGCCGCTGCCTCGGTCGCTCATGGAGGGCGAGCTCCTCCCCCGCGTGAAGGAACTTCTCAGCCTGCCCGCCACGGCGTCACTCCAGCAGGTCACCAACGCACAGGAGTTCGAGCGCCAGCGCCGCGCCAACTTGGCTGCACGTCAACCGGACAAGAACCTCACCTGGTGGAACTTCCCGGTCCCGCCCGAGGACGAGCAGTGGTTGTTCGTCGACACCTTCACCGGCGTACCGGTGAAGCCGGAGTGGCACAACGACCGCTGGCACCGCGTCCGCGAGTGGGTCGACGAGAACGATCCCGAGAACGCCTGGCCCCGCACGATCGTCTACCGCAACCTCCGCCACCACGCCGCCACAAAGTGGTTCCACGACGAGCTCGGCGAGCCGTGGGAGGTCGTCGCACAGTACCTCGGCGACATGCTCACGACGGTCCTCAACCACTACGTCCGCGCCGGCGAGGACGCCCTCCGCGACTCCATCAGTAAATTGGCATACCTATAGCTAGATCGATTTGCGCCAGCGGGTCAGTCCCGCATAGCTGGCATGCCGCGGCGTACCGAACCTTCATGCGGCGGTCACCCAGCGTCCCCGCCTGTACTAGGCTCCTCCGACCCCCGATCAGCGGGTTGAGTGATGATGCCCAGCGCCGCTGGGAGGTTCTCCTCCTCTTCGGCGGTTTCCATGTCCCCCCGGTGGACGGTGAGGACGGGGCCCTCTTGGTCGTCCCGGGATCCGTCGCACGACATGACCATCCCGTACCAGAAATCAGACGAAGCCAACCCATCGAACTCGTCTCCCGGATTGTCCAGGCGCGGCAGAGCATGGCGCTCCCCGAGAACGCCGACGACGAGGTCGAAACCAGTGGCAGCGAGTCGGTCGCGTAACCAGCTTGGGTCGGCGACCAACACGGACTGATAGTCCTCGCCGTCATGGACCTCGATTGAACGCGCGACGGTCATGTCTGCGGATTGCCACTCGGCTCGGTCGCCGCTCCACGTCGCATCACCCAACAACCGGTCCGTGGGGACGTAGAAATCGACGCTGGCGTCGAGTGAGCAATCGAGTGCGCTGCCCTCCCACAGGTACTGCTCGACCGCCGGCAGGGGGAAGATCCCGGCCTCTCGTACCCGATGGTCAAAGTGCGGCTCTTCGAGGATCGGAGCTTTGGCGATCGGCGCCCACCCGAGCTCACCGACATATCGCCCTCGAATCAGGTTGCTGTCATCCATCCACCGGCCACGAAGGGTGTGCTTCCGGAAGAGGTCAAGAAGCTTGCCCCCGTCGCCTCCCGGGACGAGCCACGAGAAGTGAAGGTGAAAAACGTCCCGTTCGCGCTTGTACATCCCGGATCGAGCGGCATTGCTTCGGTCCCAGCTTGCATAGCGTTGCAGTGCGACCCACTGCCGACCGCCGTCATCGATCGGGCGGAACACCTGGTCCGCGCGACACAAGTCAGCGTCCTGTTCGACCCACCGATCGGGTTCGACCGCGCTTTGAAGGTCAGGAGCCTCCAATGCCGCCCACTTAGCGACCTTGTCCCCCGTCAACGCAAGGTGCTGCGGGACCCCTACACCAGGCAGCGGAAGGCACGGGTCAAGATCTCTCCCGTACCACGTCCAGGGCCCTTGGTACTTGCTGCCGTAGGTTCGAGCAACGTCCGAGGCGAGATGAAAGTTGTCTGCCAATCTCGCAAGGAGCTCGTGGAGCGCAATCCACTGGTATTTCTTCCCGAACCGCTCCGCCTTGTGGCTCTCCCGCCCCCGATCACGCGCGTACTCGTGCTCGAAGTCCTCGAAGCGCTCAGGTGTCCAACCCATGCCAATGGCTCTGTGCGCGATCCAGCGCCCAGCCCATTCTTCGTCGGTGCGGGCGAGTGGGTGTGCGTACCCGCCGGAGGGCTCCGGCCCAGATAATGGAAATCGACTGAACGACTGCACATCACTCTTCATCACGTACTTGTGGAAATCGCCCATCCAGGTCAAGCACGACGACAAGATGGCGTAAGCGCGCCACGGCCCGTAAGTGCCCCCGGACTTCACGACTCCGTAATCTGCTTCGAGCTCTTCGGCGGTCGGCGGGTCCACAGGCACCGACGAGGTAAAAGGCGGTTCACAATGAGCCCGCTGGTCGAGGTTGTAATGCCCCCTGGACTCTGCCCAGTGGGCGATGCCTCGTGCCGAGTCGCGCGCAAGGACATGAACCGGCATTTCGTCGCGCGGCCAGTCTGCGAGCGCGGCGCAGATCGCCTGCGCACCGCTCGGATCTCTGTCGCCGGCAATCATTAGCGCGCCGTAGCAGGCGAGAAGCACTCGCTCGTGAACGTACGGGTCGTCAACAGACCTCGCCTTTGCGAGCACCATGCCGCCCACGTTGAGACGCCGCGAGAGCAAGTCGGTGAGGCTCCGCGTCACGGTGTCTCGCAAGTACCGGTTCGGCGAGGTGAGCAGCCACATGAACGTGGTTGCGGCGAGTGCGATCTCCTCATCCGGACTCGCTGGAGTCGTATTTGCAGCCCAGCTTCTGAGACGTCGAAGCGATCCAGAGCCCTCATCGGCGGTGTAGGAGGCGACAGACCAGAGGGCGTCGCGCTCGGCCATCGGCATATCGATCAGCCACCCATGTAACCAGTCAGCGTTTGCCGGATGCCCGAGTCTGGGCCCGAGTCCGATCAGGATGTCTGCCGCTTCGAACTTCTGGTCCCCAGCACCAGCGAAGAGTTGCTGGATAGTCGAGATAGCGCGATCGGAGAACGCTCCGTGATGCCTCTCAACGAGGCTGTCCCGCATTGCGTCGAGCACACGGGCGCCGTCGGCTGAGCCGTTCACGACGTCGACCAACTCGACAGCTCGCTGTTCCGGGAGCAGGACAGCGAGTGCACGCCAAAGCCAAGGAACCTCCGATACTGCCGGCCCCAACTCGTCGTCGTCAGTGATGTTGGCAACGAGCCGTCGGGCGATGAGGTGCTCGCCAAACGCCTGGAATGGAAAGGCGACACGTTCCACGCCAGATCCCCAGGGGTAAAGATCGAACAGGCCTTCGCTGTGCATGACGGAGAAGAGCGTGTTTGGCCACTCTCGGTTCGGAAGCAGCGCGTCAACGGCTGGCTCAAGTTCCGTCCGAAGGACAGGCTGGCCGCCGCTCTCCAGGTAACTATCGAGAACGATGTCGAGGGCCTCGCGGACGACCGTTGAGGTCGGAGCAAGGCGCAGCTGCCTTCTGACACGCTCCATGCGTCCGGCTGCGAATTGATCGAAGACCGTGGAACGACTGGGATCGGTAGCCGGACCTCGGTCTCTGACAACTTCGCACCACATCCGCAGAAACAACGGGTTGGCGAATCCTGGGTCGAAGACCGTGGTCGAGGGCATCGCGATCTTGTACGTCCGGCAGTATGCAGCGACTGCGTCGAGCCACTCACCTCGAAACCCGAAGTGTCGCGTAGTGGCGAGCGTCTTCGGCGGTTCAATCAGCGTCCTGTAGTCGTTCCGGAATGAAACCACGACCGCCACATGAGGATGTTGCTTCGTCTGCGTCAGCAACGACACCAGCTCCGATGACCATCGACGCGGATCCTTGGACTCGTTCAGCGCATCGATCAGGATGACTGCCCGGTGTCCGCGCGCTTCTCCCAACGAGTCGAGCGCTTGAAGGAAATCCGCCGCCCGGTGGTCACCGATATCCAGCATGGCGCGAAGGCTGGTCCACCAGTCACCGTCTGCGAACCGTTGACCGTGGAGCACAACGACGGGGCTTCCCTCTGCGTGCAGGCGCTCCGCGACCCGAAGAATCGTGTGCGTCTTTCCGCTTCCCGCCGGCCCACTAACGGCAAGAGCTCGGTCTGAATACGCGGTGGCCTGTTCCGATGCAAGCAGGTCGGACAGTTCGTACAGGGCGTCTTGCGCGGCTCGGAGCGGCGAAGCTGAGTACTCGGGCAGTTCGCTAGCGCCAGTCAGGGTGCACGCCAGAAGAGTGTCGACGGCCTTGCGAGCTCTATCAATATCGAAGTCGACCAGCGCGACCGATCCGTCACCGTCGCGTTCGCCGAAACGTTCCTTCTTTACCGTGTCCAGCCGCTCCATCCAAGTGACGGCGTCGGCTGTGACTGATCCCCAGATTCCGGTATTCCTGCGGCAGGCGGCAAGCGCCGTTTCGAGCTGCGCCTTGAGAGCTCCGAGGAAGCGATCGCCAGCGGCACACGCTTCAACGACCAAGTTGACGGCGACATCCGTGTCAGCTTCTGGGGTGTATCGCTCGCCGGCCACCTCCTTTGCTTCCTTCAACTTCTCAGCGAACCAATCGTCCGAAAGTTCCAGGGCGCCGAACCAGAACGCACGGCGGCCGGAGTGCTGAGCTCGAGCAAGTTCGCTCAGGACGTCCCCTGCGAGCAGCGTCCGAAACTCGACGTGTTCGGCACCAGGGATGGAATCATGCCAACCCTTGACCGCGTCAGCCCACCGGTCTTGATCGGACTTGCGCTTTCCCTCGCCCGTGTCTGTGAAGTCGTACGGGAGCACGAAGGTCAAGCGGGTCAGCGTCGGGCGTTTGGCGCAGGCTGAGGTGACGGACTCACGCATTCCACCGAGAGCGTCAGCGAGAGAACCATGGAACTTGGCTTGGAACCCCTCGACATGGCCGTCGGCGTATACCTCGTACCACTCGACTCCGGCGTCCGGCGCTCTTGTCTTGCGGGTCTCCACATGGCCGCTCCCGACAGGCGGTCGGAGCTGATATGCCAATTCCTCCCACGCATTCTGTTGCGAGCCACCGTGCTGGCGAATCTCCTGAAGGTTGACGTTCATGCTCGACGGTCAGCTCGCCTCGAAGCCCGACTGGTCAAACTGGAGAATCTTCGCGTTCTCATCGAAGACTGCACCGTGCTTCTCCCGGGCCTGGGGGTATTTCGCCATGGCGGGAACGTACCTCACACGCTCGCGACCATGGGGACGATCTGAACCAACGAACCGTCTACTTGGGCATGTGGCTGGCGAAGGGGATCCCTGGCTCGTCCGAGAATCGAAGACGCTCCGGTCCGACACCACTCGTTGACGGTCATGAACGTCTCAGACATTACCCCTCCGCGGCGGCTTCCTGGCCCTCCCCAACACCCGGCACGCATGCTACGAAAGTTCGTAGAGGCAATCGCGATTCGCACTGATATTCCAGTGGATTGACGGTTGCTGACGATTGTCGACGGGGGCGATTCGGTGCACGGTGGCGCGAAGATCTACCGCGGTTCGCCGGCCGCTGCTCGGCACTACGTCGAGGCGGACCGGTCGCGTGCTGACGACTACTACCTGGCCGAGGGCAGCGGCCTCGCCATGCGCTTTGTCGCCGGCGAGGAAGGTCTCGAGCGACGGCCTGACATGGACGGCCCCACCTACGAGCGCTGGGTTGCTGGACTCGATGTCGAGACCGGGAGGCCGAAGGGTCGCCTGCGGCACGACGACCGAGCGGTGCGGTTCGTCGAGGTCACGGTCAACGGGCCGAAGACGTGGTCGCTCGCGGCTGCTCTGCATCCGGAGGTTGCTGCCGCCTACGACGCAGCCCAGCTGGCCGCGGCGCAGGAGATCGTGGGCTGGCTTGCCTCCCACGCGACGACGCGCGTGGGACCGCGCGGCCGTCAGGTGCAGGTGCCGGTGGAGCAGATCGAGGCGGCGGTGATCCGCCACTACACCTCGCGCGCAGGGGACCCACACCGCCACCTGCATCTCCAAATCAATGCACGGGTGTTTGCGGAAGGGACGTGGCGTGGCCTGCACACCGTCGGCGTGCGCGACAGCCTGGACGCGATCAACGGCATCGGCCACGCCGCCATGATGACCAATCCCGCGTTCCGGGAGACGTTGGCCGCGCACGGACTCACGCTCGACCCGCAGACCGGTGAAGTCCGCGAACTCGCCGACTACGTCGGCTCGTTCAGCGCACGAGCCCGACAGATCGAATCCCACATCGACACCTACGAAGCCGCATGGCGCGTCGACCATCCCGGTGAGGAACCAGGACCTGCCCTGCGACAGGTGTGGGATCGCCGCGCCTGGGCGGACGCCCGTCCCGACAAGGTCGTGCCGGCCTCCGGTGAGGCGCTGCGCGAGCGCTGGGTCGACGAGCTCCAGGAGCTCGGCTACGCGGGACGCCGCGATTCGGTTCGCGCCCCAATTCCCCTCATGCCCGGGACTGTGGATCGCGACGCCCTGGTTGATTTGGCGCTGGTCCGTTTGGGCTCACGACGGTCCGCGTGGAACGCCGCCGATGCTCGCGGCGAGGTCGAGCGTCTGATCGCCGAGTCAGGCCGTCTCGTCGAAGCGCCCGTGCGGCGTGAACTCGCCGAGGATCTCACCGAGCGAGTCATTGCGGCCTCGCGACCGTTGCTGGATCGCGCCGACGTCGCCGAGCATGTGCGAGCCCTGACGTCACCCGAGGTGCTGGCGGTCGAGCACGAGATCGTCGGCCGGATCGTGCGGCGGGCGCAGGACCGCGCCATCGCCGTCGTCGAGGGCGCCGCGGGCGCTGGCAAGACCTCGCGGCTGGCCGCGACACGACGCGCCGCCGAGGCGCGAGGCCACCGGATGCTGCTGGTCAGCCCGACCCGCAAGGCGGCCCAGGTCGCAGCGGGCGAGGTCGGCACGACCGCCCACTCCGTCGCCTGGCTGCTGCACCAACACGGCTACCGCTGGGACGAGGACGGACGCTGGACCAGGCAGCCGCCTGACCCGCAGCCCTCGGCTCGACTGCACCCCGACGACCTGCTGGTCGTCGACGAAGCCGGAATGCTCGACCAGGACACTGCACGAGCACTGCTGCGGCTTGCTGACGAGTCGCGCGTCTCCGTGTTGTTGGTGGGTGACCGGCATCAGCTGCCCGCCGTCGGCCGGGGCGGAGTCCTCGACCTCGCCATCCGGTACGCACCGGACCGGGTCAGCGAACTCGTCGGCGTCCGCCGCTTCACCGATCCGGAGTACGCCTCCCTGTCGCTGCGGATGCGCAGCGGCGAGAAGCCCGAGCAAGTCTTCGACGACCTGTTGCGTCGCGGTGAGATCGTGGTGCACGCCAGCGACGTCGAACGGCAAGCCGCGATGACTGCTCGAGCAACCTTCGGCGACCTGGTGGTCGCCGACACCCGCGAGCAGGTCTCGAGGATCAATGCCCTCGCCCACCAAGTCAGGCGGGACCTCGGCGAGGTCACCGACGCGGTCGTCACGTCCGCGGGTGAGCGGATCGGCATCGGCGACACAGTTGCGACTCGTCGCAACAACCGCGACGCCGATGTCGCCAACCGCGAGACGTGGACCGTGGTCGGCTGCGAGCGCGGGAGCCTCATGGTCAGGGGCGCGGCCGGCAAGCGCGTGCTGTCGGCGGAGTACGTGCACCGGCACGTCGAGCTCGCCTACGCCACCACCGCCTACGGGGCGCAGGGTTCGACCGTGCCGGTCTCGCACGTCCTCATCGGTGAGCACACCGGAGCAGCGTCGGCCTACGTCGGCATGACCCGAGGCCGCGAACACAACATCGCTCATCTCGTCGCCGAGTCCGTCGAGGACGCCCGCGAGCAGTGGGTCGGCGTGTTCGGTCGCGACCGCGCCGACCTCGGTCCCGCTCACGCCCGCGACGCAGCGGCCGAGTCCGTCGACCGCTACGGACCGCAGAAGCCAGCGCCGTACCTAGGACGGCGACGTTCCGCTCGGCCACATCGGCCCGAACCCGCGGCCCCACCGCGGGGCCCGATCTCGGCGCCAAGACTCGATCTCTGATGAGGAGGCACCTCAATGTCCGCCTATGTCGTCGGCTGTCCCGAGTGCTTGATTTTCCTGCCATTGCAGGGTTGACAGGCGGCCCAGAGCCGGCGCACCGTCGAGAGGTGAGCAACGGCCAGACGGTTCCCCGCGCCCGGGTGCGACCTCGACCCGTGGGGCTCCGGCGCCAATCCGGCGTCGATCACGTTTTTCGCTGCAATGCGAGGTGGTGCCGAATCGGCGGCACCGTGAACAACGTTTCCGCAGGTCGCCCCGGTGCCGGCGAATCGCCGGCACCGTAAACAGCGTTTCCGCAGGTCGCACGGTTGGGGCGAATCGTCCGCACCGTGCCCCTGCTCGCCCTCGAGTCGGCAGGAGCGACCGCGACCGCCTGACCGAAGAATCTGACGCACACCTACCTGGCGAGAGGCCACCAGCACTCGTTGCGACGTGTTCCCTCATCCGTCCAATCGTCGGCAATCGCCGACCGACGCCAGGAGGCACCCATGACCAGGCACCACCCCTCCGCCGCCGCGCCCTTCCCCGAACGGCACGACGACGACCTGTTGACCCTCGACGAGGTCGCAGAGATCCTGCACACGCCCGAGAACACCCTTCGCTGGTGGCGCCAGACCGGCACCGGCCCGGAGTTCTTCAAGATCGGCCGCCGGCTCTTCACCACCGTCGGCGACGTGCGCCGCTGGATTCGTCACCAGCGGCTCACGTCTGTGCCCGTCGCCCGCATCCGGAAGGTGGACTGATCGCCATGACCTCGACCGACGAGGACCCGCGCCACGTTTTCCTTTCCGCCGGCGACGTCCTGCGCCGGTACGGCTGGGGCAAGACCCAGGGCTACCAGAACCTCAAGGACCGCCAGATGGTCCCGCCGCCCGTCGTCCGGCACCCGGACCGGTGGCGGCTCGATCAATTGATGGCCTGGGAGGAACGGCAGATGAGGCTCGCCGAAGCTGCGTTGAACACGCGCGAGCCTGGTGGAATCCGGTCAAACATCACCGATCTACTTCCGAAGCCGAAGCTTCAGCGGCAGGCGTGACCTGTGCCAGCCCTTCCGATCCCCTGCAGGAACCAATACTACGATTGGGAGGGCCAGCTCCTTCAGGCGGAAATAGCATTGAGATAACCGGGTCGCAGAGCCGGCGCAGTGTTGAGGAGCCAGCGAGTCAGGAGCAGACGGCGTACGCGCTTGCTTCAACACTGATGGAATTGTCCATGTTGTTGATCTGGATGACCCAGCCAGACCGATCACTATTCGGTGCGCTTGCCGACGGGATGGCAATGCTGGAGATGAATCCGCCACCCGTTACCTTGCGTGCTCCGGGGCACCACACCGTGACGGTGCTGAAGTCGTAGGCCCCCACGTAGATGCTGTTCATCTCAACCCGGACGGCATCGGCCGGCCGAGGCCCCAACAGCCGCTTCTGGTCTGCTCGTGTGAAGTCGCTCAACGTGAGTGTCCCGTTCTTCACCGTCGCTCCCGTGACGGCGTTGGGCGCGATCTTGGCGCCTGTGACCGCTTTGGGCGCGATTTTCGCAGAGGTCACGGCATTTTTCTTAATGTTCTTCGTCGTGATCGTGACAGCTGCGTAGGCCGTGCCTGACGTCAGCGCGACAAGAAGTGCCACCACGGCGATAAGGAACCCTGCGGTCCCGAGTGCTTCGCTACGAATCTTCACTTTTCCTCTTCCGAAGGTGCCCACGAGCGATCGACCCGAAGGTCGCGAAGCCATGAGGCTAGCCTGAACTGCCTTTATCCAACTCGGTTTCATGTGTTTCCACACTCATGGCGCAAGGACTCTTACGCGGGCGGAAGCGTTCCGCGGGAGGTCTTTCTGGATGGCGGTCGCCGGGGGTTCCGAACTCTTACGAGCCCGGTGAGCTTCGGTCCAGCGTCAAGAACCTGCTCATCACCCGACGCCATCGGCCGGGCTCAACTGAAGGGGAAGTTGAGCGAATTGCCAGTGTCCTTCCCGCGTGCCGGCCCGCGCTGCCCGTGGCGACCGTCCAATTCTCCGTCGTGGTGCGCATTGCGTGTGCGAAGGTGCCCTTGTGGACGATCGGTACGAGTTCTATCGCAGGGTGGAGGCGACGGCCGTGTGGTTGCCGATGCCTGCGCCCGCGCACGGTTAAGCCCATGACCCTGAACCTCGCCCAGATCCTGGGAAGCGCCGACATCGACCCGGCCGAGACGCTGGTAATCAGACACGCGTACGTGCGCGAACACGCCGACGGTGAACCCGGCATCCACGCCGACTCCACCGACAGGGAGATCCTCAACTACACCAGCAGGCAGTCGGCGAACAGTCGGATCTTCCCTGCCACGCCGCCGCGAACGTGGGTGGTCTTCCTTCCCGAGGGAGGCGACCGAGCGCGCCTTTGGTCGGTCGTCACGAAGGTTGGCGAGTCGTCGAATGACGGAGCGGTAAGGACCTTCAACCTCGCACGATCCGATCAACTCACGGACTTGAACAACCGCCTGGTGATCGGCTGGCGGTCACCACGCACCTGGCGGCTCAGTGGTACCACCGCCGCGACATACCCGGTCGTCGAGATCGCCGACTCGAGACCCATCCCATTTCCCGGCTTCGACTCGCTTGTCCTCGACTACCCCCGCCTGCAGGCCGTGATACGCGAGCACCGATATGCCAGCTGGCGCACCGCTCTAGCCTCGGTCATCGGCATCTACCTCATCACCGACACGAGCGACGGACGGCACTACGTCGGCAAGGCCGACGGAGCCGAGAACATCCGCCAACGCTGGCAGGCCTACGCCGCCGACGGCCACGGCGGAAACGTCGACCTCCGGAAACGGGACCCCCGCTCCTTCCGGTTCTCACTTCTGCGCGTATTCGATCCAGCCACACCCACCTCGCGCATCAACGCCGCCGAGTCTCACTTCAAGATCGCGCTCGACTCCGTTCGGCACGGCATGAACGGCGGGTGACCACCCGAGACCTGTCGATGCGGCAAGATGCCCACCATGAGCGAACCGGGAGGATCAGCATGAGTGGGGACGGCCTCTTCCACATCGACGCCGACGGACAGCTCGTGTCGATGACGCCTGCTCCGTACGCAGCCGAGGACATCCTCCAGGCCCTCCTAGAAACGCATCCCGACCTCCTCGCCGGTGGCCAGATGACACCCGAGGCTCCGCGCCGCTGGGCGCTGGTCAAGCGCGAACAGGGCATCCCAGACAGCGACGGCTCAGGAGCGCGGTGGAGTGTCGACCACCTGTTCGTCGATCAAGACGCCGTCCCCACACTCGTCGAGGTCAAGCGATCAACAGACACGCGAATCCGACGGGAAGTAGTCGGGCAGATGCTCGACTACGCCGCCAACGGCGTTCGCTACTGGCCGATCGAGAACTTGAGCCTCGCCTTCGACGCGACCCAGTCTGAGCTCGGCAACGACCCGCACGAGAGTCTGATCGCGTTGTGCGAGGACCGCGACGTGACGATCCCTGAGTTCTTCGCCCGAGTCGGCGACAACCTCCGCGCTGGCCGCATCCGGATGGTGTTCGTTGCCGACGTGATCCCAGATGAGCTCATGCGGATCGTCGAGTTTCTCAACGAACAGATGAACCCTGCTGAGGTCTTCGCCGTGGAGGTCAAGCAATACCGCGCAGAGGGACATGATGGAACCGTCATCGTCCCCGCCGTTTACGGTCGAACCGCAGCGGCGAGCACGAAGACCTCGTCGCGACGATTAGTTGACCGCGAGTCGGCGCTCGCAGCCTCCAAACCCGCCACACTCACGGCGATCCAGCTTCTTGGCGAGCTCGCCACCGACTTGGGGCTGCTGGTCGACGACACCCCCAGCAGCGCAATCCTGAAGACGCCCAGCCGTCGATCCATAGCCGCCGTCTACCTTGCGGATTGGGACAGTCTTGACGTCTCGCTCGAGGCCCTGCGAGTTCGCGGTTGGACTTCCGAGGCCGACGCGGCACACACCGCCTTGAGCAGGTTGACCTCAAAGGTGCTCACCAAGAAGAACCCCACGATGCCCACCGAGGACGCGGTCGCGCATTGGCATGAGTTGAGACCGATCTTGGCCAGCATCGCAGACCTGTATGCCGCATCCGCGTAGAAGATGACTCCGGCGTCGAGGCGTCGTTACCGTCGAAATGGCGCCAGACCCATCTGGCGACAGCGAAGTCGCGCTCGAATGAGCGGTTCATATCGAGGGACTCGGCGAGACGCGATATGTCGAGTTCGTGTGCCGAGTGCCGCAACGTCCTTCACTCAGGACGAGTCAGCACGTCCAAGAACTCGTGATTGACGAACAGCAGCTCCCTGCCAACTTTGACGTCACTCAGCAGACCCGCACCGACAAGAGCGTGCAGCCACGACGACGCCGTCTGTCGAGAAACGTCGCAACGCTCGGACACGGCGGTGATCCGGCAATAGGGCTGCTCGAAGAGAACTGCCAGGAATTGGGCGTCTCGCCCACCGGGCGTTGCCGCACGGGCCCGCTCCGCGATGTCGTCCTGACACGTGCGGATGGCCCCGATCTTTCGGGTCGTTGACGTTGCAGACTCGCGAACGACGTCAAGCATGTAGAGAATCCAGTCGATCCACGCGCCTTCCGCCGTAACCGCGCGCAAGAGCCGGTAATAGTCGTTCTTCCTGGCGATGATCGCGCGCGAGAGATAGAGAATGGGATCCTGCAGCAACCCTGCCTCGATCAGCATCAAGATGTTGATGACTCGACCCGTGCGTCCGTTCCCGTCATGGAACGGGTGGATGGCCTCGAACTGGTAGTGGGCCACGGCCATACGAACGAGCGGGTCAAGTTCATCCTCGGCATGAACGAACTGCTCCCACGCTGCGAGCTTTCCCCGGATGAGGTCGGCTCCCTCCGGAGGGGCATACACGATCTCCCGTGTTGCCGGATTGGCAATCCGCGTGCCCGATACGGCGCGCACTGCCATGTCCCGCCCTTGAAGTTCTGAGCAGATTCGAGCAGCGGTGGCTCCCGTGAGCGGCCGGCTCCTGATCGATTCCACTCCAGCAAACAACGCCGTCCGATAACGCAACGCCTCCTTGGTTGCGTGGTCCCCGCCACCTGAATCGACATGCTTGAAAAGCTCGTCGGCTGTAGTGACGATGTTCTCGATCTCAGAACTTGCCTGCGCTTCGAGCAGCGGGACTGCATGGATCAGGACGTTGGGGTTCGGCAGCATCTGTCCTGCTTGGGCAAGCGTTGCCAACGCGGATCGCGCCTCGATGGTGGCTTTGAGCACCGCCTTGGGCTCGAGATCCAAGCCTGCTGGCGGCAGCGGCGGAAGATCGTTGAAGGGAATCTCAGGGCTCCAGGACACGTGTCAACTCTTTCAACTCATCCGCATGACGTGTTAAGACTTTCGGAAAAACATAACACGTCGCTGGAACGTGTCAGGTTAGTGGAAACGTCCTTCGAGAGCGGACGATGGCTGGATCTGTCGCTCGGGTGCATCGAACTCGCCGCACGGAACGCGACACAAGGCCGAAACGCGGACCCGAGGTTCATCCAGCCGTTCGTAGCGAATCGTTACAAATAGCAGCTCGCGTCGGAGGCAGTGCCCCGCCATCGCGAATCGTCAGCACGCGCAACGCTCGCCGAATCGCACGGACTTCAGACGGCGAAGCTAGCCAGTGCACGCCTGATGACTTTCGAGCGCGACAGGTTCTCTCGCTCGGAGATCGCGTCCAGATCCGCGATCTCCTCGACCGTGAGGCGCACGGCGACGACCTGCATCGGCTCAGCCCGACGTCCAGGGCGACCGCGCCCACGGTGCTTCAACGCCTCGACGTCATAGCCAACCTCAACTTCGTCAGGCCACTCATCGATCCGCTCGTCAGCAACCACGTGCAAATCGTATGACGAAGACCGAATGACACACGTGTCCCGGCTGACCTCCTCGCCGAAGAAGACGTGGATCTGGCTGACGGTGTCGCCGAGAGCACCAGCGCTCAGCTTCCGCATCCGAGTCAGGCGCACGATCACGGGGAGCCGCGTGATCTCTGAAGGCGCAGTTCAAACACCTCGCCCCTGGAAAACGGGTAGCGACTCCGGGGTCGCCCAGTGATACACGAGAGTGATACACGAAGCTCCGAAAAGGGCGGAAAACGACGAAATCGGTCGAAACGGACCGACTTCACTTATCCTTGGAATAACAAGGTTTTTGACGACTTTCCGCGCGATCTGAAAGGGCCGGTCCTTTCGTGGCACCAGTGGCAGGCCGCGTACCCGACGCTCAGCAGGATCGGCAGGTCGCGGCGCTCGGCCTCGGCCAGCGCCTCGGGCCCCCACTCCCACCAGTCCACGGGGTTGTCCGCGTGCTGGCGCAGGTAGGGCGACTGGGACTGAGCGAGTCGATTGGCCACATGTTCACGCTAGTCGCCGCGCCTGACATCGACACCATCTCGGCGCAGCCGCGATCCGTCCGGGGGCCGCGCTACGGAATCGCGAGGACCTCCTCCTCGAGATTGACCAGGAGCAGGCCCGCTGCCTCCTCGGGGCCGCCGACCGCAAGATCCCGGACGTCGTAGTCGAAATCGGAGACCCGCTGGGGACGCCCCGGTGCGCGCTCATCCAGGTACAGGATGCGCCCCGCGATCACCTCGTCCGACTGGGAGACGAGAACCACACCCTGGACGGTGAGGATCGGGCCGTTGTCGTCCGATCGTCGCACGCCAGCCAACCGCTCCTGCAGCCGTCCGAACTCGGACGAGAGGTCTCGGTCTCCCATCACGGCTTCTTCTCCTTGGACAGCGACGACTCCCGGTCCGGACGACGACCCGTCAGGACCGGGCGAGCCGATACAGCACGTGTCGGCGCAGTGGGCCGTCCTCGAGGGTGGGATGGTCGAAGTCGTCGGCCGGGTCGTGCGTCATGCCGAGCCGCTGCATGACGGCGCGGGAGCGCAGGTTCCCGGTGGCGGTGAAGGAGACGACCTCGGGCAGTGCGAGCACCTCGAACGCGTGCGTGACGGCGGCCCGGGCGGCCTCGGTGGCGTAGCCGTGACCCCACGCCCAGCGGGCGAGCCGCCAGCCGACCTCGGTGGCCGGAGCACCGCGGGTGAGCTCGCGGATGGCCGGCGGCACGGGGTTGAGGCCCGTGAAGCCGGCGAAGCGGCCCTCGGCCTCGACGGCCCACAGTCCCCAGCCCTCACGGTCGAGGCGGTCGCCGATGCGGTCGGCCAGCGCGTCGCTCGTGGGCCGGTCGAGCGTCGAGGGGAAGTACTCCATCACGACCGGGTCGGCGTTGAGGTCCGCGAAGGGATCGCGGTCCGCGTCGGTCCAGTGCCGCAGCAGCAGCCGCTCGGTGCGCAGCTCCATCAGTCGGCGACCTCGGGCGGCCAGACGACGCGGAAGCGCTCGAACACCGTGGGCATGGCGTCGACGTCGGCCTCGTCGGGGTGGCGGCGACGGAAGAAGCCCCGGTGGGCGTCGAGCCACCAGTCGCGCGTGCGGTCGCCCTCACCCTCGTCCCACGCGAAGGACGCGTCGACGCTGTCGAGCCGGCCGAGGCGGATCTCGGTGGTCTCCACGACCGCGACGGCCTCGCCGCGACCGTCGAGCAGCACCCAGTGGGCGTCGCTCGGAGGCACTCCCTCGACGACGGGACTGGCCGTGGCGCGCTTCGTCCCGTCCAGCACGAGCCGGGCCAGCTCGTCGGCCATCTCGCGGCTGTCGCCGAACGGCTCCACCTCGGGCTGCTCGGCGGCGCACTCGGGGTGTGCCGCGACGAACTCGTGCCAGAGGCGGGGCAGCTCGGTCACGGCTTCGGCGGCTCGTCCTCGTTCGGGGCGTCCGTGCCCTCGTCCTCCCAGGGCTGACGCGCGCGCTTGGCCATCTTGGTGAACGACCACAGCAGCAGGCCCACGATGATGCACAGTCCGAGCACGTAGAGGCCGGGGAGCCAGCCGATGGACTGATTGCCCTCGGGGTCGATCTCCTGCGTGGCGAGCGCCGCCAAGTCGAGCATGGTCACGAAGGAAGCCTAGTCCTGCGTGTGACCGCACCACTGGTCGGCCGGGACCATCGCGCGGGCCTGCTCGATGTGCTCACCGCAGCCCTGCCACGTCGTCTTGCCACACTTCTTGCACGGAGCCGGAGAGCACATGTGCACGTTCCTCACTGCTGGGATTGCCGAAAACGATGTCGGGACGAGCGTAGGCGATGAGCGGAAACAACCTGTGGACAGCCGGTTCGGCAGGCCTGTGCGGCGCGAGGCTGTTCGGCATGCGACGCCTCCTGGCCCTCCTGCCCATCGTGATCGTCCTCGCCGGATGCGGCCGGAGTCCCGAGCCCGAGAAGCCCGCCGGCCGCCCCGCGTCGGTTCCCCTCCTCGAGCTCGCGAGGTCGCCCGAGATCGAACTGGACGCCACCGATGCGCCGAAGACACCCCGCGGGTGGAATCACGTGGACGTCCTCACCCTCGCGAACGCGTTGGTGGACGCCGTCGAGCGCACCGGCACCGCCGACCCCGACCGCGTCCCGACGGTCCTGGACGCCACCGACCACACGTTCGCCGGCCTCGACATGCGGTCGCGGCGCGGGATCGCCGACAGTCTCGAGCAGGCCTCACAGGACTATCGGGACATGCCGGTGGACTGGGTCGTGGCCGACCGCTTCGAACGCGGACACCGACCCGTGTCGACCCGGATCATCAAGGCCTCCTGGCGCACGGAGTCCGATCACGGCCATCTCGGCGTGACCCTGGAGACGGTCCAGGCGTACGTCGACGCCCACGGCCACCCGATGTTCCTCAACCGCATCTTCGGGCTGTGGAACAGCGACCCGTCTCGGACCCCCGCCACGCAGACCCACCTCGACCTCTCGGCAGGCGTGACCGGCGTCGACCGGTGCCATCTCGTCCGCACGGGGGTGCTGCGTCCCGACACCGACGTCGAACGGCTGCGCGAGGGTGCCGAGCACCTGCGCGAGGAGGTCGCCACCGACCGCGTCACGGTCGGCACCGACAGCGACTTCCGCGCCGGCTGCGACTGAGTCAGCGCAGGCCGGCGAAGAGGTCGTCCTCGGGCACCGGCGCGTCGACGACCGACTTCACGAGCTCGTAGTCCTCGGTGGGCCAGGCCTCGGCCTGGACCTCGCGGGGGACGGCGAACCAGAAGCCGTTCGGGTCGATCTGGGTGGCGTGCGCGATGAGCGCACGGTCGCGGACGTCGAAGTAGTCCGAGCAGGGCACGCGCGTGGTGAGGCGCTTCTCATGCTCGGGATCGATGTCGCGCTTCTCGAGCCAGTCCTTGTACGGCGACTCCAGGCCGTGGCGCTCCATCGCGGCGTTGATCGCCTCGATTCGCGCGCGCGACCAGCCGTGGTGGTAGTAGAGCTTCTTGACCTGCCAGGGCTCGCCCAGCTCGGGGTAGCGCTCGGGATCGGCGGCCGCCTCGAAGGCGTACACGCTGACCTCGTGGCACTTGATGTGGTCGGGGTGCGGGTAGCCGCCGTTCTCGTCGTACGTGGTCAGCACGTGCGGCCGGAACGAGCGGATGAGCTTCACGAGGGGCGCGGCGGCCTCCTCGATCGGCACGAGCGCGAAGCAGCCCTCGGGCAGCGGCGGCTTCGGATCGCCCTCGGGCCAGCCGGAGTCGACGAAGCCGAGCCAGTCCTGCGTGACGCCGAGGATCTCGCGGGCCTTGTCCATCTCCTCGCGGCGGATCTCGGCGATGAGCTCGGGGTTCTCGAGGATGCCCGGGTGCTCGAAGGCGGGATTGAGGATCGACCCGCGCTCGCCGCCCGTGCAGGTCACGACGTGCACGTCGACCCCCTCGGCGACGTACTTGGCCGTGGTGGCCGCACCCTTGCTCGACTCGTCGTCGGGGTGGGCGTGCACGTGCATGAGGCGCAGCTTGGTGTCTTCGGCGTTCTCGACCACGTCCCACAGTGTTCCACGCCCCTGAGACAATGGAATGCGTGACCGACCTCGACGCCCGCTACGGCCGCCACCGCCGCTCGACTCCGCGCTGGCTGTGGCCCGCCGTCGCCGCCGTCGGCGTGACGCTCGGCGTCGCGTGGGCCGCGTGGGCGTCCTGGACCGACGTGGCGGCGCACCAGGCGCGCGTGCACTCGTACCAGGTGGTCGACGACGACACCACGAAGGTCGACCTCGAGATCTTCCGCGACGAGCCCGTCGCGCTCACCTGCCGGGTCTTCGCCCAGTCGGAGGACAAGGCCGTCGTCGGCGAGAAGACGGTCGACGTCCCGGCGTCCGACGCCGAGCGCGTCCGCGTGGTCGTCGAGATCCGCACCGAACGTCGTGCCGTGACGGGTGTCCTCGACGCCTGTGAGGAGCGATGATTGCTGGTAGACTCGGAGTTTCACCCCGGGAGGTCCCGGGGTTTCGTACGTAGTGAGGAGTACAGCCATGTCGACCGAGACCGAGACCATCTGGGTCACCCAGGAGGCCTACGACCGACTCGTCGCCGAGCTCGCCCGCCTCAAGAACGAGGTCATGCCCGAGATCACGCAGAAGATCGCGACCGCCCGCGACGAGGGCGACCTGCGCGAGAACGGCGGCTACCACGCCGCGCGTGAGGAGCAGGGCAAGACCGACGCCCAGATCCGCCAGCTCGAGGACCGGCTCCGCCGCGCCGAGGTCGGCGAGGCGCCGGCCGACGACGGCCTGGTCGAGGCCGGCATGAAGGTCACGATCCGCTTCCAGGGCGACACCGACACCGAGACGTTCCTGCTCGGCTCGCGCGAGCTGCTGAGCATGGACTCGTCGGTCGACCTGGACGTCTACTCGCCGACCTCGCCGCTCGGCACGGCGATCATGGGCAAGTCCGCCGGCGACACCGTGAGCTACGAGGCGCCCAACGGCAAGCAGCTCACCGTCGAGATCGTCGAGGCCAAGCCCTTCTGATCCCGCGCCGCCGTCGCAGCGCACGGACGCCCGCCACCGGATCGGTGGCGGGCGTTCTCGCGTTCAGACCGGGTCGTAGCCGAGCTCCTCGAGCCGGCGCCACACCTCGGCGCGGTGCTCGGGACCGCGCGTGGCCACCTGCAGCGCCACCTCGACCTCGCGCACGCCGAGCGCCTCGGAGCCGCGGTCGTGGTGCACGTTGAGGATGTTGACGTCCATCCCGGCCAGCTCGGTCAGCAGCCGCATGAGCTCGCCGGGGCGGTCCGAGATGCGCACGCGGAACATCAGGAAGCGGCCGCCGGACGCGAGTCCGTGGCGGATGACCTCGAGCAGCAGCAGCGCGTCGATGTTGCCGCCGGACAGGATCGGGACGATCGGGCCCTGGAACCGGTGCGGCTCCTCCAGCAGGGCGGCGACGCCCACGGCGCCCGCGGGCTCGACGAGCATCTTGGCGCGCTCCAGCAGGCCGATGAGCGCCTGGCTCATGGCCTCCTCCGACACAGTGACGACCTCGTCGACGTGGTCCCGGACGAGGCCGAACGGGACCTCGCCGGGTCGCGCCACGGCGATGCCGTCGGCCATCGTCGAGCCCATCGCGGCCTGGACGGGCATGCCCTCGGCGAGCGAGTCGGGATACGCGGCGGCCGCCTCCGCCTGCACGCCGACGACCCGCACGTCGGGGTGCTCGGTCTTGAGCAGGGCGACGCCGGCCGCGAGCCCTCCCCCGCCGAGCGGGACCAGGATCGTGGCCACGTCCGGCAGCTGTTCGAGGACCTCCAGGCCCACGGTCCCCTGCCCGGCCACGATGTCGCGATGGTCGAACGGGTGGATCAGCGTGGCGCCCGTGCGCTCGGCGAACTCCTGCGCGGCCTCGAGCGACTCGGTGACGCCGCTGCCGTGGAACTCGACCGACGCCCCGTAGCCCTTCGTGGCCTGGACCTTCGGCAGTGCGGCGCCGTGCGGCATGAAGATCGTCGCGTCGGCGCCCAGCATCGCCGCGGCCAGCGCGACGCCCTGGGCGTGGTTGCCGGCGCTCGCGGCCACGACGCCGCGCGAGCGCTCCTCGGCGGAGAGGCGGGCGATGCGGGTGTAGGCGCCGCGGATCTTGAACGAGCCGGTGCGCTGCAGGTTCTCGCACTTGAAGTGCACGGCCTGACCGGTCAGCTCGTGCAGCCAGCGCGAGTGCGCCAGCGGGGTAACCTCGCTGACTCCGCTCAGGAGCTTCCGTGCCGCGCGCGCGTCGTCGAGGTCCACGGGACCAGCCTAGGCCTGCGCCGGCGGTGGCTCGCCGAGGTCGCGTGACTCGTCGCCGAGCACGCCGTCGGTCTGGACGGTCTGTCCCTCCGCGAGGTGCCGGACGATGCTGTTGACGCAGGCCGCCGCCGGCACGGCGAGCAGCGCGCCGACGATGCCGGCCGCCACGACGCCCGCCGCGATCGCGAACAGGATCGCGAGCGGGTGCAGCGCGACGATGTGGCCCATGAGGAACGGCTGGAGCACGTGCGACTCCAGCTGCTGCACCGCGACCACGCCGGCCAGCATGAGCAGCGCCGTCACCGGCCCGTGGGCCACGAGCGCCACCAGGACGGCCACCATGCCCGAGAGCAGGGCGCCGATGATCGGGATGAACGCGCCGAGGAACACCAGGACGCCGATCGCCGCGGCGAGCGGGACCTGCAGCACGAGCGCCACCGCCGCGATGCCGATCGCGTCCACGAGCGCGACCATCACCGTGGCCCGGACGAACGCGGTCAGCGACCCCCACGCCGCTCGCCCGGACGAGTGCACGCGGTCGCGCGAGCGACGCGGGAACAGCGAGACGACCCAGCTCCAGATGCGGTCGCCCTCGTAGAGCAGGAAGAAGAGCGTGAACAGCGCCAGGAAGAACCCGGCGACGAAGTGGCCGATCTGGGTGCCGACGGCCGTGGCCTGCGACACGACCTCGCCGTCGCTCGCCGAGCCGGCGTCGCGCGCCCGCTGGATCCACTCGGTGACCTGCTGGTCCGACAGGTGCAACGGCCCGTTTCGCGCCCAGTCGCGCAGCTGGTTGACGCCCTCGACGACGCTCTCGCGCAGGTCGTCGAACTGGGTGGACAGCTGCTGGCCGACGAGGCCGAACAGCCCGAACACCGCGATCAGCAGTCCGATGACGACGATGAACGTCGCCAGGATGCGCGGCACGCGACGCTTCGCGAGCCAGTCGACCGCGCCGATCAGCAGGGCCGTCAGCAGGATGCCGACCGCGATCGGCACCGTCACCTCGGAGAAGAACGCCAGGAACCGCAGCACCAGGTACGCCGCGCCGCCGATGAGGACGATGCGCCAGGCCCATGCGGCGGCGATCTCGACTCCGATGGGAACTTCGTAGCGTCTCGTCCCGCGCGCCTCGTTGCTCACGATCCGAGGCTACGGGAACACGGCGGGACCGCTCGGCGTTGTGGAAGCACTACAGGAGGTCACATGCGATTCGGATTCGACAAGACGACGCTGCCCACGCCGGACTCGGCGCTGCCGGGCCGCGACACCCGCCCCTTCAGCGTGGGCGACAAGCACCTCGTGACGGGCAACCCCATCGAGACCGACGGACCCGAGGGGTTCGGCATCGCCGTCTTCGGCCTCGGCTGCTTCTGGGGCGAGGAGAAGACGTTCTGGGAGCAGCCCGGCGTCTGGTCCACGTCCGTGGGCTACGCCGGCGGTCACACGCCCAACCCGACGTACGAGGAGGTCTGCACCGGCCGCACGGGTCACGCCGAGGTCGTGCGCGTGGTCTTCGACCCCTCGGTCACCAGCTACGCGGACCTGCTCAAGGTCTTTTGGGAGAACCACGACCCGACGCAGGGCATGCGCCAGGGCAACGACCGCGGCTCCAACTACCGGTCGATCATCCTCACCACGACGCCCGAGCAGCAGGCCGAGGCCGAGGCGTCCCGTGAGGCGTACCAGAAGCAGATGACCGCCCACGGGTACGGCCAGATCACGACGCAGATCCGTCCGCTCGAGGACTACTGGTACGCCGAGGAGGCCCACCAGCAGTACCTCGTGAAGAACCCGTACGGCTACTGCCCGCTGCACGCGACCGGCGTCTCGTACGCCTGATCGCATGAGCTGGAGCCGCGCCGAGCTGGAGTCCTTCGCCGGACGCACGATCCCGGACCTGCTGCCCGACGAGCTGGGCCTGCTGTTCGTCGGGATCAACCCCGGCCTGGTGAGTGCGGCGACCGGCCTGCACTTCGCCCGGCGCGGCAACCGCTTCTACCCCGCGCTGCTCGAGGCGGGGTTGGTCGACACGATCGACCCGGCCCTCGCCCCCGTGCAGTTGCGCGAGCGCGGGGTCGGCATCACCAACATCGTCGCGCGCGCCTCGGCCCGCGCCGACGAGCTGCATCGCGACGAGCTGGTAACCGGTCGCGAGCGCCTGGAGGAGCTCGTGCTGGAGCGCCGGCCCCGCGTGGTCGCGATCGCCGGGATCACCTCGTACCGCACCGCCTTCGGGCGACGCAAGGCCGTGCCGGGACCGCAACCGGACACGATCGGCGACTCGCGACTGTGGGTCGTGCCGAACCCGAGCGGCCTCAACGCCCACGAGAGCGTCGCCTCGCTCGCTCGCGCCTACCGCGAGGCCGCCGTGGCGGCCGGCGTCCTCACCTCCTGACCCGGGTCACTCCAGCGAGGGGTAGTAGCCCTCGGTGCAGATGCCGTAGCGCAGCCCGTTCGGCGTCACCGGACGCAGGTCGGGGACGTTGAAGTACGTGCGGCCGTCGCCGCCAAACGTCGTGCCGTAGAGGCTGTAGAGCGCCGTGTTCTGCTGGAGCGACAGCGCCCGGCCGTCGGCCGGCATCCCCATCGCCCCGACGGAGAGCGTGATCGTGCCGAGCGCGCAGTCGATGGGCGACCGGAACTGGCGCATCGAGCCCTGGTACTGGTTGAACTGTCCCGAGAGCAGCGAGTTGCCGGCCGGACCCTGCGGGCCCATCGGTCCCTGCGGGCCGGCCGGGCCCTCCGGTCCGGCGGGGCCGGTCGCGCCGGTCGCGCCGGTCGCGCCTGTCAGGCCCGTGGCGCCCGTCGCTCCCGCTGCGCCGTCGTCGCCCTTGTCCCCCTTCTCGCCCTTCTCACCCTGGACGCCCGCCGCGGCGACGAGGATCCAGTCGGCCGGGGAGGCGACGGGGTCGGCCGCCACGGAGGACCGGGCGGCCACGTAGGTGCTGCCGCCGCGGGTCACGACGGACGCCGGCGGGCCCGCGCTGTAGGTGACCGAGGCGCTCCACGCGGACACCGCGCTCCAGGGGACGAGACCGTCGTCGCCCTGTTCGCCCTTCTCGCCCTTCGCGCCGGTCGCGCCGGTCGCGCCGGTGTCACCCTTCTCGCCCTGGTCGCCCTTCGCTCCGGTGGCGCCGGCGTCACCCTTCTCGCCCTGGTCGCCCTTCGCTCCGGTGGCGCCGGCGTCACCCTTCTCGCCCTGGTCACCCTTCGCTCCGGCGGCGCCCGCGTCACCCTTCTCGCCTTGGTCGCCCTTCGCGCCGGCGGCGCCCGTGTCACCCTTGGCACCTGCGGGGCCCGCCGCACCGTCGCGACCGTCGACGCCGTCCGCCCCGTCGGCTCCATCGACGCCCGGAGCTCCGTCCGCGCCGTCGTCCCCGGCCGCTCCGCGTTCGCCCCGGGCTCCCGTCGCGCCGGCCTGCCCGTCGGCTCCGGAGTCTCCGTCCTCGCCGTCCCGGCCGTCCTGGCCGTCGGCTCCCGCGCTTCCGTCGGCACCCTGCCACGTCACGGGGACCCGGCCGGCCTCGCAATCGCTCGAGGCGTCGGAGAGGTGGAGGGAGCCGCGCGCGACGTCCATGCAGCCGTACACGGGTGAGCTCACCCGGACCGCGTCATCGCCGCCGCTCGCCGACACCAACGCCGCCGTGCCGCCACCGATCACGGCCGAGACCGCACCGCACGCCACCATCGTTCGCCAGGCGCTCATCGCGCTCTCCCATCTGCTCGAGGGCGCGACTGGGTGCCGCCGGGGACGGGCGCGCCGCCCGTAGGCTACTGAACATCTTCGTTACGTGTAGCAAGATGCGGGAGTTGCGCGTGTGACACGGGCCTCAGCAGCCCGTGACCTTGTCGGTGCTCGGCCCTAGCGTGGCGGCATGGAGCAACGACTGAGCCTCATCACCCTCGGCGTCACGGATCTCGCCCCTGCCCGGGCCTTCTACGAGGACGGCCTCGGGTTCGCGAAGGACAACGACGAGGACGACATCGCGTTCTACCAGCTTCCGGGGATGGTCCTCGCGCTGTGGAGCCGGGCCGGCCTCGCGGAGGACATGGGCGTGCCGGACTCGGGCGCCACCTTCAGCGGCATCGCCCTCGCCCAGAACGTCGGCTCGCCGGACGAGGTCGACGCCGTGATCGCCCGGGCCGCCGAGGCCGGCGCCACCGTGCTCAAGCCCGCCACCCGGACCGACTGGGGCGGCTACTCGGGCTACATCGCCGATCCCGACGGCCACCCGTGGGAGATCGCGCACAATCCGTACTGGACCGTGCACGAGGACGGCAGCACGACCCTGCGCTGAGTCAGTGCGCCACGGGGCAGCCCGAGGGCGCCTCCGCGGGGCCCTCGTCGACGACGGGCGCGTCGGCCTCGCGGGCCCCCGGCGTGCGACGCCTCAGCTGGAGCTGGAACCCGCGCGGCACGATCGTGAGCCGCTCCTCGATCTTGAGCTCGTAGTCCGGGTCGGCGCTGACGTCGTACCGGTGCAGCAGCCGCGCGAGCACCAGCACGGCCTCGTGCAGGGCGAACTGCCGGCCGATGCAGGCGCGCTCGCCCGTGCCGAACGGCTTGTAGACGTTCTTCATGCGGCCGCGCGAGTTCTCGGGCAGGAAGCGGTCCGGGTCGAACTGCTCGGCCGTCGGGCCCCAGGCCTTGGGGTCGCGGTGCGTCATGGGCAGCACGATGATCGCCCAGTCGTCCGGGGTCATGACGACCTCGTGGTCCGTGCCGGCGGCGATCGCGGTCGTCTCGCGCGGCGAGCGCGTGAAGGCCGGCGCGGTCGGCCACAGCCGCAGCGCCTCGTCCAGGCAGCGGCGCAGGTACCGGAACCGCGGGACCATCTCGAAGGTCGGCTCCGCGTCCGGGTCGTCGCCCAGCAGCGCGTCGGCCTCGGCGTGTGCCCGCGCCAGCACCTCGGGATCGCGCGACAGGTAGTACAGGACGAAGCTGAGCGCGCCGGACGTCGTCTCGTGACCCGCCACGAGGAACGTGAGGATCTGCTCGCGGATGTTCTGGTCGTCCAGCATGACGCCCGTCTCGGGATGCGGCTGGTAGAGCATCCGGTCGAGCAGGTCGTCGTGCCGCTCCCCCGTCTCCCGCCGCTCCCGCACCATGTCGTCGACGAGGGTGTCGACGTAGGCACGGTGCTCGGCGTTGGCCTCGTCGATGCGCCGCGCGATGCGCTTGCCGCCGGGGATCGAGTCCAGCGACCCCTTCTGCATGCCCGTCATGAGCGCGGACACCATCGCGTCGACGAACGGGTGCCGCTCGCGCGACGTGAAGGAGCCGAAGTCGCGGCTGAACGCGCAGCGGCTGATGGTCTCCAGCGTCAGCTTGGTCATGTCGGCCGTGACGTCGATCGGTCCCTCGACGCCGTCCCAGACCGCGAACATCTCGCGCACGGTCTCGAGCATCGTGGCGTGGTACTCGCGCATCGCCGACTTCGCGAACGCCGGCATCAGGACGCCGTGCGCCGTGTGCCAGTTCGGCTCCTCGTCGAAGGCCGTGAAGAGCGCGTCGCCCACGAACTCGCGCAGCGCGACGAGGGCCGGCGGGAGGTTCTTGTGGAAGCGGGTCTCGTCGCACATCTCGGCGGCCAGCTCGGCGTCGGCCACGAAGACGAACTTCTGCGAGAAGACCCGCACCTCGAAGATGGGTCCGAGGTCCTGGCCGAAGTCCATGACGTTGGACAGCGGCGTGCCCGAGCGCATCTGCATCGCGTCGTACACGAACGGCCGGCGCCCCGGCGGATGCGGGAACGTGTGGTTGCTCCAGCCGTTCTTGAGCTCCAGCAGCTTCACAGTCCCGACCTCCCGGCGAACTTCGTGACGAGGCGTTGGTAGCGCGGTCCCGCCACCCGGGCCAGCAGGTCGATCACGCGGGCGTCCGCGCCGATGAGGACCCGCACCTTCCCCTTGGCGACGCCGTCGAGGATGACCTCGGCCGCCCGCCGCGGGCTGGTGCGCGCGACCTTGTCGAACGACGTCGCGAGCGCCTCGTGGTCGAGTCCGTCCACCTGACCGGCGCTGCGCGCGACGTTGGTGCGGATGCCGCCGGGGTGCACGCACGTGACCTTGACCGGCCGCCCGCGTGCCGCCATCTCCATCGCGAGCGCCTCGGTGAACCCGCGCACGGCGAACTTGGCCGCGTTGTAGGCGCCCTGGGTGGGGACGCTGATGATCCCGAAGACGCTCGAGATGTTGACCACGTGGCCGTCGCCGGACGCGATCAGGTGGGGCAGGAACGCCTTCGTGCCGTTGACGACGCCCCAGTAGTCGACGTCCATCACGCGCTCGAGGTGCTTGTGGTCCATCGCCTCGATGTCGCCGGTGAAGGCGATGCCGGCGTTGTTGTAGACCTGGTGCACCACGCCGAAGTCCTCGGCGACCTCGTGCGCCCACGCCTCCATGCGCTCACGCTCGGCCACGTCGACGTGGTCGATGCGGAATCGCGCGCCGCGCGCGGCCAGCAGCCGCTCGGTCTCGGCGAGGCCCGCCGCGTCGACGTCGCTCGCGGCCACCGTGGCGCCGCGCGCGGCCAGCTCCAGCGCGAGGGCGCGCCCGATGCCCGAGCCCGCTCCCGTGACGACGGCGACCTTGCCTGTGAAGTACGTCATACCCACCTCCGGATACCGACAGTATCCGAGTTGGTGGCGTCGTGGCGCAAGACGCCCCGGTGGACATGCACGATGATGGGTTCGGGCACCCCGGCGGGGCGCGATGCATCATCGTCCGTCCCCAGCGGGGCCGGGTGTCAGCGCAGCAGGGTGGCGCGCAGGCGATCGACGATGTCGGCGCTTCCGCCGGCCTGACGGAACCAGCCGAAGGCGCCGCCCGGGTGCTCGTCCCACGTGTCCAGGACGCCGGTGATCGCCTCCGCCGGCGTCGCGAAGTACTGCGTGGGCAGCTCGGCCCGGCGAGCGCCGAACAGCCGCCGGAACCGCGCCTCGATGGCGTCCTCGTGCTGCGCGGTGACGAGGTAGTCGTCCACGATGTCCTCGCGCTTGGCCCCGAGCAGGGCCAGCACCATCGCGATCGAGACACCCGTGCGGTCCTTGCCGGCCGCGCAGTGCACGAGCGTCGTGCCCGAGGCCGACGCGACCGTGCCGATGACGTCGACCAGGTGGTCCGCCGTGGTGCGCAGCATGAGCTGGTAGAGCTCGGCGAGGCTCTCGGGCGGCGCGACGCCGGGACGCAGGGCGCTCAGCAGCGGGAAGTTGTGCACCGTGACGCCCGGCCCATCGAGCGGATGGCGCTCCTCGGTCTCGGCGGCGGAGCGCAGGTCGATGACCACCGAGGGAGGCCAGACGATGTGCGGCGGGGCGACGTCGTCCCCCAGCGGAAGCGCGCTGCGCAGCAGTCGGCCGGGCGCGATGGACCCGCCCTCGACGTCGATGCCGCCGAGGTCGCGGAGGTTGGGGACGGTCTCAGTCACTCCCCCATCCTAGGAACCCCGCCGCAGCCAATGGGCCCCTTCCTACACTGGAGGCGTGCCGAGCCCCGTCCGAACCACTGCGAGAGCCGCCGCGGGCACCGCGGGGGTCAGCTTCGGCACCTACGTCGTCCTCATCGCGCAGGCCCTGCTCGCGCGCCGGCGCATCGGCACCACCACCGACCGCCCGCCGTCGGGCAACGGCCTCTACGGCCACGAGTTGGCCGGCGAGCCGATCCACTGCCTGCTGCTGGGCGACTCGACGATGGTGGGCTACGGCATGAGGACGCTGGACCAGACGCCGTCGGCCCTCATCGGCATCGGACTGTCGCACGTGCTCGGCCTGCCCGTCCAGATCCGCAACGAGTCGGTCGTCGGCGCACGGTCGAGCGACCTGCAGTCGCAGATCGACGCCGCGGTCGACGAGGGCCACAAGCCGCAGATCGCGATCATCCTCGTGGGCGCCAACGACATCACCCACCAGGTGCCCGCGAAGCGGTCAGCCCGGCGGTTGGCCGGCGCCGTGCGCCGGCTGCGGGCGATGGGCACCGAGGTCGTCGTCGGCTCGGTCCCCGACTTCGGCACGATCAAGCCGCTGCCGGTGCCCCTGCGCACCGTGTGCCGCTACTGGAGCCGCCACCTGGCCAAGCGCCAGACCGTCGCCGCCGTCGAGGCCGGTGCCCGCGTCGTGTCGCTGGCCGACGTCCTCGAGCCGCTGTTCCTGGTCAAGGGCGACGCCCTCTTCGGCGACGACCGCTTCCACCCCAGCGCCGACGGCTACGCCACGATGGCGGGGTTCCTCGTCGATGCGGCCGTCGCGCAGTGGCGTCACGGCTCGCGCCTGGTGGAGGGTGAGGAGCCGACCGAGCAGATGCCGCTCGCCGAGGCCGCCGAGTGGGCCGCCGAGCACGGCGGCACCCAGGTCGCGCCGGCTCCCCGCGGCCGACGGTTCGCGGCCGTCCTGCGCTGGCGGCGCTGACACCCCCGGACACGACGAAGGCCCGCCACCGAGGAGGTGGCGGGCCTTCGTGCGGTCGGATCAGTCGTTGCCGCGCAGGATCGCGAGGACGCGCAGGATCTCGAGGTAGAGCCACACGAGGGTGACGGTCAGGCCGAAGGCCGCACGCCACGACTCGCGCTCGGGCAGGCCGGCGGCGACGCCGCGCTCGACCGAGTCGAAGTCGAGGATCAGGCACAGCACCGCGAGGCCGATCGCCACGAGCGACACGACGAGGCCGAGGAAGCCGAAGCCACGCAGGCCGCCCTGGTCGAGGACGCCGAAGATGCTCAGCAGGAAGTTGACCAGCATGACGCCGACGAAGGCGAACAGCGAGATCGTGACGATCCTGCGGAACTTGTCGGTGACGCGGATGTTGAAGAACTTGTAGGCAAACAGCGTCGCGCCGGCGGCGATGAACGTGGCGAGGACGGCCTGGAAGACGATGGTCGCGTCCTGGACCCACGTCGCGACGACCTTGGAGAAGGCGCCGACGAACACGCCCTCGGCCGCGGCGTACGCCAGGACCAGCGCGGGGCTGATGATCTTCTTGAACGAGTTCACCATCGCCAGGACGAAGCCGACGATCGCGCCGCCCATGGCGAACATCCAGGCCTTCTGGACCGCGGACTCGTTGACGGTGCCGAGCTGCTCGTTGAACATGCCGCCGATCGCGAACCACGCGACCGCGGCGAACAGCACGACCGTGCCGAGCGTGATCGCGGTCTTCTCGACGACGGTGTCGAGCGTCATCCGACCCGGGGACGTGGGGGCCTGCAGGCCTGCGCCGCGCTCGCCCTGGCCGCCGTTGCCGCCGGACAGGTCGATCTTCCACTGCGAGGGGTCGGCGTACTGAGTGGTCGCGCGACCGTTGAACTCCGCGTTGTTGGCGAAGACGGGGTTGCTGCTCCTCATGATTCCTCCGGATCTGGCCCCGCGCGCCGGTGGTGGCGGGGTCGGTGAATACACCTTATCCAACGCCCCCACCGGGCGTTCTGTTCCACTCAGCGGGACTTCGCCGCGGCCTTCGCGTCGGCCTTGGTGTCGGCCTGGACAGCGGAGAACAGGGCGGGCACCTTGAGGAACGGCGCGGGACGGTCCTGGGCGACGGCGCCCTCGACCGGCTTCGTCGGGTCCTCGAAGCTGGACTCGGCCATCTTCATCGGGAACACGTTCCACGCCTGGGCGCCCGTCTCGAGCAGGTCGGGCATCCACGCGCCCGGCGTGAGACACTCCTGCGTCTCGGCGTCCTTCTCCAGGCAGCCGTTGCCGCCGGGCACCGACGTGGTCAGCGGACGGCCGTCCTGGTCGAACAGCTGGACGCCGTGGAGCGCCTGGCCGCGGGCGTTGTACGCGAAGATGTTCGTCACCTCGTCGCCGTCCAGGTAGACGCCGGTGCCGTCGCTCTCGGCGTAGCCGTAGCCGTAGCCGTCGTCGTACGGACCCGACGAGTCCGTCCACGCCTGGGCGAGGTCGTCGTGCGTCGGCACCTGCGTCAGCGCTGCGAGCGTCGCGACCACGGCGATCACGTTGCCCGCCGCGATGAGGCCGCGGACCCAGACCGGCCAGGCCCGCAGGCCGAGGAACACGCTGCCGGCGACCAGCACGATCAGCAGCACCGCCTGGACGAGGTCCCGCGGCAGCAGGTCGCCCTCGAACCCGAAGACCGCGCCGAAGCACTGGTACGCCGCCCACGCGCGCACGATCCACCACGCAGGACGGAGCGTCACGAGGAAGTCCAGGAGCGCCGCCGAGGCCGGGTTGGCGCGCAGGCTGCGCCGGACGTCGGCTCCGAGATCGGCGACCTGGGCCGCGATCGCGCCGTGGCGGCCACGCTGCGGGGCCGGCGTCGGCAGGCCCGCCGCGCCGCGCAGCTCGGCCGCGTAGGAGACGGGGTCGGGCAGCTCGCGAGCAAGGTCCTCCGCGTACGCCTCGGCGAGGTCGGCCTCGAGGCCGTCGGTGAGCTCCTCGACCTCGTCCGCGGGCAGGTCGCCCAGGGCGGCGCGGACGGCTGCCGCGAAGGCGGTGATCTGCGCGGGCAGGGCGGTGGTGGCGTTCATGCGGCGACTCCTTCGAGCAGGCGGTCCATCGTGCGGGCGAACTCCGCCCAGGTCTTGCGCTGGGCGGCGAGCATGGTCCGCCCCTGCGGCGTGATGCCGTAGTACTTGCGGTGGGGCCCCTCCTCGCTGGGCACCACGTACGAGGTGAGCGCGCCGGCCGAGTAGAGACGGCGCAGCGTCCCGTACACGGAGGCGTCACCCACCTCCTCGAGCCCGGCGGCGCGCAGCCGGCGCACGACGTCGTAGCCGTAGCCGTCCTCACCCTCGACGACCGCCAGCACGGCGACGTCGAGCACTCCCTTGAGCAGCTGGGTCGCATCCATGGACGGGACAGTACCACGCAATCCGCATTAGTGTGGACGACACAACACTCGCCGGCGTGTCGTCCTTCGGGTCAGGCGTGACCGAGGCGGGCGCCCGGACGCAGGTCGTCCGGCAGGGAGCCGCCAGCGGCGACGTCGGCGAGGACCCGGCCGAGCTCGGGCGCCTGCTTGAACAGGTTGTGCCCCGCGACGAGCGAGACGCCCTCGTGCTCCCAGACCGCGACGCCGTCGTCGCCCCACGGCAGCGTCGTGACCCAGCAGTGCACGTGCCCCACGGGCGTCGGGTCGAGGCCGGGCAGCGCCCGCCGGACGTACGCGATCGTGCGCTCGGCCAAAGCGTCGAGGGCGTCGGGGTCGACCGAGCGCCCGTCGCCGTTCACCTGGACCTCCTCGGCGATCCCCACGCCGTAGCGGCTGTGGTCGGGGCTCGCCGCGGCGTAGACCCCGGCCTCGCCGAACGCACCGCTGCTGTCCTGCAGCGTCGCGAAGCTCGACGGCGCCTTCCCGGCCACGTCGAACGAGACCCGGACGTGCGCGGCGTTGCGCACCGGGAGCGAGAGCCCCAGACCGTGCGCCAGGGCGGCCGTGCCGCGACCCGCCGCCACGACGACCCGGCCGTGCTCGGCGCGGCGCGTGCCGGTGCGGACCTCGACGGCCCCGCCGGCGGTCGGCCGGACGGTCAGGACGTGGTCGCGCACGATCGCGTCGCCGAGGAAGGCCGAGAGGCGCTCGACGGCGATGGCCGCGTGGATGGAGCCGCCGTGCACGTCGAGCATCGCGGGGCCGTCGTACGCGGCGAGCAGCGGCAGCCGCTCGGCCAGCTCGCCGGCGTCGATCCGTCGCACCTCCACGTCCTCCACGTCGTCGAGGACGTCGACCTTCTCGTCGATGCCGGGGCCGAGCGCGACGGCGCCGTCGGTCGAGACGAGCTCGGCACCGAGCTGGTCGCCCCACTCACGCCACAGCGCCCGCGACCGCGCCGCGAACCGGGCGAGCCGCACGTCGGCGTGGGCGTGACGGAAGATACGCGAGTCGCCGGCGGACTGGCCGCCGCCGGGCTGACCGGCCTCGTAGACGGTGACCGGCACGCCGGCCCGTCTCAGCGAGTACGCCGTCGCGAGCCCCACGATCCCGCCACCGATGACCGCCACGTCCGTTCCCGTCGCCATGCGGCCAGCCTAGGCGCGGCGGATCACGCGCGAACGTCGTGCAGGTGGTGCAGCAGGTCGTGCATCCCGTAGCGCGTCAGCGTGTCGGCCGTGAAGGCCGAGCCGTTCGAGCGGAGACCGGGGCGCGACCAGTCCCGCACGGCCGCGATCTCGGCGGCGAAGGCATCGGCGGCCGGCCCGAGCTCGGCGGCGACGGCGCGCGGGTCCTGCGACGCGTACCCGGTCTGCGCGGCCGTGGCGTCCTGGTCCCAGTTCGGGAACTCGGGCGCGTCGTGCTCGCGGATCAGCCGCAGCCGCTCGGCGAACAGCAGCAGGACGTCGCGCACGTGGCACGCGTACTCCAGCACCGACCAGGTCGAGTCGTCCGGCCGCTCCCCCGCGTCGGGCCGGGCCAGCGCCTCGGTCCAGCGCGGGACCATCGCGCGCGCCTCGTCGCCGGCGCGACGCGCTTCGATGCCGGCGGCGTCGAAGCCGCACTCCTCGCAGGGCTCCTGCAGGACCCAGGTCCAGTCCTTGGTGTCGGGGGTGATCGCCATGCGGACCACGATGGCAGCCTCGATAGGTTCGGACCATGCCCGAGACCGCCGAAGACCGCCGAGATCCCGCCGACGAGCCGTTCCGGCGCGAGGTCGTCTCGTTCACGCGGCGCGGCGGCCGGCTCACCGAGCGCCAGCAGGACGCGTGGGACGACGTCGCCGACCGGTTCGTCATCGACGTCCCGCGAGGCCGAACGAGCACCTCGATCGCCGACGACTTCACGTTCGACCGGGCCGAGGCGTTCGGCCGCACCGCTCCCCTCGTCCTCGAGATCGGCAGCGGCCGCGGAGAGTCGCTCGTCCACGCGGCCCGCGAGAACCCGGACACCGACTTCCTCGGCCTCGAGGTCTACGTGCCGGGCGTGGCGCAGACGCTCGTCGGGATGCGGCACGCCGGCGTCGACAACATCCGGCTCGCCGTCGTGGACGCGGTCCCCGCCCTCACCCGGATGCTCCCCGCCGAGAGCCTCGACGAGGTCCGGGTGTGGTTCCCCGACCCGTGGCACAAGAAGCGTCACCAGAAGCGCCGGCTCGTGACCGACGAGTTCGTCCCGCTCGTGCGCCGGGTGCTGCGGCCGGGCGGCGTGTGGCGCCTCGCAACGGACTGGCAGGACTACGCGGACCAGATGCTCGAGGTCGTCTCGCGGGCCGAGGGCTTCACCAGCTCGGGCACGTGGGACGAGCGCTTCGCGGGCCGCCCGATCACCAAGTTCGAGGCGAAGGGGCTGGCGAAGGGGCGCACGATCCGGGACATCCGTGCCACTAGGATGCCCGCATGACCACCGAGCCCACGAACGCCGAGCTGCTCGGCATCCAGCCCCACTCGCTGGTCTGGATCGTCGGCGACTCGGTCGAGGAGACCGCGCTGCTGGACCCGTTCCCGGAGGGCGTCGAGACGTACTCCGACGAGGAGCCCGAGCAGCCCGAGAGCTGGCTCGACGACACGTGGACCGGCGCCGAGAACCGCCCCGAGCCGACCGACCCGGTCAAGCCGTCGGGCATCGACACGGCCGTCATCGCGGTGTCGAACAGCCAGGAGTTCCACATGCGGCTCGATGACGTGCTGCCGCGCATGGGCTCGGTCGGGCGCGTGTGGGTCGTCTACCCGGTCGAGGCGCTGCCGCTGCCGATCCTGCGCACGGGCGTGGACGAGTACGGCTGGACGGCCGAGACGCCCGTCGAGCTCGACGAGACCTGGGCCGCGGTCGAGCTCACCCTGTCCTGAGGTGCTCCCGACGGGACCTTGGCGGGTCGCCGTCAGGCGAACTCGCGTCCGCGCACGTGCGCCAGGAACTTCTCCATGGCCTCGACGATGGCCGCAGCGTCGCCGACGCACCTGCGTGCATCGCTCTCGTCGTAGGCCGTCGGCCGGTTGTAGTACTCCGCCTCGCGCCGCTCGTTGCGCATCCGCTGGAAGGGTCTGATCACGGACCCCGCCTGCCCCAACTGGACCGAGACGACCTCGCCCGTCACCTTGTGGCTGTCATCCCCGGAGGGATTCAGTCCCTGGGCGATCAACACCGCCCACAGAGACTTCCGAGCAGCGCTGTACGCCATGGAGACGGCGCCGTAGGGGTCGTCGGCGGCGATCAACTCTGCGGAGCGGAGGTGCCGCTTCGCATGCTCCACCGCTTGGTGCGCACTGTCCGGATCTGCGTCGACGACGCTGACGAAGCCTCGCGCGATGTAGGCCTCGACCTCGGATCGCCCCGTGGGCCACGGTTCGCCCGGCTCGTTGCTCTCGGACGTCACACATCCCCCTTGATGACGACGGTCGGGCCGTTCCTCACCGTGGTGAGGAAGCCTCGCGGAGTCGGGGACTGGTCCCATTCGGTCGTCTTCACCCGGTGGGTGTTGATGATGACTCCCATGTCCCGCCCCAGCTGCTCGACCTGCTCCATGAACTGGTCGTACGCATCGTAGTCATCGGTGACGACAAGGACGTCGATGTCGTTGGGGACACGTCCCGGTTCGCCCTGGTAGCGCCGGGCGTACGAGCCGAACACCAGCACCTCGCGGATGGACGCGTAGGCCTCCACGACTCGACGCAGCGCTGGAATGGGTCCATACGTGACGGCGATCAAGCGGCGCAGCGCGTGGGTGACCTCGTTCTCGATCGCCCGCACCAGGCGCAGGTTGCCGCGACGCTCCGTCGTCACGATCCCGCCCGCCTCGAGGCGCTTCACCTCGCGCTGGACGCTCGGCAGGTCCGAGCCGGCGTCGGCCGCGATCTCACTGAGCGTCTTCACCTGGTCGCTGAGCAGGATCGCAGCGAGGATCCGGCCCTGCCTGTCGCTCCTGAGCATCGGGAGGAGCGGAGGAGACGGAACTTTCATGAAAGACACATTAGCGTGCATTTCACACAAGTTCGCGTCCCGAGTTCGAACTCACGCTGCGCAGCGTGCTCCCGACGGGATTCGAACCCGCACCACGACGGGTTTAAGCCGTCTGCCTCTGCCGTTGGGCCACGGGAGCGCGCCCAGCCTACGAGGCGCGGTGGTCGACGACCACGTCCGCCGGCTCCTCGCCGGCGACGAGTCGCTCCACCTGGCCGCGCACGACGGCCTGGATTCGAGGCGCCATCGCGGAGGTCATGCCGCCGACGTGCGGCGTGACGATGACGCCGGGCGCGGACCACAGCGCGTGGTCCTCGGGCAGCGGCTCGGGGTCGAAGACGTCCGAGGCGTAGCGAAGGCGCCCGGCCTCGGCGAGGACCGCATCGGTGTCGGCGGTCCTGCCGCGCGCCACGTTGACGACGATCGCGCCGTCGCGCAGGCGCGACAGGAAGCCGGCGTCCACGAGGCCCTCCGTGTCGGGAGTGAGGGGCACCCCCACGATCACCGCGTCGACGGTGGGCAGCAGCTCGTCGAGCTCGTCGGTGCCGTGCACGTGACCGCGCTCGTCGTCGCGGGCCGTGGTGCCGACGCGGACGAGCTCGCAGCCGAACCCGTCCAGCCGGTCGGCGACGCGACGGCCGATCCCACCCACGCCCAGCAGCATGACGCGCGCGTCGTTGAGGCTGAAGGTCCAGGACTTGCGCCAGCGGCCCTCGGCCTGCTGGGCGGCGAACACGTCGAGCTTGCGGGTCGCCGCCAGCAGCAGTGCGATCGCCAGCTCGGCGGTGGAGTCCTCGTGGACGCCGACCGCGTTGGCGTACCGGCCTCCTTCGCCGAGCAGCTCGTCCACGCCGTCGTACCCGAGCGCCTGCCCCTGGATGAGCCCGATGCGCGACGCGTCGACCTCGGCCAGCGCGGTCGGGTTCACGGTGTACGGCCACACGACGAGATCGAGGAAGCCCTCGGGCTGCGGCTCGCCGCCGTCCCAGCGGACGACCTCGACGGGCAGGTCGTCGAGGACGCCGTCCCACGTGGCGTCGGGGACCGCGACCCGGATCATGCGACGCTCCGGGCGGCGTCCCAGGCGATGCCGTCGAGGATGTCCTGCTCGCTCACGACCAGCTCCTCCGTCTCGCGCGGCAGGTGCTCCAGGACGCGGTCGAGGATGAGCGCCCCGCCCGCGATGACGTCGGCGCGGCCCGGGTGCATGTAGGGCAGGGCCCGGCGATCGACGACCGGCATCTGCATGAGCGACATGCACGCCGCCCGGAGGTCGTCCACGTGGATGCGCGCGAGGTGGATCAGCTCGCTGTCGTAGGAGGGCAGCGCCAGCGAGTGCGCCGCGATCGTCGTGATGGTGCCGGCGACGCCGACGATCTCGGCGCTCGGCGGGAGGTCGCGCAGGACCGGCGCGATGACCGCGTCCAGGTGCGTCATGCAGGCGGTCACCTCGGCCACGGACGGCGGGTCCGTCTGCAGGAACCGCTCGGTCATCCGGACCGAGCCGAGGTCGAACGAGTGCGAGAACGACGGCTCGCCCCGGCCCTGCACGACCTCGGTGGAGCCGCCACCGAGGTCGATCACGGTGGTGAGGACGTCGGCGACCTCGCCGGTGGCGCCCTCGAACGAGGCGCGGGCCTCCTGCTCCCCCGTCAGCACGCGCGGCCGGACGCCGAGGACGGACTCGACCGCGTCGGCGAACTCGTCGGCGTTGGCGGCGTCGCGCACGGCCGACGTCGCGGCGAACGAGACGACGTCGACGCCCATCGCGTCGATGGCCTGCTTGTACTCACGGCACGCCTCGAGCGTCCGCTCGATCGCCTCGGGCGCGAGCCGGCCGCTGCCGTCGACGCCCTGTCCCAGCCGCACCACGCGCATCTCGCGCAGGTGGTCGGTCTTGGTCTGGCCCTCCACGTCCGCGATCAGCAGACGGATGGAATTGGTCCCACAGTCGATCGCCGCGACGCTGGTCCGAGACATGCCAGCAGGCTATCGGGACGCGATCAGGCCGGCGTGTCGGTGGGGTCGGCCTGCGGGGCGCAGCTGGAGTGGCCCCAGTAGTCGCCGAGCAGGCGGATGGCCTCGTCGCCCAGCGGGTTCACGCCCGGGCCCTTGGCCAGCGAGTGGCCGACCAGCACGTGCAGGCACTTGACGCGATCGGGCATCCCGCCGGCGCTGATCCCGTCGATCTCGGGGACGTGGCCGATGGCCTCGCGCTCGGCGAGGTAGGACTCGTGGGCGGCGCGGTAGGCCGCGGCCAGCTCCTCGTCGTGCGTGAGCCGCTCGGTCCACTCGGCCATGAGGCCCGACGCCTCGAGCGTGCCGATCGCGCCGGTCAGGCGCGGGCACGTCAGGTAGTAGAGCGTGGGGAACGGCGTGCCGTCGGGCAGGCGCGGCTCGGTCTTGACGCCGTTCGGGTGCCCGGAGGGGCAGCGGGACGAGACCTCGATCATCCCGCGGGGCGGGCGGCCGAGCTGCTCGGTGATCGCGGCGATGTCCTCGGGGTCGATCATTCGTCGGACTCCAGTGCGGGGGTCTTGGTGGGGGTGGGCGCGGCGGGCTCGTCGCTCGCGGTGCCGGCCTGCTCGACCGAGCCCCACAGCCGCTCGAGCCACGGGGTGCGCGGGGCGACCTCGGGCTCCTCGAGCGTGGAGGCCTGGCCCTGCAGCTCGCCGTCGACGCCGATCACGCGGTAGCCGACCTCGCCGGGCATGACCCAGCCGAACCGCTCGCGCGCCTGCTGGCGGACGAACGCGGGGTCGCTCCAGCGGCGCTGCTGGTCCTCGAGCTCGGCGATCTCACGCTCGGACTGGCGGTTCTGCGCCTCGAGCGCGGCGATCTCGGACCGCTGCTGCCACCACGCGTGCACCGAGGCGGTGTACGAGGCGATCAGCGTCAGCGCGACGCCGAGCAGGATCAGCGCGCGGGTGGTGAACTTCGTGCCCGAGCCGCCCGTCGTGGCGGCCGGGGTGGCCGGCGCGGGCCGGCCGGGCGTGCGCGGGGTCGACCGCCCGTCGCGCCGACCCGGAGTGGGTCGGCGCGACGACGGGGACGATCCGCGCGCGGCCATGGCTCAGGCGAACCGCGGGAAGGCCTGGGCGCCGGCGTACTTGGCGGCGGGGCCGAGGAGCTCCTCGATCCGCAGCAGCTGGTTGTACTTGGCGACGCGGTCCGAGCGGGCCGGGGCGCCGGTCTTGATCTGGCCGCAGTTCGTGGCGACGGCGAGGTCGGCGATCGTGACGTCCTCGGTCTCGCCCGAGCGGTGGCTCATCATGTTGTGGAAGCCGGCGCGGTGCGCCAGGTCGACGGCGTCGAGGGTCTCGGACAGCGAGCCGATCTGGTTGACCTTGACCAGCATCGCGTTGCCCGCCTTCTCGGCGATGCCGCGGCCGAGGCGCTCGACGTTGGTGACGAACAGGTCGTCGCCCACGAGCTGGACCTTGTCGCCGAGGGCCGCGGTCATCGCGGTCCAGCCGGCCCAGTCCTCCTCGTCGAGCGGGTCCTCGATCGAGACGATCGGGTACGAGGAGACCAGCTCGGTGTAGTAGCTGATCATCTCGTCGGACGACTTGGCGACGCCCTCGAAGGTGTAGCCGTCCTCGGCGTGGAACTCGCTGGAGGCGACGTCCATGGCCAGCGCGACGTCCGAGCCGAGCTTCAGCCCGGCCTTCTCGATCGCGACGGCGATGAGGTCGAGCGCGGCGCGGTTGCTCTCGAGGTTGGGCGCGAAGCCGCCCTCGTCGCCCAGGCCGGTGGACAGGCCGCGCTCCTTCAGGACCGACTTGAGCGCGTGGTAGACCTCGGTGCCCCAGCGCAGCGACTCGGCGAACGTCTCGGCGCCGATCGGCGCGATCATGAACTCCTGCACGTCGACGTTGGAGTCGGCGTGCGCGCCGCCGTTGAGGATGTTCATCATCGGCACGGGCAGGACGTGCGCGTTGGGGCCGCCGACGTAGCGGAACAGGGGCAGGCCGGCCGACTCGGCGGCGGCGTGCGCCGTGGCGAGCGAGACGCCCAGGATGGCGTTGGCGCCGAACTTGCCCTTGTTGTCGGTGCCGTCGAGGTCGATCATCGCCTCGTCGATGGCGCGCTGGTCGTCGGCGTCGAAGCCGACGAGCAGCTCCGAGAGCGGGCCGTTCACGGCCTCGACGGCCTTGAGCACGCCCTTGCCGAGGTAGCGGTCGCCGCCGTCACGCAGCTCGACCGCCTCGAACTGGCCGGTGGAGGCGCCGGACGGGACCGCGGCGCGGCCGAGCGTGCCGTCGTCGAGGACGACCTCGACCTCGACGGTCGGGTTGCCCCGGGAGTCCAGGATTTCGCGGGCGGCGACGTCGTCGATGATGGCCACAACAGGCTCCTCGGTGTGAGTTCTGGGGGTCGGGGATCGAGCAGGGCCAGCCTAGCGCCGCGAGCCCTCGCCTTGAGGTGGCCCCGCGCGCGGCGGACGACGATGATGCATCCGGGTGCCCCAGCGGGGACGGCTGCCTCATCGTTCGTCCCCCGCGTGGGACAGTGTGCCCACGGATCGGCAGGAGGACGGACATGACGCTTCACAGCGAGAGCACCGGCAGCGGGCTCGACGCGGTGCGCCGCGCGGGCATCGAGACCACGGGCATCGAGATCATCGACGAGCGGGAGCGCATTGCGCGGCCCTCGGACCTGTTCTGGCCGTGGTTCGCGGCCAATGTCTCGGTGTTCGGCATCTCCTACGGCAGCTACGTCCTCGGCTTCGGCCTCTCCCTGTGGCAGGCGACGCTCGTGTCGGTGCTCGGCATCGTCGTGTCCTTCGCCGCGTGCGGACTGGTCGCGATCGCGGGCAAGCGCGGCTCGGCTCCGACCATGATCCTGTCCCGTGCGCCGTTCGGCGTCCTCGGGCAGAAGGTGCCGGGCGTGTTCAGCTGGCTCATCTCGATCGGCTGGGAGACGTTCCTGGCGATCATGGCGACGCTCGCCACCGCCACGGTGTTCCGCGAGCTCGGCTGGGCCAGCGGCGACGGCGTCAAGGTCATCGCGATGGTCGTCGTGGCCGCGCTCATCGTGGCCGCTTCCGTCGCGGGCTACCACGTCATCATGGCGATGCAGTCGGTCCTGACGTGGCTGACCGGCGCCGCCACGCTCGGCTACATCGGGCTGACGATCGACGAGATCGACTTCGACACCGTCACCGCGATGCCGAACGGCTCCGGCCAGGCCGTGATCGGCGCGTTCGTCATGGTCATGACGGGCTTCGGGTTCGGCTGGATCAACATCGCCGCCGACTGGTCGCGCTACCAGCGCCGCTCGACGCCGGGCGGCCGGATCGTCCTGTGGAACACGCTCGCCGGCTCGCTCGCCCCGGTCGTCCTCGTGCTCTACGGCATCCTGCTGGCGGGCTCGTCCGAGGACCTCGCCGCCGGCATCGTGGTGGACCCGATCGGCACGCTCGCCACGGTCCTGCCCCCGTGGTACCTCGTGCCGTTCCTGATCGCGGCGATCCTGGCTCTCGTCAGCGGTGCGGTGCTCGGCATCTACTCCTCGGGCCTGACCCTGCTGAGCCTCGGCGTGCGGATCCGGCGTCCCGCGGCGGCGTTCATCGACGGCGTCATCCTGACGCTCGGCACGATCTACGTGGTCTTCTTCGCCGAGAGCTTCCTCGGCCCCTTCCAGAGCTTCCTCATCACGCTGGGCGTCCCGATCGCCGCGTGGGCCGGCATCTTCATCGCCGACCTCGCACTGCGGCACCGCGACTACGACGAGGAGGCGCTGTTCGAGTCCGGCGGCCGCTACGGCGCGTTCAACTGGGCCGCCCTCGCCACGATGGCCGTCGCCACGATCGTCGGCTGGGGGCTGGTGGTGAACGGGTTCGCCGAGGACGCCTCGTGGAACAACTGGCAGGGCTACCTGCTCGAGCCGCTCGGCCTCGGCACGTGGGTCGAGGACGGCAGCTACTGGACCGGCAACTGGGCCTACGCGAACCTCGGCGTGCTGCTGGCGTTCGTGCTCGGCTTCCTGGCGACCCTGCTGCTGCAGCGCGGCCGCGTCCGCCGGCAGGAGTCGGTGTGAGCGAGCCCTGGCTCGTCGTCATCGACCCGCAGCGGGTCTTCGCGGCGACGGACTCGCCGTGGGGCTCGCCGATGTTCGGCGCGATCGTCGAGCCGGTGCGCGACCTCGCGGCGCGGCACCGCACGATCGTGACGCGCTGGGTGCCCGAGGCGGCCGACCGGCGCACGGGCTCGTGGCGGGCCTACTTCGAGACGTGGCCCTTCGCGGACCAGCCGGCCGACGACCCGCTGTTCGACCTCGTGCCCGAGGTGGCGGACCTGGCCGCGGACGGCACGGTCGACGCGACGACATTCGGCAAGTGGCCCGCGCTCGAGCGGGTCACCGGCCCCGCGCCGGAGCTGGTGCTGGCGGGCGTGTCGACGGACTGCTGCGTGATCTCGACGGCGCTGGCTGCCGCGGACGCCGGCGCCACCGTCACGGTGGTCGCCGCGGCCTGCGCGGGGTCCACTCCGGAGAACCACGCGAAGGCACTCGACGTGATGGCGCTCTACGCGCCGCAGGTCACGGTGGTCTAGGTCAGGGACGTGCCTCGGCGACGTCCGGTCCGACGGGGTACCGGTCGCCCTCGGCGACCTGACCGATGACGGTCATCGTGGAGAAGAAGCCCACGCACGCGACGACGAGGGCCGCTCGGCGGGCCCGGCGCCAGGTGGATCCGTTCATGTGGCCAGTCCAGCGCCACGAGGTGAACTCGCGCTGACGTCCGCTCGACGGGCCCGCGACGATCGTCCGACGACTGCGCCACGAGTCGCGGCATGATGGTCGCCATGGATGCACCCACCCCGATCACTCCCGCCGGCTGGTACGACGACGGTCACGGACGGCTGCGGTGGTGGGACGGGAAGCGCTGGACCGAGTACACCGCTCCCCTGGCTCCGCAGGCGGCGGCGCGCCCCGTCGCGCCGCAGCGCCCGCAGCAGCCGACCGAGCTCAAGGAGGTCAAGCGCTCCAAGCTCGTGTGGATCATCCCGGTCGTGCTCGTGGTGGCGGCGCTCGTCGGCGGCCTGCTCGGCGCGGCGGCCTCGTCCAGCCTCAGCGACATCGATCCGTTGAAGCGCACCTACGCCGATTTCCAGGCGGCGGAGCGCACGGGTGACTGCGTCGCGCTGGAGCAGGTCACGACGCGCGACTTCCGCGAGGACCTGACGGACGACATCACCGACCAGTTCACGTGCGCGGCCTGGCGCGCCCGGCTCGCGGCGCGCGAGGGCGACCCGCGCTGGGGCATGCGCTTCGGCCCGGTCGCCGTCCTCGTCGTCGAGGAGCGAGCCCGGGACGCGGCCGGACTGACCTCGACCCAGTCGGTGACGTACACGCTGGTCCGCGAGAACGGCCGCTGGAAGCTCGACGAGCGGGACGACGCGGACTCCGCCTGAGTTGTCGTTCCGCCGGACTCGGGTGACTCTGGGGATGTGAGCACGGTCACCCGGGCACTGGATGTCGGCGTCGTCGCCGTCACACTGCTGGTTGCCGCCGTACTGGTGGCGTTCTCGGAACGCGAGGCGACCCGGGTGCGACCGGTCCACCAGGTCTCGGCGAGCTCGCTCACGCTGACCGCCGCGTCGGCGACGCCTCGCTGCTACGGCGCCGCGTCGATGACGCGGAAGCGGTGCCACAACCCGGCCCTGGTGGGCCGGCTGACGCCGTCGACGAGCCAGGCGCAGCGCGACCAGACCCGCACGCCGGGCAAGCAGTGCTACCGGCGCGGGACGTCGCAGACGACGATGAACCGCGGCTGCTCGTTCGGCACGCGGGCCAAGGGCCGGCCGCACGTGATCCTGGTCGGCGACTCGCACGCGCGGGTCCTGCTGACCTCGTTCATCACGCTGGCCGGGCAGGGACGGATCTCGTTGGAGGCCCAGGTCCGGGCGGGCTGCTCGTGGGTGCGCTCGGGGCTGACGCACCGCGACAAGTCCCGCATCAAGTCGTGCCGCGAGTACCGCCGGAACCTGCACCGGTGGCTGTTGAGCCGGGCCTCGACGACGGACGTCATCGTCACGACGGGCTACGCGCGGCAGGTGGCCGGCAGCCGGTCGAAGCAGATCGAGCGGATGCGCGACACGTGGCGGCCGCTGATCAAGCGGGGCGTGCGGATCGTGGGCGTCTCGGACAACCCGCGCCTGAGCCGCGACCCGCAGCGGTGCCTGAAGAAGTACGGCGCGCGCAAGGGCGCGAGGAAGTGCGGCGTCTCGTTCAAGGAGGGGACGGTCCGCGACCCGTTCATCGAGGGCGCGAAGGCCGTGAAGGGCGCGACCGCGCTGGACCTGCGCCTCTACTTCTGCCGCAAGGGGTTCTGCCCGGCCGTGATCGGCGGAGTGAACGTCTACCGCGACATCACCCACGTCACCCGCACCTACGCGACCACGCTGACCCCGTTCATCGCCGCGCGCCTGAAGGGCGCCGGGGTCCTCTGACCGGGACGCTCACGCACTGAGCACGCGCCGCCGCACCGCCACGACGTCACTCTCGAGGCGATCGAGTGCGGCCTTGAGGTCGTCGGCGGGCGCGATCGCCTGCAGCACCAGCATCCGAACCACGGTCGAGACCGGCAGGCCACGCTCGTCGGCGTAGGCGGCCAGGTCGGCGAACTCGTCCTCTCGGAACCGCACCTGCAGGTTCCTCGCGCGCGGGCTGCCGCGTCGAACGGCGACGTGTCCGGGAAGCGGAACGTCCGCATCATTCGAGCGCTCGGCACGCTCGGCCGCATCGGCCTCGTCGGCGAGCAGCCGTTCCAGGTCCTTGTCACTCATCCCCCAACGCCCCTCTGTAGATCCGCCGGTCTCGGTCGTTCGATCGCCATCCGTTCACACCGTGCACGGTCCCCTGGTGCTCCAGGACGATCACCGTGACGAGATCGTCGAGCGTGCGCGAGGCACCGATGATCCTCACCGTCCGGCCACTGATGCTGTTGCAGTCCGGCGCTATCGTCACGCGGTCCGGGTCCGACATCGCCTCCGCAGCGACCGCCGTCGAGATGCCGTGCCGGAGCTCCTGTACCGGCCTCGATGCCGCCAATCGACCGCATCGCGACCACCGTAATGCAATTCATTACCTTCCGGCAGGGGCGCTCACTGCTCGAGGCGGAGCTCGCCCGTCGCCTCGGCGCGGATCGTCGCGGAGCTCGGGAAGCCGGGCGGCACGAGCGGCAGCCGGACGGTCCTCGTGAGGTCGACCTCGACTCGGTCCTGCGTGGTGCGGAGCCGCATCGCGACGCCGCGCGGGACGATCCCGCGGACCAGTGCCTGCGCCTCCGTCGCGTCGAGCACCGCCTCTCCGCCGATGCCCCCGGCGTACACACGGTCCCGGTCGAGGCCGTCGGCTGCGTGCAGGGCGACCCGGTCGGCGAGATTCATGAGCTCGCGGCGCTCGAGGAACGCCGCGGACGCGTTCACCACGACCACGACGAGCATGCCGAGCACCGCGAGGAATCCGATCGTCAGCACGGTGACGTTGCCCCGCTCCCCCGCCCTCACGGCGCCGCCCGGTAGCGGCCGAAGGGCTCGGTGTGCGTCGAGTCGACGTCGAACGCGGCGACGGGGTCGCCGAACAGGTCGGGGGCCAGCGGCAGGCGACGCGACGCGCGGACCACCACGACCACCGTGGAGCCAGGCTCGAAGCACGCCGGCTCGCACCGAGTGTCGACGGAGGCGCCCTCGACACCGTGATCCTCGAGCACGAGGTCTGCGGCGACCTGCGCCCGCGACCGCGCGGCGTCGACGCTCCCCGCCTGAATGAACGCGCGCGCCGCGGCCTCGCTCGCCGCCGACACCCCGTACGCCGCGCGCTGCGTCTCGAAGACGGCGATCACGATGTAGACGAGCGGCACGAGCAGCAGCAGCGTCAGCCACGTGAACTCGACGGTCGCGCTGCCGCGCTCGCGATTCACGGCTCCTCCTGCCGGACGGCGTGACCCACGGCCTCGACGGACACGCCCGGGCCCCAGAGTCCGAGTGCCGGCACGTCCCCGCGGATCGTCACCTCGACCACGTCCACTCCGTCCCGGACGGACTGCCGGGCGACGACGGAGTCGGCGTACCGGTCGGCGAGCGTCGTGCGGACGACCTCGCGTGCCCGCTGCCGCGCGGCGTCCGGGCTCGCACCCAGCATGGCCGCCGACCTCGCTCCGTCGGACGCGGCGGCGACCATCGTGTTCCGCACGTGCAGGACGAGAGCGACCTGGGCGATTCCGAGGACGAGTGGCACCAGCACGACGACGACCAGCACGAACTCGGGCACGGCCGCCCCGCGCTCGTTCCGGCGCCGGCATCGCATCTCAGCCGCCGACGGAGGACAGGGCCTGGTTGAGCATCGTCGAGAGGCGCGGCCCGGCGATGGCGGTCAGGCCCGCGACGACTCCCGCCGTCATGAGGGTGATCATCACCCAGCCCGGCACGTCCCCTCGCTCCTCGTACCGACGCCGGTACATCCAGGTGATCAGTGAGTACATCGGTTCTCCTTCATTCAGCCACCCGACGAGAGGTGGAGTCCGACCAGACCGGGAAAGAACGCGAAGGCGATCGTGATGGGCAGGATGAGGAAGACGACCGGGATCATCATGGCGATCTCGCGGCGACCGCCCGTCTCGATCAGGTCGCGCCGGGCCATCTCGCGCACGTCCGCCGCCTGTGCGTGGAGGACGTCGATCAGTGGGGTACCGCGCTCGATCGCGACGGCCATCGCCTCCGCGAACCGGGCGATCGAGGTGACCCCCGTACGGGCGGCGAACTCGTCGAGGGCGGCGACGACCGTGTCGCCGGCGCGGACCTGCGCGAGCACGCGGCCGAGCTCGAGTGACAGGGCGCCATGGCTGACGCGGGTGACCCGCTCGATCGAGGCGACCGGACTCTCGCCCGCGGCGACGGACAGCGCCAGCAGGTCGGCCACCGTGGGGAACTCGGCGCGCAGCCGGGCCTCGTGGGAGCGGACCCGTGCCGAGAGCCATTGGTCGCACGCCAGGCAGCCGCCGACGAGTCCGGCCGCGCACCACAGCAGCAGGGCGACGGCCGGCGGGTGGCTCACGGACCAGGCGACGATCGAGACCGCCACGGTCCCGGCCAGGCCCATCGCGCCCCACGTCGCCTGCGTGAGCCGAAAGGCCTCGACGTCGCCGTCGAGCCCACACGCCCGCAGGCGTCGGGCGATCGCGGCGTTGCTGCCGAGGGACTCGCCGATCGCCGAGGTGAGCCGGCGCCACGACGGGCCGAAGACCTCGCCGAGGAGGTGCCCGGCAGGGCGGCTGGGCGCCGGGTGGACATCCCGCACGTAGGGCAGGACGCGGTCGGCGAGGCTGGGCCGCCGAGCACGGCGCCAGCCCTCGACCGTGAGGAGCACGCCGGTCGCGAGCAGACCGGCGACCACCGCGCCGATCATGCGAGGATCCGCTGCTCGACCGGAAGACGGGCCAGCCGCAGCATGAGCCGGTACGCGACGGCGCAGACGACCGCGCCGCCGACGAGAAGCGTGACCCCGGCCGGGGTCGCGAACCGGGAGATGACGTCCCGCTGGAGGCTCATCGTCGCCAGCACCAGCCACGGCGCCGCGACGGCCAGTCGCGCCGCGCCGACCGTCCAGGACTGCCGGGACTCGATCTCGCCGCGGGTGCGCAGGTCGTCGCGCAGGAACGCCGACAGCGACCGCAGCAGTCGCCCGAGATCGCCTCCGCCGACCTCGCGCGCGATCCGCAGCGCCTCGACCACGCGGTCGCCGACGGGATCCGCCAGCCGGGTCTTGAGCTGGTCGAGGCTCTCGGCGAAGCGGCCGGTCGAGCCGTAGTCCCGCCCGAACTGCACGAACGGTGCGCGCAGCTCCTCCGGGCCGCGTTCGCCGAGCTGGATCAGCGCCTCGGGCAGGGAGAGACCGGCCCGAACGGCGGAGGCGAGGTGATCGACCGCGTCCGGCCAGGCCTGCGCGTGCTCGCGCTGGCGACGCGCCGCGCGACCGCGGAGGAGCGCGAAGGGCGTCCACGCCCCCGCAGCGGCGGCGACCAGTCCGATCGCCGGCAGTCCCGTCACGCCGAGCGCCACCAGCGCGGCCACGATGCCGATGCCCGCCGACGCTCCCAGCACCGAACGCGTGCTGACACCCGGCATCCCGGCCCGCTCGGCGAGACGTCGAACCGGACCGGGTCCGGACGGCGCCAGCCGGCGCGGGGGCCGGGGCGTCCAGTTGTCGAGGACGAGCAGCAGTCCGACGCCGAAGAGGAGCCCGATCAGTGTTCCCACAGCGCACCCGGATCGATCCCGGCGGCCTCGAAGGCCTCCCGTCGCTGGGGCGTGCCCGGGCCGCGCTCGAGCCGTCCGTCGCGGCGGACGAACACCGGCTCAGCCTCGATGACGCCGTTCTCTGACCGCCCGGTGGTGGCCACGATCTCGCGCACCGCGCGGTGGCCGTTCGCGTCGATGCCCGTGTGCACCACCAGGTCGACGGCCGTCGCCACGGTGGGCACGACGAAACTGGCCGACACGTTCTCGCCGGCCAGCAGCGGCAGCGTGCACAGCTTCACCAGCGCCTGCTTCGCCGAGTTCGCGTGGATCGAGGCCATCCCCGGAAGGCCGGAGTTCAGGGCGAGCAGCAGGTCGAGCGCCTCCTCCGCGCGGACCTCGCCGACGATGATGCGGTTCGGCCGCATGCGCAGCGCCTCCTTGAACAGCATCCGCAGCGTGATCTCGCCGGTGCCCTCGAGGCCGGCCTGCCGGGTCTGCATCGCGACCCAGTCCGGATGCCGCGTCTTCAGCTCGAAGACCTCCTCGACCGACACGAGCCGCTGCGTCCCGGGGATCGCTGCAGCGAGACAGTTCAACAAGGTGGTCTTGCCGGCCTGGGTGCCACCGCTGACCACGATGTTGAGGCCCGCCTGGACGCACGTCCGCAGGAAGCCCGCAGCCCGCTCGTCGAGCGTGCCCAGAGTGACGAGGTCGTCGAGACCGGACGCCCTGGCCACGAACTTGCGGATGTTGACGGCGGTGAACCCGCGCGAGATCCCGTCGAGCACGACGTGGAGCCGGTGGCCGCCCGGCAGCATCGCGTCGACGAACGGATGGCTGAGGTCGAGGCGCCGACCGCTCGACGACAGCATCCGCTCGACGAGCTCGCGCACCTGCGCCGCGGTGAGCATGACCGAGGTGAGCTCGTGGCGACCCCCGCGCGCCACGAACACCCGCTCGGGCTCGTTCACCCAGAGCTCCTCGACCTCGGGATCGTCGAGGAACCGCTGCAGCGGCCCGAACCCGACGAGGTCCGACACCAGCTCGCCGACCACCCGGTCGGGCTCGTCGAGCGCGCGTACCGCGCCGGTCAGGCTGCGCTGTTCGTGCTCGGCGACGGCATCGGCCGCCGCGCGGCGCACCGCCTCGACGTCCGTGCGCGGATCGATCCGCCGCTCGCGCACGAGCGCGCGCACGCGGTCCCCCAAGACCTCCATCGCTTCCCCCCGAAAGCCGTTCCCACCCGAACGTTCGCCCGATCCTGCCGGGCACGCCGCGACCGGGGCAAGGCCCTTTCGGCGCCTGTGGACGAACGTGCCGCGTCCGTCCACAGCGGCTGTGACGGACGGTCGCCCAGGGACGCAAGTGACGCCACAAGTGCCGCAGGTCACACCTCAGGGCACCCATTCGGAGACCACGCTTGTTCCGCGCGCAGATGTGCATCCGTGACGGATGTGATGCACGCTTTCGTCATGACTCGCGTCGCACGCCGGTGGGGCCTCGCTGTGTCTCTGGCCCTCATCCCGTCCCTGATGACCGTCCCCAGCCACGCCTCCGAGCCGACCGCCGAGCCGTCGCCGACCACCTCGGTCGAGACCGAGCCCGTCGAGGCGACCCCGACCACCGAGCCGACTCCGGAGCCCACCGCGGCACCGACCACCGCAGCACCCGCGCCGGTCCAGCGCCAGGCAGCGAAGGGCGCCGCGGCCTCGACGCGGAAGGCCGTCGGCGCGCCCACCCGCAAGTACTGGGTGAGCCTGCGCCTCAACAGCGGCAACGAGCCGCGCGTCTTCACGCGCGAGAACTTCTGGCTGCGCGGGCGCGTCTTCACCACGAAGGGCAAGCCTCAGGCGAACGTCGCGGTGCGCATCTACCGCGACACGAAGAAGGGCCGCACCAAGGTCGCCACCGTCCGCACCGCGAAGGACGGCTCCTACATCTGGTCGCCCACCAACCGCCGCGCCGGCACCTACCGCGCCGTCGCCACCAAGGTCCGCTACTCGCCCAAGGTCACGGTCAAGGTCCAGACCGGCCGCCGCACGCTCGCCTCGCGTGAGAAGTCGCTGTCCTTCCTGCTGGGCGGCAAGAAGGGCACGCTCAAGCGCTCCGGCAAGGTCACCTGGCAGGAGTACGCCAAGGCGATCCTGATCCAGTACGGCACGCGCACGTGGGTCGTCCGCGGCGCCGCCGTCGGACGCGTCCGCGCGCACGGCGGCCCGGCCGGCTCGCTCGGCGCGCCCACCGGCGACATCCGCTGCGGCCTGCCCGAGCGCGGCTGTCTGCAGCAGTTCCGCACCGGCGCCGTCTACGTCAACAGCAAGGCCAAGCACAAGGTCACCTCGGCCGTCGCGCCCAAGCTCGGTGCCGCCGACCTCGTCGCCGTCGCGAAGTCGCAGGTCGGCTACCGCGAGAGCGCGCCGCGCAAGAGCAAGTACAACAAGTGGATCGGCCGCACCGGCCCGTACGACCCGTGGTGCGGCTTCTTCACCTCGTGGCTCGCGTACGCGGCAGGCAAGCCCGGCTCGGTCATCAAGGCCAAGTCCTACCCGGCCCTGCTGAAGGCGGAGCGCAAGCGCGGCCGCACCACCAACACGGCTCGTGTCGGCCGTCTCGCCTACATCGGCTACTTCCGCAAGGGCAGCCCCACGCACGTCGGCATCGTCCAGAAGGTCTCCGGCAGCCACGTGTGGGTCATCGAGGGCAACGTCTCGGCCGGCGGCGGCACGAAGCATCCGCGCGGCGTGCACCTGGTCAAGCGGCCCAAGTCGGACGTCGTCTTCTACGCCGACCCGAAGTACTGACGGCTAGGCCAGCTCCTCGGCCAGCTCGCGCGCGGCGCGCACGAGGCTCGCATTGTCGGGCGCGTGCGCGCCGTCCGGCAGCAGCAGCGTGTCCTCGAAACCGATCCGCGTCTGCAGCCCCAGCCGCAGCGCGTGCCGCAGCGCCGGCCACACCGACGTGCCCTCGCCGTGCAGCAGGATCGGCACGTGCGGGCTGACGGCCCGCACTCCGCCGATCATCCGCTGCGCCAGCTCGACCGTCTTGTCCTCGTCGATGCCGTCGGGCAGCTCCAGCAGGACCCGGCGCATCTCGTCGCGCACGGGCGAGGCAGCCCAGACCTCGACGTCCTCGAGCGTCCACAGCCCCGCCTCGATGCCGATGTCGCGCTCCATGAGCGCCTCGACCACGGCGAGCGCCCCGACCTCGTGCCAGTTGACCGAGGCCACGTCGGGCAGCACCGACCAGGCGTGGATCGCCTCGACGCGCGCGGCCGGGTCGGGCAGCGCCCAGGCACCCGTCGTGATGCTGATCGGCAGGCCCGGCGCGACCACCTTGCACGCGGTGATCACGGCGTCGACCGTGTCCGGGTCGAACGTGTCCAGCCCGTCGTCGCCCTTCGCGTGCAGGTGGACGGCGTCGGCGCCGGCCAGCACCACCGCGTGGACGTCGTCGGAGATCTGCGCGGGCGTCACCGGCAGGGCCGGATGGACCGCCGGCGGGCGCGCGCCGTTGACGCAGGCCTGGATCAGGATCGGCCTGCGCACGGGGTCACAACCCCGGGAACCAGAGGGAGATCTCGCGCGCCGCCGACTCCTCGGAGTCGGACGCGTGCACGAGGTTCTCGCGGTTGGAGAGCGAGAAGTCGCCGCGGATCGTCCCCGGCGCGGCCTTGCGGCCGTCCGTGGCGCCGTTCAGGGCGCGCACCACGTCGATCGCCTCGTCACCCTCGAGCACCATCGCGACGAGCGGCCCGGAGGTCGCGAACGCCCGCAGCGGCGGGTACCAGGGCTGCTCGACGTGCTCGGCGTAGTGGGCGTCGGCCATCTCGGCATCGATCGACCGGTGCTCCATCGCGACGATGCGCAGGCCCTTGGTCTCGTACCGCGAGAGCACGGCCCCCACCAGGCCGCGTGCGACCGCATCGGGTTTGATGAGAACAAGCGTGCGCTGCGTCATGAGCACAACCTATCCCGCGCGCTGTTCGAGGAGCTCCCATGGTCGACAGCACCCCCGCCCGCAACGACGCGTGGTGGCGCGACGCCGTGATCTACCAGGTCTACCCGCGCTCGTGGGCGGACAGCGACGGCGACGGCATCGGTGACCTGCCCGGCATCACGTCCCACCTGGACCACCTCGCCACGCTCGGCGTCGACGCGGTCTGGCTCTCGCCCTTCTACACGAGCCCGCAGAACGACGCCGGCTACGACGTGGCCGACTACCGCGACGTCGACCCGCTCTTCGGCACCCTCGAGGACTTCGACGCCCTCACAACCCGCGCCCACGAGCTGGGCATGCGCGTCATCGTCGACCTCGTCCCCAACCACTCCTCCAGCGAGCACGAGTGGTTCCGGGCCGCGCTCGCCGCCGAGCCCGGCAGCCCCGAGCGCGCCCGCTACATCTTCCGCGACGGCCGCGGCGACGGCGGCGAGTTCCCGCCCAACAACTGGCAGAGCACGTTCGGCGGCCCCGCGTGGACGCGCACGACCAACCCCGACGGCACGCCGGGCCAGTGGTACCTGCACCTGTTCGACCCGACGCAGCCCGACTTCGACTGGAACAACCCCGAGGTCCAGGAGGAGTTCCGCTCGATCCTGCGCTTCTGGCTCGACCGCGGCGTCGACGGCTTCCGCATCGACGTCGCCCACGGCCTGCACAAAGAGGAGGGCCTGCCCGACGCGCCCGCCGACTACGACATCGCCACCGACCCCACCTCGGTCCAGCCCATGTGGGACAAGCCCGAGGTCCACGACGTCTACCGCGACTGGCGCCGCGTCGTCGACGAGTACCGCGTCGAGGGCGAGGACGCCGACCGCATCCTCGTGGCCGAGGCGTGGGTCGTGCCGAGCGAGTCGCTCGCCAAGTACGTCCGCGCCGACGAGCTGCACCAGTCGTTCAACTTCGGCTACCTCATGACGCCGTGGCGCGCGAAGGACCAGCGCGAGTCGATCTCGGCGGCCCTCGCCGCGACGGCCGCCGTCGGCGCGCCTCAGACGTGGGTGCTGTCCAACCACGACGTCCCCCGTCACGCCTCGCGACTGTCCTACGACATCGACAAGCCCACTCGCGTGCTGGGCATCGGCCCCGACCACCCGCAGCCCGACGCGGAACTGGGCCTGCGCCGCGCCCGCGCCGCCACCTCGGTCATGCTCGCGCTGCCGGGATCGGCCTACCTGTACCAGGGCGAGGAGCTGGGCCTGCCCGAGGCGACCACCCTGCCGCCCGAGGTCCGCCAGGACCCCACGTTCGCGCGCACGAACGGCGAGGACGTCGGCCGCGACGGCTGCCGCGTGCCCGTCCCGTGGCACGCCGACCAGCCCGCCTACGGCTTCAACTCGACCGGCAAGACGTGGCTGCCGCAGCCCGAGGTCTACGGCGACCTCGCCCCCAACCGCCAGGACGGCGTCGCCGGCAGCACGCTGGAGATGTACCGCCGGCTGCTGTCGATGCGGCGCAAGTACGCCCTGGGCCGCGGCGAGCTGCACTGGCAGGACCTCGGCGAGGACGTGCTGGCCTTCACGAACGTGACCCCCAGCGGCCGCCGCATGCAGGTCATCACGAACTTCGGCCAGGAGCCCATCGACCTGCCGCACGGTGAGCTGCTCTCGGTGAGCGGACCGCTCGCCGGACACCGCCTGCCGACCGACACGACGGCCTGGATCGTCCCGGGCTGACGAAACCCTCACGTTGGGCTTGCGGGTTTCACCCGGCCGCCGTACGTTCGTGTGAGCGGCGTCACATTTCTCCAGGTCGCACGCCGCCGGCTCTCGGGGGAAGGTCGGGTGGTGCACGTGACATGGCGAACCGGAAAGGCCCGTCGAGGACTCGGCCTCGCGGCCGCAGCGACGCTCATCGCGTCGTTGGCGGCGTGCGGCAGCGGTGACGACGGCGGGGTCCCCACGATCAACCTGTTCGGCGGCGCGTCCGCGACCGGCTTCGACAAGCTGATCGAGGACTGCAACCAGCAGGCCGACGGCGAGTACAAGATCGTCGGCAACCTCGTCCCCAGCGACGCGGACGGCCAGCGCGAGCAGCTGGTCCGCCGCCTCGCCGCCGGCGACGAGGGCATGGACCTGCTGGGCATGGACGTCGTCTGGACCGCCGAGTTCGCCGAGGCCGGCTGGATCCTGCCGCTGACCGATGCGCAGCGCGAGGAGGCGTCCAAGGACACCCTCGAGGTGCCGCTCGAGACGGCCACGTGGAAGGACAAGCTGTACGGCATCCCGAAGCACACCAACGCCCAGCTCATGTGGTACCGCAAGTCCCTCGTCGAGAAGGTCGGCAACGGCGAGCCGCCGAAGACCTGGGACGAGATGTTCGACATGGCCGAGAAGCTCAAGGCCGAGGGCGATCCGTACGAGATCGGCTTCACCGGCGCCCGCTACGAGGGCCTCGTCGTCGGCTTCAACACGATCCTGTCGTCGTTCGGCGGCACGATCGTCAACGAGGACAGCACCGAGACCACGATCGACGACAAGACGACCGACGCGCTCGGCCTGCTGCAGCGCCTCGCCACGTCGGGGCTGGCCAGCCGGTCCCTGTCGAACTCGCAGGAGCCCGAGGTCTTCGCCCAGCTGCAGAACGGCTCGTCCGCGTTCAGCCTCAACTGGCCCTACGTCGGCAGCGCGATGAAGGAGGCCAGCCCCGAGATCGCCGAGGACCTGGGCTTCGCCAAGTTCCCCGCGGCCGTCGAGGGCCAGCCCTCCAAGGTCACGGTCGGCGGCATGAACTTCGGCATCAGCAAGTTCAGCCAGCACCCGGAGGAGGCGTTCGACGCGGCGATGTGCCTGCGCTCGCCGGAGCACCAGCTGGCGCACGCGCTGACCGCCGGTGAGCCGCCCGTCAACGAGAAGGTCTTCGACGAGCCGGAGTTCAAGGAGGCGTACCCGCAGGGCCCGATCCTGCTGGAGTCCCTCGAGACCGCCAGCTCGCGACCGATCTCGCCGGTCTACCAGAACATCTCGACCATCATCTCGTCCACGCTGTCGCCGCCGTCGAGCATCAAGCCCGAGGACACGGCGAAGAAGCTCGACAGCTCCATCACGGACGCGATCGCGGGGAAGGGGATCCTGCCATGAGCGTCATCGAGAAGACCCTCCAGGAGGACGACGAGGGCACGCGGATCGCGCAGCAGCGCCACAGTGAGGGCAAGCGAGCCGAGCGGCGCCTCGGCCTGATGCTCGTGGCGCCGGCCGTGATCCTCATGCTCGCGGTCACGGCCTACCCGATCCTCTACGCCATCTACCTGTCGCTGTTCCGCGCCGACCTGCGGACCCCGGACGAGAACGAGTTCGTCGGCCTCGACAACTACGTCACCGTCCTGACCAGCGACATCTGGTGGCAGGCCTTCGGCTTCACGCTCCTGCTGACCGTGGTCAGCGTGGCGTTCGAGCTGGCGCTCGGCATGGGCCTGGCGATCGTCATGCACCGCACGATCGTGGGCCGCGGACTCGTCCGCACGTCCGCCCTCGTGCCGTACGCGATCGTCACCGTCGTCGCCGCGTTCAGCTGGCGCTTCGCCTGGAGCCAGGACATCGGCTGGCTCGCCGGCGACAACGCACCGCTGACCGGCCAGTGGAGCTCGTTCTGGATCATCGTCCTGGCCGAGGTCTGGAAGACCATCCCGTTCATGGCGCTGCTGCTCATGGCGGGCCTGGCGCTCGTGCCCGACGACCTCATGAAGGCCGCCTCCATGGACGGCGCGTCGGCCTGGCAGCGGTTCTGGAAGGTCACGGTCCCGCTCATCAAGCCGTCGATCCTCGTGGCCGTCCTGTTCCGCACGCTGGACGCGTTCCGCGTCTTCGACAACATCTACGTCCTGACCAGCGGCGCCAACGAGACGTCCAGCGTCTCGATCGTCGCCTACAACAACCTGATCCGAGGCCTCAACCTCGGCATCGGCTCGACGATGTCGGTGCTGATCTTCATCACGATCGCGATCATCGCGGTCATCTTCGTCAAGCTGTTCGGCGCCGCCGCTCCCGGCTCCGACGAGGGGAGGCGCTGATGAGCACCACGACCGAGACCACCAAGAGCCGGGCGATCTGGTGGGGCGTGAACGCACTGGTCCTGATCTACGCGTTCATCCCCGTCGTGTGGATCGTCTCGCTGTCCCTGAAGCCGGACTCCATCCTCAACGACGGCTCCTTCCTGCCGAGCCAGATCACCGGCGAGCACTACCAGGCGATCTTCAAGAACGACGACTTCACGCGCGCGCTGATCAACTCGATCGGCATCTGCCTGATCTCGACGTTCATCGCGATCGTCGTCGGCACGATGGCCGCCTACGCGGTGGCCCGCCTGGACTTCCCGGGCAAGAAGTTCGTGGTCGGCGCCTCGCTCATGATCGCGATGTTCCCGCAGATCGCCCTGGTCACGCCGCTGTTCAAGATCCTGACCGGGATCGGGCTGTTCGACACGTGGCTCGGCCTGATCATCCCCTACATCACGTTCGCCCTGCCGCTGGCGATCTACACGCTGAGCGCGTTCTTCCGCGAGATCCCCTGGGAGCTCGAGAAGGCCGCCAAGATGGACGGCGCCACGCCGTACCAGGCGTTCCGCAAGGTGATCGCGCCGCTGGCCATGCCGGGCGTGTTCACCACCGCCATCCTCGTGTTCATCTCGTGCTGGAACGACTTCCTGTTCGCGATCTCGCTGACCTCCAGTGAGCGCTCGCGCACCGTTCCAGCGGCCCTGAGCTACTTCACGGGTGCCACGACCTTCGAGAAGCCCACCCAGTCGATCGCGGCGGCCGCGGTGGTCATCACGATCCCGATCGTCATCTTCGTCCTCTTCTTCCAGCGCCGGATCGTTGCCGGCCTCACCAGCGGCGCCGTCAAGGGCTGAAAGGAATCATCATGGCTGAAATCGTCCTGGACCACGTCGTCAAGCGGTACCCCGACGGGGCGCTCGCCGTCGAGGACTTCAACCTCCAGATCGCCGACGGCGAGTTCATCATCCTGGTGGGCCCGTCCGGCTGCGGTAAGTCCACGACCCTGAACATGATCGCGGGCCTCGAGGACATCACCACCGGCGAGCTGAAGATCGACGGCACGGTCGTCAACGACAAGGCGCCCAAGGACCGCGACATCGCGATGGTGTTCCAGTCCTACGCCCTGTACCCCCACATGACGGTCTACGAGAACATGGCGTTCCCGCTGACCCTGGCCGGCGTGGACAAGTCCACGATCCAGCAGAAGGTGCAGGAGGCGGCGCGCATGCTCGAGCTCGAGCAGCACCTCGAGCGCAAGCCGTCCAACCTCTCCGGTGGCCAGCGCCAGCGCGTCGCGATGGGCCGCGCGATCGTCCGCAGCCCCAAGGCGTTCCTCATGGACGAGCCGCTGTCGAACCTCGACGCCAAGCTGCGCGTCCAGATGCGCACGCAGGTCGCGCGGATCCAGAAGAACCTCGGCACCACCACGGTCTACGTCACCCACGACCAGACCGAGGCCATGACGCTGGGCGACCGCGTCGTCGTCATGCGCGCCGGCAAGATCCAGCAGGTCGGCTCGCCGACCGAGCTGTACGACCGCCCGAACAACCTGTTCGTCGCGGGGTTCATCGGCAGCCCGTCGATGAACTTCCTCAGCGCGACGATCGACGGCGACACGCTGCGCACGGCGCTGGGCGACCTGCCGGTGCCGGACTCGGCCCGCGCCTCGCTGCAGTCGGGCAGCGCGAGCCGCGACGTCATCGTGGGCATCCGCCCCGAGCACTTCGAGGACGCCTCGCTCGTCGCCCCGGACGCTCCCGGGGCCCGGGTCGGCGCGACGATCGACCTCGTCGAGCAGATGGGCTCGGACGTCTACGCGTACTTCACGGTCGAGGGCGGCGCCGACAACGCCGACCTGGCGGACCTGGCGAAGGACGCGGGCCAGGACATGACCGGCGAGGGCACGCAGATCAACGCGCGCCTCAGCGCCGAGTCGAAGGTGTCGGCCGGCGAGCGCGCCGAGCTGTACGTCGACACGTCGAAGATCGCGGTCTTCGACGCGGCCAGCGGCGAGAGCATCACCGCCTGACGGGCGGCGCACCCGACGAGAGGGCCCGGTCCACGCGGACCGGGCCCTCTCGCGTCCGGGACTAGCTGCGCCGCTTGGCGCGCTTGCGGGCCTGGCCCTTGATCTGGTTCATGATCTCGCGGTCCCACAGGTGCTCGCGGATGAGCCGGTACCGCTCCCCCGCGACGCGCATGTAGGCGTCGGCCTCGGTCTCGTCCTCGCCCCTGAGACCCGCGTCCGAGATGAGCTCGAGTACCGGGACGTACTCCTCCTCGAGCCAGCGCCGCGCCATCTCCTGCTTGTCCATGAGCGCGGCCTCGGCCTGCATCCGGCGGGCGGCCCAGGCCTCGACCATCTCGGCGAGCACGCCGTAGGCGTACGGCTCAGAGACCGTGACCTTGCCGCGCCACGACTTCTCCAGCGGCACGCGCTGCAGGAAGAGCTTGCGCCACAGCTTCATCTCGAGGTCGGTGCGGCGGCCGAAGTCACGCGGCTCCAGCAGCGTCTGGACCTCGGTGACCTCGGCCTCGATGAGCTTGAGCCGCAGCGCGCGGGCCACGGAGACGCGGTGGTGGCCGTCGCGCACGAAGTAGTAGTCGCCCAGCTTGTAGACGTCGATCGGCGGGATCTCCTCGCCGACGCGGCTGGCCCGGGCGATGCGCTCCCACCGCGCACGGCTCTTGTCCGAGGTCGGCCGGAAGCGGCGGTCGAAGTCGCGGACCTTGTCGACCGAGCCGATGATCGCGTCGAGCGGGATCAGCTGCAACCCCACCCGGCGCTCGCCACGACGGCCGAGTGCCTCGACGACCTCGTCGAACGACAGTGCGCGCGAGGTGTCCTCGTGGTCCCCGCGCAGGCGGGCGGCGAGCGCCGACAGCGTCTGCAGCCGGCGGGCCCGCATGAAGTCGCTCTCGGCGTCGATCCGCGCCGATCCTGAGTCAGCCATGTCCCATCACCCGCTCGAGCTGCGGTTCGATCTCCATCAGCCGGTACGGCACGACGTTGCGGATCGTCGTGTCCCCGATCGTGCGGTCGGGCTGCTTCTGGCCGAACGGGTGGATGTGCCCGTGCAGGTGCCATGTCGGCCGGAGCTGCTCGATCACCTCGTGCAGGGCCGTGAAGCCCTGGTGCGGCAGGTCGTCGTCCTCGCCGTCGCCGAGCCCGCGCGGCGGCGAGTGCGTCAGCAGCACGTCGACGCCGCCCCCGCGCTTGCCCACGAGCTTCAGCAGCCGCCGGGCGCGCTTGGTGAACTCGTCGTCGGTGTACTGGTTGGGGCCGTCGTTGTAGCGGATGCTGCCGCCCAGTCCCGCGATCCGCAGGCCGGCCAGGTCGACGATCGCCTCGTCCACGTTCGTGCACCCGAGCGGGCGCGGGTCCTCGTGCGGCAGGCCGTTGCCGGTGAGCCAGCCCTTGAAGCCCGCCGCGGGCGACTCGACCTCGGGGTCGTGGTTGCCGGGGACGAAGCCGACCGGCACGTCGAGCATCGACGAGAGGAACTCGAGGTAGTCCCACGGGAGGTCACCGGCGCCGAGGACGAGGTCGGGGTGCATGGCGCGGACCCCGGCGTCATGGATCACCGGCGAGATCTCGTCGGCCACCACGAGCACGCGCACCATGACTCCAGCCTACGTGCGCTCCGTACGTCGTCGCGAGGGCTGCGGCTACTCCCCCGCGGCGGCCCAGCGAGCCTTGTCGGCCTCGATCCGGCGGCCCAGGAAGAACGCGCCGAGCCACAGCGCGAGGAACATCAGGCCGATGAAGAACATGATCGGGACGAGGAAGCCCGTGGCGATCGTGGCGACCTGGATGAGGTGGCCGACGACGTAGGCCCACGGCCTGCGCAGCATCCCGGCCACGAGGATGCACAGCACCGCGAGGCCGCCGCCGATCAGGGCGGCGACGGACGCCGGGACGTCCTCGACCGTGATCATGACGGGGATCGCCAGGCCGAGGATGATCGCCTGCAGCGCGAGCATCGTGGCGCACATGTGCCTCATGCGGGGTCGCTCCCCTTCAGCAGCGTGCGGGCCTCGCCCACCGTGACGACCGAGCCCGTGACGATGACGCCGCCGGAGCCGATCGCGTCGCGGAACTCCTCGCTCGAGGCGTCGGCGAAGGAGATGGCGCGCTCGAGGGCGTCGTCGAGGCGCGGGACCACGGTGACGCGCTCCTCGCCGAACAGGCCGGCGGCGATGTCGCCGAGCTCCTGCGCGGTCATCGACCGCTCGGTGCTGTTCTGGGTGCAGATCACGTGGGCGACGACCGGCTCGAGCTCGCGCAGGATCTCCTCGGCGTCCTTGTCGGCCATCACGCCGACCACGCCGATGAGCGGGTTGAACGTGAACTCGTCGCCGATCGACTCGACCATCGCCCGCACGCCGTGCGGGTTGTGGGCCGCGTCCAGGACGATCGTGGGGCTGCGCCGGACGATCTCGAGGCGGCCCGGCGACGTCACGGCGCCGAAGCCCGTGCGGATCAGCTCGGGGTCGAGCTCGGCGTCGCCGGTGAAGACCTCGACGGCGGCCAGGGCGAGCGCGGCATTGCGTGCCTGGAACTCGCCGTGCAGCGGCAGCAGGATGTCCTCGTAGCGGCCCTTGACGCCCTGGATGGTGAACATCTGGCCGCCGACGGCCGCGGTGCGCGACTCGACGCCGAAGTCGGCGCCCTCCAACACGACCGGTGCGCCCACCTCGGCGGCGCGGGTCAGCATGACCTCGAGGACCTCGCCCGGCTGCGACGCCATCACGAGGCGGCCGCCGGGCTTGATGATCCCCGCCTTCTCGACGGCGATCTCGGCCGGCGTGTCGCCGAGATACTTGGTGTGATCCAGGTCGATCGGCGTCACCACGGCGACGGACGCGTCAGCGACGCTGGTGGCGTCCCACGCGCCGCCCATGCCCACCTCGACGACGGCGACGTCGACGGGCGCGTCCGCGAACGCCGCGTAGCCCATCGCGACGAGCATCTCGAAGAAGCTGAGCGGGTGCTCCTGGTCGCGATCGACGAGGTCGGCGTAGACGGCCACGTCGGCGTAGGCATCGACGAAGAGCTCGTCGCTGAGCGGCTCGCCGTCGATGCAGATGCGCTCGTTGATGCGCTGCAGGTGCGGGCTGGTGAAGCGACCCGTGCGCAGGTCGAGGGCGCGCAGCAGCGCGTCGATCATCCGGCTCGTGGAGGTCTTGCCGTTCGTGCCCGTCAGCTGCACGACCGGCTGGGCGTTCTGGGGGTCGCCCATCAGCTCGCAGATGGCGCGGATCCGGTCGAGCGACGGCTCGAGCCGGGTCTCGGGCCAGCGCGACAGCAGGGCGAGCTCGACTTCGGGGTACGTGGGCCTCATCGGCTCCAGTATCCCAGTGCGTTCCGCACGGGTCACCTTGCCGCCGCCCGGCCGCCCGGGACGGTCCCGGCCGGGCCGCGGGAGGGGCCTGCGAGACGGCTGTGACCGGGGTGGAAACGGAGGTTCGAATCAGGGAAATCCCCCATGTTCACAGGGTTCCGGCCGGAGCAGACTGGACGGATGAATCGACAGGTCGCCGGGTGGATCACCCATCGCTGGGTCAAGTGGGGCGTCCTCGCCCTCATGCTCGTCTTCGTCGCCGGACTCGGGATGTACGGGGGCAAGCTGGCCGAGGTGCAGGACAACGACATCGCGTCATGGCTCCCCGACGAGGCGGAGTCGACGCAGGTCATCGAGAAGGCCGGCGAGTTCTACGACGAGGACATGGCGCCCGCCATCGTCCTGCTCACGTCCGACGGGCCGGTCACGCCGCAGGACCTCGCCGCGGCGCAGGCGGCCGCTCGGGACATCGGGGACCTCTCGGACGTCCCGCTGGGCGAGGTCGTCGGGCCGATCCCCAGCGAGGACGGCGAGGCGATCCAGCTGATCGTCCCGCTCGTCCTGGACGAGGAGGGCTGGGAGGACCTGCCCGACTGGATCGACGACATCCGGTCGGCGACGACGGACGCGGTCGCCAACACGGACCTGCGGGTCGACATCGGCGGACCCGCCGGGCTCGGCGCCGACCAGGCCGAGGCGTTCGCCGGCATCGACGGGATCCTGCTGCTCGCCGCGGTCGGCGTCGTCATCGTCATGCTGCTGCTGACGTACCGCAGCCCGATCCTGTGGCTCATCCCGCTGTTCTGCGGGCTCATGAGCGTCTTCGCCGCCCAAGGACTGGTGTACCTGCTGGCGAAGCAGGGCCTGACCGTGAACGGCCAGAGCGCCGGCATCCTCAGCGTCCTCGTCCTGGGCGCCGGCATCGACTACGCGCTGCTGCTCGTCGCCCGCTACCGCGAGGAGCTGCGGCGCTTCGAGGACCGCCATGAAGCGATGGCCCACGCGCTGCACCGCGCCGCCCCGGCGATCTTCGCCAGCGGCAGCACCGTCATCATCGGCCTGCTGTGCCTGACGTTCGCGCAGATGAACTCGACGGCCGGGCTCGGACCCGTCGGCGCCGCCGGCATCGCCGTCGCCCTGCTGCTCATGCTCGTCCTGCTGCCGGTCCTGCTGGTCATCTTCGGCCGCTGGGTGTTCTGGCCGTTCATCCCGCACTTCGGCGACCCGCAGCGGACGGACGACGGCCTGTGGGCCCGGGTCGGCCGGCGCATCGCGAAGGCGCCGCGGGCCGTCTGGGTCGTGACGACACTCGTGCTGCTGGCGCTGTCGTTCGGCGTCGTCAAGCTGGACGCGACCGGCCTGACGAACGCCGAGGCGTTCACCACGACGCAGCCCTCGGTCGTCGCCGAGGAGCGCATCGCCGAGCACTTCCCCGCCGGGGCGGGCGAGCCGGTCCAGGTCATCATCAACGCGGCGCAGGCGGGCGAGGTGCGCGAGGCGCTCGCCGGCGTCGAGGGCATCGCGGCCGGCTCGGTCACACAGCCGCGCGACAGTGGCGACCTGGCCTACCTCGAGGCGACGCTGTCGGTGCCCGCGGACTCCGCCGCCGCGCGGACGGCGATCGAGGACGCCCGCGACGCGGTTCACGCCATCGACGGCGCGGACGCCCTCGTGGGCGGCAACACCGCGCTCAACCTCGACGTCCAGGACGCCTCGGCGCAGGACAACCGGCTGATCATCCCGATCATCCTCGTGGTGGTCCTGCTCGTGCTCATGGTCCTGCTGAGGTCGATCGCCGCGCCGCTCATGCTCCTCGGCACGGTCGTGCTGTCGTTCGCCGCCGCCATGGGCATCAGCGCCCTGGTCTTCCACTACGTGTTCGACTTCGCCGGGGCGGACTCGTCGTTCCCGCTGTTCGCGTTCGTCTTCCTCGTCGCGCTGGGCATCGACTACAACATCTTCCTGATGACCCGCGTGCGCGAGGAGTCGATCGTGCACGGGACCCGGCGCGGCGCGCTCATCGGCCTCGCCGCGACGGGCGGCGTGATCACGTCGGCCGGCCTGGTGCTGGCGGGCACGTTCTCGGCCCTGGCGACCCTGCCGATCGTGTTCCTCGCCGAGCTGGGGTTCGCCGTCGCGATCGGCGTCCTGCTGGACACGATCATCGTCCGGTCGGTGCTGGTGACCGCGCTCAACCTCGACATCGGCCGGCACATCTGGTGGCCGAGCCGGCTGTGGCGGACCGAGGGTCAGCGCTCGGCGAAGTCCGACGACAGCAGCGCCCACACGCCGGTGTCGGTCCACTCGCCCTTGGACCAGAGGTCCTGACGGAAGCGCGCCTCCTCCCGCATGCCGAGTCGGCGGCACAGTGCCGCCGACTCGGTGTTGCGCGGATCGAGATCGGCCACGACCCGGTGGATGCCGAGCCGGCCGAACACCCATGACAGCAGCGCCGTGGCGCCCTCGGTGGCGTAGCCGTTCCCCTGGTGGTCGGGGTGCACCGTCCAGCCGATGCTCGCGGTGAGGTTGTCCAGCGAGGCGATCCGCAGGTACAGGTGCCCCAGGAGGGCACCGTCCTCGCGGCGCTCCACGCCCAGCTGGAGGTAGTCGCCCTCGGCACGCAGCCGGTCCGCGCGCGACCAGTGGGCGACGCGGTCGGCGACGTCCTCGCGGGTCCGCGGACCCCACGTCATGAAGCGGGCCACGTCCTCGCGCGACTGGTACGAGTGCACGACGTCGACGTCGTCGGGCGTCATGAGCCGCAGCCGCAGGCGCTCGGTCTCGAGGGGACGGTCGAACCGGGCGGGGCGGAAGCGCGAGCGCACCTCGGGCAGCTCGAGCATGCGGCGGGCCAGCGGCGCGAGCCGGTCGCCCAGGGCGGCCGCCTCCTCGCGGGTGAACCAGCGCGCCTCGGCGATCTCCGCCGCGGCCGACACGTCGGCCTCCAGGCGCAGCGCGAAGACGTCGGCCGTGAGGTGGTGGCCCGGCTCGTTCGCGGCGTCGGCCTCGAACCGGCCCCACACCGCGAGGTCGTCCGGGTCGACCTCCACGAGCAGCTCCTCGGCCAGCTCGCGCACGAGCGCCTCGACCGGCTCCTCCCCCGGCTCGGGCTTGCCGCCGGGCTGCATGAACACCTGCGATCCGTGCTTGCGGACCATGAGGATCCGGTCGTCGGGGTCGGTCGTGAACGCCGCCACGACGTGGATCGTCGGCCTGCCTGCCTCGGTCATCTGATCGCCTCCGCGGACCATCCTCCACGACCGCGGGCGCCGCGGGCCCGGGCACCCGCCGCGCCACGTAGAATCGACCCTCGTGACGACACAGAGCCGCGTTCCCGAGAAGCCCGTCCTCGAAGGCCTCGAGGAGAAGTGGGTCGGCGTATGGGCCGAGCAGGGCACCTACGCGTTCGATCGCAGCAAGACGCGCGACCAGGTCTACTCGATCGACACCCCGCCCCCGACGGTGTCGGGCTCGCTCCACGTGGGTCACGTCTTCAGCTACACGCACACCGACGTGGTGGCGCGCTACAAGCGCATGCGCGGCTTCGAGGTCTTCTACCCGATGGGCTGGGACGACAACGGCCTGCCCACCGAGCGCCGCGTCCAGAACTACTACGGCGTCCGCTGCGACCCGTCGCTGCCGTACGACCCCGACTTCACGCCGCCGGCCAAGCCGGACCCGAAGAAGCAGGTCCCGATCAGCCGCCGCAACTTCATCGAGCTGTGCAACGAGCTGGTCGTCCGTGACGAGCAGGTCTTCGAGAAGCTGTGGCGCACGCTCGGCCTCTCGGTCGACTGGTCGCAGACCTACACGACGATCGGCCACGACGCGCAGGCCACGAGCCAGCGCGCGTTCCTGCGCAACCTCTCGCGCGGCGAGGCCTACAGCCAGGACGCCCCCACGATGTGGGACGTCACGTACCAGACGGCGGTCGCCCAGGCCGAGCTCGAGGCGCGTGACTACCCGGGCCACTACTACCGCGTCTCGTACCACCTGGCCGACGGCCGGAAGGTGTGGATCGAGACCACCCGCCCCGAGCTGACGCCCGCCGCCGTCGCGCTCATCGCGCACCCCGACGACGAGCGGTACCAGCACCTGTTCGGCACGACCGCGCACTCGCCGCTGTTCGGCGTCGAGGTGCCCGTGCTCGCGCACACGCTCGCCGACCCCGAGAAGGGCTCGGGCATCGTCCACTGCTGCACCTTCGGCGACCTGACCGACGTCCAGTGGTGGCGCGAGTTCGACCTGCCCAACCGCACCGTGATCGGCCGCGACGGCCGCATCCTGCGCGAGGTCCCCGAGTGGATCGCCGGCGGGCCGGGCGAGGGCGTGTACGCCGAGCTCGCGGGCAAGACCACGTTCAGCGCGCGCGAGGCGATCGCGGCCGCGCTCCGGGAGTCCGGCGACCTCGACGGCGAGCCGCAGGCGACCGAGCGCAAGGCGAACTTCTACGAGCGCGGCGACAAGCCGCTCGAGATCGTCTCGACGCGCCAGTGGTACATCAAGAACGGCGGCCGCGACGCCGAGCTGCGCCAGCACCTGGTCGACCTCGGCAACGACATCGACTGGCACCCGGGCTACATGCAGTCGCGCTACACGAACTGGATCGAGGGTCTCAACGGCGACTGGCTGGTCAGCCGCCAGCGCTTTTTCGGCATCCCGTTCCCGGTCTGGTACCGCCTGGACGAGGACGGCGAGCCGGACTACGACTCGCCCATCCTCGCGCCCGAGTACGACCTGCCGGTCGACCCGGCCTCGCAGGCCCCGGCCGGCTACGAGGAGTCCCAGCGCGGCAAGCCGGGCGGCTTCATCGCCGATCCCGATGTGCTCGACACGTGGGCCACGTCCTCGCTGACGCCGCAGCTCGTGTGCGGGTGGGAGCGCGACCTCGACCTGTTCGAGCGCACGTTCCCGATGGACCTGCGGCCGCAGGGCCACGACATCATCCGCACGTGGCTGTTCTCCACGGTCGTGCGCTCCAACCAGGAGTTCGGCCAGGTGCCGTGGAAGCACACCGCGCTCTCGGGCTTCGTGGTCGACCCCGACCGCAAGAAGATGTCCAAGTCCAAGGGCAACGTCGTCGTCCCCGACGAGATCCTCGACAAGTTCGGCGCCGACGCCGTGCGCTGGCGTGCCGCCGGCGCCCGCCCGGGCGCGGACTCGCCGTTCGACGAGACACAGATGAAGGTCGGCCGCCGCCTCGCGATGAAGGTGCTCAACGCGAGCAAGTTCGTCGTGGCGCCCGTCGACCAGTACGGCCTCGGCGCCGACGCGTCGCTGCTGGACCCGGCGCTCGTGACCGAGCCGCTCGACCGTGCCCTGCTGACCGGCCTGCGCGACGTCGTCGAGGCCGCCACGGCGCACTTCGAGGCCTACGACTACACCTCGGCGCTCGAGGTCACCGAGAAGTTCTTCTGGGACTTCTGCGACGACTACCTCGAGCTGGTCAAGGAGCGCGCGCGTCGCGAGGACGAGGCCGGCACGTCGGCCAAGGCCACGTTCGTGCTCGCCCTGTCGGTGCAGCTGCGCCTGCTGGCGCCGTTCCTGCCGTACGTGACCGAGGAGGTCTGGTCGTGGTGGCAGGAGGGCTCGATCCACCGCGCCGCCTGGCCGGCCGTCGACGCCGACCTCGCCGTCGAGACGTTCGACGCGCGGCTGCTCGGCGTGGCCGGCGAGGCGCTGGCGGGCATCCGCGGCGCCAAGTCGACCGCCAAGGTCAGCCAGCGCACCGAGGTCACGCACGTCGCCGTCGCCGGTGACGCCGCCACGCTCGAGCTGCTGGAGTCGGCGCTGCCCGACGTGCGCGCCGCCGGCCGCATCGTCGGCGACGTCGAGACCAAGGCCGCCGAGGGCGCCCTCGTGGTCGAGGCCACGCTCGCCGACGCCTGATCGCGTTAGACTCCCACGGGAAGCCACACGGCACCACAGGGGGAGGTCACGTGTACGCAGCGGAACGACAGGTCCTGCTCGCGGAGCGGCTGACGCAGCACGGCCGCGTGTCGGTCCACGAGCTGGCCGCCGAGCTGTCCGTGTCCACCGAGACGATCCGGCGCGACCTGGCCGTCCTGGAGCGCGCGGGCACGGCTCGACGGGTCCACGGCGGCGCGGTCCTGTCGACTGCCTACTCGCGCCTCGAGGCCACCCTGGCCCAGCGCACCGGCGAGCGGCCCGAGCTGAAGGCCCGCATCGCGCGTGCCGCCTCGGCGTTCCTGCCCGAGGCCGGCGGCAGCGTCCTGCTCGACGGCGGCAGCACCGTGGCGCACCTGGCCGAGCTGCTTCCCGTGGACCGGCGGCTGACGGTGCTGACGCACAGCGTCGCCACCGCCCACCAGCTGCTGGGCCACGACGGCATCGCGCTGCACACGATCGGCGGGCGCATCCGCGAGGTCACCGGCGTCGCGGTCGGCCAGCCGACGGTCGAGGCACTGCGGGGGACGCGTGCGGACGTGGCGTTCATCGGCACCAACGGGATCTCGGCCGAGCACGGCTTCAGCACGCAGGACGCCGAGGAGGCGGCCGTGAAGCGCGCGCTGCTGACGTCGGCGCGCACCACCGTCGTCCTGGCCGACTCCACCAAGTTCGGTCCCGAGCAGGTGTTCTCGTTCGGCGCACTGGCCGACGCCACCGCGGTCGTCACCGACGACGGCATCGACGCCCAGGACAAGGCGATGCTCGAGGAGGCCGGCGTCGAGGTCGTCCTGGCCTAGGCGCCGTCCGGCTCCACGACCCGCGCCGAGAAGTCGATCCCGGCGTTCTGCAGGCGGTTGACCAGCGCCGAGCCCATCGCCACCGCCGTCGTGGTCTGGCCCGCGACCTCGGGCAGCTCGTCGAACGCCAGGCACATCGCCGACTCGGCCAGCATCTTCGAGGTCTCGGTGTAGCCGGGGTCGCCGCCGCGCACGGTCGAGACGACCTTCCTGCCGCCGCCCTCCCCCACCAGGGTGAGGGTGAACCACGACGCCGCACGCTGCTCCTCGCTGGGCCCGTCCCCCGACGCCTTGAGCCGCATCAGCAGGGCCTTGACCGGCGGGATCTGCGCGCCGACCGCCACCGCGCCCAGCACGGGCGCCGCGAGCGCCAGCATGCGACGCGTCCGGAAGTGCGCGTAGTGCTCGTACGTGAAGTCCGGCCCGTAGCGGTCCAGCGCCCGCGCGGACCGCAGGACGATCTGGGGGTCGAGGGTCGGCAGCGGGACGCCGAAGCCCTTCACGGGCGGCTCCGCGCGACCCGGGGAGCCGCCACCGCGGACGCGTCGCCCGGCGGGACGGCGCTCCTTCGCACGGCGGCGCTTCGCGGCGGCCTGCGAGCCGCGGAACTGCGAGATCTGGCCCAGGGCCGACTGGTACGTGCCGGCCGAGAACGACGCCTTGGCGCGGATGTAGCCCTTGATCGTGATCGGCACGCCCGTGGGCAGCTGGTCGATCGTGTACAGGACGCCGAGGTCGTACGGGATGGAGTCGAACCCGCACGCGTGCACCAGGCGGGCGCCCGTCCGGACCGCGGTCTCGTGGTGCTTGAGCCACATCTCGTCGACGAACTGCGGCTCGCCGGTGAGGTCGACGTAGTCGATCCCGGCCTCGGCGGCGGCCTTGACGGCCGGCTCGCCGTGCTGCAGGTACGGGCCGACGGTGCTGATCAGCACGCGCGTGTCCGCGGCCATCCGGGCCATGGACTCCTCGTCGGCCAGGTCCGCGACGACGATCTCCGGAGCGGTCCGGCCGGTCGCGGCGATGCGCGCCGCGACCTGCTCGAGCTTGGCGCGCGTGCGGCCCGCGATCGCCCACGTGGCCCCGTGGGGCAGGTGCACGGCGAGGTAGTCGGCGGTCAGCCCGCCGGTGAAGCCCGTGGCCCCGAAGAGCGTGATGTCGACCATGGGTCGACGCTACCGCGCGCCGCACGGCGGCGACATCGGCGGAGCGTCAGCTGGCGCGCTTGTTGGCCCCGTCGTGCGTGATCACGCGCGGGCCGGACTGGCCGCGGACGGTCTCGGCGGTCACGATCACCTTGGCCACGTCGTCGCGGCTGGGGATCTCGTACATGACGTCCTGCAGCGCGTCCTCGACGATCGAGCGCAGGCCACGGGCGCCGGTGTCGCGCTCGAGGGCCAGGTCGGCCATCGCCTCGCACGCCTCGTCCGTGAACTCCAGCTCGACGTCGTCGATCGCGAACAGCCGGATGTACTGCTTCGTGAGCGCGTTGCGCGGCTCGGTCAGGATCGACACGAGCGCCTTCTTGTCCAGCTTGTTGACCGCCGCGATGACCGGCAGACGGCCGATGAACTCGGGGATCAGGCCGAACTTGAGCAGGTCGGTCGGGACGACCTTCGACAGCTTCTGCGCCTCGTCGTCGGGCACGGTGGCGGTGATGTCGGAGTTGAAGCCGAGCGTCTTCTTGCCGCTGCGCTGCTCGATGATCTGGTCCAGGCCGGCGAACGCGCCGCCCACGATGAACAGGACGTTCGTCGTGTCGATCTGGATGAACTCCTGGTGCGGGTGCTTGCGGCCGCCCTGCGGGGGCACCGAGGCGGTGGTGCCCTCGAGGATCTTCAGCAGCGCCTGCTGCACGCCCTCGCCGGACACGTCGCGGGTGATCGACGGGTTCTCGCTCTTGCGGCTGATCTTGTCGATCTCGTCGATGTAGATGATGCCCGTCTCGGCCTTCTTGACGTCGTAGTCGGCGGCCTGGATGAGCTTGAGCAGGATGTTCTCGACGTCCTCGCCGACGTAGCCGGCCTCGGTCAGCGCGGTGGCGTCGGCGATCGCGAACGGGACGTTCAGCATGCGCGCCAGCGTCTGGGCGAGATAGGTCTTGCCGCAGCCCGTGGGTCCGACCATGAGGATGTTGGACTTGGCCAGCTCGACGTTCTCGTCCTTGTTGAGCCGGCCGGAGGCCTGCGCCTGCACGCGCTTGTAGTGGTTGTAGACGGCGACGGCGAGGGACTTCTTGGCGCCCTCCTGGCCGACGACGTAGGTGTTGAGGAACTCGTAGATCTCGGCCGGCTTGGGCAGCTCACCGAGGCTCACCTCGGCGCCCTCGGCGAGCTCCTCCTCGATGATCTCGTTGCACAGGTCGATGCACTCGTCGCAGATGTAGACGCCGGGGCCGGCGATGAGCTTCTTGACCTGCTTCTGGCTCTTGCCACAGAAGGAGCACTTCAGCAGGTCGGCGGTTTCACCAATGCGGGCCATGCGTGTTTCCTGTCGTTTCCGAACGGTCCCCCCACGATGCCACAAAGGGGCTTCGTGGGGGACCCGTCAACGAGTGTTGCGTCCGGACGTGTCGCTCAGACCGGGGTCTTGAGCGTCTCGAGGACCTGGTCGATGATCCCGTACTCGACGGCGGCGGGGGCCGTCAGGATCTTGTCGCGCTCGACGTCGCGGCTGACCTCCTCGGGCGTCTTGTTCGACGCCTCGGCGATCATCTTCTCGAGCAGCTCGCGCATGCGGATGATCTCGTTGGCCTGGATCTCCAGGTCGGAGATCTGGCCGCCCGTGCCCTCGGTGTAGGGCTGGTGGATGAGGATGCGGCTGTTCGGCAGCGCGAAGCGCTTGCCCGGCGTGCCGGCGGCCAGCAGCACCGCGGCGGCCGAGGCGGCCTGGCCGAGGCAGAACGTCTGCACGTCCGGCTTGACGTAGCGCATCGTGTCGTAGATCGCCGTGAGCGCGGTGAACGAGCCGCCCGGGCTGTTGATGTAGATGCTGATGTCGCGGTCGGGGTCCATCGACTGCAGGCACAGCAGCTGCGCCGTGACGGCGTTGGCCACGTCGTCGCTGATCGGCGTGCCGAGGAAGATGATGCGGTCCTCGAAGAGCTTCGCGTACGGGTCGATGCGGCGGAAGCCGTAGGAGGTGCGCTCCTCCCACTGCGGGATGTAGTAGCTCATCGGACCTCTCCTGCCGTGTTGACGATCTCGTCGATCAGTCCGTACTCCTTGGCCTGCGCCGGCGTGAACCAGCGGTCGCGGTCGGCGTCGGCCTCGATCTGCTCGACGCTCTGGCCGGTGTGCTTGGCCTGGAGCTCGTTGAGCTGCTTCTTGAGCAGGATGGACTGCTCGGCCTGGATCTTGACGTCCGAGGCGGAGCCGCCGATGCCGCCCGAGGGCTGGTGCATCATGATGCGCGTGTGCGGCAGCGCGAAGCGCTTGCCGGCCGTGCCCGCGGCGAGCAGGAACTGGCCCATGGAGGCGGCCAGGCCCATGCCGACGGTGACGACGTCGTTGGAGATGTACTGCATCGTGTCGTACATCGCCATGCCCGCGTCGACGGAGCCGCCGGGGCTGTTGATGTAGAAGTAGATGTCGGCCTCGGGGTCCTCGGCGTTGAGCAGCAGCAGCTGCGCGCAGATCGCGTTGGCGTTCTGGTCGCGGACCTCGGAGCCGAGGAAGACGATGCGTTCCTTCAGCAGGCGGTTGTAGATGTGCCCGTCGAGGTCGGACGGCCCCGCCTCGACGGCCATCTGGGGGCTCATGGGTGCGTTCACGTCATTGACCCTAGACCGCGAGGCGGACACAGACACGTGCCCCGGGCACTTGTTCGCCATCGGCGTACAGCGGGCCCCTGCCGCAGCTAGAGTCCGGACATGCTCCGCGTCCGGCCGGCGCTCACGGTCGCGGCCGTGGCGCTCACCCTGCTCGTTCCCACTCTGACCTCCCCCGCCGTGGCTGCCGAGCCGGCCGTGAGCGGGCGCGCGGTCGACGCCGCCGGACGCCCCCAGGCCGGACTCCTGGTCCAGCTGCTCGCGCTCGCGCCGGGCGCGAGGCACGCCGGCGAGGTCGCGCGCACGAGCACCGATCGCGAGGGCCGCTTCTCGCTGCCGACCGCCGACGTCCCGGGCGGCTACGTCCTGCGCCTGTGCCAGCGCGACGGCACGGCATGCCGGGCGGCCGCCCGGGCGGGCCTGCTGAAGTCCTACGTCGGCCCCGCCGGCACCACGTTCAGCCTCCTGCAGCAGCCCGACGGCTTCCCGGCCGACGGGACGGCACGCGATGTCGGTGACGTGACGCTGCGGCCGCCGGGCACCATCGCGGGCACGGCTCCCCTCGTGCGGAAGGTGCGGCTGTTCGACTCCGCCCCCGAACGGGCCGACGTCACGGCCCGTCCGCTCGCCACCGCCGCCGTCGCACGCGGCCGCTACCGGCTCACGGGGCTCGCGCCGGGCCTCTACCGGGTCGCGGCCGGCTGGTCCACGCGGACGGTCCGCGTGCGCGCCGGCGCCGTCACCGCGGTCGGTCACGCCCGGAGGGTCAGTGCCATCACGGGGACCGTCCGGGTCGACGGCGCCCCCGCGAGGCGGCGGCCGCTGCGCGTGAGCCGCGTCGGCGCCTCCGACCAGGATCTCCGCACCGTCCTCACCGACCTCGACGGTCGCTTCGCGATCACGCGCTTGGCCCCCGGCACGTACGACGTGACCTACGGCCGCTCTGCCGGCCGCGTCCACGACGATCCGCAGGTCACGCGGAGGGTCAGGATCGCCCGCGACACGTCGCGCGTCCGCCTCGACGTACGGGCCAGATCGCGCGGCACGGGCGTCGCGGGCTCCGTCGACGTGGCACGACGCACGGGCTGGTCCCCGCTCGTGAACCTCGAGCTGCACCGCGGCGAGACGTCACTCGGTCAGGTCCGACTCGACAAGTCGGGGCGCTACCGCCTGTCCGGCCTGGCGGCCGGCACGTACCGTCTCACGTCCGGGCGCCGCATGACCGCCGACTACGAGCGGCTCCGCACCGACAGCACGGTGGTCCGCGTGCGTCCCGGGCACGTGACGCGTGTCCGGCGCCTGGTCCCCCGCGAGGGCACCGCGTCGCTGACCGTGACGGCGCCCGCGGGCACGACGCTGTGGATGACGGACGCCTCGGGCCAGCGCCTTGAGTCGGCGTTCGTGCTGCCGGGGACGGACCGTGCGGTCTTCCGCCGGGTCGCTCCGGGCTCCTACCGGGTCGAGGCGACCTCGGACGACCGCGTGGCCGCGGTGACGACGGTCCGCATGGGGACGGCGTCCCGCACCGTGCCTGCGCGGCTCGGGCCGGTCGGCACTCGCGTGCATGCGCGCCCTGTCACGGCCGGCCGTGCTGCGGCGCCGTGGTGGAACGACCTCGCCCAGGGCCTCCGGTGCGTGGAGCAGCGCCGCTGCCTCGCTCGCCCGGGGCGCTTCGCACCCGGCGACTTCGGCCCCTCGCTGAGGGCACTGCCCGCCGGAACGTGGGACTTCCAGCCGCGCGACTGGTGGCGCGACGAGCTGACCCCGTACCACCCGGTCGTCCTGGACCGCGTGGTCGGGCGGCCGGGGACGACGACCGAGCAGGACCTGCGGGTCGTCATCCGGGGCGCCTGAGTCAGACCCGCGCGCCCTCGGCGGTGGCCTTGATGCGCTCGAGGGTCTGGCGGATGCCGTCCTCGAGCTCGGCCTCGAAGCTCTCGGTGCCGCCGAGCACGTTGCGCGTGAGGAAGTTCGAGAGGTCCGAGACGCCGTGCGGGGCGTGACGGCTCTCGGTCAGCCGGGTGCCCGTCGGGGTCGGCTCGAGGTCGAAGGACCAGACCGTGCCGTTCTCGGCGATGCGGAAGGCGAAGCGGCGGTGGGGCACGACCTCGACGATCTTGGAGCGCGTCGGCCAGAACAGCCGTCCGCGTCGGTTGATGTTGAGCGTGCGGGTCCCGACCCCGACCGGTCCCCCGCCGCGGATGATCGTCCGGCGGCACTGCGGGCTCCACTCGGGCATGCGGGTCGGGTCGCTGACGAGCGCCCAGACCTGCTCGGTGCTGGCGTCGATCTCGATGGATGCCGAGATCTCCTCGCGATTGGCCACCGGGTCCTCCTTGGTCGTGGTCGTTGCCCGGCAGCCTACCCACGTTGACACCGTGAGTGTCACATTCAGGGATCGAGCCGTCGCGCCTGTCGTGGCCGCGACCTCACCCACGTGACGAGCCAGTCCGCCACGCGCGGGTGATTGAGGAGGGCGAAGTGGTGCGAGGAGGGCACGTACTCCAGGCGCGCCCGCGGCACGACCGGACCTCGGCGACCGATCCCGGCGGCGGACGAGAAGTGGACCACGAGGTCGCCCAGCACGGCACTGACGGGGTGACGCGGCGTCGCCCCCACCGTCGTGGCGACGAAATGGTACTCGGCGTGCGCCAGCGGAGCGGCGGCGATGCGGTCCAGCCCCCAGCGCGCCGTCAGGTCCTGGCCCTCCCACTCGTCGGCCGTGATGTAGCCGTGGCGGAGGTCGACGATCCCGGCCGAGCGGGCGTCGAGGATCGAGCCGAACGGCGACGACTGCGGCCAGATCCGCATCATGCGGGCGCCCAGGTGCGCGGCCTTCTCGAGGTTCGCCCCGGCGTGCGGCGTGCCCAGGCACACGACGTCGCCGACCCGCTGGGTCCACTGGTGACCCGACACCGTCGCCCGGTTCGTGGCGGCGCGGACGACCAGGCCGCCCATCGAGTGCCCGACCAGCGTGATGCGGTGGATCGCGACGGGCCACGCGTCCAGCAGCTGCTCGAGCAGCTGGTCGAGGTGCTGGCCGTTCTCGGACACGTGCAGGCCCGTGTTGTAGCGCAGGACGATCGGCGTCGCCTCGGTCTCGGCGGCGAGCCGCTCGGCGTACGTCGGCCGGTCGCGCCGGCCGAGCAGCCACGACTCGTCGCTCTCGCACAGGCCGTGGACGAGGACCACCACGTGGCCGGTCGCGCCGGGGTAGGCGCGCCGCAGCTCCCACGGCGTCACGCCGACGTCGAGCCCGTCACGGCGCAGCGACATGGTGATGGCCTGCGGGTCGCCGTGCCGGCGCAGCTCGTCGCCGACGAGGCCGTTGACCGCGGCCCGGACCTGGCGGCCGAAGCGCGAGTCGTCGACGGGCGCGCCGATGCCGCGCGAGGCCAGCCCGCGGGCCGCGCTGCCCGACAGCCTCAGGGCACCGGACAGCCCGCCGTAGACCGTGCCGGTGATGGCGTCGTGGACGGACTCGGGGACCCGGCTGCCGAGCAGCCGGGTGGCGCGGAACGCGCGGCGCGCGACGGCGCCGTGCACGTCGCGGACGGTGCCCAGCACCAGCCGGTCGCCGTACTCGAGGGCGAGCGCCGCGATGTCCGTCGTGCGCGCCGTCGCCATGACTCCATCGTGCAGCACCGCCGGTCGCCCGGGGCGGCGTGTCTCGGACCGTGGGCCCCGGAACGCCGAGGGCCCCCGCCGCTGGCGGGGGCCCTCGATGCGTGGGTGGCGGGTGCTGGACCCGCCGCGACTCACTCGGAGTCGGACTCGGCCGCGTCCTGGCCGCCGATCGTGCCGTCGGCCTGCAGGTTGGCCAGGTCGACCACGTTGCCGGACTCGTCGGTCACCTTGGCGTTCTCGACGAGCGACGCGAGCGCCTTGCCGCGCAGGACCTCGGCGATCATCTCGGGCACGTGGTTGTGCTCCATGATGTGCTGGATGTACGAGTTCGGGTCCTCGCCGGACTGCTGGGCGCGGCGCATGATGTGCTGGCTCAGCTCGTCGTTGTCGAGGTCGTACTCGTTCTCCTCGACCATCTGGTCGAGCACGAACTGCGCCACGATCGAGTTGCGGACGTCGTTCTCGAGCTCGGACTCGAACTCCTCGACGGTCTTGCCGTCCTCCTGGTCGCGCAGGTAGTCCTCGAGCGTAAGGCCGGCCATCGCGAGCTGCTGGTCCATCTGCTGGCGGCGGTTCGCCAGCTCGCTCTCGGCCAGGCCCTCGGGCAGCGGCGCGTCGACCTTGTCGACGATCTGCTCCAGGACGAGGTCGCGGGCCTCGGCGGCCTGCTCGAGGCGACGGCCGCGCGTGAGGCGCTCCACGAGGTCGGCGCGGAACTCGTCGAACGTGTCGAAGTCCGAGGCCATCTGGGCGAACTCGTCGTCGAGCTCGGGCAGCTCGGTCTGGCGCACTTCCTGGACGGTGACGGTCACGTCGACCTCCTGGCCGGCGAGGTCGCCGCCCAGCAGCGTCGTGCCGAACGTCTTCGACTCGCCCTTCGACAGGCCGGTCACGGCCTCGTCGAGGCCGTCGAGCATCGTCGCCTTGCCCACGACGTAGGGCAGGCCCTCGGCCTGCGCGTCCTCGATGAGCGTGCCGTCCTTGTGGGCGGCCGACAGGTCGATCGTCAGCGAGTCGCCGTCGGCGGCCGGGCGGTCGACGTCGGTGAAGGTGGCGAAGCGCTCGCGCAGCTGGTCGAGCTGCTCGGTGACGTCCTCGTCGCTGATCTCGATGTCCTTGACCGTGACCTCGATGTCCGAGGCGTCGGGCAGCTCGAGCGTGGGACGGACGTCGACCTCGGCGGTGACCTCGATGGCCTCGCCGTCCTCGAACTTGGTCAGGTCGATCTCGGGCTGGCCGAGCGGGGTCGTCTTGGTCTCCTGCAGGGCGGCCGTGTACCAGCCCTGCAGGGCGGAGTTCAGCGCCTCGTCGAGCACCGCGCCGCGGCCGACACGCTGGTCGATGATCGCCGGCGGGACCTTGCCCTTGCGGAAGCCGGGGATCTGGATCTGCGCACCGATGGTCTTGTAGGCCTTGTCGAGGTTCGGCTTGAACTCCTCGAACGGCACCTCGATGGTCAGCTTGACCCGGGTCGGGCTCAGCGATTCGGTGCTGCTCTTCACGTGTTGACTCCTGCGTCGTTGGGCTCGTAACAGCCCGCGGAGTCCTCACGCAGGCCAGCGTTCAGTCTACGGGGCGCCCGTGGTGCCGGGTCAAACGGGCCGCCGCGGCCCCGCCGTACACTGATCGGTGCCTCACGGGATGTGGCGCAGCTTGGTAGCGCACCTGCTTTGGGAGCAGGGGGCCGCAGGTTCAAATCCTGTCATCCCGACCATCGCTCGCCCGGTGCGTCCACGCGTACCCGCCTAGGCTGGCGGCATGATCACCGAGGCGCCGTCCGGTCGAGTGGCCCACGCGAGCGTGACGGACGAGTCCCTCGACGTCGCGGAGCACCTCGACGCCGTGCGCGGTCGCGAGCACGGCGCGGTCGACGTCTTCGTCGGCACGATCCGCGACCACGACCCCGAGGCCAGCGGCACCGTCGTGCGGCTGGAGTACGAGGCGCATCCCGACGCGGAGGGCATGCTGCGAGCGCTCACCGCGCGGGTCGCACAGGCCACGGGCGCCACGATCGCGGTCTCGCACCGGCACGGCACGCTCGAGGTCGGCGACGTCGCCGTCGTGATCGCCAGCGCCGCCCCGCACCGGGCCGCCGCGCTGGAGTCGACGCGGGCGCTGATCGAGCTGGTCAAGACCGAGGTGCCGATCTGGAAGCGCCAGACCGACGACGCCGGACGCTCGGAGTGGGTGGGCCTGTGACGCTCGTCGACGGCTTCGGCCGCGTCCACCGCGACCTGCGGATCTCGCTCACCGACAAGTGCTCGCTGCGGTGCACCTACTGCATGCCCGCCGAGGGCGTGCCGTGGCTCGAGCGCGACAGCATCCTCACCACCGACGAGATCGAGCGGGTCGCCCGCGTCGCCGTCGGCCTCGGCGTGACCGAGATCCGGCTGACCGGCGGTGAGCCGCTCGTGCGCAAGGACGCCGTCGAGGTGGTCCGCCGGCTCGCGGCCCTCGGCCCCGAGGTCTCGATGACCACGAACGGACTCCGCCTGGCCGAGCTGGCCGTGCCGCTGCGCGAGGCCGGGCTGGCGCGCGTCAACGTCTCGCTCGACACCCTCGACCGCGCGAAGTTCCTCGAGCTGACCCGTCGCGACCGTCTCGACGACGTGCTCGCCGGGATCGAGGCGGCCCGCGCTGCCGGGTTCACGCCGCTCAAGATCAACGCCGTCGCCATGCGCGACGTCAACGAGGACGAGATCGTCGACCTCGTCCGTTATGCCGTCTCGCTCGGCGCGCAGCTGCGGTTCATCGAGCAGATGCCGCTCGACGCCGGCCACACCTGGGACCGGGGCCACATGGTGCCCGGCTCCGAGATCCTCGAGCGGCTCGGCGCCGCCTTCCGGCTCGAGCCCGTCGGCGACCGCGGCTCCTCCCCCGCCGACACGTGGACGCTCGACGGCGGACCGGCGACGGTCGGCGTCATCGCCTCGGTGACCGCGCCGTTCTGCGCGGCCTGCGACCGCATCCGGATCACCGCCGACGGCCACGTGCGCAACTGCCTCTTCGCCCGCGAGGAGTCCGACCTGGTGCCGGTCCTGCGCGGGGGCGGCACCGACGACGACCTCGTGCGGATCCTGACGTCGTCCATCGCCGCCAAGCGCGCCGGGCACGGCATCGACTCGCCCACGTTCGTCCAGCCGATCCGCCCCATGAGCGCGATCGGCGGCTGACTCAGCCCCCGGCGTAGGGCGGCAGCACGTCGACCGTGGCGCCCTCGGGGATCGGCACCTCGCGGTCGGTGGTGCGAGTCCCCTCCAGCAGGATCGAGCAGCGCGTCAGGACGGGCCCCAGGTCCTCGAACCGCTGCGAGAGGGCGTCGAGGACCTCGCCGATCGTGGCCGCCTCGACGGTCGTCTCGGAGGTGCCGGCCGCCTCGCGGGCGGCGGCGAACAGCCGTACGGTGACCGGTCCCATGGCCGTCAATCTATCGGCGCCGGGGGCTGGCAGCGAGCGCTGGAGCCGGTACCGTCGACCCAATGGACCACTCCCCCGCCGACCTGCTGGTGTCGCGGGTGCGCGAGCGCTCGCCGGTGTGCGGCGCGACCCGGGTCGTGGCCATCGACGGTCGCAGCGGCGCGGGCAAGACCGCCTTCGCGCTCGATCTCGCCGATCGCCTCGGGGCGCCGATCCTGCACCTCGAGCGGCTCTACCCGGGCTGGCACGGGCTCTCCCGGACGCCCGCGATGGTGCGTGCACTCCTCGCCGACCTCGCGATCGACGAGGTCGGCCGGGCACGCCAGTGGGACTGGGAGCACGACCGGCCCGGCCCGTGGCTCAGCGTCCGCCCCACCCCCGAGCTGATCATCGAGGGCGTCGGCGCGGGCGCGACCGTCCTGCGCCCGTTCCTCAGCCACCTCGTGTGGCTGGAGGCGCCGACCGAGGTGCGCCGCCGCAGGGCGCTCGAGCGCGACGGCGAGACCTACGAGCCGTGGTGGGACGTCTGGGCCGCGCAGGAGGAGGCGTACCTGGCGTCGGACCACCCGCGCGAGGCCGCCGACCTGGTGATCTCGACCGCTCCGTGACGCACGCCTTCCGCGTGGCCCTCCGGGCGTTCTAGGCTTCCCCCACGGCGCGCCCGCTCGGGACGGCAGCGCAGCACCCGTTCGGAGGGAGCCGTCCATGCCGTCCCGCACCCGTGAGGCCCTTCTGCTCTCGTGCGCCGCGCTGGCGGCCGTCGCCTTCGTCGCGATCGGCTCGTGGCACGTCTCGCTCTGGTACGACGAGGCCGCCACGCTCGCGGCGGCGGACCGAGGCCTCGGCGACCTGGTGTCGATGACGGGCACGGTCGACGCGGTGCACGGCGTCTACTACGCGCTCGTGCACGCGTGGACCGAGCTGGCCGGGACCACGCCGTTCGCGGTACGGCTGCCGAGCGCCCTCGCCGTCGGCGCAGCCGTCGTCGGGACGTACGCGCTGGGCCGGCGACTCGACGACCGGACGACGGCCGCGCTCGCCGCGCTCGTGCTCGTCCTGCTGCCGCGCGTGACGTGGGCGGGGATCGAGGCGCGGTCGACGGCGCTGACGATCGCGTTCGCGGCGTGGTCGACCGTGCTGCTCGTGCGGGCGCTGGACCGGCCCGGCGTGGGGCGCTGGGTCGCGTACGGGGTGCTCGTCGCGCTCGGCGGCTGGCTCAACATCTTCCTTCTCCTGCTGGTGCCGGCGCACGCGGTGACCGTGGCTCTGCTGGCCACGCGCCGGCAGTGGACCGGCTTCGCCGTGGCGGCGGGCGCCGCGGTCCTGGCCTGTGTGCCGCTCCTGCTGGAGGCCCACGCGCAGGCAGCGCAGCTCGGCGGCGTGCGACTGCCGCTCACGGCGATGGTCCGCAGCGTCGGCGTGAACCAGTGGTTCCTCGGCGCGACGCCCACCGAGGGTGCCGACGGCGGCGGTGCGAGCTCGGGCCTCGGGCTCTCGGACGTGCTGACCACCGCGTGGCTCGCGGCGGCCCTCGTCCTGGCGCTGGCCGGCTGGGCGCTCGTCGTGCTGGCGCTGCTGCCGCGCGGCGACCGTCCGTGGCGCCGGCCGGTCGTCGCCGTCTCGCTGCCGTGGCTCGTGCTGCCGAGTCTCCTCGCGATCGGCTGGAGCATCGTCGCCACGCCCGTCTACCACCAGCGCTACCTCGCGTTCTGCGCGCCGGCGCTGGCCCTGCTGATGGCGTCCGGCGTCCGGCGCCTGCCCGGGCAGGCCCTGCCGTTCGCGGTGGTCGCGCTGCTGGTCGTCGCCTCGCTCGTCGTGTACGCGTCCCAGCGCACCGTCACCGCGAAGAGCGACTACGGCTGGTCGCAGGCGGCCGAGGTCGTGGAGGCCCACGCCGCCCGGGGCGACGCCGTCTACTACGGCCCGCGCACTCCCCCGGCCGGCCCCGTGGCGCGCAAGACGTTGCGGCTGATCGCCGACGCCTACCCGGAGGCCTTCGACGGACTCAGGGACGTCACGTTGCACGACGAGGCCGTCCGCGAAGGGCTGCTCGCCGGTACCTCGGTGCCGCTGGCCGAGGCCGAGCCGCGCCTGGCCGGGGTGCGGACACTGTGGGTGATCCGCTGGGCGGACTACCCGCCCGAGGCGACCGCCACCGAGGACGCCGAGCTGGCGGCGGCGGGACTGACGCGCGAGCGGCAGTGGCGGGGCGCGAACACCGTCGTGACCCGCTGGGTCCGCCGCTGAGGTCGGCGCGGGACGCCTGTGGCATCATGGACGCGGCGCTCCGGCGCCTCGCGGACGTAGCTCAATTGGCTAGAGTCTCTGCCTTCCAAGCAGAATGTTGCGGGTTCGAGTCCCGTCGTCCGCTCCACGACCTCACTCGCGCGCTGCGCGCACCGCGTCCCACACGGCCCGCCCCACGATGCCGGCGGCGCACACCCCTCCGAAGCCGACGAAGACCCAGCCGGCCAGCGGCTCCTCCGTCGTCAGGACGAACAGCCCCATCAGCACCACGCCGAGGCTCGTCACCAGGAACGGCCACTGGTCCGCCAGTCGCTGCCGCACCGTCCGACCCCCTCCGGCTCAGGCCGGCGAGCGGCTGAGGATGAGGACGGCGCGGTCGTCCTCGCCGGCCTCGGTCTGGTCCATGATGCGCGCCGGGGCGCCCTGGATGCCCGGGGCGATCGCCAGGCGGGCCGCACCGCGCAGCCAGTCGATGCCGACCTCGAGGTCGAGCGAGCGGGTCTCCACGACGCCGTCGGTGTAGAACATGAGCGCCTCGCCGGGGCGCAGCTCGCCGGACGCGGGGCGGAACTCGGGGTGCTGGATGATGCCCAGGGCCATGCCGCGCGCGCCCGAGACGATCCACTCCTGCTTGTCGGCGTCCCACTGCATCGCCGGCGGGTGACCCGCATTGAGCACCTCGAACGCGCCCGTCTCGAGGTTGACGATGACGTGCACCGCGGTGGCGAAGCCCTCGTCCCAGCCCTGGCGCAGCAGGTAGTCGTTGCCCGCGGCGAACAGGCCGAGCGGCGGCAGCGAGCCGATCAGGCCACCGAGCGCACCGGCGAGCTGCAGCGACTGCGTGCCCGCGGCGACGCCCTTGCCGCACACGTCCACGAGCATGAGCTCGAGGTACTTGTCGTCCTTGGACAGGTTGGCGACGAGGAAGTCGCCCGCGAACTTCGCCGAGCCGGCGGACTCCATGGCGGACTCGCTGACCCAGCCGTCGGGCAGCTTGGGGACCGTGCCCTGCTTCTGCAGGCGGTCGCGCAGCTCCATCAGCATCGCCTCGCTGAGCGCCGCCGGCAGGCCCGAGCGGTAGCGCGACGCGCTGTAGAGCAGCACACCCGCGGCGGCGTAGACGGTGACCAGCGTGGCCGGCCGCGAGGAGTTGAAGCCGCCCGCGAACGAGTCGACCAGCGCGGTGACCGTGGAGGCGAACAGGGCGACGGCCGAGAGAGCGGCTTGGGGCCACCACTGCAGCAGCACGCTGCCGATGACGATCGGCACGATGAACGTGGCCGCGGGCATGATGTCGTACCAGGTCAGGCTCAGGATGAACATGACGACCGTGACCAGCATGAGACCCGCGAGGACGGCCATCTGGCCGTCCTTGGAGCCCGATCGCCATTCGCGGGCATTGGTCGACAGGTAGCGCCCGACCGGATCGCGCTTCACACCTCGAGGGGAGCCCACGGACCGACCTTACCGGCGCCGCTGACAGCGCGGACACCAGAACAGGTTTCTGCCGCCCAGCACCTCGGTGCGCACGCGCGTGCCGCAGACGTGACAGGGCTGGCCGTCGCGCCGGTAGACGTAGACCTCGCCGCCGTGGTCGTCCACGCGCGGCGGCCGACCCATCGCGTCGGGCTCGTGCTCGGGACGGACCGTGTCGATGCGGCCGATGCGGACGCCCTCGCCCATGAGGTCGACGAGGTCGGACCACAGCGCCAGGAACGTGCTCGGCCGCAGGTCGCGTCCGGGCACCTTGGGATCGATGCGGTGCCGGAACAGCACCTCGGCGCGGTAGACGTTGCCGACGCCCGCGATGATCCGCTGGTCCATCAGCAGGGTCGCGATCGGCGCCCGCGACGCGGCCACGGCGCGGGCGGCGCGCTCGACGTCCGCCTCGGGGTCGAGCGGGTCGGCGCCGAGGCGCGCGCGGATGGCCTCGACCTCGTCCGGCGTCAGCAGCTCGCACGCCGTCGGGCCGCGCAGGTCGGCGGTCACGCTGTCGGACGCGAGCCGCCAGCGGACCTGCCCGACGACGGGCGGATCGGCCTGCTCGACGAACGAGAACGCGCCGTACAGGCCCAGGTGCACGTGGACCTGCTGCTCGGTGCCGTCGAAGGCGACGAACAGGTGCTTGCCGTGCGCCGTCGCCTCGGTCAGCTCACGGCCGTCGAGCAGCGCCGCCGCCGTGAACCGTCCCTGCGGGCTCGACGAGCGGACGCTCTTGCCCCCGAACGTCCCGGTGAGGTCGAGGGCGAGGCGGTGGAGGGTGTGGCCCTCAGGCAAAGGTGCCGGTCTCCTCGTAGCCCGCCAGCAGGTCGATGCGTCGCTGGTGGCGGTCGGCCTCGCTCCACGGCGTGGTGAGGAAGGCCTCGACGATCTGCTCGGCCTCCTCCGGCGAGTGCATGCGCGCGCCGATGCCCATGACCTGCGCGTTGTTGTGCTGGCGGGCGAGCTGGGCGGTCTCGACGCTCCAGGTCAGCGCGCAGCGGATGCCGGCGACCTTGTTGGCGGCGATCTGCTCGCCGTTGCCCGAGCCGCCGATGACGATGCCGAGCGAGCCCTCGTCGTCGAGGACGGCCTGCGCGGCCGCGACGCAGAACGGCGGGTAGTCGTCGTCGGCGTCGTACTCGTGGGCGCCGTGGTCGACCGGCTCGTGACCGTGCTCGGTCAGCCAGGAGACGAGGTGGTTCTTCAGTTCGTAGCCGGCGTGGTCGGCACCGAGGTGAACGCGCATGCCGTCATTCTGGCAGGCGCCGTCAGCCGCGGACCATCGGCGTGTGGGCCATCTCGTGGACCCACGCGGAGAACGCGCGCGCCGACTCGTCCCCCTCGTAGTCGCCCAGCACGTGCACCTTCAGCTGCCGCCGGCGATCCGCGAGCGGGTCGCGGTGCAGCATCTCGTCGAGGACCTCGGGCAGGCCGGCGAGGTCGCGGCCCACCATGTACCCGCCGGCGGCCACGGGGACGGCCTCGACGAACTCGTCGAGGTCGTGGGCCATGCTCAGCATCAGGTAGGGCTTGCCCGAGGCGAGCCAGTCCGACACGACGCTCGAGACGTCCGAGACGAGGGCGTCGGCCCGGTTCATGCACTCGGCGACGGAGAGGCCGCGCACGGCCTCCTCGCCCCAGAGGTGCCGTCGCGGCGAGCCGGGATCGTCGTGGTCGGCGCGCAGGATCTCGTCGAGCTCGGCGAGCCGGGCCGCCCAGTACTCGTCGCGCAGGAACACCGGGTGGGGGCGGAACACGACGTTCACGTCGGCCGCCAGGAGTGCGTGGAGGATCCGGTCGGCGTCCTTGATCGAGCTGAAGTTCGTCATCTTGCCGTTGCCGGTCCACGTCGGCGTGTACAGGACGGTCGGGCGCTCGACCTGCGTGACGGGGACCTTCGCGGGCAGGACGTCACCAGACTGCGGGCGGCCCAGCAGGACGAAGCGCTCGCGCGGGATCTCGACGCCGTGACGGGCGTACCGGTCGATCGCGGCCTCCCCCGAGGCGACGAGCACGTCGTAGCGCAGGTGACGGGTGTGGTGGCTTCCGGACTTGTCGGAGTCGCCGTGGCCGAGCCACACGTGCCGCACCGAGCGGATGCCCATGAGCTTGAGGTGGCCGGGCGCGTTGTGGACGTAGAAGAACGTGGTCATGGTCGGCACGGTCAGCACGCGCATGTCGCCCAGGACGTCGGAGCCGGCGGCGATCCACGGCATCGACGGCTGGATCGCGGCGCGCAGCTCGGCGCAGTAGTGGGCTCGCAGGCCGACGATCACGCCGCGGTCGCCCGACGCCAGCAGGTGCGGCTCCCACATGTCGACGTGGATGGGGCCGCCGCCGTACCCGCCGTACCCGAGGACGAAGCGCGGCTCGTACGACAGCAGCGCCGCGCGGATGCGGCTGCGTGCGCGGCCGAGGGCGACCTTGTCGGCCAGGACGGGTGTCGCCGGCAGGGCCACGGCGAGCAGCGCGAGGGTGACGAGGACCTCCGGGGCGAACGCCACCGCCAAGGCCAGCAGCCCGCCGAGCCAGCGGACCGCCAGCACGAAGGGCGTGCGGTCGGGACCGTCGGGCGCGGGGCAGACCTCGGGCTCGGGCACGCCCGGCAGGCCGTGGACGTGCGGGGGCTGCGCCGGGCGCAGCATCGCGGCACGCACGATCACGGCTCCGGCCACGGCCGCGAGCACCGTCGCGGGGTCGAGGTCGCCGAGCGCCTCGCGCACGAGCAGCGCGACGATGGCGGCGAGCGCGACCCCCGAGGTGGCCCAGGCGAACACCCGGGCGCGCGTGCCGAGATCGGTGCGGAACCGGTGCTGCAGCTCGTGCTTCCAGCGGTCGTGGCGGTTGCGCACGCGCTCCAGCAGTGTCGACATCGGACCCAACCTAGCGGGTGCCCTCCGGTGATCGGGTGCCGACGAGCGAAGCGAGGCGGTGCATCGGGATCACGAGGTCGGCGACGTGATCCCGATGCACCGCTCGATCACCGGGCGGCGGCTCAGTCGAAGATCGGCTCGCGGGTGCGCGTGCGCTTGAGCTCGAAGAAGCCGTCGTAGGACGCCAGGGCACGGGCGCCGTCGAAGACGACGCCGGCCTGCTCGCCCTTGGGCGCCGGGGAGATGACGGGGCCGAAGAAGGCGATGTCGCCGATCGCGATGACGGGCGTGCCGACCTCCTCGCCCACGCGGCCGATGCCGTCGGCGTGCGACGCGCGGACCGCCTCGTCGAGCGAGGAGTCGTCGGCGGCGTCGGCCAGCTCCACCGGCAGGCCGGCCTCGGCGAGGGCCTCCTCGTACAGCGCGCGGTCGAACTCACGGCCCTGGTTGTGGTGGCGCGTGCCGAGCGCGGTGTAGAGGTCGCGCAGGACCTCGTTGCCGTGCTGCTGCTCCGCGGCGATGCAGATCCGGACGGGGCCCCAGCCGCGCTCGATCATCTCGCGGTACTCGTCCGGCACGTCCTTGCCCTCGTTGAGGGCGGACAGGCTCATGACGTGGAACGAGGTGCGGACGGGACGCACCTGCTCGACCTCGAGGATCCAGCGGGAGGTCATCCAGGCCCAGGGGCACAGCGGGTCGAACCAGAGGTCGACGGTCTCGGTGGTGGTCATGACGGCTTCAACACCGGACGGCCCGCGCGCATTTCCTGGATGAGCGCCGCGACCACCGTCTCGACCGCTCCCCCGTTGCGCGCGGCGACCGCGCGCTGGCGCTCGTACGACGCGCCCTCGTTGATGATGTCGCGCACGCCGGCCAGCTCCTCGGCGCAGTCCAGCGCGACGGCGACCGGCTCGAGCTGCACCAGCAGGCGCTCGAGGTCGTCGGTCACCAGCTCCTCGCGCGCGTCGCGGTCGAGGATGAGGATCGCGTCCATGCCGTAGCGGGCGGCCCGCCACTTGTTCTCCTGCGCGAACCACGACGGGATCGACGGCAGCTCGCGCCCGGCGTCGAGCTCGCGCGAGTAGTGCTCGACGAGGCAGTGCGTCAGGGCGGCGATGCTGGCCAGCTCGGACATCGTGGGGATGCCGTCGCAGATGCGCATCTCGAGGGTGCCGAACTTCGGCGAGGGCCGGATGTCCCAGCGGATCTCGTCGAACACGTCGATCACACCGGTCTTGAGCATGTCGTCGACGTAGTGCTCCAGCTCGGACCAGTGGTCGAACTGGAACGGCAGGCCCGCCGTGGGCAGCTGCTGGAACATGAGCGCGCGGTTCGAGGCGTAGCCGGTGTCCTGGCCGCCCCAGAACGGGCTCGACGCGCTGAGCGCCTGGAAGTGCCCGTAGTGGGTCAGCATCGCCCGGCTGATCGGCAGCACCTTGTCGCGGTCCTCGATGCCGACGTGGACGTGCACGCCGTAGATCAGCATCTGGCGGCCCCACCACTGCGTGCGGTCGATCAAGGTCGCGTAGCGCTGCTTGTCCGTGACCTTCTGCTGCGTCCACCGCGCGAACGGGTGCGTGCCCGCGCACATCAGCTCGACGCGCAGCGGATCGGTGATCGCGCGGATCTCGTCGATGCTGCGCTGCAGGTCCTCGGTGACCTCGCGGACGGTGCTGCAGACGCCGGTGACGACCTCGACGGTGTTGAGCAGCAGCTCCTGCTTGATGTGCGGGTGCTCGACGTCCTGTCCCGGCGCGACCGCGTCGAGGACCGTCTGGGCCACCTGGCGCAGGTCGCCGGAGTCCTGGTCGACGAGCGCCAGCTCCCACTCCACGCCGATCGTGGATCGCTCGGACGCGGCGAAGGGGATCTGCATGGGCTCCATCCTGCCGGACCGGGGCTGATCCGTCCCGCGCGGAACGCGCGGCGTCGGACAGGTCACGTCGGGCTCGTCCGGACAGGGTGGGCGGCGGGTGGAAGAGTAGGAGCATGCCCGGTACCAACCTCACTCGCGAAGAAGCCCGCGAGCGCGCATCCGTCATCTCGGACGCCACCTACGACATCGCTCTGGACCTGACGCTCGAGGGCGAGCGCTTCGGCTCCGTCACCACGTTGCGGTTCGCCGCGGAGCCCGGCTCCTCGTCCTTCGTCGACCTCGTCGACGGCGAGCTGACCTCCGTGACGCTGAACGGCCGTGAGCTCGATGGGGCCTCCTACCAGGACAGTCGCATCCCGATCGACGGCCTGGAGGCACAGAACGAGCTCGTCGTCGCCGGCACGTGCCTGTACTCGCACTCGGGCGAGGGCCTGCACCGCTTCGTGGACCCGGCCGACGACCGCGTCTACCTCTACACGCAGTTCGAGGTGCCCGACGCCCGCCGCGTGTTCGCCACGTTCGAGCAGCCCGACCTCAAGGCGGAGTTCACGTTCCACGTGACCGCGCCGGCGCACTGGAAGGTCGTCTCGAACTCCCCCACGCCCGAGCCGGAGGCCCTCGACGAGGGCCGCGCCGTGTGGCACTTCGCCCCCACGAAGAAGATGAGCACCTACATCACCGCCCTCGTCGCCGGCGAGTACCACGAGGTGCGCGACTCCTACGCCGGCGAGTACGGCGAGATCCCGCTCGGCGTCTTCTGCCGGCAGTCGCTCGTGCCGTACCTCGACGCCGACGACATCATCCTCGTGACGAAGCAGGGCTTCGAGTTCTTCGAGGGCGCCTTCCAGATGGGCTACCCGTTCGGCAAGTACGACCAGCTCTTCGTGCCCGAGTACAACATGGGCGCGATGGAGAACGCGGGCTGCGTGACGTTCCGCGACGAGATGATCTTCCGCAGCCGCCAGACGGTCTCGGCCTACGAGCAGCGCGCCAACACGATCCTGCACGAGATGGCGCACATGTGGTTCGGCGACCTGGTGACCATGAAGTGGTGGGACGACCTGTGGCTGAACGAGTCGTTCGCCGAGTTCGCCGCGCACCACTCCTCGGTCAAGGCGACGCGCTTCACCGACGCGTGGACGGGCTTCACCAACAACCGCAAGAACTGGGCCTACCGCCAGGACCAGCTGCCCACGACCCACCCCATCGCCGCCGACAACTACGACCTGCACGCGGTCGAGGCGAACTTCGACGGCATCACGTACGCCAAGGGCGCCTCGGCGCTCAAGCAGCTCGTCGCCTGGGTCGGCGAGGAGGACTTCTTCGCCGGGCTGCGCAGCTACTTCGGCAAGTACGCCTACGGCAACACCGAGCTGAAGGATCTGCTCGCCGAGCTGTCCGAGGCCTCGGGCCGCGAGCTCGACAGCTGGGCGGCCGAGTGGCTGCAGACCTCGGGCGTCAACACGCTGCGCGCGGACTTCGACGTCGACGAGTCCGGCACGTTCACCCGCTTCGAGGTCGAGCAGACCGCGAACGAGGAGTACCCGACGCTGCGCCGTCACCGCATCGCGATCGGCCTGTACGAGCGCCAGGGCGACCGGCTGGTGCGCGTCGACCGCGTCGAGACCGACATCCGCGGCGAGCGCACCGAGATCGCCGAGCTGGTCGGCAAGGTTCGCCCGGACCTCATCCTGCTCAACGACGACGACCTGACCTACGCCAAGATCCGTCTCGACGAGGGCTCGTTCCAGACGCTGCTCAGCAGCATCGGGACGTTCGCCGAGTCGCTGCCGCGGGCGCTGTGCTGGGGCTCGGCGTGGGACATGACCCGCGACGCCGAGCTGCCGGCCTCGTCGTTCGTCGACCTCGTGCTGGCCGGCGTCGGCACCGAGTCCGACCTGACGGCCGTGTCGTCGTTGCTGCGCCAGGCCCAGACGGCGGTCAACCAGTTCGCGTCCGACGCGGTCCGCCCCGAGCTGGCCGAGCGCTGGGAGCGCGGCGTGTCCGAGCTGCTCTCGGCCGCCGAGCCGGGCAGCGACCACCAGCTCGCCTTCGCCCGCGCGATGGCCTCGGCGGCCACCACGCCGAAGCCGCTGCGCGAGCTGCTCGACGGCTCGGTGTCGGGCCTCGAGGTCGACGCGGACCTGCGCTGGACGCTCGTCAACGGCCTCGCCCGCCTCGGTGACGCCGACGAGGCCGAGATCGACGCCGAGCTGGCGCGCGACGACACCAACCAGGGTCGTGAGCACGCCGCCGGCGCGCGGGCGCTGCGTCCCACCGCCGAGGCCAAGGCCGAGGCGTGGCGCCGCGTCGTCGAGGACGCCTCGACGCCCAACGAGACGCGCCGCCAGATCGCGCTCGGCTTCCAGGTGCCGGGCCAGGCCGAGGTGCTCGCGCCCTACGTCGAGAAGTACCTGCAGATGGCCGAGACGGTCATCGACGAGATGGGCGTGTGGATCGGCCAGATCGCGCTGATCTACCTGTTCCCGCTGCCGAACCCGACCGCCGAGACGCTCGCCCGCGTCGACGAGTGGCTCGCGTCCACCAAGGCCCCGGCCGCGGCGCGCCGCTACGTCCTGGAGGGTCGCGACGACCTGCGCCGCGCGCTCGCCGCCCGCGAGGTCGGCTGACCGCAGGCACGACGAGGGCCCCTGACCACCGCGGTGGTCAGGGGCCCTTCGACGTCCGGTGGTCCGAGTGGGACCGGAGGGTCAGTGCTTGGCGGGGTCCTCGGTGGCGGGCAGCTCGCTGTGGTGCGGGGTGCCCTCGGCCTCGAGCGCGTCGCGGTTGACGGGCGACGCGACCACGTGGTGCTGCGCCTTCGCGTTCCACGCGGCGGCCAGGCCCCAGATGACGACGAACAGCAGCAGGGTGCCGCCGCCGAAGATCGCCAGCACCTCGAGGGTCGACAGGCTCTCGCCCTGCGGCCACGTGTCCGGGGCGGTGCTGGCCGAGGCGGGCGTCGCGACGGCGACGACGGCGAGCAGGGCTGCGGTCACGGCGGTGGTCACTCGGGCGAGGCTCATGGCGTCATGATATCGACCGTGATCTGGCGCGCACCGCTCCCCCGTAGGGTGGAGGGGTGAACGACACGTGGACGCTGAACGAGACGGCTGCGTGGGTGCTCGACGTGCCCGGCAAGGTCGCCCTGATCGCGGTTCTCGCCGTGGTGCTGCGCTGGCTCGCGCACCGGTTCATCAACCGCATCACCGGCCGTGCCGCGAAGGGGCCCGTGCCCGGCGTGCTGGCGAAGTCGAAGGCTGGCGTGTTCCTGTCCGACCTCGCCTCCAACGGCAACGAGCGGCGGCGCCAGCGCGCCGAGACGATGGGCTCGCTGCTGCGCTCGATCGCGTCCGGGGCCATCTGGAGCATCGCGATCGTCATGATGCTGGGCGTGTGCGGCCTGCCGATCGCGCCGCTGCTGACCGGCGCGGGCGTCCTCGGCGTCGCGCTGGGCTTCGGCGCCCAGACGCTCGTCAAGGACTTCCTCTCGGGCATCTTCATGATCTTGGAGGACCAGTACGGCGTGGGCGACGCGATCGACGTCGGTGAGGCGTCCGGCATCGTCGAGGCGGTCGGCCTGCGCGTGACGCGACTGCGCGACGTGAACGGCACGGTCTGGTACGTGCGCAACGGCGAGATCCTGCGCGTCGGCAACCACAGCCAAGAGTGGGCGCGCACCGTCCTCGACGTGACGGTCGCCTACGACTCCGACCTCGACCAGGTGCAGCAGATCCTGCGCGAGGAGTCCCAGAAGCTCTCCACCGAGTCGACTCTCGCCGGGGTCATCATCGAGGAGCCGGAGGTGTGGGGCGTCGAGCGGTTCGACAAGGACGGCGCCGTCGTGCGCACGGTCCTCAAGACCGCTCCCCTGCACCAGGCGGACGTCGGCCGCGCCCTGCGCAGCCGCGTCCTGCGCCGGTTCGACCAGGCGGGCATCCGCATCCCCTCCACCACTCTTCCGCCCACGGGAGGCACCGCATGACCGAAGCGCAGTCGCAGGAGACGTTCTACGAGGCGATCGGCGGACGCGCCACGATCGAGCTCATCGTCGACGTCTTCTACCAGGGCGTCGCGCAGGACGAGGTGCTCAAGCCGATGTACCCCGAGGAGGACCTCGGTCCGGCCGCCGAGCGGCTCACGATGTTCCTGGAGCAGTACTGGGGCGGCCCGAACGCCTACTCGGTGCAGCGCGGACACCCGCGCCTGCGGATGCGGCACGCGAACTTCGTCGTCAACACCGACGCGCGAGACCGCTGGCTCAAGCACTTCCGCGCAGGCCTCGACGCGGCCCGGCTGGAGCCCGAGCTGGACGCGCAGTTCTGGGCGTACGTGCAGCACGCCGCGAACTTCATGATCAACTCGCAGGACTGAGCTGCGCCGAGAGGCGGGTGCGCTCGTCCTCGGTGAACTGGCGCGAGCGCTGCGTCGAGGCGTCGAAGCCGACCAGGATCGCGCTGGAGCTGGCCAGCACGCCCTCGTCGTCCGTCAGCTGCGCGTCGATCGTGAAGGACGCGTTGCCGACTCGCGAGACCCACGACCGGGCCACGAGGGGCTCCGCGTGCCACGCGATCGCGCGGTGGAAGCGCGCGGCGACGCGGCCCAGCACGAAGTTGCCGGGCGTGGCGCGCTCGAGCACCCGGTCGATGAAGGGCACGCGAGTCTCCTGGAACAGCTCGAAGACCTGCGCCTCGGTGACGATGCCATCGGCGCCGACATCGGTGTGACGGACCGCGAGGGGCGCGCGGTGCGCCTGCTCGTGCGGCTCGACGGCCGGCGCGTACTCCCCGAACTCGGACTCGACCGTGGCGAAGACCGAGTCGGTGCCGTCGAGCCCGATGGACTGCAGGACCTTCCCGCCCTCGACGCGCGTGGTCACCACGACGGGCTTGCGACCCAGCAGCAGCGGCCGCTTGAACTGGACCGTCGTCGCGCCGATCGGACCCGGCGGGAGGTCGTCGATCACGGCCCGCGCGTTCTGCGCGTACGCCAGGTAGACGACGTTGTTGACGTGGTTCAGTGAGTCCAGGTCGGCCCACCGCATCGGGATCTCATGGCGGTACTCGGTCACCCGGGCATCCTGTCACGCGCGTCACACACGTTCGGAGCGAGTGCCGCTCCTCTCGGTGATCGAGTGCCGGCGAGCGCAGCGAGACGGTGAATCGAGATCACAATAATGCTTGTCTCATTGGGCCCAATGCGATAGACTCAGGACATTCAGTTCGGGTGAATCGGGGGATTCGTGAACGTCATCGGTGGGCTCCAGTCGGGACAGCGGTTCCTGGCTGATGCGCGCGCTCGTGATCTCACGCTCCTCTCCCCCGCCGATCTCGCGAGCGAGACGGCCGCCGTGCAGGCGCTGGAGCGTGAGGCCGCCGCGTTGAAGATGGCCCTGCTGGCCGAGGCGAACCGGCAGCAGGCCCACAAGACGACGGATGCGGTCGACATGACCGGCTTCATCGCGCGCGAGGCCGGCGTGACGCGTCGCGAGGCGGCGCAGCAGGTGCGGCTGGCCGAGCGGATCGAGGCGACGCCGCGAGTGAAGGACGCGTTGGCGAAGCCCGGCATGTCGACCCAGAAAGCCGCGATCGCGACCAGCGCCCTCGCCGACCTTCCCTCGGACCTGACGCGCGAGCAGCGCGACCGGGTGGAGGCGGACCTGACCGAGGCCGCGCAGGTGATGTCGGCCGAGCAGCTCCGTCGGAAGTCCCGCCGTGCGATCGAGGCGGTGGACGTGGACCGGGCTGATCGGATCGAGAACGACCGACTCGAGCGGGACGAGAACGCCCAGCGGCGCTTGAGCGAGTTCTGGATCGGCCGTCCCGATGAAGAGACCGGCCTGGTGCCGTTCGGCGGGAAGACCGACCAGCTGGCCGCGGACGTCCTGCGTGCGGTGATCGAGTCCAAGACCGCTCCGCGCAAGCAGGCCGAGCCGCACGGGTCGCTCACCCCTGTCGAGAAGGCGGGCGAGGCGTTCGCCGAGATCGTGCGCCACCTGCCGCGTGACTGCTACGGCAACCACGGCGGCGTCGCCGCGACGCTGGTCGTGACGGTGGACGAGGCAACGCTGCGCGGTGAGACCGACCGGGCGGGTGTGACCGAGTTCGGCACCCCGGTCAGCGCGAGCGAACTGCGCAAGCTGGCGTGCGACGCGGCGATCCTGCCGATGGTGATGAACGGCAAGTCCCAACCACTCGATGTGGGCAGGGCCCAGCGACTCCATACCGAGTCACAACGACTCGGTATGGCCCAACGCGACGGTGGGTGCGCCTATCCCGGATGCGACCGGCCACCGGGATGGTGCGAATCCCACCACGCGATCCCCTGGTCAGAAGGCGGACCGACCAACACCGAAACGGGCGTGCTCTTGTGCGCTCATCACCACAGCTACGTGCACAACGTCGGCATCCCCATCCGGTTCACCGATGGCATGCCCGAGTTCAAGATCCGCGGCGAATGGCAACAGAACCGGCGCTACCGCCCCCTGCCCATCTCGGCGTGATCTCGATA
>NZ_JBFOKO010000007.1:0-186014 GCF_047246605.1 Aeromicrobium jepli
GACTTAGACATCTCCACTAAGCCGGGAGGTCCTCCTCTTTCACAAGCCCCGTGTCACCAACGTGTCTGCCGAGTACAGCTAGGCGACGCCGATACGACGACGCTGTTCACGATCGCCCACCGCTGGGTCGCCGATCCCGACCCGCTCGTCCAGCGGGCGGCCGTCGCCGCCGTGTGCGAACCGCGTCTGCTGCGCAGCCCCGAGGCGGCCGCCGGGGCGATCGAGATCTGCCGCCGGGCGACGCGGCGACTCGCGTCGATGCCGGCCGACCTCAGCCGCGGACCCGGCGCCCGCACCCTGCGCCAGGCGCTCGGCTACGCGTGGAGCGTGGCGGTCGCAGCGGACCCGCCCGCCGGTCTCGAGGCGTTCGGCGCCCTCGACACGACGGTCCCGGACATCGCCTGGATCGTGACCCAGAACCGGCGCAGGAAGCGGCTGTCCGCCCTGCTGTAGCCGGACCGCGCGCGAGGGTGGGCGAAGAGGGTCTCGAACCCCCGACCTTCCGGGTGTAAACCGGATGCTCTGACCAACTGAGCTATTCGCCCCGAGTGCAGGAGAACGGTAACGCACACCCGGACGAGCGCCCTCCGGAGACGAAAAAGCCGCGCCGCCGGGGTCTCGGGTCCCCGGCGGCGCGGTAGTGCCATCAAACCAGATCCACATGGTCTAGGTGGATGATTTTGGCCCAAAAAACATGGGTCATTCGCCCAAGTTGTCAGGCAAGTGACTGGAGTGCCTCGAGGTACCCGTTGAGCTCGCGAGCGTCACCCAATCCGTTCTCGATCTTCCACCGGACGACGCCCTCGCGGTCGATCACGTAGGTGCCGCGGGCGGCCGCTCCGGGGCCCTCCTGGAAGATGCCGTAGGCCTTCGCGACCGCACCGTGCGGCCAGAAGTCGCTCAGCAGGCTGAAGGAGTAGCCGTCCTGGTCCGCCCAAGCCCGCAGCGAGAACATCGGGTCGCACGAGATGGCCAGCACCTCGGCGTCCGCGTCGTTGAACGCGCTGAGGTTGTCGCGGATCTCGCACAGCTCGCCGGTGCAGATGCCGCTGAAGGCGAAGGGGTAGAACAGCACGACGACGTTGCGGCCGCGCAGCTCGGAGAGCGTGACGTCCTGGCCGTGCTGGTTCTTGAGCGTGAAGTCGGGGGCCGGCATGCCCACCTCGACGACGCCGGTCGAGGCGCTCATCGCTTGTGCGTCCCGAGCTTGGTGGCGACCCAGTTCGGGCCGACGGCGGACGTCGTGGTGATCGACAGCCCGGCGATGGGCGCGGCCTCGCCGATGTCGGCGCCGGAGACGTGTCCCTCGCGGCCCACCTTCGGCGTCAGCAGCCAGACGAAGCCACCCTCGTCGACGTCCTGCAGCGCATCCACGAGGGCGTCGGTCAGATCACCGTCCTCCTCGCGCCACCACAGGATGACGCCGTCGACGACCTCGCCGATGTCGCCGTCCACCATCGCGTGGCCCGTGTGGGTCTCGATCGCCGTCCGCAGCTCCTCGTCGGCATCCTCGTCCCAGCCGAGCTCCTGGATGACGGAGTCAGGTTTGAAGCCCAGCTTCCCCGCGTCCACCGCACCTCCTTGTTCCCTACTTCTCAGTAGGTCGTCATGGTCCTTGCCGGACTCACACTAGCGAACTCCGGGTGGTTTGATGGAGGAGTCCATCCCGACACCCGAGGGAGAGAGCACATGGCCTCATCCGGCCCCGATCGCCCCATCATCCATGGGGGCATGCCGACGCAGCTGCCCGACGTCGATCCCGACGAGACGCGCGACTGGCTGAGCTCGCTCGACCAGATGGTCGACGAGCGTGGGCGCGACCGCGCCCGCTACGTCATGCTGCGCATGCTGGAGCGCGCCCGCGAGCAGAACGTGGGGATGCCCGCGCTGCGCAGCACCGACTTCATCAACACCATCCCGCCCGAGCGCGAGCCGGACTTTCCCGGTGACGAGGAGATCGAGCGCCGGATCCGCTCGTACATCCGCTGGAACGCCGCCGTCATGGTCTCGCGGGCGAACCGCCCCGGCCTGGGCGTCGGCGGCCACATCGCCACCTACCAGTCGGCGGCCAGCCTCTACGAGGTCGGCTTCAACCACTTCTTCCGGGGCAAGGACCACCCCGGCGGCGGCGACCAGATCTACTACCAGGGCCACGCGGCGCCGGGCATCTACGCCCGCTCGTTCCTCGAGGGCCGCTTCGACGAGGCCCGGCTGAACAACTTCCGCCAGGAGCACTCGCAGGGCTTCGGCCAGGGCCTGTCGTCCTACCCGCACCCGCGCCTCATGAGCGACTACTGGGAGTTCCCCACCGTCTCGATGGGCCTCGCGGCGATCAACTCGATCTACCAGGCGCGGTTCAACCGCTACCTGCAGCACCGCGGCATCAAGGACACCAGCGAGCAGCACGTCTGGACGTTCCTGGGCGACGGCGAGATGGGCGAGCCCGAGTCGCTCGGCGCGATCAGCGTCGCCGGCCGCGAGCAGCTCGACAACCTCACGTTCGTCATCAACTGCAACCTGCAGCAGCTCGACGGCCCCGTGCGCGGCAACGGCAAGATCATCCAGGAGCTGGAGTCGATCTTCCTGGGCGCCGGCTGGAACGTCATCAAGGTCGTGTGGGGCCGCGAGTGGGACGACCTGCTCGCCCGCGACACGACCGGCGCGCTGGTGAACCAGATGAACCGCGTCCCGGACGGCGAGTTCCAGAACCTCTCGATCGCCGACGGCGCGTACAACCGCGAGCACTTCTTCGGTCCCGACCCCGAGCTGCGCAAGATCGTGGAGCACCTGTCGGACGAGGACATCGAGCGCCTCCCCCGCGGCGGCCACGACTACCGCAAGGTCTACGCCGCGTTCGACGCCGCTCGCAAGCACCGCGGCCAGCCGACGGTGATCCTGGCGCACACCATCAAGGGGTGGCTGCTGGAGTCGCTCATGGCGCGCAACGCCACGCACCAGATGAAGAAGCTGACCACGGACGACCTGAAGAACTTCCGTGACCGGCTGCGCATCCCGATCACCGACGAGCAGATCGAGTCGCCCGACGGCGCGCCCTACTACCACCCGGGCAAGGACCACGAGCACATCCAGTACATGCTCGAGCGCCGACGCGCGCTGGGCGGCCCGCTGCCGTCGCGCATCGTCAAGGCGACCCCGCCGACCCTGCCGGGCGACGAGGCCTACGCCGACCTGCGCAAGGGGTCGGGCAAGCAGCAGATCGCCACGACGATGGCGTTCGTGCGGCTGCTGCGCGAGCTCATGAAGGACAAGCAGATCGGCTCGCGCATCGTCCCGATCGCCCCCGACGAGTATCGCACGTTCGGCATGGACTCGATGTTCCCGTCGGCGAAGATCTACAGCCCGCACGGCCAGATGTACGAGTCGGTCGACCGCAAGCTGCTGCTGGCCTACAAGGAGAGCGAGAAGGGCCAGCTGCTCCACGAGGGCATCAGCGAGGCCGGCGCCCTGGCGTCGGCGACGGCGGCCGGAAGCGCGTACGCCACGCACGGCGAGCACATGATCCCGGTCTACCTGTTCTACTCGATGTTCGGGTTCCAGCGGACCGGCGACTCGATCTGGGCGATGGCCGACCAGATGTCGCGCGGCTTCCTCATCGGCGCCACGGCGGGCCGCACCACGCTGACCGGCGAGGGCCTGCAGCACGCCGACGGCCACTCCCCCCTGCTGGCGCGGACCAACCCCGCCGTCGTGCACTACGACCCGGCGTACGCGTTCGAGATCGCGCACATCGTGCAGGACGGCATGCGCCGCATGTACGGCGACGAGCCGAACGAGCACGGCGGCACGGGCGAGAACGTCATCTACTACATGACGGTCTACAACGAGCCGCTCGTGCAGCCGGCCGAGCCCGAGGGCGTCGACACGGAGGGCATCCTCAAGGGCGCGTACCGCTACGCTTCCTCGCCCATCGAGGCCGACGCACCCGCGCGGATCCTCGCGTCCGGCGTGGCGGTCCCGTGGGCCCTCGAGGCCCAGCGCGTGCTGGCCGAGGAGTACGAGGTCGCCGCCGAGGTCTGGTCCGTCACGTCGTGGAACGAGCTCGCTCGCGAGGCCGAGGAGGCCGAGCGATGGAACTTCAACCACCTCGGCGAGGACGCCCGGACCCCGTGGATCACGACGAAGCTCGGCGAGGGCGGCCCGACGGTCGCGGTCAGCGACTACATGCGCGCGGTCCCCGACCAGATCTCGCGCTGGGTGCCCGGCACGTGGACGTCGCTCGGCGCGGACGGGTTCGGCTTCGCCGACACGCGCGCCGGCGCGCGCCGCTACTTCCAGATCGACGCCGAGTCGATCGTCGTGGCGGTGCTGGCGTCCCTCGGCCGTGAGGGCCGGCTCGACCCGAAGCTCGCCCAGGAGGCGTTCGAGGGCCTGCGGATCGACGATCCGACTGCGGTCGCGGGCGTCGCGCAGGAGGGCGCAGACGCCTGAGTCATGGCTGTGCGCCGCCACCGTAGACTGTCACGCATGGTCGAACGGTGGTGGCGCGCAGCACGCTCATGGCCCTACACGTTCGGCGTCCTCGTGGCGCTCGCGATCGGCATCACCGCCGTCGTCTACTCGGCCAGGCTCGGCATCGCCCTGAAGGACCCCGAGGGCTTCCTCGGCCCCGCGTACGTCCGCCTGCCGCTCATGGGCCTGGCGTTCTTCGCCGCGGGCATCGTCCCGCTCGCGCTCAAGCGCTCGGGCTTCCGCGGCTTCGGCCGCGGCGTGCGCGAGATCGTGCGCGACGAGTGGTCCTGGGCCCGCGTCGGCCACATCGCCACGGGCCTGCTGACCTTCTACGTCTGCTACGTCAGCTACCGCAACATCAAGGGCTTCCTGCCGGTGCTGCGCGAGGGCGTCAACTTCGACACGATGCTGTCGCGCTGGGACTACTGGCTCATGTTCGGCCACCACCCGGCCGACGTGCTGCACAGCCTGCTCGGCACGGGCCTCATGGCGCAGGTGCTGGCCACGGTCTACGTGAGCTACCTGCCGCTCATCCCGATCACGCTCGCGGCCTTCCTGGTGCTCAACCGCGACTTCTCGCTGGGCGCCTGGTACGCCACCGCCCTGTCGCTCAACTGGGTGCTCGGCGCCGCGTCCTACTACATCTTCCCGTCGCTGGGCCCGGCCTACACGAACGGCACGCTCTTCGACGACCTGCCCACGACGGGCGTCACGCAGCTGCAGGAGTCGCTGTTCATCAACGCGGCGCAGAACCACGAGAACCCGATGGCCGCGCCCATCTGGGGCATCGGCGCGTTCGCCTCGCTGCACGTCTCGGTGACCCTGACGGCCGTCCTGTTCTTCCAGCGCACCGACCAGCCGCGCTACCTGCAGATCACGGCGTGGGTGTACTTCGTGCTCACCGTGATCGCCACGCTCTACTTCGGCTGGCACTTCATCGCGGACGATGTCGCCGGCGCGTTCATCGGCTGGATCTCGGTCGCCCTGGCCGGCTGGGCCACGGGCAACGGGTTCTGGCACCAGCGGCACCACAAGGTTCAGCTGACGGCCGAGGGCGAGTCCGAGTCGGCGTCCGAGACCGGCACGGTCACCAAGCCCGCCTGATCCCCCCGGCGCAGCAGCGCCCGCCAGCGGCCCCGGTGGTACTGCGCCGGCGCCTGCGTGCGGCAGAAGTCCACGACGAGGCGGACGAACTGGTCCGGGTGGTCCTTGTGCGGGAAGTGCCCCGAGTCCTCGAAGACGTGCACCTGCGAGTTCTCCAGCGACGGCAGCTTGCCCGCGTGCGCCACCGGGATCACGACGTCCTGGCGGCCCCACACCATCAGCACCGGCATGAGCCGCGCGAGGTAGGCGCGGTCGGCCATCGTGACGAACTGGCCGCGCCAGTCCAGGACGGTCTTGGCCAGCCGCGTCACGGCGAGGGTCTGGGCGGGGTCGGAGAGTCGCTCATAGATGTCGGCGACCTCGCCGAGGTCGCGCACGAGCGGCACGGGCGCCTTGGCCAGCACGCGCAGCGACGGGCCCGCCACCTCGCGCACGGGGCGCAGCGTCGCCAGGCGCAGGCCGAGGCCGGCGCCGGGCAGCGTGAGCGCCCGGATGAGCGGCGAGACCTCGGATCCCAGTCCCCCGGTGGAGACCAGGACGACCCGCTCGGTGCGCTCGGGGAACTGGTACGCGAACTGCATCGCCACGCCGCCGCCGAAGCTGTGGCCGACGACCGTGACCTTGTCGATCCCCAGGATCGTCAGCAGGTCGCGCATGCCGTTGGCGAAGCCGCCGAGCGAGTAGTCGGCGTTGGGCTTGTCGGACTCGCCGTGGCCGAGCAGGTCGGGGGCGATGACGGTGAAGTGCTCGGCGAGCTGGTCGATGACGGGGAGCCACGTCGTGGAGTCGCACGCCATCCCGTGCAGGAGCAGCAGCGGCGGACCCGAGCCGCGGCGGCGGTAGGCCCGGCGGTACCCGTGGACGACGACGAACTCGACGTCGTCCACGACGTGACAGTCGCCCGGGCCGTTCATTGCGCCATCCTAGGCACGTCGGACGGGCTGCGCCGGGCAAGCCCCGTAGAATCCAAGCGTGACGTCTGCATCCGACCCCCGCCGTCCCGCCGCGCGTGCCGCCGGCTGGCTCGCCCTCATCGGAGTGGCGCTGGGCGTCGCGGTCGGCCTGTTCTCGGCCGGCGCGCTGACCGCCACCGGCGTCACGTCCGCGGACCTGCCCCCGCTGGCCGCGCCCACGACCGAGCCCAGCACCACGCCCACGCCCACCGCGGCGCCCACCACCGAGGCGCCCGAGGACGAGGCGAAGCCCAAGCCGAAGCTGACGCCCATCCCGGGCAACCGCGTCTCCCCCGGCCAGCGCTTCCCGATCGAGGGCGTCATCCCGACCGTCGACAGCGGCACGGTCCTGCAGGTGCAGGTCAAGGACGGCGACGGCCCGTGGGACGACTTCCCGGTCACCGTGGCCGCGCAGGACGGCGGCCGCTTCAAGACCGAGATCTACACGTCGCGCACGGGCGAGCGGAAGTTCCGCGTGACCGACAAGGCCTCGGGCGACTCGACGCCCGAGATCACCGTCACCATCGGCTGAGTCCCCCGCGAGCGGGTCAGATCACCTGGTGCAGCCAGCGCACGGGCGCGCCCTCGCCGGCCTGGCGGAACGGCTCGAGCTCGGCGTCCCACTTGACGCCCAGCAGTCCGTCCAGGGCCTCGTCCATCGTGATCTCGCCCTGGGCCGCCTTGACCCGGAACGCGCGGATGCGGTCCTCGGGGATCAGCACGTCCCCGTGCAGGCCCGTCATGGCGTGGAAGATGCCCAGGGTGGGCGTGAAGGAGTAGCGGGCGCCCTCGCTCGTGGCGGTGGGCTCCTCGGTGATCTCGAACCGCAGCAGGTCCCAGCCGCGCAGGGTCGAGGCCAGGGAGGCGGCGGTGCCCACCGGGGCCTGCCACGACAGCTCGGCCCGGTACGTGCCGGGCTCGGCGGGCTGCGGTGTCCACGCCAGATCGACCTTGCCGCCGAGCACGCCGGCGGCCGCCCACTCGATGTGGGCGCACAGTGCCGACGGGGCAGAGTGCACGAAAAGTACACCCCTCGTCAGGGGGGTGCCGTTCCGGACCGTATTCATGGGTACCTCCCTAGGTGCGCCTTCCCCAGCGATCTCGGGAGATTCCTCGTACACATCATGACCCATGACCGGGACCGCGACAAGGGTCGGGCCCGTCGTGGCGCGGCGATCAGGTCGTCGCGGACACCACGAGGCGCGGGTCGAGACGGATCTGCTGCGCCTCCTGCGCGCCGCCCAGCTGCGCCATCATGAGGCGCCGGGCCACCGCCCCGGTCTCGCGCAGCGGCTGGTCGACGGTGGTCAGCCCGATCGCCCGGGCCAGCACTCCCCCGTCGTAGCCCATCACCGCGAGGTCGTCCGGGACGGTGAGCCGGCGCCGCCGCGCGGCCGCCACGACGGACGCGGCCAGCTCGTCGTGGTGCGCGAACACGGCGGTGGGCCGCGGCCGCAGCGCGAGCAGCTGGTCGAGCGTCTCGTCGGCGTGCACGAAGCCCGGCCCGCACTGGAGCCGCCGGATCGAGTCCTGCGGCAGGCCCGCCAGCCGGAAGGCCGACTCGGCGCCGAACCAGCGCCGCTGGTCGGGCGCCATCGGGTCGGCGACCTGGTTCGCCTCGGCGACGAAGACGACGTGCCGGTGGCCGCGCTCGATGAGGTGCTGGCCCGCGATGAGGCCGCCGCGGTCGTCGCGCACCGAGACGGACGAGAAGCCCTCGTACTCGCCGTCCACGAGCACCGTCGCGAGGCGCCGCCGGATCAGCCGGCGCGCGAGCGTGTCGTCCAGCGGCACGCCCATGATGACGAGGCCGTCGAGTCGCCCGGAGGACGGCAGGGAGGCCAGCAGCGGCCGCTCGTCGCCTCCCGCGTCGTCGTGGTCGAACACGACGACCTCGGTGCGGCCGGTGCGGTCCTCGAGGATCCCGGCGAGGCGCTCGAGGTAGGACGGATGGGCCGTGAACGGCGCGAGGACGCCGATGCGGCCGACGCCGCGCCGGGCCCGGGAGACGGCCTGCTCCTTCGGGACGAAGTCGAGGTCGTCGATGACCTTGAGGACCCGCGCCCGGGTGGACTCGCGGACCTTGTCGGGGCGGTTGAGGACGTGCGAGACGGTGGCGACGGACACGTTCGCCACCTTCGCGACGTCGTAGATCGTGGCGCGGCGGTCAGCGACGGCCACGGTGGTTCCCCCGCCGGCGCGGGGCACGATGGTGCTCGCGCTGGTGGGGCGGCGAGAGCGTGGAGACGACCGTCGCGACAGCGACGCGAACGGAGCGGAACGTCAGGTTCATCGGGCACCCCCACACTCGGGCGATCTACCTCACAGTGAACCGGGGTCCCGGTGGTGTCAAGACGCGCGATCCGCGCTCAGGCCGGGCTGGGGACCAGAGTGACGGACGTGACTCCTGCGGCGTCCAGCAGCGCGACGATCTCGCGGTCGTCCTCCCAGGCCTCGACCACGCGGAAGCCGTCGTCGGCGATGTCGCGCAGCAGCTCGGCCTTGACCTTCGGGGCCGGCCGGTAGTCCGCCGCGAGGCGCATGTAGAGGCCGTCCCACGCGATCTCGTGAGCGGCGAGCCAGTCGATCGTGAGGTCCCGCCAGACGAACTCGCGACCGGTCCACAGCACGATCGCCAGGCCCCGCCGACGGGCGTCCTCGAGCGCCGCCCGCACCGCGGCGTCGGGCGGGCAGCCGGCCGACGCGGCGTGGAAGGCACGGTAGTCGCGGTCGGGGCCCTGCGTGAGGTGGACGATCGCCGAGGTGTCGCACAGGGTGCCGTCGAGATCGAACAGGGCGGCCTCGCGAGTCATGGCCCCATCCTCGCAGCACGGCTCAGCGTGCCGCAGCGGCTCGCACCCCGAGCGCACCCAGCCCGGCATCGAGGCGACTCAGGGCCGGCGCAAGCCGCCTCCGCAGCGCGAGCCAGGTCGAGTCACGCACGAACAGCGTGTCCAGCGCGATCATGGCGAGCGAGAACGACCACAGGCCCAGCAGGGCGGCGATGCCCAGGTGCATGAGCACGAGCGCGACGAGGCAGAAGGCGCGCGTCGGCCGCCACAGGACGGCGAGCGGGAACAGCGTCTGCGTCCACAGCGCCACGAACGTCGCCGCGGTGATGAGCAGGCCCGACTGCCACAGCAGCTCGCTGACGAGCGGCTGGACCTGGAACGCCTCGAGCCGCAGGGCGTAGAACAGCGCGGTCCCCTCCAGCCAGGCCTCGCCCGACAGCTTCCACACGCCCGACACGGCGTAGACCACCACGATCTGGAAGCAGCACAGCACGAGGCCGGCGTTGTGGGCGGCGTTCGCGACGTGGGCCGGGACGAGGCGGCGCGGTGGGCGTCCCGCGGCCTCGCGCCGACGCCGCAGCAGGGCGTCGACGGACAGGTGCGCGCCCAGGTTCGAGAACAGCATGAACAGCAGCGCGAGCCGTGTGAGCGTGTCGCCGCCGTTCAGCACGTACGGGTTGTTGGCCTGCAGGCACACGAGCAGCACGAGCAGCAGGGGCAGCACGACGCGGGTGCCGAGCCCGATCGTGAACAGGACGGCCAGCACGACGAGCGCGAGGAACACGAGGTCGAACGCCGCCGGCGAGCCCTTCGCGAGCAGCGTGTCGAACGTCCAGAAGCCGCGGCGTCGCGCCTCGGGGTCCACCCAGAACGAGGCGTCTCCCCACAGCAGCGCCCGGTCGCGCGCACTGGGCAGGAGCAGGGCCAGGATGGACAGGCCGAACAGGATCCGCAGCACCGCGAAGCTGCGCAGGTGGTGCTGGGCGCCGGTGAACCAGCGCAGCACCCGGTCCAGGAGGACGGCGGCGCGGCTCACGACGCCGCCTCGGCGAACAGCCAGCCGGCGCCGTGCCGCCGGATGAGCTCGCGGTACTCCTGGACCACCCGCGGCGCGACGGTGACGCGCGAGCGGCGCCAGCCGAAGGTCGTCGTGGCGGTGGCGAACTGACGCTCCTCGACGAAGCGGTTCTGGAAGTCGTTGGGGCGCTCGCGCACGATCCGCCACTGCACCTGCTCGATCGGCCGGCCGAACCCCGCGACTGCGTACATCGTCGCGTACCGCATGAGCATGTAGTCCAGACGCAGGAAGCGGATCACGTCCGCGTCCCCCTCCCCCAGCGTCCGGATGAGCTGCTCGTCCGCGACGGCCTCGCCGTCGGCCGTGACGAACGAGTCGCGTGCACGGTCGCGCTGCGCCTCGTCGAGCGCGAGGTAGCGCTGCAGGTAGGTGCCGGCGGCGTTCCAGCTGCTCTTGGCGATGCGGGACGGGACGACGTGCCCGGTGACGGAGCGGTGCTCGATGTCCGTGACGGAGACCCAGTCGGACTGCACGGGGCGGCCGTCCGGACCGCTCCACTGGGCGCGCAGCTCGAGCGTGCGGTCGGTCTTGAGGATGTCCGGGGCGAAGACGCGCCAGTTCTGCCCGAAGTACGGCAGGGCGACGCTGCGGGCCTCGGCGCGCAGCGGGGTTCCCGCCGGGGCGACCACGAGGACGGTGGTCAGCATCACCACGGCCGTCACCGCCAGGGCGACGAGGCCCGTGATGCGGGCGGAGCGGCTCAGCGGCGGGTCGGGGCTCGTGGACACGGATCACCTCTCGGACAGGTGGGCGGGACGACAGGGCGGGCCGGGACCGTCGTGAGACGATCCCGGCCCGCCCTGGGGCATGGATCAGCCGTCGGTGCGTCGGCGGGCGACGACGACCGCGCCGATCCCCAGGCCGATCAGGGCCAGGGCGGCGATCGCCGGCAGGACGCTGCTCGAGCTGCCGGTCGAGGCCAGCGTGCCGTCGCCGTACGGCGCGGTCGCGCTGTTGGACTCGACGCCGCTGGCGTCCGCGTCCGCGTTCGCGTCCTCGCCACCGACGCCGCTGTCGGCGTCGGCGTCCGTCGCGTCCGCATCCGTGGCGTCCGCATCTGTCGCATCGGCGTCCGTCGCGTCGGCATCCGTCGCATCGGCATCCGTCGCATCCGCATCGGTCGCATCCGCGTCCGTGGCGTCGGCATCCGTCGCATCCGCATCGGTCGCATCCGCATCGGTCGCATCCGCGTCCGTGGCGTCCGCGTCCGTCGCATCCGCGTCCGTCGCATCCGCATCCGTCGCGTCAGCATCCGCGGCGTCGGCGTCCGCGTCGGCGTCGGCCTCGTCGAGGGCGAGGACGCTGGCGGAGCCGAGCTCGATGTCCACGTCCGCGATGTCCGGCAGGACCCGCAGCGACAGGGCGCGGACCGTGTAGCTCTCGGGGCCGAGGTCGAGCGCGGCGGCCTGCGCCGTGGTGGTGGGCTGGTCCTGCTCGTTGATGGTGATCCGGGCGATCCGCTCGAGCAGTGGCTCGAGCGCGTCGTCCAGCAGCTCGGTCACGACCGGCTGGACGGCGGCCGTGACGGCGGGCTGGATGCCCCCGACGACCTCGTCCACGGCGGGCTCCAGCGGAGTGCCGATGTCGGTGACGAGTCCGCCCAGGGCGTCCGTGAGCGGCTGCGTGATGTCACCGAGCGGGATCCCGAGGGCCGCGAGGCCGCTCGTGTCGACCGTCGGCTCCGCGGCGCCCTCGCTGCCGAGGAAGCCGCCGAGCGTGCCCGTGACGCTCACGGGCGCCTGGACCACGCCGCCCACCGCGGTGACGTCGAGTCCGATGTCGAGGCCGACGTCGTAGATGCCGTCCGTCACCAGGTTCGTCGTCTTGGTCACGAGCGAGTTCGGGCCGGGACCGACCAGCGCCTCGGTGACGCCGTCGAGGATCGCGTTGACGACCGCGCCGCTGAGGACCTCGGTGTTCGGCGGCAGCGAGTTGAGGTCGTCCACGCCGGCCGCGTCGATGACGAGCGCGGCAAGGTCGACGCCGATCCGTCCGCTCGCGAGGTCGACCGTGACGGAGCCCTCGGCGTTGGACAGGGGCTCGGCCAGCAGCTCGCGACGGACGCTCGTGGAGAGCGCGGCCGTGTCGACCGACAGGCCGCTCAGCTCGGCGTCCACGAGGGGCAGCGAGTCGACGGTGTCGACGACCCCGGTGGTGAGCGTCTCGATCGCCCCGCCGGGACCGACGAGGCCGAGCACCGGCTCGACCGCGTCGTCCACGACGGCGTCGACGTCGTCCGTCAGCGCGGCGACGAGCGGGCTGTCGACGCTCAGTCGCAGGTCCGCCACGGCGTAGTCGCGCGTGACGTCGGCGCCGTCCTTCTCGGCGCGGGCTCCCAGCGCGCCGATCTGGATCTGCGCCTGGCTGATCAGGCGGTCGACCGCGTCGGCCCCGATCACCTGCCCGAGCAGGCTGGTGAGGTTGACCGTCGCGGGCTCGAAGTCGCCGCCGGCCGCGGCGTCGACGTTGAGCGAGCCGTCCTCGTTGATGATGCCCGACGAGGCGACCGAGTTCGTGGTGCTGGGCGAGGCCGCGCGACTCGACAGCGTGCCGAGATCGCCCAGGTACAGCAGGCCATTGCCGTTCGCCGTGGGGGTGATCAGGGGAAGCTCGACCGTCCCCAGGTCCACGTCGACGAGGCCCTCCAGCACGCTGAGGTTCAGCCGGTCCGTGTTCGGTCCGGGGTTCGTGCCCACCTCGGACACGGCGCGCGCCGATCCGGCGACATCCAGCCCGAGGCCCTCGACGAAGAGTCCGTGGCCGTGGGCCGCGGAGTCCGCCGTCGTGGGCACGTCGTCCGCGAGCGCGGAGCTGAGGGCCAGTGCGGGGGCGACCAGCAGCGTCGCCGCGGTTCCGATCGCCAGTCTGCGGGCGCGCCGCGCGCGGCCCGGGGGTCGTGAGTTCTGTGCGTTCACCTTGCCTCGTTTCCTTGCTCTCTCGCGCTTCCCGCGGTGCAACCCGGGGTGACTTCCTTCGGACGCTAGGTCCAGTCGGCGAGAGAGACCACGTGTGCCAGTAGCGCGTAGAGGGACGGGTGGGAATACTGAGACAAACCTCTCGAACACGGAGGGGGCACCCGGCGACGCCGGTCCGCAGCGCGCACGTGCGGCCGCTGGACCCTACGCTGTGACACAGGTCGGGCCGGACGCCGCCGGTCCACTTCTCGGGGATGGATCGACGTGCAACGACTGTTGGGGACCCCGTCCACCCAGGACGTGAGGGAGCTGGCGCGCGAGATCGTGGGGATCGTGCGCGACGGCCGCGCCGTGCTGCTCACGGGTGCGCAGGGCACGGGCAAGTCCGCCGTGCTGCAGGAGGTGCGGACCGCACTCGCCGAGGACGGCGTCCCGCTCACGGAGGCGCACGACGACGCATCGGCGCCGCCCAGCGTCCTCGTGGCCGACGACCTCGTCCTGGGTGGGCCCGGGCTCCTACGCCGCGTGCTGGAGCACGAGGGCGGTGTCGTGGTGGGCTTCGAGTCCGGCCGGCACCAGCGCGCCTACGCGACCGACGTGCTCGACGCGGTCTACGGGGCGCAACCGCTGGGCCGCGCGTCCGAGGACGTCCAGCGCTTCCACCTCGATCCGCTGACCGAGGCCGAGATGACCCGATTCCTGCACGAGCAGTCCCCCATGCCGCTGGACTCGGCCGCCGTCGACGCCGTCACGGCGCTCGCGCTGGGCCGGCGGTCGTGGGCCCTCGACCTGCTCCAGCTCCACGCGCAGGGTCAGGTGCAGGCCGACCCGCATCCGAGCATCAGCGCGACGCTCTCCCCCGGTGACGCTCCCCTGCCCGCACTGCAGCGACTGCGCCGTGCGCTCGGCGCGGTCCCGGACGACTGCGCGGCCGCGGCGGTGGCGCTCTCGGAGGTGGAGCCGCTCGACGAGCTCGCGATCGGGGCGCTCATCGACGCTCCCGTCGTGGAGGCGCTCACCCGCGCGGGCATCCTCGTGCCGCTCGACCAGGAGCAGCACCTGTCGGTGCCGGGCTTCGTCGCGGCGGCGCTGCGGCACCAGAGCCCGCTGGACCGCGTGGAGCACTGGCGTCAGCGCATCGCCGCGGGGCTGCTCGCCCAGGCGAGCCTCGGTCTGCCGATCTCCGAGCGCGAGGCCCAGCTCTGCGCCCGTGCCTGGACGTCGTGCGGGACCGTCCCGGCCGAGGTGGCGGACGTGCACCGCGACCTCGTCGTCCGGACGATCTCGCGCCTCACGGCCTTCGGCACGCCCGCCGAGATCCGTGCCGCCGTGCTGGCCTCGACGTCCCACCGGATCGAGCTGCCGACCCTGGCGCGCGCCCGCGCGATCGCCGCCCTGGGCAACCCGCGCGAGGCGCTCGCCGTCCTCGACGACCTCGTCGAGGACGATCCCGCCTCCACCACCTCGACCCGGCTCGTGCGGCACGTGCTCGCCGCCCAGGCCTCGGCGGACCCCGGGGCCGGGACGGACCGTGCCGCCGAGCTCGTCCTGCACCTGTGGAACCGCACCGAGCCCCTCGGGGACGACGTCGTGCGCCTGCGCCGGATCGCGGCCGAGCACGCCGATCCCCTCGTCGCCACGCTCGCGGCGCTGCTCGTGGACGTGGACGCCGTGTGGGACTCGCGCGTGCCCCCGTACACCGGCTCGGTGCTGGCCCCGCGTCCCCTGCCGGCGTCACGCCTGCCCGCGACGGGCGCCGTCTGCGACGCCGCCAGTGCCGCGCTCGTCGCGCAGGGGCTCGTGCTGCTGCTCGCCGGCGAGAGCGCGGCCCGGCGCGACCCGCTGCTGGAGGTGGCCGCGCGCCTGCCGGACGTCGACTACCACCGCCGCTGGCTACGGCACATGGTCGCCGCCGGCACCGCCGCGACGTTCGGCGAGATCCAGCGCTCCCGCGCGGAGTGGGAGCGGTTCGCCGAGGCCGTCCCGCGGCTGCTGCCGCTGCGGCTGCGCCACCTCGTCGACCGGGTCGGCGCCGCCCTCACGGCCGTCGCGGAGTCCCGGGACGAGCCGGTCGACCCGACCCTCGACGACGAGCTGCCGTACCGCGTGCTGCTGTACTTCGCCGGGCTGCACGGGCCGCTGCAGCGGTTCGGGACCGGCTTCCGGTCGGCCCCCGGGACGCTCGCGCTCGTGCGCCTCGCCCGGGCGCACCTCGACGCGGCCGGCGAGCGCAACCCGGCGCGCCTCGTGCGCATCGCCGAGCACTTCGAGACCTACCAGATGTGGCTGCCGAGCGCGTACGCCCTGCGCGACGCCCGGCGCATCTACCTCGGTCGCCGAGCCGTCGGGCGCGTGCGCGAGTGCGACGAGGCGCTCGCGCGCATCCACGCCGAGATCGACCGTCACGCCCCCTGGCGCGAGGCCGAGCCGGCCGACGTCCCCGTCACGCTGACCCCGCGCGAGCTGGTTGCGGCGCGGCTCGCCGCCCAGGGCCTGCGCAACCGCGAGATCGCCGAGCGGCTCGAGTGCGGCGTGCGCACGGTGGAGTCGCACCTGGCCCAGGCGCGCGCCAAGCTGGGCGCGACCACGCGCGCCGAGCTGGCGCGGCTGCTGCCGCGGCTCGACCCGCTGTGAGTAGGGCGGGTGGGGCTCGAACCCACGACCCAAGGATTATGAGTCCTCTGCTCTGACCGGCTGAGCTACCGCCCCGTCGCCGTCCGAGCGTACAAGCGCCCGCTGCGGACAGGCGAAAGGCCCGGTTCCTGACGGAATCCGGGCCTTGTCCGCTCCCCCGATTGGACTCGAACCAATAACCCTTCGATTAACAGTCGAATGCTCTGCCAATTGAGCTACGGGGGATCGGCTCCTTCACAGGAGCACGGCGACTAACAATAGCAAGTCCGTTTCGCAGATGCGAAAGGGCCCTCCCCTCCCGATCGCGCACCTGCCAGCGGGTCAGCCCGAGGTGCTCGGCGACCTCGGCGATCGTGAGGCCGACTCCGTCCTCGCACAGCAGGCCGAAACGCAGGCCGACCACCGTGGCGAGGTCCTCGGGCAGGTCGGCGAGCAGGTCCGTGCCCGAGGCCGGGATCACCTCCGCGGCCACGGCCGGCGGGGCCGGCGGTGGAGTCATGGCCCGGGCGATCCAGGTCCAGGCGTAGGTGGCCAGTCGGGTGCCGCGGTCGGGGTCGAAGTGGTCGACCGCCCGGATGAGGCCCTCGGCGCCCGCGGCGACCGCCTCGTCGAGGTCCGCCCCGCGGTGGCCGAGCCGCAGCGCGTGCAGGGCGACGTTGCGCAGGTGGGCGCAGACGAGCTCGTTGCGGGCGAGCGGGCTGCGGTGCTTGACCCGGGCGAGGGCGAGCTCGACGTCGAGCGGCAGCGGGGACTGGGCGAGGGCGTGGGCGACGAACGGGGACACGGCCCCAGCCTCGGCGGCCGGGACGCGGCGGGACAGGGGTCGGTGCGGCGTTGTGGACGCCGTGGGGCTCGTGCACAGGCGCCGCTCCCCCGCTGCAGGGGCCGTCGGCACCAGGCTCGTCGAGTGGCGCAAACAGGGGTCGCGAGTGGCGCAGAAGCGCCCGCCACTCGGCGAGTGGCGGGCCGATTTGCGCCACTCGCGGAACCGGGCGGGCGGGAGGGCGGTCAGCCGCTGAGGGCGCCGAGGGCGCGCTCGCGGATGCCACGGCGGCGCTGCTCGAGGGCGACGAGGCTGCCGAAGATCTCGGCGTACTCGGGCGCCGTGGGGTCGGTCCGCTGCAGGCGCGACTTGACGTCGTCGATCTGGCGGGACACGGCCAGCTCCTGCAGGCGCGCCAGGATCGCCGGCACGACCGTCGAGGCGCTCTGCTCGGAGGCGTGGAGCGGCTCGACGGCGGCGACGCCGAGGACGCGGCGCAGGTCGTCCCCGGGCAGCGCGTCCGCGACGGCGGGCAGCCAGCCGGCGTCGGGCTGTGTGGGGAGACCGCGCGCGACCATGTGCCGCCAGATCTCGCGGGCGACGGGGTGGACGAAGTCCTCGTCCGTCAGCTCGGCCGCGACCGGGGCCGCGAGGTGCGGGAACTGCGCGAGCGCCTTGAGGGCCTCGCGCTCGTCGGCGAACTGCGGCGCGCCGAAGCTCGCGAACACCGGCGGCGGCGCAGCGGGCGCCGGCTCGGGCTCGGCCGCGCGCGTGGCGCGCTGCGGGGCGGGGCTCTTCTCGGCGCGGCGGTGCTCGGCGCGCACGAGGTCGATGTCGACGCCGGCGCGCGTGGCGATCTCACGCAGGAACGCGTCGACCTTGGACGCGTCGCGCACCGAGCCGGTCAGCCGCACCGCGTCGCGCACGGCGTCGATGCGCTGGTCGCCGCGGTCCAGGTCGTAGCGCGCGAGCGTGTTGTCCAGCACGAACCGGTACAGCGGGATGCGCGAGGAGATGAGGTCGCGCACGGCCTCGTCGCCGTCGGCCAGGCGCAGGTCGCACGGGTCCATGCCGCGACCCTCGACGGCCACGTACGTCTGCCCGGTGAACTCCTGGTCGCCCTCGAACGCCTTGACCGCCGCCTTCTGGCCCGCCTCGTCGCCGTCGAACGTGAAGATGACCTCGCCGTGGAAGGCGTCGTGATCGAGCATGAGGCGGCGCAGCACGCGGGCGTGGCTCTCGCCGAACGCCGTGCCGCACGTCGCGACGGCCGTCAGGACGCCGGCCTGGTGGCACGCCATGACGTCGGTGTAGCCCTCGACGACGACCGCCTGGCTCTGCTTGCGGATCGGGTCGCGGGCGAGGTCGATGCCGTAGAGCACCTGCGTCTTCTTGTAGATCGGCGTCTCGGACGTGTTGACGTACTTGCCGCTCATGAAGTCGTCGTCGAACATGCGCCGCGCGCCGAAGCCGATGACCTCGCCCGAGATCTCCTTGATCGGCCACAGCAGGCGGCCCTGGAACGCGTCGAACAGCCCGCGCGCGGAGCGGCGCGCGAGGCCGCCCACGACGAGCTCCTCCTCGGTGAAGCCCTTGCCGCGCAGGAAGGCGGTCAGCGCCTGGCCGGACCTGGGCGCCCAGCCCATCTGGAAGAGCTCGGCGGCAGCCTGGTCGAAGCCGCGGTCGGTGACGAGGCGGCGCCCGGGCATCGCCTCGGGCGACGAGGTCAGCTGCTCGGCGTAGAACTGCGCCGCCAGCTTGTGCGCGGCGAGCAGCCGCTGGCGCTGGCCCGGGTCGCGGCGCGGGCCCGTGGGCGCGCCCGACTCGTCGTAGCGCAGCTGGATGCCGACCTTGTCCGCGAGCCGCTCGACCGCCTCGGCGAAGCCCAGCCCCTCGATCTCCATGACGAACTTGATGGCGTCGCCGCCGGCCCCGCAGCCGAAGCAGTGGTAGAAGCCCTGCGCGGGACGGACGTTGAACGACGGCGTGCGCTCGTCGTGGAAGGGGCACAGGCCCTTGCGCGCGCCACCGCCGGCATTGCGCAGGGTGACGTACTGCTCGACGACCTCGTCGATGCGGACCCGCTCGCGGACGAGCTGGATGTCCTCGTCCTTGATGCGTGCCATGGGGGCCATCCTAGGCGCCGGGGTCGAGCCCCGGACGCCGATCCACCGGTCTCAGCCGAGCAGGCGCCGTGCCCACTGGACGGCGGACGCGTCGGTGAGGCTCGCGACCTGGTCCACGATGACGCGCAGCCGGGCCGCGTCATCCGCCGCCGCGCGGAAGTCCTCGGCGAACTCGGGCTCCAGCTCGCCCTCGCCCTTGAGCCGCAGGTGGGCGACGAGGCCCTTCAGCAGGTCCCGCTGCTCGTCGAGGTCCTTGACCCGCAGGTCCGCGCGCATGATGTGGTGCGCGGCGAGCGACTTGAGCACGTTGATCTCGTCGAGGGTGTCGCGCGGCAGCTCCAGCGAGGCCTCGTAGCGCACGAGCGGGCCGCTCCCCCACTGCTCGACCGTGGCCTCGTAGGCGGCACCCGCGAAGCGGCCGATGAGCGCGCTCGTGAGGCTCTTGAGGACGGCGCGCGACGGGCGGTCCCCGGTGTACGGGGCGGTGGGCCACTCGCGCAGCCCGCGCAGGCGCTCCAGCGCCGCGTCGAGCCGGTCGTCGGTCGCGGACGGGTCGTACCAGTCCCGGGCGACGCGCCACGAGTCCGGCGTGTCCAGCTCGCCGACGAGGCTGATCCAGCCGCCGACGATCCCGTCCTCGATGTCGTGGACGGAGTACGCGATGTCGTCGGACAGGTCCATGACCTGCGCCTCCATCGTGAGCCGGCCCTTCGTGCCGAGCCAGTCGAAGATCGGCAGGTCGTCCTCGTAGACGCCGAACTTGGCCGTGTCGCGCTCACCGCGGCGCCACGGGTACTTCACGCACGACGAGAGCGTCGCGCGGGTGAGGTTGAGCCCGACGCTGCGGCCGGCGTGATCGACGGTTTTGGCCTCGAGCCGCGACAGCAGCCGAAGGGTCTGGGCGTTGCCCTCGAACCCGCCGATCGAGGCCGCGACCTCGTTGAGGGCGACCTCGCCGTTGTGGCCGAACGGGGGGTGCCCGAGGTCGTGCGAGAGCGCGGCGGAGTCGACGATCTCGGGGTCGCAGCCCAGGCTCTTGCCCAGCTCGCGGGCCACCTGGGCGACCTCGAGGGAGTGGGTCAGCCGGTTGCGGACGAAGTCGTCGGTGCCGGCGCCCATGACCTGGGTCTTGCCGGCGAGGCGGCGCAGGGCCGAGGAGTGCAGGATGCGCGCCCGGTCGCGCTCGAAGGCGGTGCGCTCGGACCGCTTCGGCGGCTCGGGCACGAAGCGCTCGCGCGCCTCGTCGCCGTACAGGCCCTCGGACTGCGTCACGCGGTCACCCTAGCGAGGAGCGCCCCGGCCGGCTCACCATCGGCCGTTGCGCGGCCGCGGCTGGCACGTGGGGCAGCGGAAGGACGAGCGGTTCATGAACGGCTCGCGGACGATCGGCGCGCCGCAGCGCGGGCACGGCTCGCCCTCCTGCCCGTACGCGTTGAGCGACCGGTCGAAGTACCCGCTCTGGCCGTTGACGTTGACGTAGAGCGCGTCGAACGACGTGCCGCCCTGGGCGAGCGCCTCGGTCATGACGTCGCGGACGTGCCCGAGCAACTCGAGGCCCTCGGCGACCTTGAGCCCGCGGGTGTTGCGGGCGTAGTGCAGCCGGCTGCGCCACAGCGCCTCGTCGGCGTAGATGTTGCCCACGCCCGAGACGAGCCCCTGGTCCAGCAGCGCGCGCTTCACGCCGGTCTGGCGGCGGCGCATGCGTCGGACGACCTCGGCGTCGTCGAACGCCTCGTCGAGCGGGTCGAGCGCGATGTGCGCGATCTCGGCGGGCGGGTCAGTCTCGCTGACGGACATGCCGCCGAAGATGCGCTGGTCGACGAACCGCAGCTGCTGCCCGTCGTCGAGGTCGAGCGTGATGCGCAGGTGCCGCGGGGCGGGCGCGTCGGGCGCGCTGATGAGCGCCTGCCCGCTCATGCCCAGGTGGGTCAGGATGCTCGAACCGTCGTCGAGCGCGAGCCACAGGTACTTGCCGCGGCGGCGGGCCGCCTCCACCCGGCGGTGCGCCAGGCGGGCGACGAAGTCGGTGGGTCCGGGGCCGTGCCGGCGGACGGAGCGGGCGTCGAGCACCTCGACCGCGGCGATCGTGCGCCCCACGACGTGGTCGGCCAGGCCGCGGCGGACGACCTCGACCTCAGGAAGCTCCGGCACCGGCGCTCTCGTCGGCCTGCTGCGCCTGCGCCTCGGCCATCGCCGTGATGGCGCGCCACGCGATCTCGGCCACCATCTGCTCGGCGTCCTTCTTGGAGCGGCCCGTGCCTCCCTCGAAGCGCAGGTCGCCCAGGACCACCGAGGCGGTGAACGTCTTGTCGTGGTCGGGGCCGGTGCCCTCGAGGACGTAGACGGGGACCCCGTGGCCGTGCAGCGCCGAGATCTCCTGCAGCGACGTCTTCCAGTCCAGGCCCGCGCCGAGCTCGGCGGCCTGCGCGATGACGGGATCGAAGATCGCGTGGATGACGTCGGCGGCGCGCTCGATCCCGAACTCGATGAAGATCGCGCCGAGCACGGCCTCCATGGCGTCGGACAGGATCGAGGGCTTGTCGCGTCCCCCGGACGCCTCCTCGCCGCGGCCCAGCCGCAGGTGGTCGCCCAGGCCGAGCGTGCGCGCGACCTCGGCGAGCGCCTTGGCGCTCACGACGGCGGCGCGCAGCTTCGCGAGCTGCCCCTCGGGCAGGTCGGGGTGGCGCCGGAAGAGGGTCTCGGTGACGACGACCCCGAGCACCGAGTCGCCCAGGAACTCGAGGCGCTCGTTGTTCGGGACCTGGCCGTTCTCGTACGAGTACGACCGGTGAGTCAGGGCATGCGTGAGAAGCTCGGGGTCCAGGTCAGGGACCCCGAGCGTCTCCTTCAGTGCCTCGAGCTCGGGCACGTCGGACAGGTCAGAGGACCTGTCGCTGCTGGCCGCGAGCGCCGTACTGGCCGCACTCGGCGCAGGCGCGGTGCGGCAGCACCTTGGCGTTGCACGCCGGGTTGGCGCAGTCGACGGTGACGGTCGCCGTCGTCTTCCACGCCGAGCGGCGGTGACGGGTGTTGCTGCGCGACATCTTCCGCTTCGGGACGGCCACGATTACTCCTCAGGTCGTTCGGTCAGTTGGGTCAGCGCCGACCACCGGGGGTCGATCGCGTCGCCGTGTGTGTGATCTGGATCGTCCGCGAGCCGGAAGCCGCACTCGGGGCACAGTCCCGGACATTCCGGATCACACAACGGGTTGTGCGGCAGTGCGAGCACCACCGCGTCCCGCAGGACGGGCTCGAGGTCGATCATCTCGGCCTCGACGGCCAGCTCGTCCTCGCCCGCGCCCTCGTAGAGGTAGAGCTCCTGGAAGTCCACGTCGACGTCTTGCTCGACAGGCTCCAGGCAGCGCACACACTCGCCGACGGCGTGGACCGAGGCCGTCCCGGTGGCGAGGACACCGTCCATCACGGCCTCGAGCCGTAGCTCGAGATCGATGGGCGATCCCTCGGGAACACCGAAGACGTCCAGGCCGAGGTCCGCCGGTGCGTCGAGGACGAGCTCGTACGACTTCTCGGTGCCGGGCCGACGACCCAGCACCTGGGTGTCGAACACGAACGGTCCGGAAGTCACGTCAGCCCCTCATCGAGTGCACCAGAGATCCACGACCCGCAAACGGGCCAGCGTCAATCGTACCCCGCCGGCTCACGTGAACGCGAATCGCCCGGGTGCGGTGCCAGTTTCCCCGGTTAAGCAGGAGAACTCGCACTGAACGCGGGTTGCGAACCACGCTGAGTCATGGAGAACCTCGCGAAGTCGCCGGCCTCGCTCCCGGCGGCGGTTCCACCGCTCGTCCGTTCGCCTTCTCCACCGGACGAGGTTTCCCGTCACTGAGCGTGGAGAGCAATCCTCGTGAAGTGGGAGGAAACCCACTTAACCGGGGAAACCGTCAGTGCCCGGTGGGACGCTGGAGGGGTGGAGGCGGACGCGCGACTGGGGTCCATCCTGCACGCCGACCTCGATGCGTTCTACGCCTCGGTCGAGCAGCGGGACGACCCCCGGCTGCGCGGCAGGCCGGTCATCGTGGGCGGCGGCGTCGTGCTCGCCGGGTCCTACGAGGCGCGGGCGCGCGGCGTGCGCACGGCGATGGGTGGGCGCCAAGCGCTGCGGCTGTGCCCCGACGCGATCGTCGTCCCGCCGCGCTTCGACGCCTACGTGGCGGCCAGCAGGGCGGTCTTCGCGATCTTCCACGACACCACTCCCCTCGTGCAGGCGCTGTCCATCGACGAGGCCTTCCTCGACGTCTCCGGCCTGCGCCGGCTGCGCGGGCCGTCGCTGCCGATCGCGCGCGAGCTGCGCGAGCGGGTCCGTCGCGACGTCGGCCTGCCCATCTCGGTCGGCATCGCCCGCACGCCCTACCTGGCCAAGGTGGCCAGCGCCCTGGCCAAGCCCGACGGGCTGCTCGCGGTGCCCCTCGACGGCGAGCTGGCGTTCCTGCACGCGCTGCCCGTCGAGCGGCTGTGGGGCGTCGGCGACGTCACGGCCGGCAAGCTGCACGCGGCGCGCCTGCGCACCGTGGCCGACGTGGCGCGCCTGACACCGGGCGAGCTGTCGGCGATCGTCGGCAAGGCCGCCGGGCACCACCTGCACGCGCTCGCGTCGGGCCACGACCCGCGACGCGTCCAGACCTCCACGGGTCGCCGGTCCATCGGCGCGCAGCACGCGCTCGGCCGGGGCCGGTCGTTCGCCGAGGCGGACCTGGCCCTGCTGGCGCTGTGCGACAAGGTCGGCCGGAGGCTGCGCCGGGCGGGCCGCACCGCCGCCACCGTGACCGTCCGGCTCCGGTTCGGCGACTTCCGCACGTCGACCTCGTCGCGCACGCTCCCCCGGCCCACCGAGAGCACGTCGGCGATCTCGGACGTCGCCCGCGGGCTGCTGCACGCGCGCCGCGCCGAGATCGAGCGCGACGGCATCACGCTCGTCGGGGTGGCCCTGTCGGGACTCGACGGGCACGGCGCGCAGCTCGCGCTGCCGCTGGAGGGCGAGGCCGACCCGGCGCTCGACGCGACGCTTGACCGGGTCGCCGAGCGGTTCGGCACGAGCGCCGTCCGGCGCGGCAGCCACGTGGGCCGCCGTCAGGAGCGGCGGTCGCCGATCGAGTGAGCCCCGCGGCTCAGTGGCCGAAGGCCTCGTCGAGCGCGTTCATGACGTGCTTGGGCACCAGGCCGTTGACGTCGCCACCGTGGCGCGCGACCTCCTTGACCAGGCTCGACGCGATGAACGTGTAGTCCGGCGAGGTCGGGATGAAGACCGTGTCGATGCCCGTGAGGTTGCCGTTCATCTGGGCCATCTGCAGCTCGTAGTCGAAGTCCGACACGGCGCGCAGGCCCTTCACGATGGCCTGGACGTCGTTCTGGGCGCAGTAGTCGACCAGCAGGCCCGAGTACGAGTCGAGCGTGACGTTCTCGAGGTCGCGCACGGCGTCGCGGATGAGCTCGAGGCGGCGGTCGATCGGGAACAGGCCGGCCTTGCTCTCGTTGACCAGGACCACCACGACGACCTCGTCGAACAGGAACGAGGCCCGTTCGATGATGTCGAGGTGACCGTTCGTGATGGGGTCGAAGGAGCCGGGGCACACCACGCGCGTCATGTCAGCGACCGTACCAAAGGCGCGTCTCGCCGTACGCCTTGTCCCGGAGCGGCTCGAAGCCGTCGGGCCACGTGAACGGGTCGCGGCTGGAGCGCTCGACGACCACCACGGCGTCCTCGGCCAGCAACGGCCGCAGCTGCGCGACGATCGCGGCGACCTCGGCGGTGGTCACGGCGTACGGCGGGTCGAGCAGGACGAGGTCCCACGGCCCGACCTCGTTCGCGACGAACCGCTGGGCCGTCGTGCGGTGCACGCGGGCCGGGACGCCGAGGTCGGCGACGTTGCGCTGGATGACGCGCGCGGCCCGGGCGTCGGACTCGACGAGGTCGGCGTGGTCGGCCCCGCGCGAGACCGCCTCGAGGCCGAGGGCGCCGGACCCGGCGAACAGGTCCAGCACCCGCACGCCCTCGAACCCACCGAGCAGCGACGCGAGCGAGGAGAACAGCGACTCGCGCACCCGGTCGGACGTGGGACGCGTGCCGTCGCCCGGCGGCGTCGCGAGGCGGCGCCCGCCCCAGCGTCCCGCGATGATCCTCGTCATCGGCTCCCCTGCCTCATGCGCGCTCCAGGTACTCGGCGCGCTCGGACTCCTCGAGGCGCCGGATCGAGGCCTCGAGGTCGGCCGGCACGTCGCCGGACTCCAGCGTCCGGACCGCCGCGTCACGGGCGTCCGCGATGATCTTCTCGTCCCGCACGACCGACAGCAGCCGCAGGCTCGAGCGGACGCCGGACTGCTGGGCGCCCAGCACGTCGCCCTCGCGACGCAGCTCGACGTCGAGCCTGGACAGCTCGAAGCCGTCGGTGCTGGCGGCGACGGCCGCGAGGCGCTCGCGCGCGGGCGTGCCCGCGGGCGAGCCGGTGACGAGCAGGCACAGGCCCGGCTCGGAGCCACGGCCCACGCGGCCGCGCAGCTGGTGCAGCTGGGAGACGCCGAAGCGGTCGGCGTCCATGACGATCATCATCGTGGCGTTCGGGACGTCCACGCCGACCTCGACGACGGTGGTGGCGACCAGCACGTCCAGGTCGCCGGCGGCGAACGCCGACATGACGTCGTCCTTCTCGTCCGGCGGCATGCGCCCGTGCAGGCGGCCCAGCCGCAGGCCGGCGAGCGGTCCGTCGGCCAGCGCGTCCGCCAGCTCGACGAGGCCCACGGTGGGGCGCTTCTCGTCGCCGTCGTCGTCCCCGGGCGGCTCGGCGTCCTCGTCGGTGGCGGACTCGCCGATGCGCGAGACGACGACGTAGGCCTGGCGGCCGCGCGCGACCTCCTCGTGGACGCGCTGCCACGCCCGGTCGAGCCACGCGGGCTGCTCGGCGACCGGCACGACGTTGGTCTGGATGGGCTGGCGCCCGGCGGGCAGCTGGCGCAGCGTCGAGACCTCGAGGTCGCCGAACACCGTCATCGCGATCGTGCGCGGGATGGGCGTGGCCGTCATGACCAGCACGTGCGGACTGACCCCGTCGGCCGCGGCGGCGCGGTCGGACAGGGCCGCGCGCTGCTCGACGCCGAACCGGTGCTGCTCGTCGATGACCACGAGGCCGAGGTCGGCGAACCGCACGGTCTCCTCGAGCAGCGCGTGCGTGCCGATGACGATCCCGGCCTCGCCCGACTGGATCTCCAGCAGCGCCCGCTGGCGGGCCTTGGCGCCCATCGAGCCGGTCAGCAGGGTGACCCGCGTGGCCTCGTCCGCGCCGCCGAGCATCCCGCCCTTGGCGAGGTCGCCCAGCATGCGCTCCATGCTGCGGTGGTGCTGCGTGGCCAGGACCTCGGTGGGCGCCAGCAGCGCGGCCTGCCCGCCGGAGTCGACGACCTGCAGCATCGCCAGCAGAGCCACGATCGTCTTGCCCGAGCCGACCTCGCCCTGCAGCAGGCGGTGCATCGGGTGCGTGCCCGCGAGGTCCTGGTCGATCTCGGCCGCGACCTGCGCCTGGCCCTCCGTCAGCGAGAACGGCAGCCGCTGCTCGAACGCCACCCGGATGCCGTCGCCGCGCCCGGGCCGGGCGGTGGCGCGCCGCTGCCGCGAGTCGAGCCGGCGGCGGGCGAACACGGCCTGGACCTCGAAGGCCTCCTCGAAGCGCAGCCGCGTCTGGGCGAACGCCCAGTCGGCGCGCTTGCGGGGCCGGTGGACGTACTCGTAGGCGGTGGGCGCGTCGAGCAGGCCGCGCTCGTGGCGGATCGCGGCGGGGATCGGCTCGGGGAACTCGTCGACGACGTCGAGGGCGACGGCGACCGCGCGCTCGACGTCCCACGTGGTCAGCCCGCCCCCGGCGGGGTAGATCGGCAGCGCGCCGCCGCCCCGGCCCAGGTCGGCGAGCGTCTTGCCCTCGGGCAGCTCGCGCATGTGCGGCGACGCCAGCTGCAGCCGGCCCTGGTAGACCGAGACCTCGCCGGACAGCAGCTGCTGACTGCCGACGGGCGTCTTGGCGACGGCGTACTGGTTGAAGAACACCGCCTCCATCCGGTTGCGGCCGTCCGACAGCGTCACGACGACGCGGAACTTGCGCGGGTTGTTGCGGAACGACAGCTTCCTGACGTCCAGCACCGTCGCGACGAACGCGACGACCTGCCCCTCGGCGAGGTCCTCGAACGAGTCGGGGTGCTCGAGGTCGATGTAGCGGCGCGGGTAGTGGCGCAGCAGGTCGCCGACGGTGCGGTGGCCGAACGCCTTCTCCAGCTTCTTGGCCGAGTCGCCCACGACCTTGGACAGCCGGGTCTCGAAGTCGATCACGCGCTCACTCCACCGCCAGGAACAGCGGGTAGGTCTCCTGGTCGCCCTCGAGCACCTCGACGTCGACGTGGGGCGCCTCGTGCCGCAGCCGCTCGCAGATGAGCTCGGGGGTGCCCTCGCGGCAGTCGCGGCCGACGACGAGGGTGACGATCTCGGCCGTGGGCAGGTCGAGCCGCTGCAGCACCTCGAACGCGACGTCCTCCTGCGCCGATCCGACGATCGCGAAGTCGCCGTTCACGACGCCCAGGACGTCGCCGGCGCGGCACGGGCCCGCCATCGTGATGCCGTCCTCGGCCGCGATCGTGACCGCGCCGTGACGGGTGGCGCCGGCCGCGTTCGACATGGCGACCACGACGACGTCGAAGGGCCGGCCCGGGTCGTGGACGGCGAGGGCGGTGAGCGCCTGGACCTGGACGGTCGTGGGCAGCACCGCGACCCGCGCGCCGGCGTCGCGGGCGGACGCGGCGGCGGCCTCGAACATCGGGATGTGGCCCGCGCGGTTGGGCAGGCAGATGACCTCGTCGGCGTGGGCGGCGGCGATCGCCTCGGCGACGCGCGCCACGGTGAGCTCGTCGTCGGGACCGAACGGCACGGCGACGGCTCCCGCCTTCTCGGTGAGCTCGGCCAGGCCGGGGCCCGTGACGGCGCTGATGATGGCGCGGCCGGTGCGCACGGGGGCACGGCCCGCCACCTGGTCGGCGAAGTGGATGACCGAGATCCGGAAGGGCGAGCCCGCCGCGATGCCGGCCTCGATCGCGGCGCCGACGTCGTCCACGTGCACGTGGACGTTCCACAGTCCCTCGCCGCCCACCACGACGAGCGAGTCGCCGAGCGGGTCCAGGGCCTCGCGCAGCGCCGGGATCCGGTCGTCCTCGGTGCGCAGCAGGAACATGACCTCGTAGGCCGGACCGGTCTCGTCGAGGTCCTGCCCGGGCACCGTGACCGGCACCGGGACGGTGGCCGGGCGCGGCGACGGCCGGCGGCCAGTGAGCGCGTAGGCGACGGAGTCGAGCACGACCACGAGGGCCCGCCCGCCGGCGTCCACCACGCCGGCGCGCGCGAGCAGGTCGAACTGCGTGGGCGTCAGGGCGAGGGCCTCGCGGGCGGCGCCGGAGGCGATGTCGAACAGCCGCTTCGGGTCGTCCTCGTGCTCGGTGGCCTCGCGGGCGGCGCGGGCCGCGGCGGCCGCGACCGTGAGGATCGTGCCCTCCTGCGGCCGGCCGACGGCCCCGTACGCCGCCTCGGACGCGGCGACGAGCGCGTCGGCGACGTCGGTCGCGCTGAGCGGGCCCCGGCACTCGCGCAGCACGCGCAGGCTGCCGCGCACGAGCTCGGCCAGGATCGTGCCGGAGTTGCCGCGCGCGCCCATGAGCAGGCCCTCGGCGTAGCGGCGCATGACCTCGACGTGGTCGGCCTCGGCGGGCAGGTCGTCGAGCGCCTCGCAGCCCGCCACGAACGTGAAGTACGCGTTGGTGCCGGTGTCGCTGTCGGGCACCGGGAAGACGTTGAGCGCGTCGATCTCGTCGCGCGCCAGCCCGAGCGACTCGGTGCACAGACGCGCCCACGTCCGGAACCGCTGGGCGTCGATCTGCAGGGCCATGGGTCGAGACTATCGAGGACCTCGCGGGAGCCGATTCGACCTACGCGTGTCGCTTCCGCTACGATGGAGAGGTTGTTTTCCCCCGAGTAACAGTTCAGGAGTGGTCGCCGTGGCAGCCGTCTGCGATGTGTGCGGCAAGGGACCGGGCTTCGGCCACAACGTGTCCCACTCGCACCGACGCACGAAGCGTCGTTTCGATCCGAACATCCAGCGCGTTCGCGCCACTGTCGAGGGCACCCCGAAGCGGCTCAACGTCTGCACCGGTTGCCTGAAGGCGGGCAAGGTCTCGCGCTGAGACGTTCACGACTTTGACGACAACGGCGGCCTTCGGGCCGCCGTTGTCTATTGTGCGAGGGTGACCCGCATCCACGCCTTCGGCGATGACGTCCTGTCCGACCTCGATGCCGTGGGGGTGGCGCAGCTCATCGCCTCGGGCGAGGCGAGCCGCACCGAGGTCCTCGAGGCCGCCCTGGCCCGCATCGACCGGGTCGACCCCGTCCTGCGCGGCATCGTCGACGACGACCGCGTCCGCGCGACCGTCCGCGCCGAGCAGGACCACGACGCCCACGCCCCCTTCGCGGGCGTGCCGGCGCTGATCAAGAACAACACGCGCTTCGCCGGCCTGCCCACGCGCTCGGGCTCGGCCGCGATGCCGGCCGACCCGGCGCCCGAGAACGAGCCGTTCGCGGAGCAGCTCGTGGCGACCGGCGTCAACATCGTCGGCACCAGCAGCCTGCCGGCCTTCGGCCTGACCGCGTCCACCGAGTTCGTCGACCGCGAGCCCACCCGCAACCCGTGGAACCCGGCGTACTCGTCGGGCGCGTCGTCCGGCGGCTCTGCGGCCCTCGTCGCCGCCGGCGCCGTCCCGATCGCGCACGGCAACGACGGCGGCGGCTCGATCCGCATCCCCGCCGCCGCGTGCGGCCTGGTCGGTCTCAAGCCCACGCGCGGCCGGGTCGCCTCGGCCAAGGAGATGGAGGGCGCGCCCGTCGACATCGTCTCCAACGGCGTGCTGACCCGCAGCGTCCGCGACACCGCCGTCTTCCTCGCCGCCGCCGAGCGCTGGCGACCCGTCGCGCGGCTCCCCCGCGTCGGCCACGTCGAGGGTCCGGGCAGCCGGCGCCTGCGGATCGGCCTGGTGACCGAGACCCTGCACGGCGAGCCGCTGGACCCGGACACGCAGGTCGAGCTGGAGCGCGTCGCGACGCTCGTCACGTCACTGGGCCACGAGGTCGAGACGATCCCCGTCCCGGTCGATCCGTCGTTCGAGCACCACTTCGTGCAGTACTGGCGGGCCCTGGCGTTCTCGATCGAGTACGGCGGCAGGTACCTCATCTCGCGCGACTTCGACCGCGACCGCATCGACCCGTTCACGCACGGCCTGTCGCGGGCGTTCATCCGGTCGATGTGGCGCACGCCCGCCGCGATCCGCGCGCTCAAGCGCAGCGCGGCGGAGTACAGCGGGTTCTTCGCGCACCACGACCTCGTCATGAGCCCCACGCTGGGCCACGCCACCCCCGAGCTGGGCTGGCTGCACCCGGGCGTGCCGTTCGACGAGGCGTTCGCGCGCCTGCGGGCGTACGTGGCGTACACGCCGCTCAACAACGCCTCCGGCGGTCCGGCGATCAGCCTGCCGCTCGCCCGCTCGGCCAACGGGCTGCCGCTGGGCATCCACTTCTCGGCGGACCACGGCGACGAGCGCACGCTGCTCGAGCTCGCCTACGAGCTCGAGGCGGCCTCGCCCTTCGCGCGCATCCAGGACGAGCCCGCGCTCGTGTGACCTCGATACGACGTCTCGCAAGCTCGCCGTCTACTCGATCACCGGGGGCTCACCCCGTCGGTCGAGTAGCTGGCGAGGAACGAGCCGCGTATCGAGACCACGCCCTGCTCAGGTCCAGTGGCGGTGGCCGGTGCCGCCCTCGTAGGGGGCGCCGGCGACCGTGACGCCCTCGCCCGCGCGGACCTCGCCGATGCGGGTCCAGCCCTCGGGCAGGGGCGAGCCGGCGGGGAACGTCGCGGCGAGCGCGTAGTCGTCGCCGCCGGCCAGCACGAACCTCAGCGGGTCCACGCCGCCGAGCGCGCCGGCCACGGTGCGGACCGGCTCGGGGACCTCGAACGCCTCGGGATCGACGTCGATCGCGACGCCGCTCGCCCGGGCCACGTGGCCGAGGTCGGCCAGCAGGCCGTCGCTCACGTCGATCATCGCGGTGGCGCCGGCGATCGCGGCGGCGGGACCGGCGGCGTACGGCGGGTGCGGCGAGCGGTGCTCGTCGACGGCCGCCTTGGGCGAGCGGAAGCCGCGACTCAGGGCGCCGTAGCCCGCCGAGGCGAGACCCAGCGTGCCCGCGTACGCGACCTGGTCGCCGACCCGGGCGCCCGACCGCTTGACGGGACGCTCGGCGTCGCCGAGCGCGGTGATCGAGATGACGATCTGCTCGGCGGCGGACATGTCGCCGCCGACGACGTGGGCGCCGACCTTGGCGCACTCCTCGACCATGCCGCCGATGAGGTCCTTGACCCACTGCACGGGCAGGTCGCCCGGCGCCGCGAACGCGACGACGAGGGCCGTCGCGACGCCGCCCATCGCGTTGATGTCGGAGAGGTTCGCGGCGACCGCCTTGCGGCCGATGTCGGCGGCGGTGGACCAGTCGCGGCGGAAGTGCCGGCCCTCGACGAGGATGTCCGTCGCCGTGACGTACGTGCCGTCCGCCGTGGCGATGTGCGCCGCGTCGTCGCCGGGGCCGATCAGGACGTAGTCGCTCGTGCCCAGCTGCTCGCGGACGAGCTGGATGAGGGCGAACTCGCCCACCTCGGCGATCGTGGCGTCACTCATGGGTCCCTCGCTGGCTCATGGGGACATTGTCTCAGCCACTGGCGCCCACCCCCGGCCGCTGCGGTAGCGTGTCATGGCCCCACGAAAGGACTTCTCCGATGGCTGTTCACGCGTACGTCCTCGTCCAGACCGAGGTCGGCAGGGCCAGTGAGGTCGCGGCCGCGATCGCCGGCATCGACGGCGTCGAGAACGCCGAGAACGTCACGGGTCCCTACGACGTCATCGCGCGCGTCGAGGGCCCGTCGGTCGACGAGCTCGGCACGCTCGTCGTGACCCAGATCCAGAAGGTCGCGGGCATCACCCGCACGCTGACCTGCCCGGTCGTCCGCTCCTGAGCCCGGCCCCCGTGTGACGGGGGTCACGCCTGTGGTGGGATGGCGCCATGACGACCTCCAGGCAGATCCGCACCCTCGTCGCCGGCATGGCCTACACCGAGTGCCCTCGCTGGCACGAGGACCGGCTCTGGTTCAGCGACTTCTACACGCACACGATCCGCTCCGTCCGTGAGGACGGCTCCGACCTGCGCACCGAGGTCGAGGTGCCCGCCCAGCCGTCCGGCCTGGGCTGGCTGCCCGACGGCCGACTCGTCTACGTCTCGATGAAGGACCGCAAGGTCATGCGTCGCGAGGCCGACGGCGCGCTCGTCGTGCACGCCGACGTCACCGACCACGTCACCGGCCACCCCAACGACATGGTGGTGGACCACCTCGGCCGGTGCTGGCTCGGCAACTTCGGCTTCGACCTCATGGGCGGCGCCGACATCGAGACCGCGGCGCTGCTGCGGATCGACCCCGACGGCACCGTGACCACCGTCGCCGAGGACCTGTGGTTCCCGAACGGCATGGCCATCACGCCCGAGGGATCCCTGCTGGTCGACGAGACGTTCGGCAACCGCGTCACGGCGTTCGACATCGAGGCCGACGGCAGCCTGGCCAACCGGCGGGCGTTCGCGACGTTCGGCGACCTGCCCTCGACGCGGAACCTGGCCCAGGCGCTGGGCGAGGGCGTCGTCGCGCCGGACGGCTGCGGACTCGACGCCGAGGGCGCGCTGTGGATCGCCGACGCGCTCAACGGGCGCGTGCTGCGCGTGCGCGAGGGCGGCGAGATCCTCGACGAGGTCCAGCCCGGCACGGGCGTCTTCGCCTGCCTGCTCGGCGGCAGCGATGGCCGCACCCTGTTCATGTCGTGCGCGCCCGACTTCGACGAGCACGCCCGCAGCGCGGCCCGCGAGGCCGAGATCCGCACCGTCACGGTGGAGGTCCCGCACGCGGGCCTGCCGTGACTCAGCGCAGGCCGGTGGGGCGCGCGAGGGCGAGCCGGATGAGCCGCTCGACGAGCTCGGGGTACTCCACGCCGGACGCCTGCCACAGCTTGGGGAACATCGAGAACGGCGTGAAGCCGGGCATCGTGTTGATCTCGTTGATCACCAGGCCGCCGTCGGCGCTGTCGGTGAGGAAGAAGTCCACGCGCGCCAGGCCCTCGCAGCCGATCGCGTCGAACGCCTGCAGCGCGTACTCGCGGATGCGCTGGCGCACGGTCTCGGGCAGGTCGGCCGGGACGATGTTGGTGCTGGTGCCGTCGAGGTACTTGGCGTCGAAGTCGTAGTACTCGTGGTCGGCCTCGGCCGCGACGACGATCTCGCCGACCTCGCTGGCGATCGGCATGCCGTGCTCGTCCTGGATGACGGCGCACTCGACCTCGCGCTTGTTGGCGGCGGCGGCCTCGATGATGACCTTGGGGTCGAGGTCGCGTGCCGCGAGGACGGCCTTCTCGAGGTCGGCCCAGTCGTGGACGGGCGTCACGCCGGAGCTGGATCCGGCACGGGCCGGCTTGACGAAGACCGGAAGGCCGAGCGCGTGGATGCGCGCCTCGGCGCGGTCGCGCTTGGCGTCCCATTCCCACGGCTGCACGGTGACGTACGGCAGCTGGGGCAGGCCCGCCGCCGAGAACACGGTCTTGGTGAAGGGCTTGTCCATGCCGACCGAGCTGGCCAGCACGCCGGCGCCGACGTAGCGCACGCCCGCCATCTCGAGCATGCCCTGCAGCGTGCCGTCCTCGCCCCACGGGCCGTGCAGGAGCGGGAACACGACGTCGAGGTCGCGCACGTCGTCCCAGTCGAAGGCTGGCAGCTCGCCCCGGACGGCGGGCAGCGTGCCCGGCGCGAGGTCGGCCCAGTCGGCGGTCTCGCGGACCCACCGTCCGTCCGTGGTGATGCCGATGGGGACGATGTCGTACCGGTCACGGTCGATGACCGCGAGGACCTCACGGGCCGTCAGGCACGACACGCCATGTTCGCTGCTGCGTCCGCCGAAGACGACGCCGATCGTGGTGCGCATCGTCCCGAGCCTACTCTCCTGTGACACTGGAGCCATGGAACCCGACACCGTGACCGTCATCGCAGGACGCCCCGCGCACGAGCCCGGCGCCCCGCTGAACGCCCCCATCACCCTCGCGAGCTCCTTCCACGCGGGTGGCTCGTTCGAGTACGGGCGGCACGGGAACCCGGCCTACGAGGCGTTCGAGCAGGTCGTCGGCGAGCTCGAGGGCGGCCGGGCCCTCGCCTTCGCGTCGGGCATCGCGACCGCCGCGGCGACGCTGGGGCTGCTGGAGCCCGGCGCGGTCGTGGTCCTGCCCCGTCACGGCTACAACGGCACGACGAGCCTCGCGCAGAGCGGGCCCTACGAGGTCCGGCTGATCGACCCGTCCGACACGGCCGGCAGCATCGACGCGTTCGCCGGCGCGGACCTGGTGTGGCTCGAGTCCCCGACGAACCCCGCGATGGAGGTCGGCGACCTGCCGGTCCTCGTGCGCGCGGCGAAGGACGCCGGCGCCCTCGTCGCGGTCGACAACACGTTCCGCACTCCCCTGCGCGACCGGCCCCTGTCGTACGGCGCCGACATCGTCACCCACTCGGCCTCGAAGCTGCTCGGCGGACACAGCGACCTCGTGCTCGGCGTGCTGGCGACGCAGGACGACGCGCTGTACGACCGCCTGCTGCAGCACCGCTCACTGCACGGCGCCATCCCGGGCGCGCTCGAGTGCTTCCTCGCCGTCCGCGGCGTGCGCACCCTCGCCGTCCGGCTGGACCGGGCCGAGGCCAGCGCGGCCGTCCTGGCCGACCGGCTCAAGGCGCACCCGGCCGTGGCCGAGGTCCGCTACCCCGGGTTCGGCTCGATGGTGTGCTTCGTCATCGAGGACGCCGAGCACGCGCAGCGCGCCACCGAGTCCAGCCGCGTCATCACGCACGCGACGAGCCTGGGCGGCGTCGAGTCCACGTGGGAGCGCCGCCGCCGCTTCCCCGCCGAGCCCGAGACCATCCCCGGCGGCCTGATCCGGCTCAGCGTCGGCATCGAGGCCGTCGAGGACCTCTGGGCCGACATCGAGGCCGCCCTGGGCTGAGCGGGGCCGGGCGGACCGTCAGTGGGTCTCGGGCTTGGTGGAGCGGCTGATCAGGGCGTTGACCAGCTCGAGGGGGGTCATGTCGCCCTCGACGAGCGCGCGCACGTGCTCGACGATCGGCATGTCGACGCCGTGCATCTCGGAGAGCTCGGCGACCGACGTGCAGGACTTGACGCCCTCGGCGACCTGGCGCGTGCCGGCCATGATCTCCTCGACCGTCATGCCGCGACCGAGCTTCTCGCCGAAGGTGCGGTTGCGCGACAGCGGCGACGAGCACGTGGCGACGAGGTCGCCCAGGCCGGCCAGGCCCATGAACGTCATCGGGTCGGCGCCCATCGCCATGCCCAGGCGCGCGGTCTCGGCGAGGCCCCGGGTGATGACCGAGGCCTTCGTGTTGTCGCCGTAGCCCAGTCCGTCACACACGCCCACGGCGAGGCCGATGATGTTCTTGACGGTGCCGCCGAGCTCGCAGCCGACGACGTCGGTGTTCGTGTACGGGCGGAACGCGGGCGTGTGGCAGTACTTCTGCAGCTGCAGCGCGACGGCCTCGTCGGCGCAGGCCACGACGCTCGCGGCGGGCTCGCGCTGGGCGATCTCCTTGGCCAGGTTCGGGCCGCTGATGACGGCGATGCGCTCGGGGCCCGCCCCGGTGACCTCGGCGATGACCTGGCTCATGCGCAGGTGCGAGCCGAGCTCGACGCCCTTCATGAGGCTGACCATGACGGCGGACGGCTCGATCAGGTCGCCCCACGCCTCGAGGTTGGTGCGCAGCGTCTGCGACGGCACCGCGAGCACGACGATCTCGGCGCCCGCGAGGGCCGCGGCGGGATCGGTCGAGGCCCGCACGGTCGCCGGCAGCTCGAGGCCCGGGAGGTACTCGGTGTTCTCGTGGCGCTCGTTGATGTTCTCGCACGTCTGCTCACGGCGGCCCCACAGGTGGACGTCGTGGCCGGCGTCGGCCAGCACCACCGAGAAGGCGGTTCCCCACGACCCGGCTCCCATGACTGCTGCAGTGACCATCAGCGCTCCTCGTATCGGGTCTTGGGCTTCTTGAGCGTGCGCACGTCGATGCGCGGCGCGGTGGGCCGCTCGCCGCGGATCTGCGCCTGCAGGTCCGTGATGGCGTCCATGAGGCGCTCGGTGGCCTCGTGCACCTGCTGCGCGGTGGCGTCCGGGCCCAGGCCTGACAGGTCGATCGGCGCGCCGACCCGCACGTGCATCGTCTTGCGCGGGAGCAGCCGGAACTCGCGGCGGTACGGCCACATGATCTGCTGCGGCCCCCACTGCGCGACGGGCACGAGCGGCGCGCCGGTGGCCAGGGCGATGCGGACGGCCCCGTCACGGCCCGACATCGGCCAGGCCTCGGGGTCACGCGTCATCGTGCCCTCGGGGTAGATCGCGATGATGCCGCCCTCCCGGACGGCCTCGGTGGCGGCGCTGAGCGACTGCGCGGCGGCGCCGGTCCCGCGGTAGACGGGGATCTGGCGGGCGGCCACGAGCAGCCGACCGATGACCGGAATCGAGAACAGCGGATCCTTGACCAGGAAGCGCGGCGGGATGTCGTGGTCGACGAGCCAGTGGCCGAGCACGAACGGGTCGATGTACGACAGGTGGTTGGCCGCCAGGACGTAGCCGCCCTCGCGCGGGAGGTGCTCCTCGCCGCGCCAGTCGCGCCGCATGACGACCATGAACAGGGGCCGCAGGATCCACACGACGACGCGCAGCACCGGCGGCAGCGGTCGGGTGCGGGACATGGGATGAACCCTAGTACGGCAACGGCGCGGGCCCGGCGAACCGGTGCCCGCGCCGTCGTCGGCGGGTGTCAGAGCGTGGCCGGCTTGAACGACGGACGCTTGGACTCGTACGCGGCGATGTCGGCCTCGTGGCCGAGCGTGATGCCGATGTCGTCGAGGCCCTCGAGCAGGCGCCAGCGCGTGTAGTCGTCGATCGTGAACGAGTCCTCGATCGCGTCGGGGCCCTCGCCGGCGCGCACCGTGCGCGACTCGAGGTCGACCGTGACCTGCGCGCCCGGGTTGGCCTCGAGGTACGCCCACAGCGCGGCGACGACCTTCTCGTCGACCTGCGCCGCCAGGAGCCCGGCCTTGCCCGCGTTGCCGCGGAAGATGTCGCCGAAGCGCGGGCTGATGACGGCCTTGAAGCCGTAGTTCTGCAGCGCCCACACGGCGTGCTCGCGCGACGAGCCCGTGCCGAAGTCCGGGCCGGCCACCAGCACGGTGGCCTCGCGGTACGCGTCCTGGTTGAGGACGAACTCCGGGTCGCCCCGCCACGCGGCGAACAGGCCGTCCTCGAAGCCCGTGCGGGTCACGCGCTTGAGGTACACGGCGGGGATGATCTGGTCGGTGTCGACGTTGCTGCGGCGCAGCGGGGCGCCGACGCCGGTGTGCGAGGTGAACTTGTCCATGCTGATCGTCCTCAGAGATCGGCCGGCGAGGCCAGGTGGCCCGCGACGGCGGTGGCGACGGCGACGTCGGGCGAGACCAGGTGCGTGCGCCCGCCCTTGCCCTGACGGCCCTCGAAGTTGCGGTTGGAGGTGGAGGCGCTGCGCTCGCCCGGCGTGAGCTGGTCGGGGTTCATGCCCAGGCACATCGAGCAGCCCGCGCCACGCCATTCGGCGCCGGCCTCCTTGAACACGACGTCCAGGCCCTCCTCCTCGGCCTGCAGGCGCACGCGCACCGAGCCGGGGACGACGAGCATGCGGGTGCCGTCGGCGACCTTCTTGCCCTGGATGAGCTCGGCGGCACGACGCAGGTCGCTGATCCGGCCGTTGGTGCACGAGCCGACGAAGACCGTGTCGACCTTGATGTCACGCATCGGCGTGCCGGCCTCGAGGCCCATGTAGCGCAGCGCGTTGGCCGCGGCCTCGCGCTCGTCCGGGTCCTCGAACTGCGCCGGGTCCGGGACGGCGCCCGACAGCGCGACGCCCTGGCCCGGGTTGGTGCCCCACGTGACCCACGGGGTGACCTGGGAGGCGTCGAGCGTGACGACCTTGTCGAAGTGCGCGTCCTCGTCGGTGACGAGGCTGCCCCAGTACTCGACGGCGGCGTCCCAGTCGGCACCGGCCGGCGCGTGCGGGCGGCCCTGGATGTAGTCGAACGTGGTCTGGTCCGGCGCGATGAGGCCGGCCTTGGCGCCCCACTCGATGCTCATGTTGCAGATCGTCATGCGCTCTTCCATGGAGAGCTTCCGGATCGCCTCGCCGCGGTACTCGACGATGTACCCCTGGCCGCCGCCGGTGGTCTCCTGCGTGATGAGCGCCAGGATCAGGTCCTTGGCGGTCGAGCCCTCGGGCAGCTCGCCGACGACCTCGACGGCCATCATCTTCGGCTTGGCCTGCGACAGCGACTGCGTGGCCAGCACGTGCTCGACCTCGGACGTGCCGATGCCGAAGGCGATCGAGCCGAACGCGCCGTGCGTGGACGTGTGCGAGTCGCCGCACACGATCGTCATGCCCGGCTGCGTCAGGCCCAGCTGCGGGCCGACGACGTGGACGATGCCCTGCTCGATGTCGCCCATCGGGTGCAGGCGGACGCCGAACTCGGCCGCGTTGCGGCGCAGCGTCTCGACCTGCGTGCGCGACACGGGGTCGGCGATCGGCTTGTCGAGGTCCGTCGTCGGGATGTTGTGGTCCTCGGTGGCGAGGGTGAGGTCGGGGCGACGCACCGTGCGGCCGGAGAGGCGGAGGCCGTCGAACGCCTGCGGGCTGGTGACCTCGTGAAGGAGGTGCAGGTCGATGAACAGCAGGTCCGGTTCTCCCGGGGCGGAACGGACGACGTGGTCGTCCCAGATCTTCTCGGCGAGCGTCTTGCCCATGATTTTCTCCAACTTCGGGGGTTGCGTCTCACAATGCGATACGGCAGTATCAAGACATGGACAACTCTAGCGGAGTCGGCGTTCTCGACAAAGCCGCCCTCGTTCTGGCGGCCCTGGAGCCGGGGCCGGCGACGCTGGCCGGGCTCGTCACGGCGACGGGCCTGGCGCGTCCCACCGCCCATCGTCTCGCGGTCGCCCTGGAGCATCATCGGCTGGTCGCGCGCGACATGCAAGGACGCTTCATCCTCGGGCCGCGGCTGTCCGAGTTGGCCGCCGCCGCCGGCGAGGACCGCCTGCTCGCCGCCGCCGGGCCCGTCCTGGCGCGCCTGCGCGACATCACCGGCGAGTCGGCCCAGCTGTTCCGTCGCCAGGGCGACCACCGCGTGTGCGTCGCCTCGGCCGACCGGCCCACCGGCCTGCGCGACTCGATCCCGGTCGGCAGCCAGCTGACGATGTCCGGCGGCTCCGCCGCACAGGTCCTGCTGGCCTGGGAGGACCCCGAGCGCATGAACAAGGGCCTCATGAAGGCCAACTTCTCCGCCGCCGAGCTGTCCGCCGTGCGCAAGCGCGGCTGGGCCCAGAGCGTCGCCGAGCGCGAGCAGGGCGTCGGCTCGGTCTCGGCCCCGGTCCGCTCCCCCAGCGGCAAGGTCGTCGCCGCGGTGTCGGTCTCGGGCCCGCTCGAGCGCCTCACCCGCCAGCCGGGTCGCATGCACGCGCCCGCCGTCGTCGCGGCCGCCGAGCGGCTCAGCCAGAACCTGCGCCGCTGACTTAGCGGGCCTCGACCAGCAGTGCCTGGGAGACGCGACCGATCGGCCCCTGCCCATCGTGAAGGACGGCGGTGCTCGTGCCGGCGCCCTCCGCGCCGATCCGCGATTCCGCGACCAGTCCCACCCAGTCGCCACGCGGCGGGGTGTGCACGTGGATCGTCACGTCGGTGTTGAGGAACGTCCAGTCCCGTGGGTCGACGCGCATGCCCACCCCGTTGGCGCAGTCGGCCACCATCGCGAGCCGCTCGAGATCGGTCGGGGACTCACCCTCCACGAGCGCCATCTCGGGGCGAGCCCATGCCGCCGTCGGGCCACCGCGCGCGCCGATCGGATCGCGCACGACCCAGGTGAGACCAGCGACGAAGCCACGGTTGAGCACCGAGGAGATCCGCTTCGCCGGGTCCTCCAGCTCCTCCGCCGTGACCGGCTCGAGCCGCTCGTCGGGCACATGGTGCGCGGGCCGCGTGTCGCTCGCGGCGAGGCGCCATGCTCGCGCGACCGCCACCACCGCGTGCTCGCCGCCCGGCCCTCGCTGGCACATCTGCGCCTCGAGCAGGCTCACCTTGCGCCCGCCCCGCGCGACGCGCGCGCTGACGGTCAGCTCGTCCATGACCACCGGGCGCAGGATCTCGACGGTGATCCGCGCGATGTGGCCCTCCAATTCGGTGGGCAGTCGGTCCATCGCCCGTGTGAGCAGCGCCGTGACCGGTCCGCCATGCTGCAGCCGGTCGTCCCACGGCCCGATCGATAGCGTCGTCGGCGCGAAGGTCTCGCCCCCATCGGCGGCGACCGAGAGCCGCTGGTAGCAACCGGTGGGGACTGACGACTCTTCCGTGGACACGCCCGCACCGTACTGCACCCGACGGACAGACAGACGTGCCCGCGCGACGCCGTGGCGGATCTAGGCTTCGGTCGTGACGATCTTGCACGGACTCGGGAACGCCGCCCCCGAGGACCGTTCGCAGCCGGCCAACGCGATCTCGCAGGGCTTCAGCATCCTGGGCGACGAGTGGACGCTGATGCTCCTGCGCCTCGCCCTGCTCGGCCGCACCCGCTATGTGGACTTCGCGGCCGCCCTGCCCATCTCGCACGCCGTCCTGACCAATCGACTCGCCAGCCTGGTCTCGTCAGGGCTGTTCGAGCGGCGTGAGTACCGGCAGCGGCCGACCCGCTCGGAATACGTGTTGACCCAGCGTGGCTGGACCACGTGGCCGATCCTCGTGGCGATCTGGAGCTGGGAGCGGCGCTGGGTCGCGGAGCACTCGTACGACACCCCACCGTTGCGTCACGCGGCGTGCGGCGAGGAGATCACGGCCGTCCTGGTCTGCTCGGCGTGCGGTGAGCCTGCCGGCGCTCTCGACGTCGAGAGCGCGTGGGGCCCCTCGGGCGGCTGGCGGCGCAGCGTGCCGGAGGCGACGACCCGGCGCCGCTCCCCCTCCCGCGGGATCGCCGTGGAACACAGCTTCTACCCCGACACGATGGCGATCATCGGCAACCGCTGGTCGTCCGCGCTCGTGGGCTCGGCGATGCTCGGGATCCGGCGCTTCTCGGACTTCGAGGCCGCACTCGGAGCGCCGCCCAGCCTGCTCTCGGGACGCCTCTCGCAACTGTGCGACCGCCACATCCTGACGCGGTCCACGGACAGCACCGGCCGCGCCGACTACCGGCTCACCGAGCGCGGGCGGGCGTTCTACCCGGTGCTCGTGGGCATCGCCCGCTGGGCGGAACGGTGGTTCGGTGTGCCCGAGGCCCCGGTGATGGAGTCCACGCACGTGTCGTGCGGGCAGCGATTCGATCCCAGGCTCTCGTGCAGCAACTGCCATCACCCCCTGAGCGCCGACTCGCTCGAGCTCGACCACCACCATCTCGCCTGAGCTCAGAACAGGCCGGGCTGCTCCAGCTCGAGAAGGGCGGTCTTGCGCTCGACCCCGCCGGCGTAGCCGGTCAGCTTGCCGTCGGATCCGACGACGCGGTGACAGGGCACGACGATGGGGATCGGGTTGGCGCCGTTGGCCGCGCCGACGGCCCGCGAGATGCCCGGCTCGTAGCCCAGGTCCGCCGCGATGCGCCCGTACGTGACGGTCTCGCCGTACGGGATCGTGCGCAGGTACGCCCAGACCTTCTTCTGGAACTCGGTTCCCTCGGCGGTGACGGGCAGGTCGAACTCGCGCCGCTCGCCGGCGAAGTACTCCGTGAGCTGGCGCTCGACCTCGTCGAGCAGCGGGTCCTCGACGCGGTCGCCGACGGGCTCGGCGTCGAACTCGATGCGGGTGAGCAGGCCGGCGTCGACATGCAGGCGCAGGCCGCCGATCGGCGAGTCGATCCAGCGTGTCTTCATGCGATCCTCCACAGGTGCAGTGAGGCGTACGACCGCCAGGGCCGCCACCGGTCGGTGCGCGTCCGGTCGAGTCCCTCGCGCGCGAGGACGCGGCGCAGCACGAGGTCGGTGTCGAGCAGGACGTCGGGGTGGCCGAGCGCCCGCATCGTGAAGTAGTCCGCCGTCCACGGCCCGATCCCCCGGATCGCGAGCAGTCCATGCCGCGCGGCCGCCCGGTCGGCGTCGGGACCGAGGTCGAGATCGCCGGTGGCGACGGCGTGCGCCACGGACAGGATCGCCCCGGCACGGCCGCGCGGCATGGCGAACTCCTCGGGCACGGCCTCGGCCAGCGACTCGGCCGTGGCGAAGGCATGGGTCAGCCCGTGCGCACGTGCGAGCGGCAGGTCGACCTCGATCCCGCGCGAGCGCGCGATCCGGCCGAGGATCGTGCGCGCCCCCGCGACCGAGACCTGCTGGCCGACGATGGCGCGCACGGCGACCTCGAACCCGTCCACCTGTCCCGGCAGCCGGATGCCGGGGACCTTGTCGACGAGGTGGGCCAGCAGCGGGTCGGCCGAGAGCGCCGCGTCGATGGCCTCGGGGTCGGCGTCGAGATCGAGCAGCCGCCGGCTGAGCCGGACGGCGAGGTCGACGTCACCCGGGTCCGTGAGCTCGTACCGGGCTGCCACCCGGTCGGCGTGCAGCGTCAGCTCCATCACCGCCGGGCCGTGCGGCAGCGCGAGGACGCGCGCGTACGTGCGGTCGCCGACGGCCTCGACGCCCTCGATCGCGCGTGGGCGCAGCCAGGCGAGCAGGCCGTCGCCGTCGAACGGCGGACGCACCTCGAGCTCGACCTCCACCGCCTCCATGGGTCCATCCTGTCCCACGCCACCGACAGTCATGCGATGTCGTCGGCCCGCTCGGGCGGGCCTCGCATCGTCTCGGCGGCACGCAGCAGCTGCCGCGTCCGTCCCGCGTCCTGGCGCAGCTCCCGACGGGGGCCCACGTGGCGGTGCTGGAGGCGTCCTCGGCGACGTGGGCCTGCGTTCGTTCGATCTCCTCGAGCCGCTCCGCGAGCGCCGCCGCGGTGGCGTCGCACGCGTGCCCACCACATAGGCTCATGTGTTCGAAGTTCAGCCCCTTTATCCCGTCATTCCACTCCTAAAATCACGCCCTCGGCCTACCGGGGACACCACCGCTCGCCACTGTCGGACCGGTCTGGCAGGCTCGAAGGAAGCCGAGTCAAGGAGGACACCGTGCAGCAGGTCAAGGGCGTCATCGCCCGCGCCAAGGGCGCACCCACCGAGCTGGTCACCATCAACATCCCCGACCCCGGGCCCGGTGAGGCCGTCGTGGCGATCCAGGCCTGCGGCGTCTGCCACACCGACCTGCACTACCGCGAGGGCGGCATCAACGACGAGTTCCCGTTCCTGCTCGGCCACGAGGCGGCCGGTGTCGTCGAGGCCGTCGGCGAGGGCGTCACCGAGGTGGCTCCCGGCGACTTCGTCGTGCTCAACTGGCGCGCGGTCTGCGGTGAGTGCCGCGCCTGCAAGCGCGGCGACCTGCAGTACTGCTTCAACACGCACAACGCCGAGCAGAGGATGACGCTCGAGGACGGCACCGAGCTGACTCCCGCGCTCGGCATCGGCGCGTTCGCCGAGAAGACGCTCGTGGCGGCCGGGCAGTGCACCAAGGTCGACGCCGGCGCCCGCGCCGCCGCGGCCGGACTGCTGGGCTGCGGCGTGATGGCCGGCATCGGCGCGGCGATCAACACCGGCGCCCTGACCCGCGGCCGATCCGCCGCCGTCATCGGCTGCGGCGGCGTCGGCGTCGCCGCGATCGCCGGGGCCGCGCTCGCGGGCGCCAGCCCGATCATCGCCGTCGACATCGACCCGGCCAAGCTCGAGGCGGCGAAGCGGATGGGCGCCACCCACACCGTCGACTCCTCGCAGTCCGACCCGGTGGAGGAGATCAAGCGCATCTGCGCCGAGACCTACGAGGGCGCCGAGGGCGCGGACGTGGTGATCGAGGCGGTCGGCCGCCCCGAGACGTGGAGGCAGGCGTTCTACGCCCGCGACCTCGCCGGCACGCTCGTCCTGGTCGGCGTCCCCACGCCCGACATGACGGTGCCCGACCTGCCCCTCATCGACGTGTTCGGCCGCGGCGGCGCCCTCAAGTCCAGCTGGTACGGCGACTGCCTGCCCAGCCGGGACTTCCCCATGCTCATCGACCTGTACCGCCAGGGCCGGCTCGACCTCGACGCGTTCGTCACCGAGGAGATCGGCATCGGGGACGTGGAGGCGGCGTTCGACAAGATGCACCACGGCGAGGTCCTGCGCTCGGTGGTGGTGCTCTGATGACCGCGCGCATCGACCACGAGGTCGTCTCCGGCACGTTCAGCCTCGACGGCGAGACCTTCGACGTCGACAACAACATCTGGGTCGTCGGCGACGACAGCCAGTGCGTCGTGATCGACGCGCCGCACGACGTCGACGCGATCATGGACGTGGTCGGCGACCGCACCGTGACCGCGATCGTGCTGACGCACGCGCACGACGACCACTGCCGAGTCGCGCCGGCCCTGCGCGAGCGGACCGGCGCGCCGATCTGGCTGCACCCCGACGAGCGGCCGCTGTGGGAGCTGACGCACCCGAGCGAGCAGTGGGACCACGACCTGACGGACGGCACCGAGATCACCGTCGGCGGCACGACGCTGCGCGCCCTGCACACGCCCGGCCACGCGCCGGGCGCCACGTGCCTGCTCGTCGACGACCTGGGCTGCGTCTTCACCGGCGACACGCTGTTCCACGGCGGACCGGGCGCGACCGGCCGGTCATACAGCGACGCCGACCTGATCCGCGAGTCCATCGGCGCCCGGCTGTTCACGCTGCCGCCGGAGACGATCGTCCACACCGGTCACGGCGAGGACACCACCATCGGGGCTGAGGCCAGCCGCCAGGGCTGACTCCCATGGCGTGATCTCGAGGCACCGGGCCGGCCTCTAGTCTGAGCGCGTGAGTTCACGCCTCGGACTGCTGCAGGTCTGCGCGGCGGGCGTGCTGTGGGGCACGGGCGGCCTCGTCGTCACGGTGCTGCACGAGCGCGACGGCGTGGGCGCGATGACCGTCAGCGCGTGGCGCATGCTGCTCGCGGCGGTCGCGCTCATCGCCTTCGTGCTGCTGACGCGCCGCTGGGCCTCCGTCCGCCGGACGCTGCGCGAGCACCCGCTCGTGGCGGTCACGGTCGGCTGCGGCACGGCGATCTACCAGGGCCTGTACTTCGTGTCGGTGCTCATGGCGGGCGTCAGCGTCGCCACCGTCGTCTCCCTCGGGCTGGCTCCCGTGCTGGCGGCGGCGTGGGAGCACGCGCGGGCGGGCACCCGTCCCACGCCGCGCGACCTCGCCGTCCTGGCGGCCGCCCTCGTGGGGCTCGTGCTCATCAGCGTGACCGCCCAGCACGGGACCTCCGCTCCGAGCGACCGACCCGTGCTGGGCCTCGTGCTGGCCGTCGCCGCGGGCGCCACGTACGCGGCGACCACCGTGCTGGGCCACACGCTCGCCCAGCACGTCGACCCGGTCGCCCTGACGACGTGCGCCACGAGCGCGGGTGCGGTGCTGCTGGCACCCTTCCTCGTCGTCGCCGCGGTGGCCGGAGAGCCGGTCGCGGGCACGTCGCCCGGCTCGCTCGCCCTGCTGCTCTACCTCGGCGTCGCCACGATGGCCCTGTCGTACGGCCTGCTCTACGCGGGCCTGCGGACCACCTCCGGGTCGGCGGCCACCGTCGCGACCCTCGTCGAGCCGATCTCGGCCGCCGCCCTCGCCGCGGTCCTGCTGGGCGAGCGCATCGGCGCCTGGGGACTGCTGGGCGGCGCGCTCATCCTCGCGGCCGTGGTGGGGTTGCGCCCCGAGGAGGAGCGCCCGGTCCCCGCGTAGTCAGAACGTCCCCGCCGCGGCCATCTGGCCGAACACGCTGCGGTGGAACAGCAGCGGTCCCCCGTCCGACCGATGGTCCACGGCGTGCAGTTCGAGCAGCACGAGGATGTGGTCGCCCGCCTCGACCTCGCGGTGGATCGTGGTGTCGAACGTGGCCATGCCGTCGTCGATGAAGATCGCCCCCTCGGGACTCGTGCTGAGCGCCACGTCGGTGAACCGCTGCTCGACGGGGCCTGCGAGCCGGCGGCACAGCGGACCGTGGTGACTGGCCAGCACCGTCACCCCGAGCCGCTGCGCGCGGCGCAGGTCGGGCCACGTCTTGGACGTCGCCGCCAGGTTGATCGACACCAGCGGCGGGTCGAGGCTCACGCTCGTGAAGCTGCTGGCCGCGAGGCCGACGGGCACCCCGTCGACCTCGGCGGCCACGGCCACGACGCCCGAGGGAAAGTTCCCGAAGGCCTCGCGCAGGCGGACCGGATCGAGGTCCTGGTTCGTGGGGAAGTGCGCGGTCATGCCGCCGCCCGCACCAGCGAGTGGACGATCGGCCGCGTCGTCTCGAGCCACGGCTCGTACGCGGCCGGGTCGTCGTACTGCGAGTCCAGGACGAAGAGCCCGCGCCCGGGCACGGTCGCGCCGAGCTCGGTCAGGACGGGCCGCAGCGTCAGCTCGGGCGCCAGCGCGTGCCCCGGCCCGGCGCCGAGCAGCAGCGGCACCGCGAGGCCCCGCAGTCCCGTGCCGCCGGCGAACCGGTCGAGGAACAGCTTGAGCAGTCCCGTGTAGGTGCCCTTGTAGGTCGGCGAGGCCACGACGACGAGGTCCGCTCCCCCGACCTTCGCGACGAGCTCGGTCACCTCGGCCGAGCCCCAGTCGAGCAGCGATGCGCCCAGCGTGGCGAGGTCCACGACGAGGCCGGGCTCGCCACCGGACAGCTCACGGGCGACGTGCGTGGCGGCCGTCAGCGTGCGCGACGCCGGCTTCGGATTGCCGACGACGACGGCGGTGCGGATCGACTCAGACAACGCGTGCTCCTTCCACGGACCCGGAGTACAGCGACTCCGGACGGCTCAGGCCGAAGTGGTCGCGCAAGGTGGTGCCGGTGTACTCGGTGCGGAACAGGCCCCGGTCCTGCAGGATCGGCACGACCTTCGTCGTGAACTCCCGCAGCAGCTGCGGGTACAGCGGCGGCATGACGTTGAAGCCGTCGGCCGCACCGTTCTCGAACCACGCGGTGATGACGTCGGCGACCTGGGTGGGCGTGCCGGCCACGACGTTGTGGCCGCGGGCGCCCGCGAGGCGGTGCAGCAGCTCGCGCAGCGTCGGGCGGTCGCGCTCGACGATGTTCGCGATGACCTGCAGGCGGCTGCGGTTGTTGTCGAGCACGTTGCCCGCCTCGCCGAAGACCTCGCGCGGGACCGGCCGGTCCAGTTCGAGGTGGGCCAGCGAGACGCCGGCGAGTCCCTCGAGCTGCGCGATGCCGTACGCCGGGACCGTCAGGGAGTTGACGTAGCGCTGCAGCTCCTCGGCCTCGGCCTGCGTGTCGGCGATGAACGGGCTGATGCCGGGCAGGATCTTCACGTCGTCGGCGGAGCGGCCGAACGAGACGGCGCGCTGCTTGATGTCGGCGTAGAAGGCCTGGGCGTCCTCGATCGTCTGGTGCGCCGTGAAGATCGCCTCGGCGTTGCGGCCGGCGAAGGCGCGGCCGTCGTTGGACGACCCGGCCTGCACGTAGACCGGCCGGCCCTGCGGCGAGCGCGGGGCGGCGAGGGCGCCCTCGACCTGGAAGTGCGTGCCCACGTGGTTGATCGGGTGGACCTTGGACTGGTCGTAGTACACGCCGGCCTCGCGGTCGACGAGGATCGCGTCGTCCTCCCAGCTGTCCCACAGCTTGGTGACGACGTCGAGGAACTCCTGGGCGCGCTGGTAGCGCTCGGACGCGCTCGGCAGCTGCGTGAGGCCGAAGTTCCTCGCGACCGCCTCGGACTGCGTCGTGACGATGTTCCAGCCCGCTCGGCCCCTCGACAGGATGTCGAGCGACGAGAACAGCCGGGCCAGGTTGTACGGGTCGTAGAAGGTCGTCGAGGCCGTCGCGATCAGGCCGATGCGCTCGGTCTTCGCCGCGATGGCGGCCAGCCGCGTGATGGGCTCGATGTGCGCCGGCGGCCGGTAGGCGGTGGCGCCCCACAGGCCGGGTCCGTCGGCGAAGAAGACGGCGTCGAGCTTGGCGGCCTCGGCGATCTGGGCGTTCTCGGTCACGAAGTCGATGTCGTACACGCGCTCGGCGGCTGAGTCGGGGTGGCGCCACGAGGCCTCGTGGTGGCCGGTGTCGTGGAGGAAGGCGTTGAGGCTGAGCTGGCGGGTCATGGTGGTCTCCTTGGAGGTCAGGCGGCACGCCACTTGCTGAAGCGGCGTTCGAGGGCGACGAGTCCGTAGTTGACGGCCACGCCGATGAGCGAGGTGGTGAGGATGGCGGCGTACATCTTCGGGATCAGGAAGTTGTACTGCGCGTAGTTGATGAGGAAGCCCAGTCCGGCCTCGGCGCCGATCATCTCGGCGGCGATGAGGACGAGGATCGCGGCGGCGCCCGAGATCCGGATACCGGTGAAGATCGTCGGCACGGCGGCCGGGAACGCGACCTTGCGGAACGTCTGGATCGGCGACAGTCCCAGCACGCGCGCCGACCGCAGCAGCTGCGGGTCGACGCTGGCGACGCCGGCGATCGTCGACAGCAGGATCGGGAAGAAGCACGCGTACAGCACGATCGCGACCTTCGAGGTCTCCCCGAGCCCGAGGATCAGGATGAACACGGGCAGGATCGCCAGCGCCGCGGTGTTGCGGAACAGCTCCAGCGTCGGTGTGAAGAACTCCCGGACGGGCCGGTACCAGGCGATCGCGGCCCCGAGCGGGATCGCGAGGGCGATGGCCAGGGCGAATCCGATGACCGACCGCTTGAGGCTCGCCGACACGTGGCGCCACAGCTCGCCGTCGAGGACCATCCCCCACCACTCCTGCAGCACGACGTGCAGCGGCGGGATGGAGTAGGCGTCGACGATCCCGAGGCGGGGCGCGAGCTCCCACACGGCGGCGAGGGCGACGAGGCCCGCGGCGCCGCGCGTGACCGTGAGGGTCCTGGTGCGGCGCAGGGAGACGCCCTTGGCCTTCGCGGCCTCCTCCTGGCGGGGGTTGGGGCGGGCCTGCGTCTTCTCGCTGAGCAGGTCAGACATGGGCCAGCTCCTTCACGGCGGACCTCTGGCGCAGCAGCGACCAGATGTGGTGGCGGTACTCGGCGAACTCGGGCGTCGCCCGGACGTCGACGTCCTCGGCGCGGGAGCGGTCGAGGTCGATCGTGACGATCTCCTTGATCCGGCCCGGGCGCCCCGACATGACGGCGACGCGCTGCCCCAGGAACACGGCCTCCTCGATGTCGTGCGTGATGAACACGACCGTGGTGCCCGTGTGCTCCCAGATGCGGACGAGCTCCTCCTGCAGGCGCTCGCGGGTCTGCGCGTCGAGGGCGCCGAACGGCTCGTCCATCAGCAGGACCTGCGGCTGGTACGAGAGGCTGCGCGCGATGGCCACGCGCTGCTTCATGCCACCGGAGAGCTCGTGCGGATAGCGGTTCGCGAACTCGCCCAGGCCGACGAGGTCGAGGTACTCGCGCGCCCGCTGGGCCCGCTCGGACCGCGACAGGCCGCCCTTGGCCTCGAGTGCGAACTCGATGTTGGCCTGCGCCGAGCGCCACGGCAGCAGCGTGTACTGCTGGAACACGACGCTGCGGTCCAGTCCCGGCCCCGTGATGGGCGTGCCGTCGATCGTGAGGGATCCCGACGTCGGCGACGCCAGGCCCGAGATCAGGTCCAGCACGGTCGACTTGCCGCAGCCGGACGGCCCGACCAGCGTCAGGAACTCGCCCGCCCGGATGTCCAGGTCGAGTCCGTCCAGCGCGACGAACTCGCGCAGCCTCTTGTCCTCGTCGCCACGGACCCAGAAGGTCTGGCCGACGTTCCTCAGCTCGATGCGTGAACTCATGGCTGCCTCCTCAGGCGTTCGGGTTGAGCTCGTTGGTGTAGACGTCGGAGACCTTGACGTCCTTGGCGTCGATGTCGCCGCGGCTGTCGAGCCAGTCGACCCACCGCTGGATGTCCTCGTCGTGGATGACGGGCTTGGGGTCGACGCCGAGCGTGCCGGGGAAGTTCGTCTCGATGGCCTCGATGTAGTCGCCGTAGCCCTCCTTCTCCAGGTATGGGAAGTAGACGTCGAAGATCTCCTGCTTCGAGTGCGTCTCGATGAACTCGATCGCCGCGGCGACGCCCTCGACGAGCTGGCGCGACGTCTTCGGGTTCTTCTCGATGAACTCGGTGCGCAGCGTCAGTCCGCCGCCGGCGTAGGGCTCGCCGACGACGTCGACGTCCGTCACGAGCGTGCGCAGCGGGTACTGCTGCTCGGTCTGCTTCTTCGACTGGAAGCTCAGGACCGCGGCGTCGACCTTGCCGCTGCCGAGCGCCTCGGGCGTGTTCAGCGGCGGCAGCGGGACGAGCGTGATCCTCTCCTGCTCGGCGTCACTGAGGCCCTGCTGGTCGAACCAGGTGTCCAGCACGGCCTCCTGGTTCGCGCCGAGCGTGTTGACCGCGATCTTCTTGCCCACGAGGTCGCGTGCCGTCCTGATCGAGGACTTCTCCAGGACCGCGAGGCTGGAGTTGGTGGTCTCGTTGGAGCCGTAGAACGGGATGACCGCCTTGATCGGCGCGCCCGTCGCGACCAGCTGGGCGATCGCGCCGTAGAAGGCCGATCCGCCGATGTCGGTCTGGTTCGACACGAGCGCCTGGAGGGCCTGCGGCCCGCCGGTGATGTCGCCCACGCGCTTGAGGGTCAGCCCCTCGAACTCGCCCAGGGCGTCGGCCAGCAGGAAGGCGTCGACCGCGCCGGCGTAGCTCTGGTAGCGGATCGTCGTCACCTCCTTGCCGTCGTCGGCGCCGGCACTGCCACAGGCGCTCAGCCCGCTCGCGGCGGTCATCGCGGCGGCGGCGACGACCAGGGCCCGGCTCAGGCGTTGGCGGATGCTCAGGTGCTTCATGGGAGTGCCTTGTCTCGTGGTGGGTGTGCGTTCCTTCGAGCCACGAACCTAGGGACGGCGCACCGGCCCTCCCGGCGGTCTCACGAGGCGGGAGATCGGGTGAGAGGCGGTGCCGATCACATACTGTCGCCGTCGTCGACCGGGAGGATCACATGCGACTGGAGCAGCTCGAGTACGTCCGTGCCGTCAGCGAGCACGGGTCGCTGCGCCGTGCCGGCGAGCACCTGCACGTCTCGCAGCCGGCGCTGAGCGAGGCGATCACGAAGCTCGAGCACGAGCTCGGCGTGAGCCTGCTCGACCGCCACCGCTCGGGCACGCGCATCAACGAGACCGGCCGCGAGCTGCTGCCGAGGATCGTCGAGGTGCTCGATGCGAGCGAGCGGCTCCGTGCGGCTGCGCGCGGCGAGTCGCGGTTCCACCGCCCCACCCGGATCGGCAGCGTCTACTTCGGCGTCACGGCGGTCGTGCTGCCGGCCATGCGCTCGCAGGAGGTCGACGATGAGCACACCGCCGTCGACCTGCGTCAGATGCGGCACGAGGAGGTCCAGAACGCGCTGCGCGACGGATCGATCGACATCGGCCTGGTCACGCTGCTGCCGGGCGACGACACCCATCCCGACCTGGTCGCGACCGAGCTCGTGAACGGCCGTCCGGTGGCGCTGCTCCCCGCGGACCACGCGCTGGCGGCGAAGGCGTCGGTGACGATCGACGAGCTGCGCCAGGAGGTCTACGTGGGTGCCCGCACGGGCTACCTCATGCACCGCGTCGCGTACCGCGTCTTCGGTGACTCGCCGCCGCTGAAGTGGCACACGGCGGACAGCGCCGACGTGTGCCGGCGCATGGTCTCGTCGGGCCTGGGCGTCGCGCTCATGCCCGACTTCACGCTCGTGGACGACCCGCTGGAGGCGGCGGGGACGCTCGTCGTGCGGCCGCTGCAGGACGAGGACACGGTGATCCGGATGGTGATGCTCCGCCGGCGCGGCGCGCGCCCGACGCCGGCGGCCCAGGCGCTCTTCGAGCACCTGCAGCACCACGCCGCGCGGCACGTCACCGCCGCGACCTGACCCCCAGCGCGAAGACCGTGGCCGCGAGCGCCACGATCGCGGTCATCACGGCCGCCATGACGACCTCGGGACGGTCCTCGGACAGCAGCCCCGAGACGGGCGTGACGGCCGCGCTGATCGAGAACATCATGAAGCCGAGCATCGCCGAGCCGGCGCCGTTGAGCCCGCGGGCGTGCTGCATCGCCAGGCCCATGGCGTTGCTCATGACGAGGTTCGCGGCGAACACCTGCAGCACGACCGGGCCCACGAGCAGCAGCGGCCACGGCGACAGCGCCGCCGCGATCATCAGCAGGCCCGCCACCAGCCCGCCGGCGAGCCCCGCGGCCATCGTGCGCGTCGGCGGGACACCCACGCGCGCGAGTCGCGCCGAGACGAGCCCCGCCGCCACCATCCCGAGGGCGTTGCCCGCCACCGCGATGCCGTACACGAGCGGCGAGAGCCCGAGCACCTCCTGGTAGACGAACGGCGAGGACGCCACGAAGCACATCACGGCGCCGACGCTGAGCCCCACGGTGGCGGCGTGGACGAGGAAGGGCCGGCGCCGCATGACGCGCACGAGGTCGACGTAGGACAGCCGCGCCACGCGGGCCGCCGGCGGCAGGGTCTCGCGGACCAGCACGACGGCGGCCAGCAGCTGCACGGCGACGATGCCGGCGAAGACGCCGAGGACGGCCCGCCAGGGCAGCACGGTCGCCAGCAGGCCGCCCAGCAGCGGCGCCGCCACGGGCGTCGCGGCGTGCACCGTCATGAGCAGCGCGAGCGCCCGGACCCCTTCGCGTCCCGGCGCCAGGTCCGACACCATCGCGCGCACCACGACCATCCCGGCGGAGGCGGCGAGCGCCTGCGCGAACCGCGCCGCGACGAGCGCCTCGATCGTCGGCGCCAGCACCACCACGACCGACGCCACCAGCGTCAGCGACGTGCTCACCACGAGCGGAGTCCGGCGACCGAAGCGGTCCGAGATCGGTCCCCAGACCGGCTGGCCGATCGCGACGCCCGCGACGTACGCGGTCAGCGTGAGCTGCACGCCAGCCGCCGACGCGCCGAGGTCCGCCTCGATCGCAGGGAAGCTGGCGAGGTACAGGTCGATCGCCAGCGGCGACGCCGCCGCCATGAACGCGTAGAGCACCAGCCGTCGTGCTGAGAGGGCTGTCCTGGTCGGGGGCGGCGCGGTGGCCGTGGCCGTCGTGGTCATGTCTGCACTCAGTGCGCACGGGCGGCCTCGGCATTCCCGCCGCTGAACGGCGTTTCCGATCACGGTGACGGCTCGGCCGTGAACACATGCTGGACGCTCCGCAAAGACGACAAAGTCATGTTGTTTACTTGACAACGTGACCGACACCCGTGCCCTCCGGCCCACCGTCCTCGTCGTGGGCGGCGGGGCGGCCGGTGCGCTCACGGCGCTGCACCTCGCGCGGGAGGCCACGTCCGAGGTCGAGGTCGTCGTCATCGACCCGGCCGTGCGCCTGGCCGCCGGCACCGCGTTCTCGACCACGGATCCCGACCACCTCCTGAACGTCCCGGCCTCGGGCATGAGCGCGCTGCCCGACGAGCCCGGCCACTTCGCCCAGTGGCGCTCGCGCACGACCGGCGCCGAGGTCGACCCGCACGAGTTCGCCCCGCGGCGGGAGTGGGGCCGCTACCTCGCCGAGACGCTCGACGCGTCCGTGCGCGGCTCGCGCGTGACGCTGCGCCACGTCCGGGCGACGGCGACGTCGGTCGACCGGGCCGGCACCGGCGTCCTGGTGGGCCTCGACGACGGACGCCGCCTCGCCGGGGACGCCCTCGTCGTCGGGACGGGCCTGCCGGCGCCGTCCCCCTCGTGGGCGCCCGAGGCGATGCGCGCCAGCGACCGCTTCGTCGTCGACCCGTGGGCGCCCGGCGCCCTCGCCCGAGTCGACGAGGACCCCGGCCGCCTGCCCGACGTCCTGGTCGTCGGGACGGGCCTGACGATGGTCGACGTCGTCACGACGCTGGCTCGTCGGCCCGACCGCTTCCTGCACGCCGTCAGCCGCAGCGGTCGGCTCCCCCGCCGCCATGCCGACGGCCCGCAGGCACCCGTCGTGCCCGACGTGACGCAATGGGGCCACGACCTGGCCTCGATCGCCGACCACACCCACGCGCACCTGCGCGAGGCCGAGATCGCGACGGGCGACTGGCGCCCCGGACTCGACGGCCTCCGCCACCGCGTGCAGGACCTGTGGGGACGCCTCGACGAGCGTGATCGCCTCGCCTTCCTCGCGCGGTACGCCGCGGCATGGAACCGCATCCGGCACCGCGTCCCCGGCCCCAGCGCGCAGCGGATCGACGGCCTCACCGCCGCCGGTCGCCTCACCACCTCGGCCGCGCGCGTCACCGGCGCCGAGGCCGTCGCGGACGGCCTGCGCGTGACGCTCGAGGACGGCACCGTGCGCGAGGTCGGCTGGGTCGTGAACTGCACGGGCCCGGATCTCGACGTCCGCGACCTCGGCGACCCTCTCGTCGACGGCCTGCTCGAGAGCGGCCTCGCCACGTGCGCCACCGCCGGCATGGGCTTCCGCACCCGCGACGGGCGCCTGCTCGACGCGACCGGCACGGTCGGCGCGCCCGTCTGGGTGCTCGGCGCACTGCGCCGCGGCGAGCTGTGGGAGTCCACGGCCGTCCCCGAGATCCGCGTCCAGGCCGCCGCCGCGGCGACCGCCGTGCTCACCACGATCGCCCCGTCCCCCACCCTGACCGAAGGGATCCCCCGATGACCACGAGCCTGACCTTCGACTGGTTCCTGCCCACGACGGGCGACAGCCGCGCCCTCGTCGGCGGCGGCCACAGCGTCCCCACCGACCTCGGGCGGGACGGCGGCACTGCGGGCACCGCCGGCGCCTACCGCGAGCCCGACCTCCGCTACCTCGCGCACGTCGCCCGCACGGCCGAGGACCTCGGGTTCGACGCCGTCCTGACGCCCACGGGCACACCGTGCGAGGACGCGTGGGTCGTCGCGTCCGCGCTCATCCCCGAGACGACGCGACTGAAGTTCCTCGTCGCGCTGCGCCCCGGCCTGATCAGCCCGACGCTGCTGGCGCAGATGGCCTCGACGTTCCAGCGCCTGTCGGACAACCGGCTGCTGCTGAACGTCGTCGTGGGCGGCGACCCGTCTGAGCAGCTGCGCTTCGGCGACACCGTCCAGAAGGACGCCCGCTACGAGCGCGCCGCCGAGTTCATCCAGGTGTTCCGGGACGCCTTCACCGAGTCCGGCAGCAACTTCAGCGGCGAGTACTACGACGTCACCGACGCCCGCACCCGTCGGCCCGGCCAGGTGCCCGGGATCTACCTCGGCGGCTCCTCGGCGGCGGCCGGGCCCGTCACCGCCGCCCACACCGACGTCTACCTGACGTGGGGCGAGCCGCCGGAGGCCGTGGCCGAGAAGGTCGAGTGGATCCGCAAGCTGGCCGACGACGAGGGACGCACGGTCCGCTTCGGGGTCCGCCTGCACACGATCACGCGCGACCGCTCCGAGGACGCGTGGCGGATCGCGGGCGACATGCTGCGCGGCCTCGATCCCGCCGCCGTCGCGAAGGCGCAGGACGCGCTCGCCTCGAGCGAGTCCGTGGGCCAGCAGCGCATGCGCGAGCTGCACGGCGGCCGCTTCGACCGCGACGACCCGCACTCGCTCGAGGTGCACCCGGGCCTGTGGGCCGGCGTCGGCCTCATGCGCAGCGGCGCCGGCACGGCGCTCGTGGGCAGCCACAGCGAGGCCGCCGACCTCATCGAGCAGTACGCCGCCGTCGGCATCGAGGAGTTCGTCATGTCGGGCTACCCGCACGTCGAGGAGGCCTACTGGTTCGCCGAGGGCGTGCTCCCGATCCTGCGCCGCCGCGGACTCGTGCGGTGAGCCGTGCCGTCGCCCGGTGGCTGCCGCACGTCGCGACCCTCGCGCTGCTGCTCGCGGTCTGGACGGCCGTCGCCGTGTCCGACCTCGTCGAGCCGCACTACCTGACGCCGAGCCCGCTGGAGGTGTGGGACGCGTTCGTCCGCGCCAACACCGACCACCCGATCGGCGGCGGCGTCGACCGGGTCGTGCGCGGCGAGGAGGGCTACTACCTGTGGGAGCACCTGCTGGTGAGCCTGCAGCGCATCGGCGCCGGCCTGCTGGCGGCCACCCTCGTCGGCATCCCCCTCGGACTGCTCATGGGCACGGTGCGCTGGTTCGGCACGCTCGTCGGCCCGTACGTCGACTTCCTGCGGTCGATCCCGCCGCTGGCGTACATCGGCTTCCTCGTCGCGTGGTTCGGGATCTACGACGCCTCCAAGGTCTGGCTGCTGTTCCTCGCCGCCTTCCCGCCGATCGCCCTGGCGACGCTCAACGGCGTGCGCGGAGTGCGCGAGGACCAGCTGCACGCGATCCGCACGCTCGGCGCGACGCGGCGCCAGACCGTCACCACGGTGCTGCTGCCGGCCACCGCGCCCGACATCCTCGCCGGCCTGCGGGTCGCGGTCGGCTTCGCGTGGACCACGGTCGTGGCCGCCGAGCTGGTGAACGGACTGCCGGGCATCGGCGGCCTGGCCTATCTCTCGGGAACGCAGAACAAGATCGCCCTGTCGGTCGCCTGCATCGTCGTCATCGGCCTCACCGCGATCGCCCTTGACGCACTCATCCGCTCCATCGAGAAAGCACTCGTCCCATGGCGAGGGAAGGACTGACCCATGCACGTCCCCCTGAAGCTCCTGGCGGCCTCGGCCGCGTCCGCACTGGCCCTCGCCCTGTCCGCGTGTGGCGTCGGCGGCGATGACGCGAAGGCGTCCTCGAGCGACTGCCCGTTCCCGGCGAACGAGGAGTTCACCGGCACCCTGCGGCTGGGCTACCAGAAGATCCCGAACGGCGACGTCGTCGTCAAGGACCAGCGGATCCTGGAGAGCTGCCTGCCCAACGCGACCGTGAAGTGGAGCAACTTCGCCTCCGGCGGCGATGTCATCCAGGCGTTCGGCGGCGGCAGCCTCGACATCGGGCTGGCCGGCTCCTCCCCCAGCACGAAGGCGCTGTCCGCGCCGTTGAACCTGCCCGTCTCGGTCGTGTGGATCCACGACGTCATCGGCACCGCCGAGTCGCTCGTCGTGCGCGACGGTGTCGGTGCGACCGACATCAAGGGACTGAAGGGCAGGACGATCGCGACCCCGTTCGGCTCGACCGCCCACTTCTCGCTGCTCCAGGCGATCGCCGACGCGGGCGAGGACGTGAAGGACTACAAGCTCGTGAACTCCGAGCCCGAGCAGATCGCCCCCGCGTGGGGCCGCGGCGACGTCGACGCCGCGTGGATCTGGGACCCGACGCTGTCCGAGCTCGTGAAGCAGGGCGGCGAGGTGATCCTGTCGAGCGAGGACACCGCGAAGGCCGGCAAGCCGACGTTCGACCTGGCGATCGCCGACAACGCGTTCGCCGAGAAGAACCCCGAGGTGCTCGAGGTCTGGGCGAAGGCGCAGGACTACGCCGTCGAGCAGATCAAGCAGGATCCGGCGAAGGCCGCCGAGAGCGTCGCCGTCGAGGTGGGCGTGTCCACCGAGGAGGCCGAGAAGCTGTTCTCCGGCTTCGTCTTCCTGAACGCGTCCGAGCAGGCCGGCGAGGACTACCTGGGCGGCAAGCTCGGCCGGGACCTGTTCAGCACGGCGAAGTTCCTGCTCACGCAGGACGGCATCGCCGCGGTCGCCGACGAGTCGGTCTACGCCGACGGTGTCGACGCGGCGCCCGCGCAGGCTGCCGCCTCGTGACCCGTCACGACCTCGACGTCGTCGTCGCGGGCCTGGACCATCGGTTCCGGGCCCGCGACGGCGAGGTGCACGCGCTCGCCGGGATCGACCTCGCGATCGAGCCCGGGGAGCTCGTCACCCTGGCCGGCCCGTCGGGGTGCGGCAAGACGACGCTGCTGCGGCTCGTGGCCGGCTTCGAGACGCCCACGAGCGGCACGATCCGCGTCGGCGACACGCCCGTCACCGGCCCCGGCGCCGAGCGCGGCGTCGTGTTCCAGCGGCCCACGCTGTACCCGTGGCTCGACGTGCGCGCGAACGTGGCGCTCGGTCCGAAGCTGCGCGGCGCCTCGAAGAAGGAGCGGCACGAGATCGCCGACCGCTACCTCGACCTCGTCGGGCTGGGCGACGCCGCGAAGCTGCGGCCGTACGAGCTCTCCGGGGGCATGCAGCAGCGCGCGCAGATCGCCCGCGTCCTGGCGAACGACCCGGACATCGTGCTGATGGACGAGCCGTTCGGCGCGCTCGACGCGCTGACGCGCGAGCGCCTGCAGGCCGAGCTCCTCACGATCTGGCGCGAGACCGGCAAGACGATCCTGTTCATCACGCACGACGTCGACGAGGCCGTCTTCCTCGGCACGCGCGTCCTCGTGATGAGCCCGCGCCCCGGCCGCATCGTCCTCGACGAGCCGGCCCGCTTCTCCACGGACGCCCGCCAGGTCGCCCCCGAGGACCTGCGCACCCTGCCCGAGTTCGTCGCCCTCACCGGCCGCGTCCGCGAGGCCATCAGCCACTGACCCACCCGGCGGGACCGATCTTGTACCGGATCGGCCCATATCTGGGCCTGACCGGCACAAGAACAGCGACGCGGCGCGCGCGATGACCCACCGCCGGACTGTCGGACCCGGCTGGCACAGTGACGCCGTGCGTCTTCGTTCGCTGCTCCTCGCCCTGGCGCTCGTGCCCGTGGCCGGGTGCGACCTGCTCGAGCTCGTGGAGGAGCCCGGCAGCGCCGCCGTGGCGCCGGCGCCGACGATCTCACCGGCGGACGCTCGCGAGCAGCTGGTCCGGCTGCGCGTCGTCGACCGGCGCGCGACCGGCGTCCCGGCGTACCAGCGCGACGCGTTCGGCACGGCGTGGAAGGACGTGGACGGCAACGGTTGCAACCAGCGCGACGACGTGCTGCTGCGTGACGCGGTCCCCGGCACCGCCCGGGTGCAGGTCCAGCGCTCGTGCCCGCACGACGTCCTCGCCGGCACGTGGGTCGACCCGTACACCGGCGCCAGCCTGACGTTCGACGACCTCAAGGACCCGCGGCAGGCGCAGGCGATCCAGATCGACCACGTCGTCCCGCTCGCGGAGGCCTGGGTCTCGGGCGCGCACGCCTGGCCGGCCGAGCGGCGCGAGCGGTTCGCCAACGACCTCACGGTCCTCGTGGCGTCCGACGGGCCGACCAACGCCTCCAAGGGCGCCTACGACCCCGCCGCATGGCGTCCCCGCGAGCCCTTCCAGTGCGCCTACGCCACGCACTGGATCGACGTGAAGCACCGCTGGCGGCTGGCGGTCGACGCCAGCGAGTCGCGCGCGCTGAGCGAGATGCTGCGGACCTGCGACGACGCCTAGAGCCGTCGCGCGGACCCTTCACGCGCCGCGGGCACCGCGTCCGGGTGCAGGATCGCGGCGAGCGACTCGATCCCGTCGACCAGGCGCGGCCCCGGCCGGGCGAACGAGGCGTTCGCGTCGACCGCCCACACGGGCACGTCCGCGAAGCGCTCGGCCACGGGCCGGGCGAGCTCGACGGCGTCGTCCAGTGCGAAGCCGCACGGCGCGCACACGACCACGTCGGGCTCGGTCGCGAGAGCGTCCTCCCACGTCACCCGGAACGACTTCTCCCCCGCGACGCCCATGACGGGCTCGCCGCCCGCGCGCTCGACCATCTCGGGGATCCAGTGCCCGGGTGCGAACGGCGGGTCGGTCCACTCCAGCACCAGCACGCGCGGACGCCCTCGGTCGGCGACGGCCTTCTCGACTGCCTCGATGCGCGTGCGCAGTTCGGTGACCTGGGCCTGCGCGGCGTCCTCGTGGCCCGTCCGCCGGCCGAGCACCAGCACCGACTCCAGCACCTCGTCCAGCGTGTGCGGGTCGATCGTCAGCACGTCCGCGCGGCAGCCGAGGTGTGCCAGCGCGTCGTCGACCACGGAGACGTCGACCGCGCACACGGCGCACAGGTCCTGCGTGACGACGAGGTCGGCGTCGAGGTCCGCCAGCGCGTCCGCCTCGAGCCGGTACAGGTCCTCACCGCGCCGCAGCGCCGCCGCGACGAAGTCGTCGATCTGCCTCGGCGAGAGTCCCTCCGGCATCGCCGAGGTCGACACGATGCGCCGCGACCGTGCCTCCTGCGGGTGGTCGCACTCGAACGTCACGCCGACGACGTCGTCACCGGCCCCGATGCCGAACAGGATCTCCGTCGTGGACGGCAGGAGCGAGACGATGCGCATGCGCCCACGCTATCGGGCGGCACGCCTCGCCCGGAAAAGACGAAGGCCCCCGATCCGTAGATCGGGGGCCTTCTCCACTGGTAGCCCCGACGGGATTCGAACCCGCGCTACCGCCTTGAGAGGGCGGCGTGCTAGGCCGCTACACAACGGGGCCAGCGGTGAAAACGCTATCAGATGCCTCTTCGAGCGCTTTCGCTGGGGTACTAGGACTCGAACCTAGAACAACTGAACCAGAATCAGCCGTGTTGCCAATTACACCATACCCCATGGGCGTATCGGTCCCCCGCCTTGCGGCGGCGTCCCGAACCAAGGGAAGACTTTACCGGACGTCTCCCCGGTCCCCCAAACCGGGCCCGCCCTACCCCGCGATCGCGGCGTCGAGGCGGGCCAGGGAGACCTCGCGTCCCAGCAGCTCCATGGACTCGAACAGCGGCGGCGAGACGCGCCTGCCGGTCACGGCGACGCGCACCGGGCCGAAGGCCAGGCGCGGCTTGAGGCCACGCTCCTCGACGAGCGCCTGGCGCAGCGAGCCCTCGATCGCCTCGGTGCTCCACTCCCCCAGGTCCGCCAGCGCGGCACGAGCCGCCTTGGCGACCTCGAGGCCGTCCTCGTTCAGCTGCTTGGCGGCGTCGTCGGGATCGACCGTGAAGTCGTCGCCGGCGAACAGGAAGCGCAGCATGTCCGCGGCCTCGGTCATGAGGTTGCTGCGCTCCTGCACGAGCGGCGCGGCCTTCGTCACGAGCGCGTGGTCGACGCCCGCGGGCAGGTACGGCAGGAGTCGTGTGACGAACTCCTCAGGCGTGAGCATGCGCACATGGTCGCCGTTGATGGCCTCGCACTTCTTCAGGTCGAAGCGCGCGGGGTTCGGGTTGACCCGCTCGATCTCGAACGCCTCGACCATCTCGTCGAGGCCGAAGATGTCGCGGTCCTCGGCGATCGACCAGCCGAGCAGCGCGAGGTAGTTCAGCAGGCCCTCGGGCAGGAAGCCCTGGTCGCGGTAGCCGAGCAGGTTCGACTCGGGGTCGCGCTTCGAGAGCTTCTTGTTGCCGCCGCCCATGACGTACGGCAGGTGACCGAACCGCGGCGTGAAGCCCGAGCCCACGCCGATCTGCGCGAACGCCTCGTACAGCGCCATCTGGCGCGGGGTGGACGACAGGATGTCCTCGCCGCGCAGCACGTGCGTGATGCCCATGAGCGCGTCGTCGACCGGGTTGGTCAGCGTGTACAGCGGCTGGCCGTTGGCCCGGACGATGACGAAGTCCTGCACGTTCTCGGCGCCGAACGTGATCTCGCCGCGGACGAGGTCGTCGAACGTCCAGTCGCGTTGCGGCATCTTGAAGCGGATGACGGGCTGGCGGCCCTCGGCCTCGTACGCCGCCTGCTGCTCGGGCGTCAGGTCGCGGTGCAGGCCGTCGTAGCCGCTCGGGCGGCCCTCGGCGCGCGCCTTCTCGCGACGCTCCTCGAGCTCCTCGGCGGTGTCGTACGCCTTGTACGCGAACCCGGCGTCCAGCAGGCGCTGCGCCACGTCGGCATAGATGTCCATGCGCTGGCTCTGGCGGTACGGCCCGTTCGGGCCGCCCACCTCGACGCCCTCGTCCCAGTCCAGACCGAGCCATCGCATGACGTCGATCAGCAGGTCGTACGACTCCTGCGAGTCACGGCTGGCGTCGGTGTCCTCGATGCGGAACACGAACCGGCCGCCGTGGTGCCGCGCGAACGCCCAGCTGAACAGCGCCGTGCGGGCCATGCCCACGTGCGGGTTGCCGGTCGGCGACGGGCAGAACCGTGCGACGACGTCGCTCCCGGTCGCAGTCGTCCAACGGGTCTCACTCATCGTCCACCACCGGGTTCGTCAGGGTGCCCAGGCCGTCGATCGTCACGGCCACGTGGTCGCCGGCCTCCATGGGGCCGACGCCGTCGGGCGTGCCGGTCAGCACGATGTCACCGGGCAGGAGGGTCATGAAGCTGGTCACGTACTCGAGGATCGCCGGCACGTCGAAGACCATGTCCGCCGTGCGTCCGTCCTGCTTGACCTCGCCGTTCAGGGTGGTGCGCACGCGCACGTCCGACGGGTCGAAGTCGGTCTCGATCCACGGACCGATCGGGCAGAACGTGTCGAAGCCCTTCGCGCGGGCCCACTGGCCGTCCTTGGCCTGCAGGTCGCGCGCCGTGACGTCGTTCGCGACCGTGTAGCCGTAGATGACCTTGGGCGCGTCCTCGCGCGACAGGTTGCGGCAGATGCGGCCGATGACGATCGCCAGCTCGCCCTCGAAGTGCACGTTCTGGGACTGCTTCGGGTAGAAGATCGGCTCGCCGGGCCCGATCACCGACGTGTTCGGCTTGAGGAAGATGAGCGGCTCCTGCGGCACCTCCCCGCCCATCTCGGCGGCGTGCGCGACGTAGTTCTTGCCGACGCACACCACTTTGCTGCGCGGGATGACCGGCGCGAGCAGCCGCACGTCCTCGAGCGGCAGCTTCTCGCCGGTCAGCTCCAGCGGTGCGTAGAGGGGATCCCCCTTGAGAGGGGCGATGATCGGGGTGTCGCCATCGGTCCCGACGACCCCGAAGCGGGGGTCGTCGTCGCCGGCGAATCGGGCCACGCGCATGGGCTCCAGACTACCGAGGCCCGACCGGCCCGCCGGACGCGACCGCCTCGCCCGCCAGGAAGCGCACGAGGCTCGCGGCGGCGGCCTGACCGGCCGCGGCGGCCAGCAGCAGCGAGGCCATCGGCATGGGCAGCTGCTCCACGTGCGCGAGGTCGCCACCGGCGAACACGCGCGGGTGGCTCGTCTGGCCGAGGGCGTCGATGCGCACGCACCCCGACGGCAGCATCGCCAGTCCCAGCTGCTCCGGGAACGGCGCCGCCTGCCGGAACGCCGGGTGCGTGAAGACGCCCGCCGCCGCGACGGGCTCGCCGTCCGCGCGGTGCAGCAGCACGCCGTCCTCGGTCCGCTCGACCTTCGTCACCTCGTCGAGGCCGAGGTGCACGATCTCGGAGCCGATCGGCGCGAGCATCGCGGTCTGCATCGGCACGTGCGGACCGTCGCCGAGCAGCGCGATCGTGCGCCCCGCCAGCTCGTGCCCGTGGCAGAACGGGCACGCGGCGACCTCGCGCCCCCACGCCTCCGCCAGCCCCGGCACGTCCGGCAGGTCGTCGACGAGCCCCGTCGCGAGGACGAGCGTCTTGGCCCGGATCGGACCCGCGTCGGTCTCGGCGACGAAGCCCTCGCCCTCCTCGCGGACCTCGGCGACGGTCGCCTCGCGCAGCTCGACCGTGTCGTAGGCGGCGATGTCCTCACGGGCGAGCCGGCGGATCTCCTCGGGGGCGCGGCCGTCGTGCGTGAGGAAGTTGTGGGCGTGCTCGACCGTGCTGTTGCGGTAGCGGCCCGAGTCGACCAGGACCGCCGTGCGGTGCATGCGGCCCAGGGTCAGCGCGGCCTGCAGGCCGGCCGGTCCGCCGCCGATGATGAGTGCGTCGTGCATGGGATGTCCCCTCTCGTGTGGAATAACGACACGAGCGTGCGACTTCAGGTCGACATGAAGTCAAGCGATCAGGCGATCGGGGACGTCGCGGCCCGATTCGGCATCGAGACGCACGTCCTGCGGCACTGGGAGGACGTCGGCCTGCTGCGGCCGGCGCGCGACGCCGGCGGGCGCCGCCGCTACACCGACGACGACCTCGTGCGGGTCGCGGTGATCCTGCGCAGCAAGGCCGCCGGCATGTCGCTCGAGCAGATCGGCGTCCTGCTCGACGAGGAGGCGCCGTCGCGCCACGAGGTCCTCGAGGCCCACCTCGCCGACCTCGCCCGCCGCATGGCCGAGATGGAGCGCTCGCGCGAGATGACCGAGCACGCGCTGCGGTGCCGGGCGCACGACATCACGCAGTGCCCGCGCTTCCGCGGCTTCCTCACCGACGTGCTGGCCGGCGAGACGGCGTGGTCGACCAGCTCGTGGGAGAGCCTCAGTCGGTGAGCGGGTTCCCCTCGTGCTCGGCCTCGGGGTTCGCGAGCCAGCGGACCGCGCTCGCGCCCGCGGCCTGGCCCGCCGCGGCCGCCGCGAGGATCGACGGCATCGGGACCGGCAGCTCCTCGACGTGCGCCAGGTCGCCCGCCGCGAAGATCCGCGGGTGACTGGTGCGGTTGAGCGCGTCGACGCGGACGCAGCCGGACGGCAGGATGTCCAGGCCCAGCTGCTCGGCGAACGGAGCCGCCTGCGCGGTGCTCGGGTGCAGGAACAGCCCGGCCAGCTCGACCGGCTCACCCTCGGTCCGGTGGGCCAGCAGGCCGCGCTCGGTGCGCTCGACCTTCGACAGGTCGTCCTTGGCGAACGTCAGCACCTCGGACCCGATCGGCGCGAGCATCGCCTCGAGCTCACCGATGCTCGGGCCGTCACCCAGCAGCCCGATCGGCCGGTCCGCGAACTCGTGCCCGTGACAGAACGGGCAGTTCGCCACCTCGGCGCCCCACGCGTCGGCGAGGCCGGGGATGTCGGGCAGCTCGTCGGTCATGCCGGTGGCGAGCACGAGCGTCCGCGACCGGACGGTCTCACCGCCGAGGTCGGCCTCGAAGCCGTCGTCGATCTCGCTGACGCCCTCGACGGTGCCCTCGCGCAGCTCGACCGAGGGGTAGTGGCTGAGGTCCTCGCGCGCGAGGCGCCGCAGCTCGTCCGGGGAGCGGCCGTCGTGCGTCACGAAGTTGTGCGAGTGCGCCACGGACCCGTTGCGGTACTGGCCCGAGTCGACGAGCAGCACCGTGCGGTGCATCCGTCCCAGGGTCAGCGCCGCCTGCAGGCCCGCGGGGCCGCCGCCGATCACCAGCGCGTCGTACATGGGGCTCCTTCCGGGGTGGGGCCCTGGACGTACCCCCGTCTGCCCATCCGACACGTCGCTGCGCGACGCCAGATGCGGGCCGGAGGCCCGAGTCAGGCCGAGCCGTAGCGGCGCTGGCGCGTCGCGTACTCCTCGATCGCGGCCCACAGCGCCCGCCGGTCCACGTCGGGCCAGGCGATGTCGCTGAACACGAGCTCGGCGTAGGCCGCCTGCCACGGCAGGAAGTTGCTGGTGCGCTGCTCGCCCGAGGTGCGCCAGAACAGGTCGACGTCGGGCATCCAGGGCTCGTCGAGGTAGCGGGCGAACGTGGCCTCGGTGACCTTGTCGGGGTTGACCCGGCCGGCCTTGACGTCGCGCGCCAGCGCGGCGGCGGCATCGGCGATCTCGGCCCGGCCGCCGTAGTTGACGCACATCGTCAGCGTGCAGACGGTGTTGTCCTTCGTCAGCTCCTCGGCGATCTCGAGCTCGCGGATCACGCTGCGCCACAGGCGCGGCCGGCGGCCGGCCCACCGGACACGGACGCCGAGCTCGTGCATCTCGTCGCGGCGCCGGCGGATGACGTCGCGGTTGAAGCCCATGAGGAACGTGACCTCCTCGGGCGACCGCTTCCAGTTCTCGGTGCTGAAGGCGTACGCGCTGACGGCCTTCACGCCGACCTCGATGGCGCCCTCGACGACGTCGAACAGCGCGGCCTCGCCGGCCTCGTGCCCCTTCGTGCGGGGCAGCCCGCGCTGCTGGGCCCAGCGGCCGTTGCCGTCCATGACGATGGCGACGTGCTGCGGCACCTGGTCGGGCGCGAGTCGGGGCGGGCGCGCACCGGACGGGTGCGGCGTGGGGGGTCGGGTCATCAGCGATCCACGTGAGCCAGGGAGCGCAGGGCGCGCTCGAGGTGCCAGGACAGGTAGTTGGCCACCATGCCGCCGGCCTCGCGGCGGGCACGGTCGTCGGCCAGGGCGACGGAGTCCCAGTCCCCCACCAGCAGCGCCGCGAGCAGCGCGACCGTGGTGGGTGCCGGGACGGAGGAGCCGGGGACACGGCAGCCGTCGCACAGCATGCCGCCGGAGCCCGCGTGGAAGTGCCGGTGGGGTCCCTCCAGGCCGCACCGGGCGCACGCGTCGAACGAGGGGGCGTAGCCCGCGATCGCGAGCGACCGCAGCTGGAACGAGTCCAGCAGGACGCCCGGCGGCTGCCGGTGCTGGGTCAGGGCGCGCAGCGCGCCGACCAGCAGGTGGTACTGCGGGACGGACGGCTCGGCGGTGTCCGCGACGAGCCGCTCGGCGGTCTCGAGCATCGCGGTGCCGGCCGTGTACGCGGCGTAGTCGGCGCCCAGGTGCGAGGCGAACGGGTCGATCGTGACGACCTGCGTCACGACGTCCAGCGACCGGCCCTCCGCGAACATCACGTCGACGTGCATGAACGGCTCGAGGCGGCCGCCGAAGCGGCTGGAGGTCTTGCGCACCCCGCGGGCGACCGCGCGGACGACGCCGCGCCCTCGCGTGAGCATCGTGACGATGCGGTCGGCCTCGCCCAGCTTCTGGGTGCGCAGGACGACACCGGTGTCGCGATAGGTGCCCACCTGCCCATTCTGCCCCAGCGCGCCGACCGGTTCCGGGCGGCGCTCGGGGGCGTCAGCCGAAGTCGACGCCCTGCGCGAGCGGCAGCTCGGTCGAGTAGTTGATCGTGTTCGTCGTGCGGCGCATGTAGTTGCGCCACGCGTCCGAGCCCGACTCGCGGCCGCCTCCGGTGTCCTTCTCGCCGCCGAACGCGCCGCCGATCTCGGCGCCCGAGGTGCCGATGTTGACGTTGGCGATGCCGCAGTCCGAGCCGGTGGCCGACACGAAGCGCTCGGCCTCGCGCACGTCCATCGTGAAGATCGCGCTGGACAGGCCCTGGTCGACCGCGTTGTGCAGCGCGATGGCCTCGTCGAGGTCGCGGTACGTCAGGACGTAGAGCACGGGGGCGAACGTCTCGGCGCGCACGATGGCGGTCTGCTCGGGCATGTCGACGATCGCCGGGTGGACGTAGTGACCGCCCTGGACGCCCTCGGCGCGACCGCCACCGGTGAGCACCGTGCCGCCGTCCGAGCGGGCCTGGTCGAGCGCCTTGTCGAACGCCGCCGCGGCGGACTCGTCGATGAGCGGGCCGACGAGGGTGCCCTCGTCCAGCGGCGAGCCGATCGGCAGCGTCTCGTACGCGGCCGCGAGGCGCTCGACGAGCTCGTCCTTGACCGACTCGTGCACGATGACGCGGCGCAGCGTCGTGCAGCGCTGGCCGGCCGTGCCGACGGCCGAGAACACGATGCCGCGCACCGTGAGGTCGAGGTCGGCCGTGGGCGCCACGATCGCGGCGTTGTTGCCACCCAGCTCGAGCAGGCTCCGGCCGAGGCGGGCGGCCACGCGCGGCGCGACCTGCTTGCCCATGCGGGTGGAGCCGGTGGCCGAGACCAGCGGCACGCGCGAGTCGTCCACGAGCGCCTCGCCGACCTCGCGAGCGCCGATGACCACCTGCAGCAGGTCCTCGGGCGCTCCCGAGCGGCGGGCGGCCTCCTGCGCCAGCGCGCGGCACGCCAGCGCCGTCAGGACGGTCTTCTCGGACGGCTTCCACACGACCGAGTCGCCGCACACGAACGCCAGCGCGGAGTTCCACGACCACACCGCGACCGGGAAGTTGAAGGCGCTGATGACGCCCACGACGCCCAGCGGGTGCCACTGCTCCATCATGCGGTGGCCCGGCCGCTCGCTGGCGATCGTCAGGCCGTGCAGCTGGCGCGACAGCCCGACCGCGAGGTCGCAGATGTCGATCATCTCCTGGACCTCGCCGAGGCCCTCCGACACGATCTTGCCCGCCTCGATCGTCACGAGGGCGCCGAGATCCTCCTTGTGCTCGCGCAGCAGGTTGCCCAGCTCGCGGACGAAGCCGCCGCGCACGGGCGCGGGAACGGTGCGCCACTGCTCGAAGGCGGCGTGGGCCCGGCCGACCGCCTCGCCGACCTCGGTGGCCGAGTGCGCGCTCACACGGCCCAGCTCGGAGCCGTCGATCGGCGTGCGGCAGACGATCTGGCCGTCGGCACTGAACGGGTCGGGCGCGCCGATCCGCTCGAAGACCTCCGCGACGTTGGCTGCGATGCTCATGCGTCCACCTTCCCGTGCGTCTCGAACAGTCGTCCCGACCGGGTGGCCAGCAGGTCGGCCAGGCGGACGTCCTCCTGGCGGACGAAGCCCGTTCCCGGCAGCGTGCCGTTGGCGACGAGCTCGACGACCGCGACGGCCGAGGCGGCCGTCGTCCAGCTGATGGCGCGCCACACGCGGCCGTCGATCTCGATCGGCAGGTAGGCGCGGACGTGGTTGCGGCGGAACGGCTGGCCGTCGCTCACGCCCTCGACGGCGGCGTGCAGGTAGACGACGTCGTCGTTCACCGGCGGCTTCGCGTCGACGAGGATGCGGCCCACCAGCTCGCGCTCGTCGCGCAGGTTGAGCTCGTCGAACAGGAAGTGCATCTGGCGGAAGTGGCCCGGGTACCGCAGCGTCTTGTAGTCGAGGCGCTGCACGCGCCCCGCGTACGTCTCGCACATCGTGCCGAGGCCGCCCGACGTGAGCGCCGCCTCCAGCTCGATGCCGCCGATGAACACGCGCTCCTTCTCGGTCATCGCGGGCACGCTGCGGCGCTCGCCGGAGCGCAGGACGTCGCAGTCGTTGAGGTACTCGTTCACGACGCCCTCGGCCGACCAGTTGAAGGCGTAGCCGAGCAGGCCCGTCGGGTTCTGCGGCAGGGCGCCGACCTTGAGCTCGATGCTGCGGATCGAGGTGAAGCTCTCGGCGAGGCTCGCGCCGACGATGCCGATCAGGCCGGGCGCGAGGCCGCACTGGGGCACGAACACGTTGTCCGGGCGGTCCTTGGCCAGCTCGATGACGCGGTTCGTCGTGGGGACGTCCTCGGTGAGGTCGAAGTAGTGCACGCCGGTGTCGTACGCGGCCTCGGCCACCGCGATGTTGAGGTGGTACGGCAGGCAGGACACGACCGCGTCGGCGCCCTTGAGCGCGTCGCGCAGCTCGGCGCCGTCGGCGACGTCCAGCGTCCGGGTCTCAAAGCCCAGGTCGGGACGCTCGCGCGAGTCGAACCCGGTCACGGAGAAACCAGCGCGGACGAGCAGGTGGGCGACCAGCTCGCCGACCTTGCCCAGGCCGAAGACGGCGACACTCTCGATGTTCACGAGCCCATCGTCTGCCTGATGTTGCAGACTGTCCACCATAAGTTGCACTTACGTCCCGGAGGTGATCCCGTGAAGGACCTGCCCGACCCGACCCGGCTGAGGCTGCTCGTCGACGTCGCCCACCACGGCTCGATCGCCGGCGCCGCCCGCGCCAACGCCATCACCGCCTCGGCCGTGTCCCAGCAGCTCACCACGCTCGAGCGCGAGTGCGGCGTGCCCCTGCTCGAGCGGCTGCCGCGCGGCGTCGCACTGACGGCCGCCGGCGAGGTCCTGGCCGAGCGCGGGCGCAGCCTCGTGCGCCTGCTCGAGGCCGCGCGCGGCGACATCGACGGCTTCGACGACCACCTCGTCGGCCGGGTGCGCATCGGCTCGATCGCGTCGGCCGCGCAGGCCCTCGTGCTGCCGGCCCTCACCTCCCTGTCGCAGCAGCACCCCGGCCTCGACGCGACGATCACCGTCGCGGAGCCGCACGCGAGCCTCACGGCCCTGCAGGAGGGCCGCCTGAACCTCGCCCTCGTCGACGTCTACGAGCACGCCCCCATGGCCTTCCCCGCACGCGTCAACGCCACGTCCGTCCACCGCGAGTCCCTCGTGCTGATCGGCCGCGAGCCGTTCGCCCGCGGGACCACGCTGGCCGACCTCGCCGAGTCCCCGTGGGTCATGCCGCCGGCCGAGGCGGCGTGCGGCCAGGCCGTCAGGTACGCGTGCCGGCAGGCCGGGTTCGAGCCCCAGGTGCGCTGGGAGACCGACGACCTGCAGCTGCTGTCGGTGGCCGTCGCCGCCGGCCAGGGCGTGGCGCTGCTGCCGCGCCTGGCGATCGAGGTGGCGCGCCCCGGCCTGCACACCGCCGAGCCGGCGGGCGCGAGCCTGAGCCGCGAGATCCGCGCCGTGGTCCGCGCGGGCGAGCGCGACCGGCCGCTGCTGCGCGCCGTCACGGACGCGCTGCCGCGCGGCTGACCCACCCCGGTTCCGGGGGGTCACACGCGGCGCGCGCCGTGACACGGTGGACGGTGGGCCACTCGGCCCACGCTGCGTACGTCACCACCACAGGGGGAACCACCTTGCGCACTGCCCGACCCGTCCGGACCGCGCTCGTCGCCGTCGCCACCACCTCGCTGCTCGCGCTCGGCGCGTGCGGGTCCGACGACCCCGAGACGAAGGACGACTCCGCCGCGACGCGGACCGAGGCCACCGAGACACCGTCGGAGGAGCCCTCCGAGGCCGCCTCGACGGCCGGCGACCAGCCCGCGTGGGGCCACCCCGCGGACCCGAAGGGCGACAAGATCTCGACGTTCGAGGTCGGCGACATCAAGGTCGACGTCTACCAGGTCGGCACCGCGAAGGCGCCCAAGCAGGGCAGCTGGGTCGACCCCGAGACGAACAAGCCGATCATCGCCAAGGGCGACGACATCGTGTTCGTGAACTACGTCATCACCAACGAGGGCGACGCCGTCGACCTCGGCTCCTCGCTCGTCAGCGTCAAGCCGCGCTACGACGACTGGAAGTACATGCAGGGCATGGGCGGCATCACCGACTCCGCCCTCTACGAGCAGATGGGCGTCGCGAGCGCCGGCATCGCCCCCGGCGGATACCAGGAGTCGGGCGTGTACACGTTCGGCGCCGGGCAGCAGTACGCCTACGGCGAGAACTTCCACCACCAGGCGAACTCGCCCATCACGTTCGAGGCGACGGTCGTCCCGGTCGACGCCGAGGGCGAGCTGCTGCACGACCAGCGCATGGAGGGCAAGGGCACCGGCACGATCAAGTGACGGCGCGCTCGAGCACGCGCACGATGCGGTCGTACCCGGCCGCACGCGCGTGCTCGAGCGCCGTCACGCCGTTCTTGTCGACGATGCCCGTGTCCACGCCCGCCTCGACGAGCAGCGTCACGATCTGCTCGTAGCGCCGCGAGCCGTCGCCGAGGATCACGGCCTCGAGCAGCGCGGTCCAGCCGAGGTCGTTCACGTGGTCGAGGTCGACGCCGGTGCGGATCACGCGGCGGATGTAGTCGACGTGGCCGCGCTCCCCCGCCGGGATCGGCGAGAGGCCGCCGTACCGGTTCTCGATCGTGAGGTCGGGTCCCGCGGGCAGCAGCGCCTCGAGCATCGCGACGCTGCCCGTCACGCCGGTCACGAGCCACGGGGTGTCGTGCTGGTGGTCGAGCGCGTCCGGGTCGGCACCCATCGCGACCAGCAGGCGGGCGACGGCGACGCTGTCGTGCGTCGAGGCCAGCAGCAGCGGCGTCTGTCGCAGCTCGTTGCGGACCTCGAGGTCGGCCCCGGCGCGCAGAGCGAGGGCCGCGGCGTCCGCGTCGCCGTCGCGGGCCGCCGCGAGCAACCGGCGACCGGCGACCTCGGCGCTCACCTTCTCGGCGCGCTGGGCGCGTCGCAGCAGGCGGGCCTGGGGCTCCAGCCGGTGCCGCTCGGCCAGCTGCACCGGCGTGAGACCGTCTCGACGCGAGGCGATCCGCACGTCGGCACCCCCGGCGACGAGCACCCGCACGGTGTCGACGTACTGGCGCCGGCGCTCCGGCCTGGCGAAGACGAGGGCCTCGTGCAGGCCCACCCAGCCGAGCCGGTTCACGTGGTCGGGGTCGGCACCGGCCCGGAGCAGGCGGCCGACGATCCACGCGTGTCCGCGCTCGGCCGCCCGGATCACGCCGGTGCCGTCGAAGCGGTCGTGGACGCCGAGGTCCGCGCCGTGGCGCAGGGTCAGGTCCAGCAGCGCCCGCCGCCCCTCGCTCGCCGCGATGAGGTGCGCGCTCTGGACGGTGTCGTCCGTGGCGTTCACGTCGGCGCCCGCGGCGATCAGGCGGCGCGCCGCCTTCACGTCGTTCTCCCACGCCGCCGCGATCAGCCGGGTGTCGAGCTGGTCCTGGTCGAGGTCCATCAGCGGGTCCTTCTGCGAGGGGGACGGGGAGGCGGTGGTCGGCGGCGTCGTGGGCGTGGCCGAGGTGGTCGCCGCGGGGCGCTCCGCGCGGTCGTCCCCGGACGACTGACAGGCGGCCAGCAGAAGCCCGGCCGACGCCACGACCGCCGCGACGTTCGCGGTGCGCCGGCTCATGGCCGCGTCCCCCTGGTGCGCAGGGCGTTCTCGACGGTGGTCCGCGCGTGGTCCTCGGTGAGCCGGCGGGCGCGGTCCGCGTCGCCGCTCGCGATCGCGTCGAACAGCGCGACGTGCTCGGCGTGGATCGGCGCCGGGTCGGTGTGCTGCGTGAGCAGCCAGCGGCGCCGCTGCGACACCGTGCCGAGCACCTCGTGCGCCATCGTGCCCTCGGCGAGCGCGGCGAGCTCGTCGTGGAACCGGCCGTTGGCCGCCACGGCCGCGTCGACGTCGCCCCGGTCGATGGCGTCCCGCGCCTCGTCGAGCACGGCGCGCAGTGGAGCGAGAGTCTCGCCCGTGGCGGTCGCCGCGACCCGGCCGACCAGCACCCGCTCGAGGGCGGCGCCGACCTCGGCCAGCTCGGCGATCTGCTCGGGCTCGTAGGCCCGGACCGCGATGCCGCGGGTGTCCCGGTCGACCGCGAAGCCCTCCAGCACGAGCGCTTGGAGTGCCTCGCGGACCGGGATCCGCGAGACCCCGAGGTCGGCCGCGATCGTCCGCTCCACCAGGCGGCTGCCCGGCGCGTGCGTCCCGGCGATGATCCGCTCGCGGATCAGGTCGCGGACGTCATCGCGGAGGGGACGGAACGAGGTCGGGGCCGTTGGCATACCAAAACGGTATACCAACGGCCCCGAGGTCGGTCTGAGTCGTCAGCCCACCGGGATGGTGGTGGCCTCCGCACGGTTGGCGGCGCAGACCACGGCGCGCAGCGACGCGGTGACGATGTTCTCGTGGATGCCCACGCCCCACACGACCTCGCCGGCGATCTCGCACTCGACGTAGGCGGCCGCCTTCGCGTCGCCGCCGGAGCTGAGCGCGTGCTCGCTGTAGTCGAGGACGCGGATGTCGGCCCCGGCCTGGCGCATGCCGTCGACGAACGCCGCGACGGGACCGTTGCCCTCGCCCTTGAACGAGCGCTCCTGGCCGCGGACGACGAGGTCGACGACCTGCTCGTCCCGGCCGTCCTCGGTCGTCACCGACGTGAACCGCGTCAGCGAGTAGGGCTCCTCGCGCTCGAGGTACTCGCGGGTGAACGCGCCCCAGATCTCCTCGGGCTGGATCTCGCCGGCCTCGCCCTCGCTCATCGACTGGATGGCGCGGCTGAACTCGATCTGCAGGCGGCGCGGCAGGTCCAGCTGGTGCTCGGTCTTCATGATGTACGCGACGCCGCCCTTGCCGGACTGGCTGTTGACGCGGATGACGGCCTCGTACGTGCGGCCCACGTCGTGCGGGTCGATCGGCAGGTAGGGCGCCTCCCACGGCAGCTCGGCGACGGGAACGCCCTGCTCCCTGGCCTGGCGCTCCAGGTCCTCCAGGCCCTTCTTGATCGCGTCCTGGTGCGAGCCGCTGAACGCCGTGTAGACCAGGTCCCCCGCGTACGGGTGGCGCGGGTGGACCGGCAGGTTCGTGCAGTACTCGACCGTGCGACGGACCTCGTCGATGTCGGAGAAGTCGATCTGCGGGTCGATGCCCTGGCTGAACAGGTTCATGCCCAGCGTGACCAGGTCGACGTTGCCGGTGCGCTCGCCGTGGCCGAACAGGCAGCCCTCGACGCGGTCGGCGCCGGCCATCATCGCCAGCTCGGTCGCGGCGACGGCCGTGCCGCGGTCGTTGTGCGGGTGCAGCGAGATCGCCACGACGTCGCGACGGCTGATGTTCCGGCTGAACCACTCGATCTGGTCGGCGTACGTGTTGGGCGTGGCCATCTCGACCGTGGCGGGCAGGTTGAGGATGATCTCGCGGCCGGCCTCGGGCTGCCACACGTCCATGACGGCCTCGGAGACCTCCAGGCTGAACTCCAGCTCGGCGCCCGTGAAGATCTCGGGGCTGTACTGGTAGCCGAAGGCGGTGTCGCCCAGGTTCTGCTCGGCGTACTTCATCACCAGCTCGGTGCCGCGGGTGGCGATCGCGCGGCACTCGTGGCGGTCGACGTTGAACACGACGCGGCGGAACAGGGGCGCGACGGCGTTGTACAGGTGGATGTTGGCGCGGTGGGCGCCGACGAGCGACTCGGTGGTGCGCTCGATCAGGTCCTCGCGGGCCTGCGTCAGCACCGAGATCGTGACGTCGTCGGGGATCGCGTCGCCCTCGATCAGCGAGCGGACGAAGTCGAAGTCGGTCTGGCTGGCCGACGGGAAGCCGACCTCGATCTCCTTGTAGCCCATGCGCACCAGGAGGTCGAACATGCGGCGCTTGCGGGCGGGCGTCATCGGGTCGATGAGCGCCTGGTTGCCGTCGCGCAGGTCGGTGGACAGCCAGCGCGGGGCCTGGGTGATCTGGTTCGACGGCCACGTGCGGTCGGGCAGGTCGATGGGGGTGAAGGCGCGGTAGCGGCCGAACGGCATGGGCGACGACTGCTGGGGCGAGACAGGGTTGTTCTTCATGGGAGGTCTTCCTCGGGGCTCGACGAGCGTTTCAGCGGTCGGTCATGACGAACACCGCGCCGAGGGGTCCGACCTTCAGAGGACCTCGACGCGGCAGCGAAGGAGGAGGTTCGCGATCCGCATGATGGCCTCATCGTACACCGGCGACCGGGCGCGATCCTCGCCGCCGGTGGCTAGGGTCGGAAGCATGGCCACCGACGAGCACGCGACCACCGGCTCCTACGTCAAGGCGGGCGCCGCCTTCGACCGGGACATGAACTACATCCCCGACCGCATCACGAAGGGCGGCGGGGCGCCCGTGGACGACCGGGCGGGCACCGGCAAGCCGGCCGTCGCCGATGCCCCGACCTGGCCCGTGGAGCCCGGCCGCTACCGCCTCGTCGCGGCGAAGGCGTGCCCGTGGGCGACCCGTGCGCTCATCGTGCGCGACCTGCTCGGGCTGCAGGACGTCATCAGCGCCGGCCTGCCCGGGCCCACGCACGACGCGCGCAGCTGGACGTTCGACCTCGACCCCGGCGGCGTGGACCCGGTGCTCGGCATCGAGCGCCTGCAGCAGGCCTACTTCGCCCGCTACCCCGACTACCCGCGCGGCATCACGGTGCCCGCCATCGTCGAGGTCGCCAGCGGCCAGGTCGTCACGAACGACTTCCCGTGGATCACCCACGACCTGTTCTTCGAATGGCGCGAGCACCACGGCCCCGACGCTCCCGACCTGTGGCCCGCCGAGGTCCGCGACGAGATGGAGCAGGTCATGGAGCGGATCTTCACCGAGGTCAACAACGGCGTGTACCGCTGCGGCTTCGCCGGCTCGCAGGAGGCGTACGACGCCGCCTACGACCGCCTGTGGGAGGCGATGGACTGGCTCGAGGCGCGGCTGGCCGACCGCCGCTACCTGATGGGCGATCAGGTCACCGAGGCCGACGTCCGGCTGTACACGACGCTCGCGCGCTTCGACGCGGTCTACTACTCGCACTTCAAGTGCAACCGGAACCGGCTCGTCGAGATGCCGAACCTGTGGCGCTACGCCCGCGACCTGTACCGCCAGCCCGCGTTCGGCGACAACACGGACTTCGAGCAGATCAAACAGCACTACTACGTCGTGCAGACCGACATCAACCCGACGCAGATCGTGCCGAAGGGCCCCGACCTGTCCGTCTGGGACGACTGATCACCGCAGCAGCGAGCGCGGCATGACGCGCGCGAGCCAGCGCACGCGCGGGCGCTGGGCCGCCTGCAGCGAGTCCACCACCTTGCGGGCCTCGTCGAGGCGCGGCGCGGTGGCGCCGCCGGCGTAGCGGTCGCGCTCCACCTCGGTCACGAGCAGGCGCAGGGCGTCCGCGTCCACCCCGTGGTCCTCGAGTCGGCGGGCGAACCCGCGGGGGGTCTCGGAGCGGTCGGGCTCGATGCCGAGGTCGCGCGCCGTGTCGGACACCTCGCTCCACAGCGGCTCGGTGGACCCGGACCCCGCGCTCCAGCGGCGGCGACGACGCACCTGCCGCACGATCCCGGGCACGGCGCCGAGCACCGCCACGGCCATGAGCGCGACCAGCGCGGGTCGCCACGAGCGGCCCGTCTCCTGCTCCGCGTCCGTCGACGAGCCGCCGTCGCGGGCGTCGCGCGGGCTGCCGGACTCGTTCTCCGCCGCCTCGGGGACCTCGGAATCGTCGGCGCCCACGCCGCCGCCCTCGGCGGTCTCGGGGAACGAGGTCTCCTCCCCCACGCCCGGGGTCGCGTCGAACGGGACCCAGCCGAGGTCCGGGAAGTAGGCCTCGGTCCAGGCGTGCAGGTCGTCGGAGTTCAGGGCGTACGTCGTGGACTTGGTCGTGCGGCTCAGCACGTTGTCGCCCGGCGCGTAGCCGACGGCCACGCGGGTGGGCACGTCGAGCAGCCGTCCCATGACCGCCAGCGTCGAGGCGAAGTGGACGCAGTAGCCCGTGCGCTCGACCAGGAACTCGGCCATGGCCTCGAGCCCGTTGCCGTCGAAGCCCTGCTCGACGGGCGCCTGGATCGAGTACGTGAAGGCGCCGCGGAGCCAGTCCTGCAGCGCGACCATCCGGTCGTAGTCGTTGGTCGCCCGGCCCGCCTCGGCCCGCGCGAGCCGCTCGATGATGGGCGGCACCCGGCGCGGCAGCGCGCGGTACGCGTCGAGGTCGTCCCCGGGCTTGTCGAGCGCGCGGACCTGGTCCGCGGTGGGCTCGCGCTCGAGGCTGACGACCGTGTACGTCTGGTCCTCGGTCGTGGTGGGCTCGATCGCCCGGACCGTGGAGCCGTCGCGCAGCCACTCCCACTGGCCCTCGAGCCCGCGGATCTCCAGCGCCGGGTCCGGCACGGGCAGGTACGTCGCACGCAGGCTCTCGATGCGGACGTTCGTGGTGGCTTCACGCGTCGCGATGCCGTCCGCCACGACCGTGCCGTCGGTCGCCTCGTCCGTGATCACGGGGCTCGGACTCCACGTCTCGCCGTCGAAGTTCCGCAGCACCGCGGCCTTGAGGTAGACGCCGTCCTCGGAGGTCGTCGTGTACGTCAGCACCCGGCGGCCGTCGGACTGCCGCAGGTTGCGGCCGAGCTCGATCATCGGGTTGATGCCGCGGGTGAACATGCGGGTGCTCGAGACGCCCAGGTCGCTGGAGGTCGGCTCGATCGCCGGCGTCAGCATGGGCACGACGAGCGCGAAGACCAGCGCGCCGAGGGCGGTGATGACCGCTCCCCCGCGCGGCACGAGCCCCACGTGCGCTGTCTCGGACCACCACAGCCACAGCCAGGCGAGCGCCGTCCCGGCGAACACCCACCACGGTGGCGTCTCCATCGAGATGACGCTCGGCACGACGAGCATCGTGGTCCACAGTGCGCCCAGCAGCGGGACGCGCCACGTCTGCCGGGCGACGGCGTCGGCGAGGACGAACGTCACCGCGAAGGCGAAGGCCACGAGCAGCACGACCGACTCGGGCGGGTCGATCGGCGCGGCCTGCTCGACGATGACGACGCGTGCCCGGTCGACGAGCCGGCCGAGCGCGTCGAGCGTGGCCGGCGTGGGCAGGCCGAACGCCGTGCTGCCGGGGACGAAGACCCACACGATCATCAGGGCCGAGGTGACGACGCCCGCGGCGGTCGCCAGCGCCGGGGCGACGAGGCGCACCAGCACGATCGCCACGGCCGCCGGCACCAGGACGGCGAGCACGAGGACCACCCACCCCGCGCCGCGGAACAGCGAGTCGAAGCCGCCGAGCAGCGTGATCGCGGCCAGCAGGACCACGAGCGTGTCGAGCGCCTCGGCGCGGCGGTCGCGGGTCATGGCACCGGCACCCCCACGGGCCGGGACCACAGGTCCGCGAGGTCGTCCGACGTGTCGCGCACGACGACGTGCCAGCCGGCGCGCGCCAGGGCCGCGGTGGCCTCGTCGCTCGTGCCGCGGGCCACGAACGCGACGGTGTCGCGTGAGCCGACGGACTGCAGGAGCCGCTCGGCGCCGGAGGAGTCGAGCCGGCCGGTCAGGACGAGGGTCGTGCGGTCACGCGCCGGCAGCGGCACGGACTCCGTGCCGGGCTCGACCAGCGCCAGGACGACGAGCGCCTCCCGCAGGCCGTGACCGGCGTCCAGCGAGACGGCGGCGCTCCCGGCGGCGAGGTCCACGTCGTACCGGCGGTCGGCGTAGTGGCTGACGATCGAGGCGGCGGCCGAGACGCTCCACTCGAAGCCCGCCTGGTCGTGGACGCGCGGCTCGGTGTCGAGGACGACGAGGAGGGTGGGACGCAGCTCGGACTCCTCCTGGCGCACCATCGGCTCGCCGTGGTGGGCCGTCGCCTTCCAGTGCCAGCGCTTGAGCGCGTCGCCGGGCAGGTAGGGCCGCGCGATGACGTCGTCCTGGCCGAGTCCCGAGGTGGGGTGCATCCGGCTGGTGCCGTCCGTCCCGCCGCCGGGTCCGTCGCGCGAGTCGAGCGGGCGACGCCGGGGCAGGACGACGAAGCGGTCGTGGCCCGTGGCGCTCAGGGTGCGCTCGGCGAGGCCGAACGCGTCGCCGACGACCACCGTGAGCGGCCCGACCTCGTGGCTCCCGCGCCGGCGGCCCTGGACCTCGTACCGCAGCCGCGCGCCCGTGCGGGACGTCGGCGGCACCGTGCCCTCGGCCGTGCCGCGCAGCGTCGTCGGCAGGCGGTCGCGCCAGCGCGTCGCCACGACCGGCAGGGCCGTGCGCAGGGCGACGTCCAGCGTGACCTCGACGGGCTCCTCGGGCTCGACGATCGAGGGGTGGACCGAGCGGCGCGCCTCGAGCCGGGCGCCGGCGAGCAGCACGATGAGCAGCGCCGCGATGACCAGCCCCGCGCACAGGCAGGCGACCGGGAGCAGCGCCGGGATGCCACCGAGCACGGCCAGCGCCAGGCTCGCGGCGGAGACCGCGATGAGGGCGACCGAGCGTCGGGTGAGCCGCATGGTCAGACCGGGACCTGGCGCAGCAGATCGGTGACGATCTCGTCGGCGGTGCCCCCGCCGCGCAGCGGCACGAGGCGGTGGCCGAACACGGGGACGGCCAGCTCGGCGACGTCGTCGGGCAGCACGAACTCGCGGTCGCGGATCGCGGCGAGCGCCTTGGCGGCGCGGACCAGCTGCAGCGTGGCGCGCGGGCTGGCGCCCAGGCGCAGGTCGCCGGACTCGCGTGTGGCCCGGGCCAGCGCGACGACGTACCGCTCGACCGACTCCGCGACGTGGATCGCGCGAGCGTGGGCGATCATCTTCTCCAGGTCCTCGGCCACGATGACGGGCTCGAGCAGGTCGGAGGGGTCGCGGTCGTCGCGGTCGCGCAGCATCGCCAGCTCGGCCTCCGCGTCCGGGTAGCCCAGCGAGATCCGGGCCATGAAGCGGTCGCGCTGCGCCTCGGGCAGGACGTACGTGCCCTCCATCTCGAACGGGTTCTGCGTCGCCACGACCATGAACGGCACGGGCAGCGCGTAGGTCGTGCCGTCGACCGACACCTGGCGCTCCTCCATCGCCTCGAGCAGCGCGGACTGCGTCTTGGGCGAGGCGCGATTGATCTCGTCGCCGATCACGAGGTTCGCGAACACCGCGCCGGGCTTGAACTCGAACTCCGAGACGGCCTGGTTGAACACCGAGACGCCCGTGACGTCCGACGGCAGCAGGTCCGGCGTGAACTGGATGCGTCGGACCGAGCAGTCGACCGAGCGGGCCAGGGCCCGGGCGAGGGCCGTCTTGCCCACGCCGGGCACGTCCTCGATGAGCAGGTGACCCTCGGCGAGGGCCACCACGAGCGTCATCTCGATGGCGGACTGCTTGCCGTCGATGACGGTCGCGACGTTGTCGAGGACCGACTGTGCTGCCGCCGCGAAGTCCATGGAGAGATCCTAGGCACACCCCTCAATCCTCGGCACGGCTTCGGCCGGACCCCGGCGATACCGTGGCGCCATGGCCCGCCTCCTCGTCGTGCAGCACTGTCCGACCCCACGCCTGGTCACGCTGGCCGACGCCGTGCTGGCCGGGAGCCGCGACCCCGCGATCGAGGGGGTCGAGGTCGTCGTGCGGCCGGCGCTGGAGGCCACCGTCGACGACGTCCTGGCGGCCGACGCCTACCTGCTCGGCACGAGCGCGAACCTCGGGTACGTGTCGGGCGCGCTCAAGCACTTCTTCGACTCCGTGTACGACGACGTCCGCGAGCCGACGGCCAAGCGGCCGTTCTCGTACTGGATTCGCGGCGGCTACGACACCACCGGTGCTGAGCGCGCGATGGAGTCGATCACGACCGGCCTGCAGTGGTCGCTCGCGGCGCCGCCGCTCGTCTTCACCGGCGACGTCGAGCCGCACCTGGCGGCCGCCACCGAGCTCGGCGCCACGATGGCCGCCCTGCTCATGGACTGACTCCCCCGCTGAGTTGCACGTTGCGCCCGCGACACGCCGTGTGACCGGGGCCGAACGTGCAGCTCAGCGGGTGAGCCACTCGCGCAGGCGGTCCAGCGGCCACGTCGTGACGATGCGGTCGGGGTCGATCCCGCGCTCGGCGGCGCGTGCGGCCCCGTGGTCGAGGAAGTCCAGCTGGCCGGGCGCGTGCGCATCGGTGTCGATCGCGAACAGGCAGCCCAGGCCGTACGCGAGGTCCATGAGCTCGTCGGGCGGGTCCTGGCGCTCCGGACGGGAGTTGATCTCGACGGCCACGCCGTGGTCCGCGCACGCGCGGAAGACCTGCTCGGCGTCGAACTGCGACTGCCGGCGCTGGCCGCGCGACCCCTCGACGAGCCGGCCCGTGCAGTGCCCCAGGACGTCCGTGTGCGGGTTCGAGACGGCGGCGACCATGCGCCGGGTCATCTCGCGCGCGTCCATCGCGAGCTTGGAGTGCACGCTGGCGACGACGACGTCGAGCCGGCCGAGCAGGTCGTCGTCCTGGTCGAGCGTCCCGTCCAGGTGGATGTCGACCTCGATGCCGGTGAGCAGCGTGACGCCGTCGAGCTGCTCGTCGAGGTCGGCGATGACCTCCAGCTGCACCTCAAGGCGCTCACGACTGAGCCCGTTCGCGATCGTCAGCCGCGGCGAGTGGTCGGTGATCGCCTGGTACTCGCGACCGCGCCACGCCGCTGCCTGCGCCATCTCCTCGATGGGGCTGCCGCCGTCGGACCAGTTCGTGTGGCTGTGCAGGTCGCCGCGCAGCAGGGCGCGCAGCTCCCGCCCGCCCGCCGCGAGCGGCTCGGTGTTGCGCTCGCGCAGGTCCGCCAGGTACTCGGGAACGTCCCCCGCGAGCGCCTGCTCGACGAGGGTCGTCGTGCGCGGGCCGAGGCCCTTCATGCGGCCGAGCTCGCCGGTGCGGGCGCGCTCGGCGACCTCGTCGGCCGAGAGGTCGGCCAGGGCGGCGGCCGCCTTGCGGAACGCCTCGACACGGTAGGTGGTGGCACGCTCGCGCTCGAGCCAGAACGCGGTCTCGCGCAGCGCCTCGACGGGATCCATCCGTCCATCCTGCGCGACGCGCCGCGCCGTCACCAGACGAGCGAGGCCGCGATCACGAACATCACGATGCCGATCAGCAGGTCCAGCACCTGCCACGCGCGCGGCCGGGCCAGCAGCGGGGCCAGCCGGGTGGCACCGAAGCCGAGCGCCGAGAACCACGCGATGCTGCCCAGCGACGCCCCGGCGCCGAACCACCAGCGGCCGACGGGACCGTGCGACTGGGCGATCGAGCCGAGCAGCACGACGGTGTCGAGGTAGACGTGCGGGTTCAGCCACGTGAGCGCCAGCACCTGCAGCACGACGGTGCGGAGCCGCTCGTCCGCGGCGCCCTGCGACCTGAGCACCTCGGGGCGCATCGACCGACGGATCGACAGCACGCCGTACCAGACGAGGAACGCCACGCCGAGCCACGTCACGACGTCGATCAGCCACGCGGCACGGTCGACGATCGCGCCGATCCCGGCGACCCCGGCGAGGATCAGCGCGAGGTCCGACACGGCGCAGATCGCCACGACGGCGCCCACGTGGGAGCGGCGGATGCCCTGGCGCAGGACGTAGGCGTTCTGGGCGCCGATCACGACGATGAGGGACAGGCCGGTCAGGGCGCCGGCGAGGAGGGCGGGGAGCACGCCTCGACGCTAGGCGGCCCACAGCGTGAAGTCCAACGAAGGTTTTGTACGATCGTGAAGCGATGCTTAACTGGCGCCATGGACCTGCCTCCCGCGCAGCTCGCGGCCCTCGTGGCGATCGCCGACCACGGGTCCTTCGAGGCCGCCGCCCGCGCCCTGCACGTCACTCCCAGCGCCGTCAGCCAGCGCATCCGCGCGCTCGAGAGCGCCGTCGGCCGCGTGCTGGTCTCGCGGACGTCGCCCGCCGCGCCGACCGAGGCGGGAGCGGGACTCGTCCGGCTCGGCCGCCAGCTGGACCTCGCCTTCACCGAGGCGCTCGACGACCATCCGGCCGATCTCGCCGTCGCGATCAACGCCGACTCGCTCGCCACGTGGTTCCGCCCCGTCCTGGCCGACGTGGCGGGCTGGCGCGACGTCGCGCTGCGGCTGCGGGTCGAGGACGAGGGCCACAGCCACGACCTGCTGCGCCGCGGCGACGTGGTCGGCGCGGTCACGAGCGACCCGAGTCCCGTGCAGGGCTGCTCGGTCACTCCCCTCGGCTCCCTGCGCTACCTGCCCGTCGCGGCCCCCGGGCTGCTCGAGCGGTTCGGCGGACGGCCCGACTGGGCGGCGATGCCGATGGTCGTGTTCAACGCCAAGGACCGGCTGCAGCACGCCGAGCTGGCGCGCCACACCGACGCCGCCCCCACCGTGGTCCACGAGGTGCCGGCGTCGGACGACTTCCGGGCCGCGATCGAGGCGGGGCTGGGCTGGGGATTGCTCCCGCAGGAGCAGGCCACCGAGGGACTCGACGCCGGACGCCTCGTGCGACTGGGCCGCTCGGCCAGCCGCGTGGACCTGTACTGGCAGCGCTGGCGGCTGGACTCGCCGCTGCTGGACCGGCTCAGCGAGAGCCTGCTGGCCCACGCGCCGCGCTGAGCCTCAGAAGCCCAGGCGGCGCAGCTGCTTGGGATCGCGCTGCCACTCCTTGGCGACCTTGACGTGCAGGTCGAGGTGGACGGGCGTTCCGAGCAGCCGCTCGATCTGGCCGCGCGAGTCCATGCCGATCTTCTTGAGGCGGGCGCCCTTCTTGCCGATGACGATGCCCTTCTGGCTGTCGCGCTCGACGAACACGTTGGCGCGCACGTCCAGCAGCGGCTTGTCCTCGGGGCGGTCCTCGCGCGGGACGATCTCCTCCACGACCACGGCGAGCGAGTGCGGCAGCTCGTCGCGGACGTCCTCGAGGGCGGCCTCGCGGATGATCTCGGCGATCAGGGTCTCCTCGGGCTCGTCCGTCAGCTGGCCCTCGGGGTACAGCGGCGGGCCCTCGGGGAGCGTGTCGATCAGCAGGGACGCCAGCAGGTCGACCTGGTCGTTGGCGACGGCCGAGACGGGCACGACCTCACGCCACTCGAGCCCGGCCTCGGCCCCCGCCGCCGCGATGTCGACGAGGTGCTCGGCCAGCCGCGCCGGCGAGACGAGGTCGGTCTTGGTGGCGATCGCGATGACGGGCTTGCGGCGCAGCGCCGCGAGCTCCTTGATGAGGAACCGGTCGCCCGGCCCGATGCGCTGGTCGGCGGGCAGGCACATCCCGACGGTGTCGACCTCGGCCCACGTGGTGCGCACGAGGTCGTTGAGCCGCTGGCCCAGCAGGGTCCGGGGCTTGTGCAGGCCCGGCGTGTCGACGAGGACCAGCTGCGCGTCCTCGCGGTGCACGAGGCCCCGGATGACGTGGCGCGTGGTCTGGGGCCGCGACGACGTGATCGCGACCTTCTCGCCCACGAGCGCGTTGGTCAGCGTGGACTTGCCGGCGTTCGGCCGGCCCACGAAGCACGCGAAGCCGGAGCGGAACTCGGGGGTGCTCATGTGGACAGCACCGTGTCGACCGCGCCGGCCGGGTCGGCGACCACGACCGTGACGCCCGCGCCGCCGAACTCGATGACGGAGTCCAGGCCCACGGGGACGTCGCCCTCGGTCACGAGCGCGGCCGCCTCGAGGCCCTTGGCCCCCGACGACACGGCCATCGCGACGGCGAGGTCGAGCGCCGAGACGCGCAGCGTGTCCAGGTGCACGGTGGCCGCGGTGTACGTGCGGCCGTCGAGGTCACGGACGGCTGCCCCTTGGGCGACCTGGAGTCGGGCCCGCGACGAGCGGGCGAGGGTCACGAGCTTGGCGTCCTCGGCGGGCAGGTCCATGCGACGAATGTACCGGCCGGCGACTCAGGCCTCGGACGTCGCGTCGACCGCCTCGACGCGCGACACGACGACGCGCCCGATGCGGTTGCGGCGACCCTGGGGCGCCTGCGCCTCGAAGCGCAACCCGCCGACCTCGACGACCGAGCCGGGGATCGGCACGGTGCCCAGGTACTTGGCCATGAGGCCGCCCACCGAGTCGACGTCCTCGTCGTCGAAGGCGATGCCGAACAGCTCCTCGAGGTCGTCCACGTCGTAGCGCGCGCTGACCCGCCACGCACCGTCGGACAGCTCCTCGCGCTCGTCGGGCTCGTCGTCGTACTCGTCGGTGATCTCTCCGACGATCTCCTCGAGGATGTCCTCGATCGTGACCAGGCCGGCCGTGCCGCCGAACTCGTCGATGACGATCGCGACGTGCGTGCGCCGGGCCTGCATCTCGCGCAGCAGCGCGTCCGCGTGCTTGGTGTCGGGCACGAACATGACGTCGCGGGCGAGCGACTCGACCTTCTCGGTGGTCTCGGCCGCGTGGTTGTCGAAGACGCGCTTCGTGACGTCCTTGAGGTACGCCATGCCGATGACGTCGTCGAGGTTCTCGCCGATCACCGGGATGCGCGAGTAGCCGCTGCGCAGGCCGAGCGACATCGCCTGGCGCAGCGTCTTGTGCCGCTCGATGTAGACCAGGTCGGGTCGCGGCACCATGACCTCGCGGACGATCGTGTCGCCCAGCTCGAAGACCGACTGGATCATCTTCGACTCGTCGGACTCGATGACCGAGCTGGCGGCGGCCAGGTCGACGAGCTCGCGGACCTCGACCTCGGACGCGAACGGGCCCTCGGCGAAGCCGCGGCCGGGCGTGAGCGCGTTGCCCATGAGGATCAGCAGCCGCGGCAGCGGCCCGAGCAGCCGCGTGGTGGCGATGACGGGACCGGCCGAGGCGACGGCGATGGCCTCGGAGTGCTGGCGGCCCAGCGTGCGCGGGCCGACGCCGATCGCGACGAACGAGACGACCGACATGATGCCCGCGGCGATCAGCACGTTGTGCCAGTAGCCGTCCACCATGTCGGCCACGATCGCGGCGACGAGCACGACGCCGGCGGTCTCGGCGACGATGCGCAGCAGCAGGACGGAGTTCAGGTACGGCGCCGGGTCCTCGAGGATGCGGGCCAGCCGCTTCGCTCCCCCGACGCCCTCGTCGGTGAGCTCGTCGGCGCGCGCCTTGGAGAACGTGGAGATGGCGGCCTCGACGGCCACGAGCAGGCCCGCCAGGACGACGAGCACCACGGCCAGGGCGATGGCCGGACCGGTCATCACTGCTCCCGCAGAGCCGGGTCGGCCCACTCCAGCAGCAGGCGGCCCTGGATCCCGAACATCTCGGCGTGCTCCTCGGGCTCGGCGTGGTCGTAGCCCAGCAGGTGCAGGATGCCGTGGACCGTCAGCAGCGCCATCTCGTCGTCGCGCTCGTGGCCCGCGGCGGGCGCCTGCTGCTCGGCGACCTGCGGGCACAGGGCGATGTCGCCCAGGTAGCCGGCGTCGGTGTCGCGGTCGTCGTCACCGGGGGTGAGCTCGTCCATCGGGAACGAGAGCACGTCGGTGGGACCCTGCTTGCCCATCCACTGCTCGTTGAGCGTGGCGATCGTCTCGGTGTCGACCAGGCGCAGCGTCATCTCGGTCTGCGGGTGCAGCCGCATGCGGCGCATGACGAAGCGGCACAGGGAGGTCAGCGCGGCGACGTCGACGTCGACGCCGGACTCATTGAGGACGTCGACGGTCATGCGCGCCTCCCGCGGCCTCGGTCCGGGCGCGCCCGTCCGCCTCGAAGTCGTCGTAGGCGGCCACGATGCGGCCGACGAGCTTGTGCCGGACGACGTCGTGGCTGGTGAGCCGGGAGAAGTGGATGTCGCGCACGTCGCCGAGGATCTGCTGCACGACGCGCAGGCCGCTGGTGGCGCCGCCGGGCAGGTCGACCTGGGTGACGTCGCCCGTGACGACCATCTTGGAGCCGAAGCCCAGGCGGGTCAGGAACATCTTCATCTGCTCGGCGGTGGTGTTCTGCGCCTCGTCGAGGATGATGAACGCGTCGTTGAGCGTGCGGCCGCGCATGTACGCCAGCGGAGCGACCTCGATGACACCGGACGTCAGCAGCTTGGGGATCGTCTCGGGGTCGAGCATGTCGTGCAGCGCGTCGTACAGCGGGCGCAGGTACGGGTCGATCTTCTCCGAGAGCGTGCCGGGCAGGTAGCCCAGCCGCTCCCCCGCCTCGACGGCCGGCCGGGTCAGGATGATGCGGGTGATCTCCTTGGCCTGCAGCGCCTGGACGGCCTTGGCCATCGCGAGGTAGGTCTTGCCGGTGCCGGCGGGGCCGATGCCGAAGACGATCGTGTGCTCGTCGATCGCGTCGACGTACTTCTTCTGGTTGAGCGTCTTGGGGCGGATCGTGCGGCCACGGTTCGACAGGATGTTGAGGCTCAGCACGTCGGCCGGCCGTTCCTGCGTCTCGGTGCGCAGCATCGAGATGCTGCGCTCGACCGTCTCGGCCGTGAGGGCCTGGCCGGTGCGCAGGATCGTGACCAGCTCGTCGAGCAGTCGCTCGACCAGGGCCACCTCGGCGGACTCGCCGGTGATGGTGACCTCGTTGCCGCGGGCATGGATCCCCGCCTCGAAGGCGGCCTCCATCAGGCGCAGGAACTCGTCGGCGGGTCCGAACAGGGAAACGAGCGGGATCGAGGCCGGGATGGTGACCGTGTGTCGCGCCGCGGGAGTGTCGTCAGTCATACAGGTCCGAGTCTACTCACCGAGCACTGACATGGCCCGGTCCCGAGCGCTCAGGCCAGGAAGAGCTTCGAGACGTCCACGCCGGCGAGCAGGTGGACGTGGGCGTGGAACACCGTCTGGCCCGCGCCGGCGCCCGTGTTGAAGACCAGGTTGTAGTCCTCGTACCCCTCCTGCGTGGCGATGGCACGGGTTTGCGCGAGCAGCTCCGCCGCGACTTGCGGCTCGGCCTGCGCCAGCGAGGCGGCGTCGGGCTGGTGGACCTTGGGCACCACCAGCACGTGCACGGGCGCCTTCGGGTTGATGTCGCGGAACGCGAGCGTGTGCTCGCTCTCGGCGACGACCTCCGCGGGGATCTCGCGCGCGACGATCTTGCAGAAGATGCAGTCCTCAGCCATGGCCCGACTCTAGCCAGCCGTCACTTGAACGCGTCGCGGATGCGCCCGAAGACCGTCCGCGACGAGTGGTCCAGTGCCGGCTCGGGGTGGCGCTCGTCGCGCGCGGCGGCCAGCTTCTCCAGCAGCTCGCGCTGCTCGGAGTCGAGGTCGCGCGGCGTCTCGACGACGACCTGCACCGTGAGGTCGCCGCGGCCCGAGCCGCGCAGCTTCGGCACGCCGTAGCCGCGGACCAGGATCGTCTCGCCCGACTGGGTGCCCGCGGGCACGTCGATCGCGACCGTCCTCTCCACGTCCTCGAGGTCCTCGCGCTCGGCGTCGAGCGTGAGCAGGTCGAAGCGCGTGCCGAGCGCCGCCGCCGTCATCGGCAGCGTGATCTGGCAGGCCAGCTGGTCGCCCTGGCGCGTGAAGCGGGGGTGGTGGGCGACCTTGATCTCGATGTAGAGGTCGCCGGCCGGGCCGCCGCCCGCGCCGACCTCGCCCTCGCCGGCGAGCTGAATGCGGTTCCCGTCGTCGACGCCCGGGGGGACGTTGACCTGCAGGCTGCGGCGCGAGCGCACGCGGCCGTCGCCGTGGCACTCGCGGCACGGGTCGGGGATGACGGTGCCGTAGCCCTGGCACGTGGGGCACGTGCGCGACGTGCGGATGTCGCCCAGCAGCGAGCGCTGCACGTGCTGGACCGCGCCGTGGCCGTGGCACGTGCCGCACGTGACGGGCTCGGAGCCCTCGTTGGCGCCGCTGCCGCCGCACACCTCGCACGTGACGGCCGTGTCGACCTTGATCTCGCGGGTGACGCCGAACGCCGCCTCGGCGAGGCTGATCGACAGCCGCAGCAGCGCGTCCTGGCCGCGCTGCGTGCGCGGGCGCGGGCCGCGCGAGGACGACTGGCCGAAGAACGCGTCCATGATGTCGTCGAAGCTGAAGCCTTGGCCGAAGCCGCCGCCCATGCCGCCGCCACCGGAGAGCGGGTCGCCGCCACGGTCGTAGACGGCGCGCTTCTGCGGGTCCGAGAGCACCTCGTACGCGGTCGTGACCTCCTTGAAGCGGTCGGCCGCGTCGGGGGCGTCGTTGACGTCGGGGTGCAGCTGGCGCGCCAGCTTGCGGTACGCCTTCTTCATCTGCTCCGGCGTCGCGTCACGGGACACGCCCAACAGCTCGTAGTAGTCCAAGGTCTCTTCTCTTTCGCGTGGTGTGCGGCGCTCAGCCGTCGGCGAGGATGCGCCCGAGGTAGCGGGCGACGGCGCCGACGGCGGCCATCGTGGCGGGATAGTCCATGCGGGCGGGCCCCATCGTCCCGAGCTGAGCCAGGATCTCGCCCCCGGGACCATAGGTGCTCGAGACGACGGCGGTGCCCGAGAGGTCCTCGCGGCCGGTCTCGCGACCGATGCGCACGTGGGGTCCGGTCGTGGCCTCGCCGAGCAGGCGCAGCAGGACGACCTGCTCCTCCATCGCCTCCAGGACGGGTCGGATCGAGGTGTCGAAGTCGGCGCCGAACCGCGCGAGGTTGGCGGTGCCGCCGACCGCGACGCGCTCGTCGGAGCGCTCGTTCGAGAACGTGTTGGCGAGCGTCGTGACGATCGAGGAGACGACGGGACGGTCGTCGATCGCGAACGTGTCGATGAGCTCGGCCAGGCGCACCGACGCCTCGGGCAGGCGCTCGCCGAGGGTGGCGCGCACGATGCGGGACTTGAGGTCGGCGAGCAGCTGCTCGCCCGGCGTCTCGACCAGCTCGACGATGCGCTGCTCGACGCGGCCGCTGCTGGTGATGACGACGACCAGCACGCGCGCGCCTTCGAGGCCGACGAGCTCGACGTGGCGGACCGTGGAGCGGGTCAGCGACGGGTACTGCACGATCGCGACCTGGTTGGTCAGCTGGGCGAGGATCTTGACGCTGCGCGTGACGATGTCGTCGACGTCGATCGCGCCGGACAGGAAGGTCTCGATCGCGCGGCGCTCGGCCGCCGAGAGCGCCTTGACCTCGGACAGCCGGTCGACGAACATCCGGTAGCCCTTGTCGGTGGGGATGCGGCCGGCGGAGGTGTGCGGCGCGGTCAGGTACCCCTCGTCCTCGAGGGCCGCCATGTCGTTGCGGATGGTGGCCGAGGAGACGCCCAGCTGGTGCCGCTCGAGCAGCGCCTTCGACCCGACGGGCTCCTGCGTGGCGACGTAGTCCTCCACGATCGCGCGGAGCACGTTGAGACGGCGGTCCTCGATCATCGGTCACCTCCCACTTGGCACTCGACCCGGTCCAGTGCCAAGTCTACCGGCGGACCGGTGGGCCGGTGCGCCTCCGCGAGCGGTCCGCGCGCGGATGGCAACCTGTCGTGGTGAGCGAGGTGGCGGTGCGCGCGGACGGCGCGATCGAGGTCGTCGACGGCGACGAGGTGCTCGTGTACACGCCCTACGAGGTCACGGCCCCCGACGGCACCCGGATCGCGCACGAGTCCCGCGGCGGCACGATGGCGTCGGTGTGGGCCACGACGGTCGGCGAGACGTTCGTCGAGGTCTCGCACCTGGGCGACGGCCCTCGCGGCGGCGAGCTGGTCATGGTCGTGACGCGACCCGGCCACTCCCCCGCCGTCGCGCTGGGCGCCCTCGTCACCGACGAGGTGCCCTCGACCGTGCCCGAGTCGTGGCCCGCGGCGGTCGACCTCGCGATCGGGCTCATCGTCACCGACACCCTCGACAGCGGCAGCAAGGACGACGTCGAGGCGTTCCACCAGCGACTCCTGGGAGTGTGGTTCGGCCATGGCTGACCGGTACGGGACCGACGTCCTCTCCGGCGACTGGAAGAAGCCCAGGCGCGGCCGCTCGACCGAGCTCGCGGCCGACCTCGGCATCGTCGTCGAGGAGGTGTCCACCGGGTTCGTCGGCGAGGTCATGCGCGTCGAGCGCGACCTCGGCACCGTCGAGCTCGAGGACCGTCACCTGCGCCGCAAGGTCTTCCCGCTCGGCCCCGGCTTCCTCATGGAGGGCCGCCCGGTCGTCCTCGTGGCGCCGACGCCCAAGGGACCCGCCGCCAGGACGCGCACGGCGTCGGGCTCGCGCGTCGCCGCCGACACCCGCGCCAAGGTCGCCCTGCCCAGCCGCATCTTCGTCGAGGGCCGGCACGACGCCGAGCTCGTCGAGAAGGTGTGGGGGGACGACCTGCGCGCCGAGGGCGTCGCGGTGGAGTACCTCGGCGGCATCGACGACCTCGCCGCGATCGTTCGCGACTTCCAGCCCACCGCGAAGCGCCGCCTGGGCGTGCTGGTCGACCACCTCGTGCCGGGCTCGAAGGAGCAGCGCCTCGCCGACGCGGTGAAGCACGTGCCCCACCTGCTCGTGGTCGGCCACCCGTACGTCGACGTGTGGCAGTCGATCAAGCCCCAGCGCCTCGGCATGGACGCGTGGCCCACGATCCCGCGTCACGTCGAGTGGAAGAAGGGCATCTGCGCGCACCTGGGCTGGCCGCACGAGGACCAGGCCGACATCGCGCGGGCGTGGAAGGCGATCCTGGGCCGCGTCGACTCCTGGACCGACCTCGAGCCCGCGTTCCTGGGCCGGGTCGAGGAGCTCATCGACTTCGTCACCCAGCCGGCGTAGCCGGCCGCCGCAGCACCTGCCACTTCCACAGCGCGAGCGAGGCCAGGCCCATCAGGATCGGGCCGCCGAGCGTCACGACGCGCCACACCACGAACCCGGCGACGAGACCCTCCTCGTACACGTTCGTGCCCACCTGCAGGAGCGTCGCGACCACGACGGCGTCGAGGATGCCGACGCCCGAGAACGGGAACAGCGTGAGCGGGTACGCCACCAGGAACGCGACGAACACCTCGATCGCCGGGACCTGGCCCGCGTCCACGCCGACGCAGCGCAGCGCCGCCGTCAGCAGCGCCGCGTCGACCAGCACCATCGCCAGCAGTGCCAGCAGCGAGCGCGGCAGGGCCCACGGGACCCGGCCGACGACCTGGCGCCGGAAGTCGACAGCCCACGCGCTCCAGGCCCCGCCGCTGACCTGCGAGCGCACCCGGCCGACGAGGTCGCCCGCCCGGTGCGCCAGGCCCGCCGTGAACGCCTCGCCGCGGAACGCGAGCCACAGCGCGGCGAGGATCGCGACGCTGACCGCCATGCTGGGCAGCGCGGCGAACAGCTCTCCCGGGTGGAACGTGCCGAGCCACAGCATGAGGACGCTGCCCAGCACCGGGGCGCCGAACCGCACGACGTAGAACGACAGCGTGTTCATGACCGAGCCCGCGACGGCCGCCGCCAGCGGGATCCCCCACGAGCTGAAGATCGCGAACCGCATGACGTAGTCGGCGGGCGGCGGCGCGACCGTCGTCATGAGGATCGCCGCCTGGTCGTTCTGCAGGGCCCGCCACGACGAGCAGCCCTCGATGAACAGCGCCAGCGGCAGCGCGTTCAGGTACTGGCGCAGCAGCAGCCCGAGGGCCAGCAGCACGAACTGCCACGCCTCCAGCCGCGCCAGCGACGAGCGGACGCCGTCCCAGTCGATCTCGTCCAGCAGGCCGACGCCGACGACCAGGACGACGCCCGTGGCGACGACGGTGAGGGCGAAGCGCACCCACCGCCGGCGCGTGTCCACGGTGCTCCGGTCAGGCCTCGAGCGGATCGCGCACGAGCGGGCACGTCATGCAGTGGCCGCCGCCGCGCCCTCGGCCCAGCTCGGCGCCGACGATCTCGATGACCTCGATGCCGGCCTTGCGCAGCAGCGAGTTCGTGTGGGTGTTGCGGTCGTAGGCGACCACGACGCCCGGCTCGAGCGCCACGAGGTTGTTGCCGCTGTCCCACTGCTGGCGCTCGGTGTCGTACTCGGTGCCGCCGGTCTCGACGACCGTGAACTTGCCGACCCCCAGCGCCTGCGCGACGACGTCGAGGAACGGGGTCTCCTCGTGGTCGATCACCTCGATGCCGGGCAGCCCGTCGCCCGGCAGGATCGTGAACGCGTGGATCGTGTCCACGATCTCGGGGTAGACCGTCACGACGTCGCGGTCGGCGAACGTGAAGACCGTGTCGAGGTGCATCGCGGCGCGCAGCTTCGGCATGCCGGCCACGATGACCTTCTGCGCCGCGCCGCGGTCGAACAGCGCCTTCGCCAGCTGCGTGATGCCCTGGCGCGACGACCGCTCGCTCATGCCGACGAGGACGACGCCGTCGCCGGGCACCATGACGTCGCCGCCCTCGACCGTCGCGGTCCCCCAGTCGAGCTCGGGATCGCCCCACCACACGGTGGAGCCGACGAAGTCCGGATGGAACTCGTAGATCGCCTTCATCAGCAGCGTCTCGTCCTGCCGTGCCGCCCAGAACAGCGGGTTCAGCGTGACGCCGCCGTGCACCCAGCACGTCGTGTCGCGCGTGTAGAGCGTGTTCGGCAGCGGCGGCATGAGGTACTCGTGGTGGCCGTGCGCCTCGCGGACCAGGGCGCGGTACCCGGGCGCCAGCTCGCGGGGCAGGTCACGCGTCGAGAGCCCGCCGATGAGGAACCGCGCGAGCTCGGCCTCGGGCAGCTCGTCGAGGTAGGACCGCGTCTCCTCCACCAGGCCGATGCCGACCTCGTTGGGGACGATCTTGCGGTCGAGCAGCCACGAGCGGGCCTCCTGGTCGGCCATCGTCCGCGCGAGCACGTCGTGCAGCTCGACGACGTCGATGCCGCGGTCGATCATCATCTGCACGAAGTCCTGGTGGTCGCGCTGCGCGTGGTCGACCCACAGCACGTCGTCGAACAGCAGGTCGTCGCAGTTCGACGGCGTCAGTCGCTCGTGCGCGAGTCCGGGTGCGCAGACGAGCACCTTGCGCAGCGTGCCGACCTCGGAGTGGACGCCGTAGGCGTCGGACGGGCGGGTCATGGGGCTCCTTCGGGTCCGGGCATCACACCACGATGCCACCGGTGAGCAGTTGGTACAGGGCGAAGACGGCACCCGCGCAGATCACGATGCACAGGACGAGCTCGGGCGGGGTGAACACGCGGGCCTTGCGCTCGACGCGGGCGATGACGAACAGGACGACCGCCGGCGCGTAGATGAGGCAGGAAAGCAGCAGGAACTCCAGCCCCGCGGCGACGAACAGGAAGATCGCGTACGCCGAGGCGAGCGTCGCGAACACGGCGTTCTTGCGTCGGCCGGCCGGGTCGTCCTCGTACGTCTCCCCCGTCCACGCGAGCTTGAGCGCGTACGCCGCGGCCAGCAGGTACGGCACGAGCGCCAGGCTCGTGCACAGGTCCAGCATGAAGTTGAGCGAGTCCTTGATGAGCAGCGTGACCGCCAGCAGGACCTGCACGCCGATGCTGGTCGCGATGAGCGCGGTGATCGGCGTGCCCGAGGCGTTCTCGCGGCCCAGGAACCGCGGCATGTCGTTGCTGCGCGCCGGGATGAACGCGACCTCGGCGGCCATGAGCGTCCACGCGAGGTAGGCGCCCAGCACCGAGACGATGACGCCGGCGCTGATGAACCACTCGCCCCACGGCCCGACGGTCTGCTCGAACAGGCCGACCATGGAGGGCTGCCGCGTCCCGGCGATCTCGGGCTGCGTGAACGCGCCGTAGGACACCATCGTCACGAGCGAGAAGATCGCCAGCACGCTCAGGAAGCCCAGCACCGTCGCCTGGCCGACGTGCTCACGGCGCTGGGCGTAGCGGGAGTAGACGCTCGCGCCCTCGATGCCGATGAACACGAACGTCGTGATGATCATCGTGTTCTTGACCTGCTCGGTCATCGACCCGAGGTCGTCGTACGCGAGGAAGTTGTCGCCGAAGGTGCCGGCGTCGAACGTGAACGCCAGCACGACGATGAACACGAGGATCGGGACGATCTTGAAGACCGTGACGATGCGGTTGATGACGGCGGCGTCGCGCACGCCACGCGCGATCAGCGTGTGGAAGACCCAGACGCCGATCGTGGCCACGCCGACCGCCAGGAGCGTGTCGCCGTCGCCGAACTCGGGGAAGAAGGCGCCGACCGTCGCGGTCATGAAGACCCAGTAGAAGGCGTTGCCCGCCATGGCGCTGGCCCAGAAGCCGACCGCCGAGTTGAAGCCGACGTAGTCGCCGAAGCCGGCCTTGGCGTAGATGAAGACGCCCGAGTCGAGCTCGGGCTTGCGCACCGCGAGGGTCTGGAAGCAGAACGCCAGCATCAACATCCCGGTGCCCGCGATCGCCCACGCGATGAGCGCGCCGGCGACACCGGTGGCCGTGCCGAAGCGCGCCGGGAGCGAGAACACCCCGGCGCCGACCATGGATCCGATGACCATCGCGGTCAGGACGGGACGACTGACGGTGGTCGGTCCGCCCTGCGCGGTGGTGACGTCCACGTCACCCATGGACCGAACGTAGTGCGGGCGGGGACTTCTAGTCGAGACCCTCGACAGCCTCGAGCACGACGCGGTCGGCCATGAGGCGGCCCGTGCGGGTCAGCACCATGCGGTCGCCGACGGGCGTGAGCCAGCCGGCACTGACGAGCCGGTCGGCGTCGCCGAGCAGCGACGACTCGATCCCCTCGGCCAGCCGGATGCGCAGCATGACGTCCTCGAGGTGCCGCTCGGCGGCGTCGGGCCGCTCGCCGTCGGCACGCGGGGACTCGCCGCGCATGATCCGCTGGGCGTACGCGCCGGGGTGCTTGACGTTCCACCAGCGCTCGCCGTCGACGAACGAGTGCGCGCCCGGCCCGACGCCCCACCACTGCCCGCCGTTCCAGTAGCCGATGTTGTGGCGGCACTGCGCGGCCTCGTCGACGGCCCAGTTGGACAGCTCGTACCAGGACAGGCCGGCGGCCGACATGAGGTCGTCGGCCAGCAGGTACTTGTCGGCGGTCTCGTCGTCGTCGGGCATGACGACCTCGCCGCGACGGACCTTGCGCGCGAACGCGGTGCCGTCCTCGACGATCAGGGCGTACGCGCTGATGTGGTCGGGACGCAGCTCCAGGGCCGACTCGACCGTGTGGCGCCAGTCGTCCATCGTCTCGGTGGGCGCGCCGTAGATGAGGTCGAGGCTGACCTGCTCGAAGCCGGCCTCGCGCGCCCACTGCACGGCCTGCGGGACGCGCTCGGGGTCGTGCGTGCGCTCGAGCATCGCCAGCACGTGCGGGACGGCCGACTGCATGCCGAACGAGATCCGCGTGAAGCCGCCCTCGCGCAGCTCGGCGAGGGACGCCGGCGTGACGCTGTCGGGGTTGGCCTCGGTCGTGACCTCGGCGCCCGGCGCGAGGCCGAGGCGGTGGTCGAGCGCCCGCAGGAACCGCACGAGGTCCGCCGACGGCAGCTGGGTCGGCGTGCCGCCCCCGACGAAGACCGTGTCGACTGTCCGCTCGGGCACGAGCGAGAGCTCGCCGAGGGCGGCGTCGATGTAGGTCGCGCGGGAGGCGCCGAGCACGTCGGGCCCGCCGAGGTCGTCGGCGGTGTACGTGTTGAAGTCGCAGTAGCCGCACCGCACCGAGCAGAACGGCACGTGCAGGTAGATGCCGAACGCCACGTCCCAAGGGTACGTGGCGCCGACTGAGCGAGGTTTCCTGTCACTTCGCGTGGTTCGTGAACCACGCTCGGTGACGGTTTCCCCGGTTAACCGGGGAAACCGTCACCGGTCACGCGTCCGCGTAGAAGCCGTCGAGGATGTCGGCGTAGCGCTGCTCGACGACGCGGCGCTTGACCTTCATGCTCGGCGTGATCTCGCCGGACTCGATCGAGAGGTCGTGGTCGAGGATCGCCCACTTCTTGACCGTCTCCCAGCGGTTGAGCTTGGAGTTGAGCTCGTCGACGTAGCGCGCGATCTCGGCGTGCATCCGCTGGGACGCGACGATCTCCTCATACGACTTGCCGGCCATGTCGTGGTGTTCGGCCCACGCCACCGCGGCATCGGGGTCGATCGTGATGAGCGCGGAGCAGAAGTTGCGGTCGTTGCCGTGCACCACCATCTGGCTCGCGAGCGGGCACACCGCCTTGAACGTGCCCTCGATGTGCGACGGCGCGACGTACTTGCCGCCCGACGTCTTGAACAGGTCCTTCTTGCGGTCGGTGATGCGCAGGAAGCCGTCGGCGTCGATCTCGCCGATGTCGCCCGTCGCGAGCCAGCCGTCCTCGGTCAGCGCGGACGCCGACTCGCCCTCCAGGTTGTGGTAGCCGCGCATGACGTTGGGGCCCTTGATGAGGACTTCGCCGTCCTCGGCGATCTTGGCCTCGACGCCGGGGAACGGCTTGCCGACCGAGCCGATGCGGAAGTCCTGCGGGCTGTTGACGAACGAGCCCGCCGAGGTCTCGGTGAGGCCGTAGCCCTCCATGACGAGGACGCCCGCGGCGTGGAACCACTCGGCGATGTCGGTCGACAGCGCGGCGGCACCCGAGACGAAGAACCGCACGCGGCCGCCGAAGCGCTCGCGGATCTTGCTGAAGACGAGCTTGTCGGCGATGCGGTGCTGCACCTTCAGGGGCAGCGGGACCGGCTTGCCGGCGCGCTCCAGGCGCGAGACCTGCAGGCCCACCTTCTCGGCCCAGCGGAACAGCTTGAGCTTGGCGCCGCCCTCCTCGACCATCATGCCGACGACGCGTCCGTAGGCCTTCTCGAAGATGCGCGGGGCCGCGCCCATGAAGGTCGGCTTCACGACGGCGAGGTTGTCGACGATCTTGGGAACCCGGCCGTCGACGGCGCACGGGAAGCCGATCGTCAGCTGCGACGTCAGCAGGACCTTGCCGAACGAGTGAGCCATCGGCAGCCAGCGGTACTCGAGGTCGTCCTCGCTGAGCGAGCCCGGCGCCGCCACGGCCGCGCCCTCGTACGTCCAGTTGTCGTGGACCAGGCGCACGCCCTTGGGGCGGCCCGTGGTGCCCGACGTGTAGATGAGGGTCGCGAGCGACTCCGGGTGCGTGCCGGCGATGCGCTCCTGCAGCACGCTCGGGTGGTCGATGAGGTACTTCTCGCCGCGCTCCATGAGCTCGTCGAGCGTGATGACCCACTCGCCGTCGGGCGTGCCGTCGTACGTGACGACCATGCTGACGCTGGGCAGCTCGGAGCGCTTCTCGCGCAGCTTGGCGACCTGCTCGTCGTCCTCGGCGAACACGACGCGGCTGTCGGAGTCGGACGGGATGTACGCCACGTCGTCGGCGACCGAGGTCGGGTACACCGTGGTGGTCGCGGCGCCGGCGACGTTGACGGCGAGGTCGGACAGGATCCACTCGATCCGGGTGCCCGAAGCGATCGCGACGCGCTGCTCGGGCTCGACGCCCAGGTCCACGAGGCCCGCGGCGATGCGCGAGACGCGGTCGCCGGTCTCCTGCCACGTGATCGAGACTCAGTTCTCGTTCTCGTCCGGGTACCGGTAGGCCTCGCGTGGGCCCGACGCCTTGACCCGGTCGAAGAACAGGTCGCCGACGGTGCGGGCGCGGTTCTCGACGATCTTCAGCTGCTCGGCGGTGGACACGACCATGGGGAGCTCCCGGGGGACGAACGGACGGGCAAGTGTGATTCATGTCACCCTACCGCCGCGTAGCTCCCGCGGGGAAGGATTCGCCGACCAGCGCGGGCGTCAGGACTTACTGTCGCCCGTCGAGAGGGCGGCGATGAAGGCCTCCTGGGGGACCTCGACGCGGCCCACCATCTTCATGCGCTTCTTGCCCTCCTTCTGCTTCTCGAGCAGCTTGCGCTTGCGGCTGATGTCGCCGCCGTAGCACTTGGCGAGGACGTCCTTGCGGATCGCGCGGATGTTCTCGCGGGCGATGACGCGCGCGCCGATGGCCGCCTGGATCGGCACCTCGAACTGCTGGCGCGGGATGAGCTCCTTGAGCTTGCCGGCCAGCGCGACGCCGTACGAGTAGGCGCTGTCACGGTGGACGATCGCGCTGAACGCGTCGACGACCTCGCCCTGCAGGAGGATGTCGACCTTGACCAGGTCGGCCTCCTGCTCACCCGAGAGCTCGTAGTTGAGCGAGGCGTAGCCCTTCGTGCGCGACTTCAGCGCGTCGAAGAAGTCGAACATGATCTCGCCCATGGGCAGGGTGTAGCGGATCTCGACGCGGTCCTCGGAGAGGTAGTCCATGCCGCCGAGCTGACCGCGGCGCGCCTGGCACAGCTCCATGATCGTGCCGATGTAGTCCGACGGCGCCAGGATCGTGGCCGAGACGACGGGCTCGAAGACCTTGGCGATCTTGCCCGAGCTCGGGTACTCGCTGGGGTTCGTGACGGTGTGCTCGCTGCCGTCCTCCAGCTCGACGCGGTAGACGACGTTCGGCGCGGTGGAGATGAGGTCGAGGTTGAACTCGCGCTCGAGCCGCTCGCGCACGATCTCCAGGTGCAGCAGGCCCAGGAAGCCGATGCGGAAGCCGAAGCCGAGCGCGCCGGACGACTCGGGCTCGTACACGAGCGCCGCGTCGTTGAGCTGCAGCTTCTCCAGGGCGTCGCGCAGGGTCGCGAAGTCGTCGCCGTCGATCGGGTACAGGCCGGAGAACACCATCGGGTTCGGGTGCTGGTAGCCGCCGAGCGGCTGCTCGGCGGGCTTCGCGGCCGAGGTCACCGTGTCGCCGACGCGGCTCTGGCGGACCTCCTTCACGCCCGTGATGAGGTAGCCGACCTCGCCCACGCCGAGGTGGTCCTCCTTGACGGGCTCGGGGCTGATCACGCCGACCTCGAGCATCTCGTGGACCGCGCCGGTCGACATCATCTTGATCTTGTCGCGGTGGCTGAGCTTGCCGTCGACCACGCGCACGTACGTGACGACGCCGCGGTAGGTGTCGTAGACCGAGTCGAAGATGAGCGCGCGAGGCGGGCCGTCGGGGTCGCCCTCGGGCGGCGGAACCTCGTCGACGATGAGGTTGAGCAGCGCCTCGACGCCCTGGCCCGTCTTGGCCGACACCCGCAGGACGTCGTCGGGCTCGCCGCCGATGATGCCGGCGATCTCCTCGGCGTACTTCTCGGGCTGCGCGCCGGGCAGGTCGATCTTGTTGAGCACCGGGATGATGTGCAGGTCCGCGTCCATCGCCAGGTACAGGTTGGCGAGCGTCTGCGCCTCGATGCCCTGCGCGGCGTCGACCAGCAGGATCGCGCCCTCGCACGCCTCGAGCGACCGGCTCACCTCGTACGTGAAGTCGACGTGCCCAGGAGTGTCGATCATGTTGAGCACGTAGGTCGTGCCGGCGTCGTCGCCCGACGACTTGGTGAACGGCATCCGCACGGCCTGGCTCTTGATCGTGATGCCGCGCTCGCGCTCGATGTCCATGCGGTCGAGGTACTGCGCCCGGGCCGCGCGCTCGTCGACGACGCCGGTCAGTTGCAGCATCCGGTCGGCGAGCGTCGACTTGCCGTGGTCGATGTGCGCGATGATGCAGAAGTTCCGCAGCAGCTCGGGCGGCGTGGCACCGGGGCTCGGGGCGGTCGTGGGGCGCGTCATGGTGAGGTCCATTGTCCACGACCCCCGCAGGGGTCGTGACAGTCGATCAGCGCCAGGCGTACGCGATGACGACGTTGACGAGCACGAGCGCCGCGACGACGTGGCCCCACGGGTTCGGCGCCGGCAGCTTCTGCTTCATGAACGCGAGCGCCGTGGCGACCGCCGCGATGACGAGCTTGACGGCGACCTTGGCGTTGTTCGGGTCGTGGACCTCGTCGCTCGCCGAGCCGATGCCGGTCAGCACGATGCCGATCACCAGGGCGGTGGCGACGGCGTGCGCCATGCCCTTGGGGACGCGAGGCGCCTTGAGGGAGACGGCCCACAGGATCAGGGCCGCGGCCCAGCAGGCGATGTGGATCCACACGAGGATGTCGTAGAGAGTCTGCACGAGGCGCACTCTATGAGACCGGGCGGATTTGAGGACTGCGTGCCCGCGCTGGTAGCATGGGTGATTGCGTGTCCAGCCCACCGTACGACGGGCTCGGACGCGACCAGACTTCTCATCACCAGGAACGACGAAAGAACAGGTTTGCCGTGGCGAACATCAAGTCGCAGATCAAGCGCAACCGGCAGAACGAGGCCGCGCGCGAGCGCAACAAGTCCGTGCGCTCGGCACTGAAGACCTCCGTCCGCCGCTTCCACGCCGCCGTCGAGGCCGGCAACGCCGACGAGGCCAAGGCCCTCGCCGCCGACACCGCCAAGAAGCTGGACAAGGCTGCCAGCAAGGGCGTCATCCACAAGAACCAGGCGGCGAACCGCAAGTCGGCCATCGCGAAGAAGGCCTCCGCGCTCTGAGCTCCGCACGATGAGCCCCGCACCCGATGGGTGCGGGGCTCTTTCGCGTTTGCGGCTCAGGAGGTGCGGCTGCGCGCCACCGCGATGTCGATGATCATCCGCTCGACCGCGTGGCCCGGCTCGGCCGAGCCGCCCTTGACGGCCAGGTCGGCGTGGGCGACGACGTCGAGGGCCCGGCGCAGCGAGGCCTCGTCCCAGCCGCGGGCGCTCTGGCGCAGCGAGCGGATCTTGAACGGTGGCGCGCCGATCTCGCGGGCGAGGTCGGCGTCGCGCAAGCCGGGATCGGCCGTGACGACGCGCGCCAGCTGGCGCAGGCCGGAGGCCACGGCGGCGGTGATGAGCAGCGGCGCGACCTTCGCGGCCTCGGCCCAGCGCGCACGCTCGAGCGCGAGGTCGAGCCGGCCGTCGAGCGCCGCGTCGGCGATCTCGTAGCCGCGCACCTCGGCGCGGCCGCCGAAGTATCGCTTCACGACCGAGGCGTCGAGCGCCTCGCCCTCGGCGAGCGTGGTGACCAGCTGGTCGACGGCGGCGGCCAGGGAGCGCAGGTCCGACCCGACGGCCGAGACCAGCACCGAGGCGCCCTCCTCGTCGATCGCGCGGCCCAGCGTGCGCGACTCCTGGCGCACCCACGCGATCAGGTCGCGCTCGTACTTGGGGGCCTGCTGGGCGACCTCGGTGACGGACGCGGACTTGCGCAGCTTGTCGAGGACGCCCTTGCCCTTCGCTCCCCCGCCGTGCACGAGCACGACCGCGGTCTCGTCCGAGGGAGCCGCCGCGTACTGCAGGAGCTCGGCGGCCGCGGCCTCGTTGAGGTCCTGCAGGTCGGTCAGGACGACCGCGGTGGCCGAGCTGAACAGCGAGGCGCTCGTGAGGGCGGTGAACTCGCCGGGAGCGAGCGACGACGCGGACGACTGCGCCACCTCGACCTCGGGCGCGGCGGAGCGGATCTGGGCGATCGCCTGCTGCCGCGCGCGGTCGGACAGGAACTCGGAGTTGCCGGTGATCAGCCAGACCTTGCCGAACGGGTTCGCCACGTCCCGAGGATAGGTCACCGCTCGGACAGGACGAGCGTCCCGCCTCGGTCGACGAGGGCGACCGTCCCGGACTCGTCGGTGCGCCCCACGACGATCCCGCGGGCGGCCAGGTCGGCCAGCACCTCGGCGGTGGGATGGCCGTGCGGGTTGTCGGCGCCGACCCCGATGAGCGCGACGCGCGGCGCGACGCGCTCGACCAGCTCGGGCCACCGGTCGGCGCTGCCGTGGTGCGGCACCTTGAGCACGTCGGCGGCCAGGTCAGGAGACGCCCGGCCGAGTCCGCGCTGTGCCTCCTCGCCCAGGTCGCCCGTGAACAGGATCCGGTGGCCGCGCACGTGCGCCCGGACCACCACGCTGCGGTCGTTGCGCTCCGTCGGCGGCACGCGAGCCTCGTCCCGCAGCGGCCACAGGACCTCGAGCCGAACGGGGCCCACCGTGACGTCGTGACCGGCCAGGAGCCGCACCCGTCGCCCGGCGGGGACCGCGGGGGCACCCGACGGCCCGTCCGCCAGGACCTCGACCGGGCGCCCCCGCACCGCCCCGCGCCAGCCGCCCACGTGGTCGGCGTCGCCGTGCGTGAGCAGCAGCAGGGCGATCCGCTCGATCCCCAGCTCGGTGAGGCAACGGTCGATCGGTCCCGGCTCCTCCCCCACGTCGACGACGACCGCCTCGCCGGGTGCGGTCGGCAGCACGAAGCCGTCCCCCTGGCCCACGTCGCAGGCGACGACCACCACGCCGTCGGGCGGCCAGCCCGGAGTGGGCGGTCGCGCCATCGCGACGAGCAGGCCGGCGGTCATCCCGATCGCGAGCGCGGGCCGTCGGGCGAGCCGCCACAGGCCCCCGCCCACGACCGGCACGAGGAGCAGCAGGGTCCACCACGGGTGGGGCCAGCCGATCGACGCGCCCGGCACGGCCGCGCCGAGCCGGGCGACGGTCACGATCACGGTGGCCGCGGCCCACGCCACGACGCCCGGGACCACCGCGAGGACAGGGACCACGAGGTCGACGAGCCCCGCGGCGAGCCCGGCCACCGTCGCCGGGGCGACCACCGGGGCCACCAGCACGTTCGCGAACACCGCGATGAGCGAGACCTCGCCGCTGAGCGCGGCCACGACAGGCAGGCACGCGAGGTGTGCCGCGACCGGCACGGCGACGGCCGCGGCCACCGGGCGCGGCAGCCAGTGCAGGCGGCGAGCCAGGGGCGGCGCCGCGGCGATGATCCCGGCCGTGGCGCAGACCGACAGGACGAAGCCGGCCGTGGTCGCGAGCCACGGGTCGAGCGCGAGCAGCGCCACGACGGCCCACGCGAGCGCGCGCAGGCCGGCTCGCGGCCGGCCGACGAGCAGCCCGGCGAGCGCCACCGTTCCCATGACGGCCGCACGCTGGACGCTCGGCTCGGGACGCGCCACGAGGACGAACGCGACGATCGTCAGGAGTCCCGCGGCGAGCAGCAGCCGCCGCGGAGCACCCACGGACCTGAGGCCCAGCAGCACCACGCCGAGCACGATCGTGAGGTTCGCGCCGGACACCGCGAGCAGGTGCGTCAGGCCGGTGCGCCGGAAGCGCTCGCGCGTCGTGTCGCTGAGCCCGGACTCGTCCCCGGCCACGAGTGCGGGGACGAGGGCCGCGGCCTGGTCGTCATGGTGGCGCGCGCCGTCGCGAATGCCGTCGCGGACGACCTCGGACCAGCGCCACCACCACGGGTCGCCCGCGAGCCGGGCCGACCGAGTCACGCGCAGCAGGGCCGCCTCGTCGGTCGACTCGGCCGGCGCGAGGGTCGCCCGGACGCGCCACCGCGTGCCGGTGACGAACGGCGCGGCAGGCCCCCGCACGAACGCCGTCGCCCGGACGCGGACCCGCCAGGCCCGCCCACCGTGCTCGACCCGACGCACCGTCACGGCGACGACGGCGCCCGGTCCGGAGCGGCCGTCGAACGCCCGGCCGTCCTCACGGACCTCGACCTCGGCCGTGACCGTGCGGTCGTCCTCGGCGAGCTGCGTGACGGGCGAGGACGCCACGGCGGCCACCCGCCAGCCGCAGCCGGCCGCCACCAGCACGAGGCACGCCGCCGGGAAGGCCAGCCATGGCCGCCGCCCCGCCGCGACCACCAGCCCGAGGACGGCCGCGCCAATCGACCAGGCGGGAGGCAGCCGGGTGAGCGCCGCGGCCGCCGCCCACACGACGAGTGCCGCCGGGACGACCCGCAGGTCAGACCGCGACGCGGTCACGCAGCTCCGCCAGGGTCGCCTCGCCGATGCCCTTGACGTCGAGCAGGTCCTCGACGCTGCGGAACGGCCCGTTCTCGTCACGCCAGGCGATGATCGCCTCCGCGGTCACGGGGCCGACGCCCGGCAGCGAGTCGAGGGCGACCAGATCGGCCGTGTTGAGGTTCACGAGCCCGCCCGCAGCCGTGGCACCACCCGCGCCGGCCGGACCGGCGGGAGCCGCGGGCTCCCCCACCAGCACCTGCTCGCCGTCCGCCAGCACCCGCGCGAGGTTCAGCCCGGACGTGTCGACCTCCCCCTTGAGCCCGCCGGCCGCCGTGATCGCCTCGTGCACGCGCGAGCCGGGCGGCAGCGTCACGATCCCGGGACGGCGCACCTTCCCCGCGACGTCGACCACCAGCTCGGCCGGCGTGGCGGCCGACGCCGTCGCGCTGGGCGCCGCACCCGCGACCGCGACGGTCGGAGGCGGCACGGCCACCTCGTGGGGCCGACCCGTCAGGAGCCACCACACGACGAGGACGGCCGCCGCGCCGCCGACGACGGCGACCAGACGGACGTGGACGGGTCGAAGCCGGGACCGCGCGCGACCGCCCGGGCGCGGCGCGACGGCTGGAGGATCGTCCGGCGGGTCGGGCAGCGAGGCGTCGAAGTTCGCCGCCAGCTCGGCGAGGCGTCGTCGCGCGACCTGCGCGCGGGTCTCGGGCGGGACGGAGGCCATGTCGCGACCCTAGGAACGTGCACGCCGGGGCGGAACGGACCGGCGGCAGCCTGTGGAATGACGAGCAGCGGGCGCCGGGCCCTGTGGACTGCCGTGCTTTCGAACTCAGCGAGCGCTGACGGTGACCGCGATCGTCCCGGGTCCGACGTGCGCGCCGATGTCGGCGCCGACCTCGTCCACGGCGATCGCGTCGCGGCCCAGCCGCTCGCAGAGCTGGTCGGCGATCGACGCGGCCACGTCCGCGTTGGCCAGGTGCTGGATGCCGATGTCGTAGTCGCCCTCGTACGTGGCGACCTTCTCGACGGCGAGCGTCACGAGCCGCGACAGGGCCTTCGACGACGTGCGGACCTTCTCCAGCGGCGTCACCTGGCCGTCGTCGATCGTGAGGATCGGCTTGACCGACAGCGCCGAGCCGATGAGCGCGGCGGCCCGGCCGATGCGGCCCCCGCGCCGCAGGTACTCGAGCGTGTCGACGTACAGCAGCACCATCGCGGAGCGGGCCGCCTCCTCGGCCGCCGCGACCATGCCCGCCGGATCGGCGCCGGCGTCGCGGGCCCGCGCGGCGGCGCCCGCCGCGTAGCCGGTGGCCAGGCCCGCGTTCAGCGTGTCGACGACGCGGACGGGGATCTCGACCCGGCCGGCGGCGAGCCGTGCGGCGTCGATCGTGCCGGAGACCTTCGAGCTGATGTGCACCGAGACGATCTCCTCGACCCCGGTCGCGGCGAGCGCCTCGTACACGGACTGGAACGTCTCGGGCGAGGGGCGCGACGTGCTGACGGGCACCGACGACCGCAGTGCGTCCGCGATCATCTGCGACGTGACGTCGACGCCCTCGGTGTAGACGCGGGCACCGATGATGACGGTCGTCGGGACGACGGTGATCCCCTCGCGGGCGGCGTCATCGGGGTCCAACGACGCGGTCGAGTCGGTGACGACGGCCACGGTCATGGCGGCCACCCTACCGATCGCACGGGCGGTCCGCGGTCAGTAGACGTCCTTCGCGTAACGGCCGGTCGCCTCGAGTCCCGCGAGCCACTCGCGCGCGTCCTCGCGGGTCATCGGACCGTGCCGCTCGGCGAGCAGCAGCAGGGTCGCCTCGACGTCCTTCGCCATGTGCAGGCGATCGCCGCACACGTAGACGTGCGCCCCCTCGTCGAGCCAGCGCCACAGCTCGGCGCCGTGCTCGCGCATGCGGTCCTGGACGTACACGCGCCGGTCCTGGTCGCGCGAGAACGCGGTGTCCAGGCGGGTGAGGACGCCGTCGCGCCGCAGCTGCTCGAGCTCGTCGCGGTAGAGGAAGTCGGTCGCGCCGTTCCTGTCGCCGAAGAACAGCCAGCTCCGCCCCGCGTGACCCAGCGCCTCGCGATGGCGCAGGAACCCGCGGAACGGCGCGATGCCGGTGCCCGGCCCGACCATGATCACCGCGGCGTCCGGGTCCTCCGGGAGCCGGAAGTGGCGCTGGCGCTGGACGTGGACGCGCACGTCGTCGCCCGCGCGATCGGCCAGGAACGCCGAGCACACGCCGTGGCGCCACGGCCCGTGCTCGCGGTGGCGGACCACCGAGACCGTCACCTGCGCCTCGAGCGGGTCCTCCAGCGGGCTCGACGAGATCGAGTACTGCCGCGTCGCGAGCGGCCTCAGCACCCCGAGCCACTGGTCGAGCCGCGCGACCGTCGGGACCTGGCGCAGCAGGTCCACCTGCTGGCGGCCCCACGCCCAGGCGTCGACCTCGGCGCGGTCGTCGGGGTCCGGGAGCCCGGGTACCGGCCCGCGATGCCGGTCGATGACGAGCCGGACCACGTCGGGCGTGATGGCGACGCAGTCGTACCGCTCGGCGAGCGCATCGGCGAGGCGGACAGGCTGGTCGTCGAGGTCGACGAGCACGTCCCCGTCGAGCCCGGTGAGCGCGAGCCACGCCTCGACGTACGCGGGGTCGACGCGCGGCGCGACGACGAGGGCGTCCCCCGGCTCGTACGTCAGCGTGTCGGGCGGCAGGCGGACGCCGATGCGGCGCACCTCCTTCGTCGAGCCCTCGGCCGTGAGCAGCTCGTTCCGCGTGAGCGAGGTCAGCAGCGGGCGCCTGCGACCGAACCGCTCGACCGGCGCCGGTGCCACGTCCGCGCCGCCGAGCACCTCGGCCACCGACGCCAGCCAGGCGTCGGCCCCGGCGTCGAAGTCGGGCTCGCAGTCGACGCGCGGCGCGATCCGCTCGGCGCCGAGCTCGGCCAGCCGCTCGTCGAGGCGACGGCCGAAGCCGCAGAAGTCCGCGTACGCGGAGTCGCCGAACGCCAGCACGCTGTACCGGAGCCCGTTCAGGTCCGGCGCGTCCGGCGCGCACAGCTCGCGCCAGACGCCGACGGCCTCGCTCGGCGGGTCGCCGTCGCCCGTCGTGCTGGTGACGAAGAGGGCGGTGCCGGTGAGGTCTGTGGCGCGGGCGCCGCCGAGCGAGCGCGCGGACGCGTTCAGCGTCCTCGCCACCTCGGGGGCGTGCTCGTCGACGCGCCCGGTCTGCGAAGCCGACCACACGACCGTGCCGGCGGGCGACGGCGGCGGCGCGTGCTCGGCCAGGACCGACTCGAACCAGGCGCGCAGCTCCGGGCGCACCGGTGCGGACGGCGGCAGGTCGTGACCTCGGTGCGTGACCGCCGCCAGGTAACCCGCGAGCCAGGCGACCTCGGCGGGCTCCGCGTCCGGCGGGCTGCCGGGCAGTCGCAGCGGCGCCCGCTCGAGCCGCACGGCGCACGCCTTGAACTCGGGCTGGAGCGAGTCCGGGTCGACGGCGTCGTTCGTGAGCGCGTTGACGGCGAGCCCCTCCCCCGTCATCTCGCCCCAGTGGATCGGCGCGAAGCACGTCCCCGGCAGGACGCGATCGGTGACCACGGCCGGCAGCACCACCTCGCCGCGCCGGGACACGATCCGCACCTCGGTCCCCTCGCCGACGCCGAGCGCGGCCGCGTCGTCGGGGTGCAGCTCGACGAACGGGTCGGGGTTGAGCCGGTTGAGCCGCTCGACCCTGCCGGTCTTGGTCATGGTGTGCCACTGGTGCGGGAGCCGCCCGGTGTTCAGCACGACCGGGAACTCGTCGTCCGGCAGCTCCGCCGGGGGCAGGTGGGGCCGGGCGTGGAAGACGGCGCGGCCGTCGGGCGTCGGGAACGCGAGCCCGTCGCCGACGTAGCGGATCGGGTTGCGGCGCGCGCCTCCCGGCGGGCACGGCCACTGCAGCGGACCGCGTCGCAGCCGCTCGTAGTCGGCGCCGCGCAGGTCGTAGCCCGTGGCCGGGTTGGCGAACCGCCGGATCTCGTCGAAGACCTCCTCGGCGGTGGCGAAGTCGAACGCCTCGCCGAAGCCCAGCCGGTCCGCGAGATCGCAGATGAGCCTCCAGTCGGGCCGTGCGTCGCCCGGCGGCGCGGTGGCCGGCCGCGTGAGCGTGAGGTTGCGCTCGGAGTTCACCATGACGCCCTCGAACTCGGTCCACAGCGCGGCGGGCAGCGCGATGTCCGCGTGGGCCAGCGTCTCGTTCTCGGCGTAGGCGTCCTGCACCACGACGAGGTCGGCGGCCGCGAGGCCGCGCAGCACCGTCTCGCGATTCGCGACCGAGTGCGCGGGATTGGTGCACACGATCCACGCGGCCCGGACCTGCCCACGGCCCAGCTGCTCGAACAGGTCGATCGTGCCGCCGCCGATCTCGTCGCGGATCGTGCCGCGCGGCAGCCCCCACACGTCCTCGCAGAACGCCCGGTCGGCCGCGGACAGGACCGAGCGCTGGCCCGGCAGGCCGGGACCCATGTAGCCCATCTCGCGCCCGCCCATCGCGTTCGGCTGGCCCGTCAGCGAGAAGGGACCGGACCCGGGACGGCAGATCGCCCCGGTCGCCAGGTGCAGGTTGCAGATCGCGTTCGTGTTCCACGTGCCGTGGGTGGACTGGTTGAGGCCCATCGTCCAGCACGTCATCCAGTCCCCGGCCTCGGCGATCCAACCCGCGATCGTGCGCAGGTCCGCCTCCCCGATTCCGGTCAGCTCGGCGACGCGCCGGGGCGGGTACTCGGCCGCGAGCGCCTCGACGTGCTCCCACCCGCGCGTGTGCTGGGCGACGAAGTCGTGGTCGACGGCGCCGGCCTCGACGAGCAGGTGCAGCAGGCCGTTGAGCAGCGCGAGGTCCGTGCCGGGACGCAGCTGGCAGTGCAGGTCCGCCTTCTCGGCGGTCGCCGTGCGGCGCGGGTCCACCACGACGAGCCGCGCGCCGGCCTTGACCCGCTCCATCATCCGCAGGAACAGGATCGGGTGGGCGTCGGCCATGTTCGAGCCGATGACGAGGAACAGGTCGGCGTGGTCGAAGTCGTCGTACGAGCCGGGTGGGCCGTCCGCGCCGAGCGACTGCTTGTAGCCCGTGCCCGCGCTGGCCATGCACAGCCGCGAGTTCGACTCGAGGTTGATCGTGCGCAGGTACCCTTTGGCGAGCTTCGTCGCGAGGTACTGCGCCTCGAGCGTCATCTGGCCCGAGACGTACAGCGCGACGGCGTCCGGCCCGTGCTCGTCGATCACGGCGCGGAAGCGCGCGGCGGCCTCGTCGAGCGCCGCCTCGATGCCGACCTCGACCCGGTCGGTCGCCCGGTCCCAGCGCACCGACGCCTTCTCCATCCGGCCGGGCGCGGCGAGCAGGTCGGCCGTCGTGGCGCCCTTCGTGCACAGCCGTCCCGCGTTGGCGGGGTGGTCGGCCGTCCCGGTCACGCCGGTGACGCGCGGCCCCTCCCGGCGCCGGCCGACCTGCAGCGTCATGCCACAGCCGACACCGCAGTAGCCGCAGACGGTGCGGACCTCGTTCGCCGTGCTCATGGCTCAGCCGGCGGCCGCGAGGCTCGCGCCGAGCGCCTCGGCGTACCGCTCCAGCACGAGCGACACGAGCCGCGGGTCGGGCGTCCGCTCGTCCAGCAGCGGCGCGGTGACGATCTCGGCCCCGGCGCGGCCGACGGCGTCGTGGAAGTGGCCGGGCGCGAGCAGGTGCGAGGCCACGAGGACCCGCCGGCCCGGCCGCCGCACCCGTGCGACGACCTCGTCCAGCGGCGTCCCGCAGTGGCCCACGTGACCCAGCGCGACAGGACGGCCGAGTCGCCGCGCGAGGGCGTCCGCCGTGGCGCGCTGGTCCGCGACGGCCCGCGGGTCGCTGGAGGCGGAGGCACCGAGGACCACGGTGTCGTCCTCCCCCAGGCCGGCCTCGCCGAGCCGGTCGAGGAGGACCTCGACGATCGCCGGGTGGGGGCCCATCGGCCGCGCGGCCGCGTGGCGGTGGCGCCGGGCGACGGCCGAGGCGATGTCGTGGTGCACGTGGTAGCCGCCCGAGAGCAGCAGCGGCACCACGACCGCCGGGCGGCGGCCGAGTCGCGCGAGGACGTCGGGAAGGGACGGCTCCTGCACGTCGACGAACGTCGCCACGACGTCGGCGGGCGCGGCCTCGCGAACCGCCTGGACGAGGGCGTCCACCGCCGCGGCGCCCCGGGCCGAGCGGGTGCCGTGGCTGCAGGCGACGAGGACGGGTCGGGTGGATCGGCTCATGCGGTCTCCTCCTGCGGGACGGGCTCGAGTCGGTAGCCGCGCTTGACGACGGTGCGCACGAGGCTGCGGTCGCCGAACGCGTCGCGCAGCCGGGCCACCGCGACGTCGGCGGCATGGGGGTCGGACGAGGCGCGAGGCAGGACCGCGAGGACCTCCTCGCGGCTGAACACCGCGCCCGGCTCGGACGCCAGCAGGCGCAGGACGGCGAGGCTCGACGGCGGCAGCGGCAGGACCTCGTGGTCGAGGGTCGCAGCCGAGGCGTGCACGCGCAGCCGGCCGCCGCGGGTGTCGACGCCGAGGTCGTCGCGGCCGAAGTGCATGACGACGGCCCGCACGAGCGCACCGAGTCGGCCGCGGTCGGGCACGAGCGGGGTGAAGCCGGCGTTCACGAGCGGGTCCGCGGTCACCGGGCCGACGGCCGCGACGACCAGCCGCCCCTCCCGCGCGAGCTGCAGGATCGAGGCCAGCTCGCCCTGCGCGCGCACCACGCCGAGCCACGCGGCCGCGCCCGGGGCGGACGTGAACAGGACGCAGTCGAACCCGCCCCCGGCGACGTCACGCACGGACTGCTCGACCGCCTCGGGGTCCGGCGGCGGGCCCCACCGGTAGACGACGAGCGGCACGGTCGTGGCGCCCGCGGTGGTCAGCGTGGTCTCGAGCCCGTCGTCGCCGGCGCCGTGGTGCTGCACCGCGATGCGCAGCCCGTCGACGCCCTCGGCGACGAGGTAGTCCGCCAGCTCACGCGAGGTCTCGGACTCGGCGACCCAGTCCGCGACGAGGCCCGCGGCCTGGATCGCGCCGCGCGCCTTCGGGCCGCGCGCCACGATCCGGGCGTCGGCCAAGACGTCGTGCAGCTCGTCGAGCAGGCCGACCGACTCGGCGGTCTCGAGCCAGCTGCGGAACCCGATCGCCGTCGTCACGACGACCACCTCGGGCCGGTCGTCGATGAGGCCCTGCGTGCGCCGGACGAGGGTCTCCTCGTCGATGTGCGCCTCCACCCCGAGCGTCGCCGCCACGTGGACCTGCGCGCCGCGGCGCACGAGCGCGCTGGCCAGGTCGGTCGCCCGCCGCTGGGCCGTGATGAGCACCCGGGTGCCGGCCAGCACGGGTCCGTGCGGCGTCACGCGTCGCTCCGCCGCAGCCAGACGACGTCGTCCACGACGCGCACGTCCCAGCGCCCCAGCGAGACCTCCGGGTCGTCCAGGCAGCGGCCCGTGCGCAGGTCGAACACCTGCTTGTGCAGCGGCGAGGCCACCGTCGGCACGTCGCCGCGCGAGCCCACGAGCCCTCGGGCGATGACGTTCGCCCCGGTGAACGGGTCGCGGTGGCCGACCGCCAGGATCTCGTCGTCGGCCAGCCGGAACAGGGCGACCTGCTCGCCGTCGACGAGGGCGGCGGCGCCGCGGTCGACCCACAGCCGGTCGACGGTGCACACCGCGGTCCACGCGGTCTCGGGCACGAGCGCCGCGCTCATGCGCCCGCTCCCGTCCGGACGGGCAGCTGCGAGCCGGCGATGACGACGGGGCCCGCCGGACGCCGCTGGCCACGCTCCTCGACGTACGCGAGGTCGGGGTCGGGGGTGTCCGGCGCGTTCACGAACGAGCCGAACTGGGCGAGCTTCTCGGGGTCGGCGAGCGTGTCGGCCCACTCGTCCGAGTACTGCTCCACGTGGGCGGCCATCTGCGCGTCCAGCTCCTCCCCGATCCCCAGCGAGTCGTGCAGCACGACGTCGCGCACGTGGTCGATGCCGCCCTCGATCGACTCGATCCAGGGCGCCGTCCGCTGCAGCCGGTCGGCCGTGCGCACGTAGTACAGCAGGAACCGGTCGATCGCCCGGACCAGCTCGTCGGTGGTGAGATCCTCCGCGAACAGCTGGGCGTGGCGCGGCGTGAAGCCGCCGTTGCCGCCGACGTACATGTTCCAGCCCTGGTCCGTCGCGATGACCCCGACGTCCTTGCCGCGCGCCTCGGCGCACTCGCGCGCGCAGCCCGAGACGCCGAGCTTGATCTTGTGGGGCGAGCGCAGGCCGCGGTAGCGCAGCTCGAGCGCGACGGCGAGGCCCACCGAGTCCTGCACGCCGAAGCGGCACCACGTCTGGCCGACGCAGGACTTCACGGTCCGCAGGCTCTTGCCGTACGCGTGCCCGGACTCGAACCCGGCGTCGACGAGGCGCTTCCAGATCGCCGGCAGCTGCTCGATGCGAGCACCGAACAGATCGATCCGCTGCCCGCCGGTGATCTTCGTGTAGAGCCCGAAGTCCGCCGCGACCTGGCCGATGACGATGAGGCCCTCGGGCGTGATCTCGCCACCGGGGATGCGCGGGACGACCGAGTACGTGCCGTCCTTCTGCATGTTCGCCATGACGTGGTCGTTCGTGTCCTGGAGACGGGCGTTCTCGCGGTCGAGGACGTGGCCGCGCCCCAGCGACGAGAGGATCGACGCCGCCACGGGGCGGCAGATGTCGCAGCCGCTCCCCCGCCCGTGCTGGGCGATCAGCTCGCTGAACGACGAGATGCCCGTGAGGGCCACGACCTCGTAGAGCTCGCTGCGACCGAGGTCGAAGTGCTCGCACAGGGCGTTGCTGACCGCGATGCCCTGCGACTCGAGCTCGGCGTTCAGGATCTGCTTCACGAGCGGGACGCACGAGCCGCAGCTGGTGCCCGCCTTCGTGCACGACTTCACGCCCGCGAGGTCGGTGCACTCGCCGCCGCTGACGGCGCAGCGGATCGTGCCGGCGGTGACGTTGTTGCAGGAGCAGACGGTCGCCTCGTCGGGCAGCGCGCCAGTGCTGGGCGGCTCGACGCCGTCGGGCAGCAGCCAGGCCGACGGGTCGGCGCCGAGCGGCCGGTCGACCATGGGCCGGAGGCTCGTGTAGGCCGAGGCGTCGCCGACGAGCATGCCGCCGAGCAGCGTGGAGGCGTCGTCGCTCATCACGAGCTTCTTGTAGACACCGGCGAGCGGGTCGGCGAAGACGACCTCGAGGCTGCCGCCGTGCGTGGCGAACGCGTCGCCGAAGCTGGCGACGTCGACGCCCATGAGCTTGAGCTTCGTCGACAGGTCCGCGCCGGTGAAGGCGGCCGCGCCGCCGAGCAGCCGGTCCGCGACGACCTCGGCCATCGTGTAGCCGGGGCCCACAAGGCCCCACACGCGGTCGGCGATGCAGGCGACCTCGCCGATCGCCCAGACGTGCGGGTCGCTCGTCCGGCAGGACTCGTCGGCCAGCACGCCCCCGCGCGGGTGGACGTCGAGGCCGGCCTCGCGGGCCAGCTCGTCGCGCGGCCGCACCCCCGTGGCGAACACGACGACGTCGGCGGGGATCGTCTCGCCGTCGGCGAACGTCATCCGGCCGACCTTCTTCGTGCCGCGCCCGGTCCGCACGGACTGCGTCGCGGTGGACGTGCGGACCTCGACGCCGAGGCCCTCGATGAGCCGGCGCAGCGCCTGTCCGCCGGCGAGGTCGAGCTGCATCGGCATGAGCCGATCGGCGAACTCCACGACCGTGCACTCGGCGCCGAGCTCGCGCAGCGCGCCCGCCGCCTCGAGCCCGAGCAGGCCGCCGCCCACCACGACGCCCCGGGCCGGGCGCCCCAGCTGCTCGCCGCGGTCACGGACCCACGCACGCAGCTCGGCGACGTCGTCGACCGTGCGGTAGACGAAGCACCCCGGCAGGTCCGCGCCCTGCACCGGCGGGACGGCGGCGTACGACCCGGTCGCGAGGACGAGCTCGTCGTAGTGCTCCTGGCGGCCGTGAACCGTGACCGTCCGGGCCTCACGGTCGATCCCCGTGACCCGCGCGTTGCGGTGCAGGCGCACGCCCGGCGTGCGCCACAGGCCCTGGTCGCCGAGCAGCAGCTCGTCCGGGTCCGCGACCGTGAAGAACGAGGTCAGCGCGACCCGGTCGTACGGCGGCCGGCTCTCCTCGCCGAACACGTCGATGTCCCACTGCTCGGTGGCGCCGCGCTCGACGAGGGCCTCGACGAGGCGGCGCGCCACCATGCCAGCGCCGGCCACGATGAGTCGTTTGCGTGTCATGCCTCCAGCCTCGGCAGCCCACGTTTCAGGCCCGATGGCTGGACGTAACGTTGCGTGAAACTTCTGTCACGAACGCGGCACGGCCGTTGTGAGCAGTTCGTTCCCGTTCGTTCACGCGCAGGCGCGGACGGCCGAAACGCACCGTTCCTAGCGTCGGGGCGACCGCACCCTCTCGCGTCAGGAGTCGCCATGTCCACGTCGCTCAGCACCGACCGCTCCCGCTCGCTCGTCCACCGACCGGGGCGGTGGATCGACGGGTGGGACCCCGAGGACCCAGTCCAGTGGGAACGCGAGGGTCGCTCGATCGCGCGCCGGAACCTGACGGTCTCGGTGCTGGCCGAGTTCTTCGGCTTCATGATGCTTGGCGTCTGGAGCGTCGTCGTGCCGAACCTCGGCGAGGCCGGCTTCTCGTACACGACCGACCAGCTGTACTGGCTCATCGCGCTGCCGGGGCTGACCGGGGCGGCGATGCGCGTGCTCTACACGTTCATGGTGCCGGTGTTCGGCGGCCGGAACTGGACCGTGATCTCGGCACTGCTGCTGCTCCTGCCGGCCGCCGGGCTGGCGTGGGCCGTCAGCGACCCGACCACGCCGTTCGGCGTCATGCTGCTCGTGGCGTCGCTCGCGGGACTCGGCGGCGGCAACTTCGCCTCCTCGATGGTGAACATCTCGTTCTTCTACCCGCAGCGCGAGAAGGGCAAGGCGCTCGGCATCAACGCGGCGGGCGGCAACCTGGGCACCGGCATCGTGCAGCTCGTGGTCCCGCTCATCATCACGAGCGGGGCCGGCATCGCGCTCGACCGCGCCGGGCTGATCTTCGTCCCGGCCGCGATCCTGTCGGCGCTGGCGGCGTTCGTGTTCATGAACAACCTCGGACACGCGAGGTCCGACCTGCGCAGCTACGCGCTCGCGGTGCGCAACCCGCACACGTGGATCATCTCGTTCCTCTACATCGGCACGTTCGGCTCGTTCCTGGGCTTCTCGCTGACGTTCCCGACGCTCATGAAGTCGCTGCACCCCGACGTCCCGGCCGCCCTGGCGTTCCTCGGTGCCGTGACGGGCGCGCTGACTCGACCGTTCGGCGGCTCCCTGGCCGACCGCTTCGGCGGCACGCGCGTGACGATGGCGTCGTACACGGCCATGGCGGTCGGCGTGGTCGGGCTGGTGCTGACCGTCGAGGACGCCGCCTTCCCCGTGTTCCTCGGCCTGTTCCTGCTGCTGTTCGCGGCGGCCGGCATCGGCAACGGGTCGGTCTACCGGATGATCCCGATCGCGTTCCAGATCGGCGCGACCGATGACGAGTCCCGCCTTCGTGGCCACCGCGCCGCCGCCGGCTGCATCGGCATCGCGGGAGCGGTCGGTGCGCTGGGGTCGTTCTTCGTGCCGCGCACGTTCGCCGAGCTGGGCATCGAGAACGGCCTGTGGGCCTTCGCCGCGGTCTACGCGGTCATGCTGGTCGTGGCCTGGGGCGTCTACGCCCGCCCGGGCACGGACACGCACGCGGCGCGGGTGTGAGGCAGCCGCTCGCTCGCCACCCCGGTGGTCGAGTGCCGGCGAGCGCAGCGAGACGGTGTATCGAGACCACGTGATCTCGATACACCCGCTCGTTCCTCGCGGGCACTCGATCAGCGGGTGGCGGGCGCGCGGAGGTGGCGGTCGGGCAGGTGACCGTGGGACTTCATGTTGTGGTGCTTGCGGCACAGGCACCGCAGGTTCCTCGCCGAGGTCTCGCCGCCTGAGTCGTAAGCCAGGGCGTGGTCGAGATCGGTCTCGCGGACCGGTGCGAGGCACCCGGCGACGCGGCAAGTGCCGTCCCTCCAGTGAAGCGCTTGTCTGAGGGATTCGGTCGGCCGGTAGCCGATCACCGTGGTGTCGAGGATGTTCCCGACCGGGTCGAGTACGAGTCGCCGGAACACCGTGTGCTCGCTGGCGGCGAGCTCGCGGACCCAGTCGGCCCCGACGGGCTCGCCCTCGCGGGTGACTCCCGGCCCCTCGGTCAGGCCGATCAGGTCCGTCGCGGCGATCGAGATCGCGATCTCGGCGCGGACGTCCGTCTCGGTGCCCGTGCACGAGGTCAGCCAGTGCGCGACGAGGTCGGCCTGCTTCTGGTCACGGGTACGGCGGTCCTTCGCGCCGGTCTCGGAGTCCACGGCGGGCAGGGCCTTCGCCGCCCGGCGCAGCCGCTCCCCCACCGCGATCGCGACGCCGGTCGGCAGCAGCGCGGCGAGCCACGAGGTGCCGTCGTCGTTGTGGCGGATCGACACGCGGCGCTGCTCGACGGCGTGCTCGCGCTCGTGCGCGGACTGCTCGGGCTCGAGGCGGGCGCGCAGGCGACGGAGCCAGGCGCGCAGCTCGGCGACGGTGTGAGTCGCGGCGTACTCGGCCGCGGTGGCCTCGAGCGTGGCGAGCGCCGCTGCGGTCTCGAGCTTCTCGGTCGTGGCCGCGATCGCCGAGACGCGGACGCCGTCGACGTCACCGCGCTCGAAGGCCGACCAGACGGCGGGGACGCGTTGCAGCGTCTCGGCCTCGCTGACCATCGCCCAGACGGTGTTCTCGGAGACGTGCAGCGCCTGGGCCAGCTCGAGCGTCACCTCGCGGCGGGCGAGCTCCTTGGACAGCGGCATGTCGGCCGAGCGGTCGACCTCGGCCACGCGCATCGCGTGGTGCTCGACGACGAACCGCCACTCCTCGAACTCCGCGACCGCGCGGGCGCGGCGCACCGCGTCACCGGTCGCGATCGCTCGGTTCAGGTCCATGTCACCCAACATAGTGGGCGCCACCGACAGAACCTCCACGGTCCACGGGTGATCTCGATACACCGTCTCGCTGCGCTCGCCGGCACTCGATCACCGCGCCGGCGGTCGAGTAGCACGCGACGAAGGAGCGGCGTATCGAGACCACCTCAGGTCACAGGACGACGCTGACCAGCTTCGGGGCGCGGACGATGACCTTGCGGACCTCGCTGTCGCCGATCGTGCGGACGACGTTCGGCTCGGCGAGGGCGCGGGCGGTCAGGTCCTCGTCGGAGATGTCGGCGGGGACCTCGAGCTTGCCGCGCACCTTGCCCTGGATCTGGACGACGCACGTCACCAGGTCCTCGACGAGATACTGCGCGTCGGCCGTCGGCCAGGACTCGTACGTCAGCGTCTCGTCGTGGCCCAGACGGGACCACAACTCCTCGGCCAGGTGCGGCGCGAACGGCGCCAGCATCAGCACGAGGGGCTCCAGGACGGCGCGCGAGTGGACCGAGGACTTCGTCAGGTGGTTCGTCAGCTCGATCAGCTTGGCGATCGCGGTGTTGAACCGCAGCTCGCCGAGGTCCTCGGTGACGCCCGCGATCGCCTTGTGCAGGGCCCGCAGCGTGGCGGTGTCGGGCTCGCCGTCGTCCACGAGGGCCTCGCCGGACTCCTCGTCGACGACCAGGCGCCACACGCGCTGCAGGAAGCGCTGCGCACCGACCACGGCGCGGGTCTCCCAGGGGCGGGACTGCTCGACGGGGCCCATCGACATCTCGTAGACGCGCAGCGTGTCGGCGCCGTAGGCCTCGTACATGTCGTCGGGCGTGACCGAGTTCTTCAGGCTCTTGCCCATCTTCCCGTACTCACGGTTGACGGCCTTGCCCTCGAAGAACCACTGTCCGTCGCGCTCCTCGACCTGCTCGGCGGGCACGTAGACGCCGCGCTCGTCGGTGTAGGCGTAGGCCTGGATGTAGCCCTGGTTCACGAGGCGGTGGAAGGGCTCCTCCGAGCTGACGTGGCCCAGGTCGAACAGGACCTTGTGCCAGAAGCGCGCGTACAGCAGGTGCAGCACGGCGTGCTCGACGCCGCCCACGTACAGGTCGACGCCGCCCGTCTGGCCCTCGCCCTTCGGGCCGAGCCAGTAGCGCTCGTTCGCCGGGTCGGCGATGACGTCGGCGTTGTTCGGATCGGTGTAGCGCAGCTCGTACCAGCTGGAGCCGGCCCAGTTGGGCATCGTGTTCGTCTCGCGGCGGTAGCGCTTCGGGCCGTCGCCGAGGTCCAGCTCGACCTCGACCCACTCGGGCACGCGAGCCAGCGGCGGCTCGGGCTCACTGTCGGCGTCGTCGGGCTCGAACGTCTTCGGCGAGTAGTCGGGCACCTCGGGCAGCTCGACGGGCAGCATCGAGTCCGGCAGCGCGATGGCGCGGCCGTCCTCGTCGTAGACGATCGGGAACGGCTCGCCCCAGTAGCGCTGGCGGCTGAACAGCCAGTCGCGCAGGCGGTACGACGTGGTGCCCTCGCCGACGCCCGTCTTCTCCAGCCACGCGATGATCGCGGCCTTGGCCTCGTCGACGCGCAGGCCGTCGAGGCTGATGCCGTCCTCGAAGCGATCCGTGTTGTCAGAGTTGATCGCGACGCCGTCGCCGGTCCAGGGCAGGACCTCGTCCTCGGGCGACTCGACGACCGGGACGATGCGCAGGCTCAGCTCGGTGGCGAACTCGAAGTCGCGCTCGTCGTGCGCGGGGACGGCCATGATGGCGCCCGTGCCGTAGCCCATGAGGACGTAGTCGGCGACGAACACCGGGACGGGCTCGCCGTTGACCGGGTTCGTGGCGAACGTGCCGGTGAAGACGCCCGTCTTCTCCTTGTTCTCCTGGCGCTCGACGTCGGACTTGGCCGCGGCGGTGCGCCGGTACTGGGCGATCGCCGAGACCGGGTCGGGGGCGCCGCCGGTCCACTTCTCGTCGACGGCCTCGGGCCACGTCTCGGCGGCCAGCGCGTCGACGAGCGGGTGCTCGGGCGCCAGCACCATGTAGGTCGCGCCGAACAGCGTGTCAGGGCGCGTCGTGAAGACCTCGATCGGGCCGGCGGGCGACTCGAAGGAGACGCGGGCGCCGTGCGAGCGGCCGATCCAGTTGCGCTGCATGAGCTTGACCGGCTCGGGCCAGTCGACGCGCTCGAGGTCGTCGATCAGGCGGTCGGCGTAGGCCGTGATGCGCATCTGCCACTGGCGCAGGCTGCGCTTGAAGACCGGGAAGTTGCCGCGCTCGCTGCGGCCGTCCGCGGTGACCTCCTCGTTGGCCAGCACGGTGCCCAGGCCCGGGCACCAGTTGACCGGCGACTCGCTGATGTAGGCCAGGCGGTACTGGTCGATGACGGCCGGGTCGTCGGTGCCCAGCTCCTCGACCAGCTCGGAGATGGGGCGCGCCTTGCCCTGCTCGGCGTCGTACCAGGAGTTGAAGATCTGCAGGAAGACCCACTGGGTCCAGCGCATGAACTCGGGGTCGATCGTGGCGAACGAACGGCGCATGTCGTGGCCCAGGCCCAGCCGGCGCAGCTGGCGACGCATGTTGGCGATGTTCTCGAGCGTCGTCTCGCGCGGGTGGCGGCCGGTCTGGACGGCGTAGATCTCGGCGGGCAGGCCGAACGCGTCGTAGCCGAGCGCGTGCAGGACGTTGTCGCCCTGCATGCGGCGGAAGCGGCCGACGACGTCGGTCGCGATGTAGCCGAGGGGGTGACCGACGTGCAGGCCCGCGCCCGAGGGGTACGGGAACATGTCCATCACGAAGAACTTGGAGCCGCCGGCGTTGTGCGACGTGCCGTCGCCCGCGAGGTCCCCGGTCGGGTTGGGCGCCTCGAACGTGCCCTCGGCCTCCCAGCGGTCCTGCCAGGCCGTCTCGATCCGTCCGGCCAGCGCGCTGGTGTAGCGGTGCGCCGCACTCTCGGGTGCCGCGCCCTCCTGGGTCTGGTTGCTCACCGGACAAGGCTATCGGGCCCGCTCGCAGGCCCGACGCGGCGGATCAGCTGGTGCTGAGCGCGCAGAAGCTCTCGACCTTGCGCGTGGGCCCGGACACGATGAGCTCGTCCGAGCTGTCGATCGAGGTCTCGGGGCGCGCGTACGTGAAGTCCTCGCCGCGGCGCTTCACGCCGACGACCGTGATGCCGAACTTCGCGCGCAGCTGCGACTCGAGCAGGGTCCGGCCGTGCGAGACCTTCGGCGCCCGGGTGCGGGCGATGGAGAAGCCGTCGTCGAACTCGATGTAGTCGATCATCGCGCCGGTCACCATATGCGCGACGCGCTCGCCCATCGCGGACTCGGGCCGGACCACGTGGGTGGCGCCGACGCGCTCGAGGATGCGGGCGTGCTTGGCGTTGATCGCCTTGGCCCACACCTCGCTGACGCCCAGCTCGACGAGGCTCAGCACCGTCAGGACGCTGGCCTCGATGTCGGTGCCGATGCCCACGACGGCGCGGTCGAACTGCTCGGCGCCGATCTGCTGCAGGGCCTCGGTGTCGGTCGTGTCGGCCGCGACGACGTGCGTGAACTCGCTGGCGTACCGCTGCACCAGGTTGGCGTCCTCGTCGACGCCCAGCACGTCGTGACCCAGCCGCACGAGCGACTTGGCCACGGCGAAGCCGAAGCGGCCCAGCCCCAGGACGAGGACGGGCGCGGAGGTGGGGTCGTTGCTAGCCAATGATCGGTTGCTCCTCGGGCAGGTGGTACCTGGCTTGTCGGCGCCGCAGCGCGAACGCGGAGGCTGCCGTAATCGTGCCCACTCGTCCCACGAACATCAAGCCGATCAGGACGAGCTGGGCCGGGTTGTTGAGGTCGGGGGTCAGCCCGGTGCTGAGGCCGACCGTGCCGAAGGCCGAGGCGGACTCGAACAGGCTGTCGGCGAACGAGACGCCCGCGAACAGCATGAGCAGCATGGAGCCGCCGATGACGAGCGCGATCGCGATGAGGGCGATGCTGAGCGCCGTGCGAATGGTGCGAGAGCTGATCGCCCGCGAGCCGACGCGGACCTGCTCCTCGCCGCGGGCCTCAGCCAGGATGACGTAGGCCAGCAGCAGGAACGTGGTGACCTTGATGCCGCCGGCGGTCGAGGCGCTGCCGCCGCCGATGAACATCATGATGATCGCGATGTTGCCCGTGATCGGCTCGACGGCGCCCCAGTCGAAGCTGTTGAGACCGCCCGAGCGCGTCATGACGCCGCCCTCGATGCCGGTGATGAGCTTGTCCACCGGGCTGAGGCCGCCGATCGTCGCGGCGTTGTTCCACTCCACCGCCACGAACGTGCCCGCGGAGACCACGAGCAGGAACAGCGAGCCCCACACGGTCAGTCGGGTGTGGATCGTCCAGGTCGCCGGCGAGCGCCACTCCTGGTAGAGCTCCGCGAGCACGGGGAAGCCGACGCCGCCGGCGAACACCGCGATCGAGATCGGCAGGATCACCGCGTAGTCGCCGGCGTAGCTCGTGAGGCTGTCCGGGTGCAGCGAGAAGCCGGCGTTGTTGAACGCCATGACGGAGTCGAAGACGCCGTGCCACAGCGAGTAGGCGAACGAGTCGAAGTACGACGTCCAGTACCGCAGCGTCAGGACGATGGCCGTCACGCCCTGGAAGATCAACGTCGTGATCGCGACGCGGCGGAACAGCGGGCCCACGTCGCCCAGACTGACCACGTGCATGTCGGTCTGCGCCGCGAGCCGCGTCCGCAGGCCGAGGCGGCCTCCCACGAACAGGCCCAGGACGGTCGTCATCGCGATGATGCCGATGCCGCCGATCTCGACCAGCACGAGGATGATCGCCTGGCCGATGGGCGACCAGTAGGAGCCGGTGTCGACGACGGCGAGGCCCGTGACGGTCACGGCGGACGCGGACGTGAAGAGCGCGTCCATGAACGCGGGATCGTGCTCGCCCTCGCGCGCGAACGGCATGAGCAGAAGGAGGGTCCCCACGGCGATCAGCGAGAGGAACGCCAGCGGCAGCAACCGCACCGGGTGGGCGATCGAGGCCGGGAGGCGGTAGCGACGACCCCAGGGCACCCACCGACGGTACACCGGGCGTAGCGGCGGCACGCGGTAGATTGCCCGTCATGGCTTTCTCGGCGAGCTCCCTGCGCACGATGGCGGGGCGAGCCGCCCGCAGCCCCGAGCTCCCCGGCCTCGTGCTGGTGCACGGAGTGCTCGTCCTGGCGGTCGTGCTGGTCGCCCTCGGGCAGGACCTGGCCGCCGCGATCGCGGTGCTCGTCTCGGCTGCCGGCGAGGTCGTCCTCGACCGCCGCAGCCCCCTGTCCTCCGTGGCGATGCGGCAGGCCTCGGCCGGTCCCCCGCTGCGGTTCGCCGTGCGCGTCATCGTCGGCGTCACGGCCGCCTCGCGGTTCGATGACCGGCAGGCGCTGTACGCGTTCATCGTCGTGGCGCTGTTCGTCATCGCGGGCCTGTGCGTGCGCGCTCTGCACGCCGAGTACCGCCGGGTGGGCGCGCTCAAGCCGATGCGCACGCGCAACATCCCCGGCGACACCCTCATCGTGGAGGAGCCGCCCAGCCGGCCCCTGCTGTCGGTGCTCGTCCAGGCCGCCGCGCTCGCGCCGGCGCTGTTCGGTGCCCCCTGGTGGGTCGTCGCGCTCGTGGGCGTGGCCGGGCTCGCGCTGCTGGCCGCCTTCACCGTGCCGGACCTGCTGACCAGCTGGCGGATGCGCAGCGCCAAGCGCGCCACGGGCTTCACGCCGCAGCTGTCGGCGGTGCAGTCGTTCCTCGACGAGTACCGGCCCGAGGTCGTGGTGCACCTCTCCGGCCCGGACACCGCGGCCTACCAGATCAACACGTGGATCGAGGCCCTCGAGCACCTCGACCAGCGCGTCTTCGTGGTGCTGCGCGACCACCCGCTGTTCGAGCGGATGGCGTCCTCGTCGCTGCCCGTCTTGTCCCTGCCGGCGGCCAGCGAGCTGCTCATGCTCGACTTCTCGATGGCCAAGGTGGCGCTCTACCCGAGCAACACGGGCAACAACATCCACCTGCTGCGACTGCCGACCATGATGAGCGCGTTCATCGGCCACGGCGACAGCGACAAGAGCGCCTCGAACAACCCGTTCTCGCGCGTCTACGACGAGCTGTGGGTCGCGGGCGAGGCCGGCGCGGACCGCTACCGCCGCTCGGGCCTGAACATCCCCGAGTCGACGTACCGCTTCGTCGGGCGGCCCCAGGTGCACGCGATCGACCCGACCCCGCGCGTCGGGGACGTCGAGCTGCCGACCGTCCTCTACGCCCCCACGTGGGAGGGCGTGAACCAGCACCAGGAGTACTCGTCGCTGCGCGCGATCGGCCTGCCGCTCATCGAGGCGCTGCTGGCCGACGGCGGCGTGCGCGTCGTCTACAAGCCGCACCCGTTCACGGGCCAGCGCGACGCCAAGTACCGCGCCGTCCACGCCGCCGTCGCCGCGCGGCTGGACGCCGCCAAGGCCCGCACCGGCATCGACCACCGCGTCGTCAAGGGCGGCTCGCTGACCGCGTGGATGAACCAGTCCACGGCTCTCGTCAGCGACATCTCCAGCGTGCTGTCGGACTGGCTCGCCGGCGAGAAGCCCTACGCCGTCTTCAACCACGAGGGACTGCCCGCCCGGGCCTTCCGCGAGGCCTACCCGTCGAGTGCCGCCGCCACCCTGCTCGGTACCGAGGCGAGCGGCGTCGGCGAGTTCCTCGACGTCGTCACCGGCCGCTCACCCGACCAGCTAGCCGAGTACCGCTCGAAGCTGGCGACGTACCTGCTCGGCCCGCCCGAGCAGCGCTCGCTCGAGGCGTTCCGCGACGCCGTCACGGCGTTCGTCGAGCGCTCCGAGCGCGAGCGGTCCGTCTACCGCTGAGCAGCATCAGCAGCATCCCGACGACGGTGGTCACCGCGCCGGCCGCCAGGACGGCCCCGCCCGGACCTCCGGCGTCCGGCAGGCCGCTGCCGTAGTAGCCGCTGTCGCCGTAGAAGCCGTTGTCGTCGAACCCGCCGCCCGCCACGGTCTGCGCACTCGTGGGCTCGGTGGTCGGCTCCGTCGTCGGCTCGGTGGTCGGCTCGGTGGTCGGCTCCGTCGTCGGCTCGGTGGTCGGCTCCGTCGTCGGCTCCGTCGTCGGCTCGGTGGTCGGCTCCGTCGTCGGCTCCGTCGTCGGCTCCGTCGTCGGCTCACAGTCGATGAGCGCCTGGAACGGGAAGTCGTGGACCTCGCGCGGGGCGGTCCGGTCGCTCGCGAACGTGAGGTGGTCGAAGCTGCGGGCGATCACGTTGCCCTCGATGTTGCCGTTCGCGTACCAGTCCAGCTCGGCACGCGGGGCGTAGATCGTGCCCTCGAGCGTGTCCGACTGGTCCACCACGATCCGCGTGGCGTCGTGGAAGTTCCACAGGATGTACGGCGCGTTCGCCCCCGAGACGCCTGCCAGGTTCGGCGTGCTCCCGTCGAAGTCGCCGCTGACGTTGATCACCAAGGGCGTTCCGGCGGAGGGTCGCGGATCGTTGAAGGTGATGCTCGTCAGCGCGTCGAGCTCGGCGGCCGTCAGGTCCAGCACGTTGGTGACGCCGCTGGTGAGGGAGACGTAGGCCTGGGTCGCCGTGCTCACGGGCCGGTCGAGCGCCACGCCGTTCGCGGACGTCAGCGTCACGTTCTCGGCGCACTGGCCGATCTCGGTGGACAGGGCCCGGTACTGGGCGAACGCCGAGTCGAAGTCGAGCCCGGGGAGCGCCTGCGTGAACTGGTCGACCGTCTGGGCCACCTGGACCTCGAGGCGGGGGATGTAGTCGGCCGCCTGCCCCGGCGGCACCGCGACCGCGCCGGGCCCACCGACGAAGGCGTCGTAGCTCGAGTCGTCCAGGACTCGCGCCTGTCCCCCGATGACGCGCAGGATCGCGCCGGAGCCGGCCGCGGGGAAGTTCAGCGCGCCACCGACGTAGAGCGCGACGCCCTCGGGCGTCTGCGAGCTCCCCGGCCGGATCACGTTGTAGTTGCGGGCGAACGTCGCGTTCCCGCCCGCGGCGACCGTCCCCTCGGACTCGTCCGCGTCGAAGCGCACGTCGCCCTCGACGAACACGAGGAAGCCCGAGTTGGCCGGATCGCCCGCGTCGATGACGACGGGGTTGACCGGCCCGACGGCCCACGCCGGGGGCGCCAGGACCAGGCCCGCGCCGACCGCCGACGCCAGCACGCCGGCGACTGTGAGTGCTCGACCCCCGCGCAGCAGGCTCACCCGAATCACGGTAGGTGGCATTCACGCTGATGTCACGGGGGCCGATAGCCTGACGGGGTGAATTCGACGACGACCGGCCCCCTGGCGATCGCCATCGTCACCTTCAACCGCTCCGCCCTCCTCGACGAGCTGCTGCAGAGCGCGTCGGCCATGGCGACCCTGCCCGACCACATCGTGGTCGTGGACAACGCGAGCACCGACGACACGCAGGACGTCGTGAAGGCCTGGGAGGCGAAGTTCCCGCCGGGCGTCCTGGTCAACCACCGCATGGCGACCAACACCGGCGGCGCCGGCGGCTTCAGCGAGGGCACCAAGGTCGCCCTCGAGCTGGGCGCCGAGTGGGTCTGGCTCATGGACGACGACGTCGAGATCCTGCCCGACGCGCTCGAGCGGTTCGCCCCCTGGATGGCGCGGTTCAAGGTCATCCACGGCCGCCGCTACGACGTCGACGGCACCCCGTTCTACTGGCAGGCCAAGTTCAACCAGTTCCTCGGCGTGCCGCTGCCGTACTCGATCAAGACCTTCAACACCGACGGCTACGCGATCACCAACTCGGGCACGTTCGAGGGGATGCTCGTCCACGCGGACGTCGTGCGCCGCATCGGCCTGCCGGACCCGCGGTTCTTCATCTCGTGGGACGACGCGATCTACGCCTGGCTGGCCTCGCTCGAGACCGAGGTCGTCTACGTCGACGAGTTCGTGCTGCAGAAGAAGCGCGAGCAGAAGCAGGTCAGCCTCGGCATCCGCCACCTCAACGACTCCAGCCCGCTGGCGAAGTACCACGTCATGCGCAACCGGGCCTACGTCGGCCGCTACTTCGACGTGCACGGCCGGCTCAACCGCGTCGGCTTCGCGATCGGCACGTTCCTGACGTTCGCCAAGGAGATCGTGCGGCTCGTCGTGGTCGAGCGCTCGTTCCGGGGCTTCACCTCCCTCGTCCGCGGCTTCCGCGACGGCCGCAGGATCTGGGCGGACCGCACGTGGACGCCGATGCCCGCGCTGACGGGAGGCGCCGATGACTGACGTCCTCGTCGTCGGGTCCGGCTTCTTCGGCCTCACTGTCGCAGAGCAGTTGGCGAACGACCCGGGCCTCAAGGTCCACGTCATCGACCGGCGCTCGCACCTGGGCGGCAACGCCTACAGCGAGGCCGAGCCCACCACCGGCATCGAGGTGCACCGCTACGGCGCGCACCTGTTCCACACCTCGAACGAGCGCGTGTGGGACTACGTCAACCGGTTCACCACGTTCACCGGCTACCGCCACCACGTGTACTCGACGTACCGCGGCGAGGTGTACCCGCTGCCGATCAACCTCGGCACGATCAACCAGTTCACCCGCTCGGCGATGACGCCCGACGAGGCGCGCGCGTGGGTGGCCGAGCAGGCGGGGATCGGCCTGTCGGGCGGCTCGGCGGCGGCCACGAACCTCGAGGAGAAGGCGATCAGCCTCATCGGGCGCCCGCTGTACGAGGCGTTCATCAAGGGCTACACCGCCAAGCAGTGGCAGACCGACCCGACCGAGCTGTCCGCGGACATCATCACCCGGCTGCCGGTCCGGTACACGTACGACAACCGCTACTTCAACGACACGTACGAGGGCCTGCCCACCGACGGCTACACGGCGTGGCTCGAGCGGATGGCGGACCACCCGAACATCACGATCGGCCTCGACACCGACTTCTTCGACGGGTCGCAGCCGTACAACAAGGCCGACACCGTGGGGCGGCTCCCCGTCGTCTACACGGGTCCGCTCGACCGCTACTTCGACCACGCGCACGGGCCCCTCGGCTGGCGCACGCTCGACTTCGAGTCCGAGGTCCTGCCGATCGGCGACTTCCAGGGCACGCCGGTCATGAACTACGCCGACCCCGAGATCGCGTACACGCGGATCCACGAGTTCCGGCACTTCCACCCCGAGCGCGACTACCCCGGCGACGCGACCGTCATCATGCGTGAGTTCAGCCGGTTCGCGAACGTCGGCACGGACGACGAGCCGTACTACCCCGTCAACACGGCCGCCGACCGCGAGGCCCTGCTGGCCTACCGCCGGCTGACCGAGGGCGAGCCGGACGTGCACTTCGGCGGGCGGCTGGGCACCTACCAGTACCTCGACATGCACATGGCGATCGCGTCGGCGCTCTCCATGGTCGACAACGTGCTGCGCCCGGGACTGGTCCGTGGCTGAATCGCGGGTCGGGCCCGTCGCCCGCCTGCGCCAGTGGGCGATCGGCCGCATCCGCCGGTCGCGCTTCCTCCCGGTCGGCATGCCGGACAAGCGCACCGACGAGGACCGCCTCGGCCGTCCGTTCACGCAGTCCGTGCTGTTCTACTTCCCGAACGGCGCGGACGCGCTCTACCAGGTGCGCCCGTGGCTGCCGGCGCTCCAGGCGCTCGACGCGCAGCACGGCGTGGTGGCGGTGTTCAAGGACTCGCGGACCGCGCGGATCGTGCGCGCCGAGTCCGGCCTCGACTGCGTCACGCTCGCCCGGTACGGGCAGCTCGACGAGATCCTCGCCGTGAGCGACGTGAAGCTCGCGCTGTACGTCAACCACGACCCCATCAACTTCGAGTGCCTGCGGTTCACGTCGCTCGTGCACGTCTACCTCGGGCACGGCGACAGCGACAAGGGCGTCTCGGTCTCGAACCAGGTCAAGGCGTACGACCTGTGCTTCCTCGCGGGCCAGGCGGCGCTCGACCGCACGAGCGCCGCCGTCATGCTCTACGACGCTCCGGCGCGGTCGGTGCTGATCGGCCAGCCGCAGCTGGACGCTCCCCTGCCGGCGCCGCGTCCCGACCCGACGCGCCCCACGGTCCTGTACGCGCCCACGTGGGAGGCCTCGCAGCCCTCGGTCTCGTACGGCTCGCTGCTGACGCACGGCGCCGCGATCGTCGACGCGCTCTCGGGCACGTACCGCGTCGTCTACCGGCCGCACCCGCTCAACGGCGTGATCGACCCCGCCTACGGCGAGGCCGACGCGATGGTCCGCTCGCGGGCCGACCGCGTGGACACCGACGTGCCGCTCGAGCAGTCGTTCGCGGACGCGGACCTGCTCATCACCGACGTCTCGGCGGTGACGCTCAACTGGCTGCCGAGCGGCAAGCCGGTGCTCGTGTGCCGTCCCCGCGTGCCCGTGCCGCCGTCGCGGCTCATGGACGCGCTTCCCGTCGTCGAGGAGGGTGCCGACGTCGCGGCCCTCGTGGCCGAGCACCTCGGCTCGGACCCCACCGCGCAGGCCCGGCGCGACCTCGTCGAGTACTACCTCGGCGACACCACGCCGGGCGCGGCGACGGCGCGCTTCCTGCAGGCCTGCGCCGACGCGATCGACCTGCGCGACCGCGCGTGGGCCGAGCAGCGCGCCCGGGGCGCCACCGGCCCCTGAGCGCGCGGCGCGGGGCGGCTCAGGCCCTCGCGCCCTGCCGCGGCACGAGCAGCGCGACCAGGGCGCCGGCGAACGCCGCTCCGGCCCCGATGACGAAACAGAGCTGGAACGCGCCCTTGTCCGGGATCGCGTAGCCCGCGAAGTCCACCGTCTTGCTGGTCAGCACGGCGGCCATGACGGCGCCGGCGATCGTGGTGCCGACCGAGCGCATGAGGGCGTTCAGGCCCACGCCGGAGCCGGACTCCGACTCCGGGACGTTGTCCAGGATCAGGGTGGGCATGGCCGCGTAGCCGATGCCGACGCCCGCGCAGGCGACGAGCGAGCCGAGCATGAGCTCCCACGGCGCGTTCATCAGGAACAGCGTCACGAGGTAGCCGACCGCCAGGACGGTGGCGCCGACCGACAGGGTGACCCGGGCGCCGACCGTCGTGATGAGCTTGCTCGACACCGGGGCGAACAGCATCATCATGAGGCCGCCGGGCGCCATCCACAGGCCGGCCTGCAGGATCGTCTGGCCCAGCCCGAAACCGGTCTCCTCGGGCATCTGCAGCAGCTGCGGCAGGACGATCGACTGCGCCATCATGCCGAAGCCGATCAGCACCGCGGCGAGGTTCGTGAAGAGCACGGGCGGGTGGGCGCTCGTGCGCAGGTCGACGAGCGGGTCGTGGTGGCGCAGCTCGAACCAGGCCCACAGCAGCAGGACGACGACGCCGCCCACGATCGAGCCGATCGTCCGGCCGTCGGTCCAGCCCCACTCACTGCCCTTGCTGACGCCGACGAGTGCCGAGACCAGGCCGACCGCGAGTCCGAGGACGCCGACGACGTCGATCCGGGCGGGGTGCTCGTCGTGCACGCTCGGGATGACCACGACCGTGGCGACCGTGACGATCGCCGCGAGGACGGACGAGAACCAGAACAGTGCGTGCCACGAGTAGTCCTGCGCGACCCACGCCGCGAGCGGCAGGCCGAGCGCGCCACCGACTCCCATGGTGGCGCTCACGGCGGCGACGGCGGTCGCGCGCCTCTCGACGGGCGTGACCTCGCGGACCATGCTGATCGCCACGGGGATGTAGCCCATCGCCATGCCCTGCAGCGCGCGACCGACGAGGAACGGCGCGAGCGAGCTCGACAACGCCGCGAGCAGCGAGCCGACGACGAGGACGGCCGCGGAGACGACCATGACCTTCTTCTTGCCGTACATGTCGGCGAGGCGTCCGGTCACGGGCATCGTGACGGCCGCGGCGAGGAGCGTGGCGGTCACGGCCCACGAGGCGTTGGCGGGCTCGGTGCCGAGCAGCTTGGGCAGCTCGCTCTGGATCGGGATCACGAGGGACTGCATGAGCGCCCCCGAGAAGCTGCCGAAGGCGAGCACCATGACCACGAGCGCCGTGGGGAACGTGGTCTCGACGGGCTCGTCGACGACGGAGGGAGAGTGCATGGGCTGGTCGTCCTGTCGGAGAAGCGGTGTGTAACTTACACAATCGGCTTGTGTAGACTACACACGAGTCTCGTCCCCCGACAAACGGAGACCTCCATGACCTCGATCACGCAGGCCGCCCGCGGAGCTCCGGCGTGGGCCGCGCTGAGGGCGCTCGCCCGCTTCGAGCGCGCCCGGCGCGCCGCCGAGACCGGCGAGTTCGGACACGCCGACGGACGCCTGCTGTGGATGTTCTCCGACGGCCGGCCGCGCACCCTGCGCACGATCGCCGAGGAGCTCGGCCTCGAGCAGTCCACCGTCAACCGCCAGGCGAACGCCGCGCTCAAGGCCGGGCTGCTCGAGCGCTCGCGCGAGCCCGGCCAGTCCGCGTGGCACTTCAGCGCCAGCCAAGCGGCACTGGACATGTTCTCGCGCGAGCTGACCGCGCAGCTGGCGATGCTCGACCAGGCCCTCCAGGTCGTTCCCGAGAGCGAACGCGCCGTGTTCCTGCAGCACATCGGCGCGTTCGCGGACGCCTACGTCGAGGCCGCGGAGGCTGCCGCGCGCGACTGATCGCGGCCTACACTCGGCGGATGCACCGGATCTTCACCACGACCGTCGCGTCGGTCTACCCGCACTACGTCGCGAAGGTCGAGCGCAAGGGCCGGACCAAGGCCGAGCTCGACCAGGTGATCGAGTGGCTCACCGGCTACGACGAGGCCACCCTGCAGCGCCACCTCGACGACGGCTCGACGTTCGAGGAGTTCTTCGCCCAGGCGGACCTCAACCCGAACGCCGCGCTCATCACCGGCGTCGTGTGCCACGTCCGGGTCGAGGAGGTCGAGGACCCGCTCATGCAGCGGATCCGGTACCTCGACAAGCTCGTCGACGAGCTGGCGAAGGGCAAGGCGATGGAGAAGGTCCTGCGCGGCTGAGCTCATCCGGGCGTCCACCGCGGGTCGCGGCCCGTGCGCGCGACGAGGCGGTCCAGCACCGGCGCGTCGGGCCCGATCGGGACGGCCGGACCGAAGAGGCCGGGCGTCCCGCTCTCGTCGTAGCCCTGCGCGAACTCGAGGCACGCCTGGGCCGTCGCGTCGTCCACCTCGTAGTCCTGTCCGCTCGCCCGGGCGACGTCCCAGCCGTGGACCACGATCTCGTCCAAGGCCACGCGTCCCGCGACATCGCCGGGCAGGTCGACGTCGCCGGCGCGGGTCATCCCCTGCCACGCCTCGTCCCGGCGCCACGAGCGCACGAGCCGCGGCACGTGGAGGTGGAGCGCCTCGCGCCAGCCGTCCTGCACCGTGGGCGACTCGGTGGGGTCGGGCGCGGTGTCGGTCAGGGGCCCGAGCTCCTTGTCGGCGGCCGCGCGGAACGCCTCGGTCAGTCCCACGACGTGCTGCAGGAGCTGACCCAAGCTGACGCCGGGACACGGCGTCTCGCGGCCCAGGTCCGCGTCGTCGATGCGGTCCACGACCGCCAGGAGCGCCCGGCCGGCGGGCTCCAGGTCGACCTTGTCCATCCTTCGAGTGTCCTCGCGCGGCCTGCGTGGCGAAACCCACGAGGCTGGGCCGCGGGAGCCATCATGGTGGGGGCGTCTCGGCGGAAGGAGACTCGATGACGGACACCGACCCTCGCGGCCTCCTCGAGGCCGAGCGGCAGCGCACGCTGCGGCAGATCGCCACGTTGACCCAGGACTTCGACGCCGTCGTCGAGGCGTCGAAGGACTCGAACGCGGACGACGAGCACGACCCCGACGGCGCGACGATCGCGTTCGAGCGGTCGCAGGTCGACTCGATCCTGCAGCAGGCCCGGCGACACCTCGCCGAGATCGATGCCGCACAGAGGCGCCTCGACGCGGGAGCATATGGGACATGCGAGAACTGCGGCCGACCCATCGCCCCCGCCCGGCTCGAGGCCCGGCCCGTCGCGCGCACCTGCATCGACTGCGCGTCGCGGCGCTGAGCCCGGAGGTCGCGTGATGTGGCCCCGCGTCGACGGGCTGCGCAGCATCGAGCTCGGTTTCCCCGGGGAGCTGCGTGACCGCCTGAACGGCCTCGTCCTGGCGGGGCGGAAGCGCGCCACGGCCGGGCTGCTGCTGGAGTACGAGCGCGAGGGCGAGGAGCTCGAGCACGTCGGCGAGCGCCTAGTGCTCCTCGACAGCGAGCGCCAGCCGGTCGGCACCATCGAGATCACCGGGGTCGAGACGCTGCGCTTCATCGACATCCCGTGGGAGTTCGCCGCCGCCGAGGGCGAGGGCGACGCCGACCTCGAGGAGTGGCGCGCCGGGCACCTCCGCTACTGGGAGCAGGAGGGCAACCCCGTCGAGGACGACACCCCGATCGTGTGCCTGCGCTTCCGGCTGGTCTGACTCACGCGAACGGGTACACGGCGATCGCCCGCCGAGCGCGCTCCAGTGCGCGGTGAGCAGTCAGGTAGTAGACCAGCGACGCGATGATGCCGCCGCCCATCGCACCGGCGATCGCCAGCACGAGCACCCATGCGGTCCTCGAGCGCCCGGTCCGCGCCCAGGCGGCGTCGCTCGTCCGGGAGGCATGCACCAAGGCGGCGATCCACGGCAGGATGAGGACGCCGACGAAGACCGCCAGGCTCAACGCCGTCAGCAGCGCGGCGATCATGCGGGTGGCAACGCGGTGCCGAGCGCTCGGTAGAGGCGGTCGATGTCGTCGACGCCCAGCGGGCCCTCCTGCGAGAGCTGGGGGTAGAGCCTCCGCGGCCACATGACACCCACGCCGTCGATCGAGAAGTCGCCGCCGAAGAGCGGCCAGCGCGCCTCGATGAAGCACAGGACGCCGCGGACGGGGATCTCCGGGCCGACGATCTCCCGGACGAGCTCCAGTTGCCCCAGCATGCCGTCGACCAGCCTCGTCTGGTTGCGTCCGCCCACCATGAGCTTCTCGACGCGGGGCCGGCGGAACCCGCCTTCGACGCGCAGCACGGGCTGCTGGTCGCGGTAGCGCTTCGGGTCGAGGATCCACACGCCCGAGGGCGAGATCGCGATGTGATCGATGTTCGAGCGCTTGCCGGGCACGCGACGGTCGTGCAGGACGCGCAATCGCTCGTTGGCCATCTCCTGGAGCCGAGCGCCGAACTGCTCCTCCCCGATCGCTCCGGTGTCCCAGGACTTCGTCGACCGGCGCTCGCCGCCCAGAGCCAACCTCAGGCGGGCCGTTCGCGGGTGCCGATCCCGCACTCGCTGTTCGTCCATGGCCCGGCGACGTTCGTACTCGCGGCGGGCCGACGCGCCGGGCACACCGGCGTCGACCTCCGCCGCGGCAGTGGACTCCCGGCACTCGACGCATCGCACGGTCTTGGTCACACGCTCCCAGATGGCCTCCGCCCTGGCAGGCAGCTCGGTCCCACAGAGCCGGCACTGCCCCGCGTATCGCAGCCGCATGCGCTTCTCGGGCGGTGTCTCGATCGTCACCGGCCGACTGTAGGCACGAATGCGGCACTGCGTCCCAAGAACACCATCAGTCACATGGTGGAGGGATCACGGCTCGATGTGCGACAGCACGTTGAGCGTGCGGCCGGTGGGGTCCCGGACGAAGAAGCGGCGGACGCCCCAGGGCTCGTCGCGCAGGTCGCGGACGATCGCCATGCCCGCGGCGAGGGCCTCGCGGTGGGCCGCGTCGACGTCGTCGACCTCGATGGACACGTCGACCGCGGCCACGTCGGGATCGACGGCGGTCGGGCTCGGGTAGGTCACGATGACCTGGGTCGTCGGGGTGGTGGGCGAGGCGAACATCAGCATCCCGTCCTCGTCCATGGACACGCGGAAGCCCAGATACGATTCGTAGAACGATCGCGCCGCGGCCGGGTCATCGGTCGTCAGGACGGGGATGGCGCGACGGATCCTCATGCTCGAGTGTCCCGCCGTCGCGCGGGCCTGCCAAGAGGCCGGACCGCCGCCCCGCGACGGGGCGCCGGTCCGGCCGGAGGACGTGCTCAGCGGTTGATCGGGCTACGGCCGAAGGCGAGTCCGGCGAAGGCGACGATCAGCCACAGGCCGCTCGCGACGCCCGGGAAGCCGGGCAGGCCGAAGGCGGCGACCGTGATCACGACGGGCAGGATCGGCAGGATGCTGAAGATGCCGATCCAGCGCGAGATCAGGCGCTCACGCAGCGACATCCACACGACGGCCACGGCCGCGACCGTCACGCCGAGGTAGCCGATGTAGGCGCCGAAGTCGTTCAGCACGAACAGGATGTAGAGGCCCTCCGTGTCGAACGCGCCCTCCTCGCTGCCGGTGTAGAGGCCGAAGGCGCCGCGCCAGCCGTAGCCGAGCGAGAGCGCACCGGCCGCGGCCGTCAGCGCCAGCGGCACCACGCGGGCCGCCGTGCTGGCGAGCGCGCGGGGCTCGACGTGGCGGCGCCACGCGGCGGCCAGGAACAGCAGCAGGCCGACGGTGAGGTAGCCGACGATGACGCTCGCGTGCGCCTTGCCCGAGCTGACCTCGTCCACGACGGCCTGGCTGTACGGGGTGTCGATGTCCCAGCCGGTCGGGTGGATGTCGAGGGCGAGCGTGGCGACGATCGCGCCGACGCCGGCCGCCACGCCGAGCAGGGGCCAGCGGCCCCGTCCGACGGTGGGCGCGGGCTGCGCCTCGGCGCGAGCGTGGGTGGTGGTCGAGGTGCTCATGGGGGGTTCCTTCCGTTTCTTCACGACTTGACGTGCCGTGAACGTAGGAGGGGACCTGTCCCGGGCGACAGGGACGAGCACCCCGATTCGCCCGGGATCCTCGGCCGAACCGCGTCCCGGCGCCGCTCCCCCGTGCCACGATGCTTGCGTGTCCCGCCTGACCGATCCGCAGCTGCGGCGCCTGGCCGCGATGCTGGTCGTCGCGTCGCTGGCCTGCTCGATCGCCGCCGTCGCGCTGCACGCCGCGGCCCAGGCCCGGTCCCCCGAGGTCCCCGTCTTCGCGTGGTCGAACGTCGCCCTGGGGGCCACGTGGCCGCTCGCGGGACTCGTCGTCGTGCGGGCGCAGCCCGCGAACCGCTGCGGCTGGCTGCTCGTGGCGACCGCGTGGATCTCGCTCTACCAGCTGCTCGGCGAGTACAGCATCTGGAACGCGTACGTCGGTGACCTGCCGCTGTCCGCCCTCAGCGACTGGACGTCGATGTGGGGCTTCGCGCTGTACCTCGTGGTGCTGCCGCTCGTGCCGATGCTGTTCCCGGACGGCCGGCTGCCGTCGCGCCGGTGGCGCCCGTTCGCGCTCTCGCTGCTCGCGGCCGCCGCGACCGTCGCCGTGTGCCGCATGGTGGTCCCCGGCCGCAGCGACGTCGACCCCCTCGTCACGAACCCGATCGACATCCCGGCGCTCGAGGTCCTGAACTACGTGGTGCTACCCGCCGCCCTCTACGCCAACCTCGTCGGCATCCCGGCGGCGATCGTGGCCGTGCTGCTGCGCATGCGGCGCTCCGTGGGCGTCGAGCGGATCCAGCTGCAGTGGCTCGCGCTCGGCGGCGTCGTCGTGCTCGTCTCCCTGCTGCTCTCGGCCATCCCGGACATGCACCCCGCGGTCTTCGCGGTCGGACTGCTCGCGGTGCCGTTCGCGATCGCCGTCGCGGTCGTGCGCCACCGCCTCTTCGACGTGGACGTCGTGCTGGGTCGCTCGGTCGTGCTCGTGGCCGTGCTGGCCGTCGTGACCGCGGGCGGCACGTGGCTGCTGCTGCGGCTCGACCCCGAGGTCGCGGGCACGCGCCGCGGCGTCTTCCTCATCGCGGCGCTCGCCGTCGCCGCGGTCCTGGTGCGCGCGGCCGTCCAGCACGCCGTCGATCGGTGGCTCTTCCCCGAGCGCCAGAGCTCGCGGCTGCTGGGACGCCGCATCGCCGCGGCGATGGCGGACTCGGCCGAGCCTCAGCAGGCGCTGCGGGAGCTGGTCGCCGCGGTCCGCTCGACAATGCGCCTGCCCTACGTGGCGTTCAGCGCGCCGGGCGGCGCGCGCGTGGCGAGCGGACCGCGACCCGACCACGTCGTCGCGCTCGACGCCGTCGCGATGGGCCGCACCGTCGGGCTCCTCGAGGTCGGGCCGCGGCGCGAGCGCGAGGGGTTCACCGACCAGGAGCGCCAGGTCCTCGACGAGTCCGCCGCCCAGGCCGCGATGCTCGCCTACGCCTCGGGGCTCGTCGCCGACGTGCAGCGCAGCCGCGCCTCGATCGTCGGTGCCCGCGAGGAGGAGCGTCGCCGCCTGCGCAACGACCTGCACGACGGCGTCGGTCCCTCGCTGGCCGCGATCGCCCTGCAGGCCGACGTGCTCGCGACCCGACTCGCGGACGGTCCGCACCACGACGAGGCGGCACTCATCCGCGACCGGCTGCGCCAGGCCGTGGCGCAGGTGCGCTCGGTGTCGCACGGCCTCCGGCCGCCGATCCTCGACCAGATGGGACTCGAGGTCGCGCTGCGCCAGCTCGTCGAGACCGTGGCGCCCATGACGGGCGAGGCCGACGTGCACGACCTCGCCGACCTGCCCGCCGCGGCCGAGGTCACGGCCTACGCGGTCGCCGCCGAGGCCGTCACCAACACCGTCAAGCACAGCGCCGCCTCCACCGTGCGACTCGAGGCGCGGCGGATGCCCGGCGCCGTCGTGGTGCAGGTCGCCGACAACGGACGTGGCCTGCCCGCCCATCCGCGCGCCGGCGTCGGCCTGGCGTCCATGCGCCAGCGCGCCGCGGAGGTCGAGGGCACGCTCGAGCACCTGTCCACCCCCGGCGGCGGGACCACCGTCCGCCTCACGATCCCCCTCCCCGAGGAGAGCCGATGACCACCGTCCTCGTCGTCGACGACCACGAGCTGTTCCGCGCCGGCATGCTGGCCGTGCTGGGCGCACTGCCCGGGATCGAGGTCGTCGGCGAGGCCGCGACCGGCGAGGACGCCCTCGACGCCGTCGGCCGGCTCGACCCCGACGTCGTGCTGATGGACCTGCGCATGCCCGGCATGGGCGGGCTCACCGCGACCGCCCGGGTGACCGAGCGGCACCCCCGGACGCGGGTCGTGGTGCTGACGATGAACGAGGACCCGGACTCGATCTTCGCCGCCCTGCGCGCCGGGGCCCGCGGCTACCTGCTCAAGGAGTCCGGAGCCGAGGACGTCCACCGCGTGGTCGAGGGCGTGATGCGCGGTGAGGCCGTCTTCGGCCCGAAGGTCGCCGAGCAGGTCGTGCGGTTCTTCTCGGTCGGCTCCCCCGCCGGTGCGCCCGCGGCCTTGCCGTTCCCGCAGCTGACGACGCGCGAGCGCGAGGTGCTCGACCTCATGGCTCGGGGTCTGGACAACGCCGGCATCGCGCGCCGCCTGTTCCTGTCCGAGAAGACCGTGCGCAACCGGGTGAGCGACGTGCTCGCGAAGCTGCAGGCCGGCACGCGCGCCGAGGCGGTGGCGCGCGCTCGCGACGCGGGGATCGGCGAGGACCGCCGCGGCTAGTGCCGCGAGTCCTCCTCCTGGTCCTCGCCCAGGTGGGCCATGACGTCGACGAGATCGTCCTGGAGCGCCTTGCCCAGCTCGCCCCAGCCCGGCTCGTAGCCGTAGAGCTCGCGCAGGGACACGTGGAGGCGCTGGCCGTCGAGGATGTCGATGTCGTCGGCGTTGATCATCCCCGGATGGACCACGCCGACCGCCTCGGAGACCTTCAGCAGGTCGCGCCGCAGCGCGAACAGGTAGTTCGCGAACCGGGTCTTCTTCAGCGTCGGGTCGAGGCCGCGCGTGTACCGGGGGTTCTGCGTCGCCACGCCGACCGGGCAGTGGTCAGTGTGGCACTTCTGCGCCTGGATGCAGCCGATCGAGAGCATCGCCTCGCGGCCGACGTTGACCATGTCCGCCCCCAGCGCGAAGGCCACGAGCGCGTTCTCGGTCAGGCCGAGCTTGCCGGCGCCGATGAACGTGAGGTCGTCGGTCAGCCCGGCGGCGGCGAACCGCTTGTAGACCTCGGAGAAGGCGATCCGGAACGGGTACGCGACCGAGTCGGCGAAGATCATGGGCGCCGCGCCCGTGCCGCCCTCGCCGCCGTCGATGTTGACGAAGTCGACGCCGCGCGTGCGGGGCTCCATCTTCTCGACGAGCTCGTCCCAGAAGTCCATGTTGCCGACGGCCGACTTGATGCCGACCGGCAGCCCGGTGGCGTCGGCGACCAGCTCCACGAAGTCGAGCATCGAGTCCACGTCGTCGAACGCGGAGTGCCGGCTGGGCGACGCGCAGTCGGCGCCCTCGGGGATGCCGCGGATCTCGGCGATCGTGCGATCCACCTTCGCGCCGGGAAGCATGCCGCCCAGGCCCGGCTTGGCGCCCTGCGACAGCTTGATCTCGATCGCGCGCACGGGCGCCGATTGGACGAGGTCGACGAGGCGGCCGAGATCGAAGCGGCCGTGCTCGTCACGGCAGCCGAAGTACGCCGTGCCGATCTGGAAGACGAGATCGCCGCCGCTGCGGTGCGGCGGGGCGATCGACCCCTCCCCCGTGTTCTGCATGCACCCCGCGATCGCGGCGCCCGCGTTGAGCGCCTCGATCGCCGGCGCCGACAGCGCGCCGAAGCTCATCCCGGAGATGTTCACCACCGACGCCGGCCGGAACGCGTGCCGGCGCCCGCGTGGGCCGCCGAGGACCTTGGCGGACGGCAGCGGCGTGCCCTCGCTGCCGTGCGGCGCGGTGGTCGCCCCCGGTCCCGCGAACGTGCGGTGCTTGATGATCGGGTAGCCGACGACGCGCTCGACGTCGTTGTCGGTGCCGAAGCCGAAGTAGTTGTTCTCGCCCTTCGCGCTCGCGTAGACCCAACGGCGCTGGTCGCGTGAGAACGGACGCTCCTCGTCGTTGCTGGTGACGATGTACTGGCGCAGCTCGGGACCGACGGTCTCGACCCAGTACCGGAAGTGCCCGATGATCGGGAAGTTGCGCAGGATCGCGTGCTTGCGCTGCGTGAGGTCGTACGCGGCGACGCCGCCCAGTGCCGCTGCTGCCGCCCCCGCGATCGTCGCGCCGGCTCGTGTGCCTCGTCCCATGCCTCAGGTCTAACCCTGCGCGTCGGCCCTGTCGACTCGAGCCGCCGGGATGATCCCGCCGTCGGGAGCGCCGCGTCCGTGTCGCAGCTGCAGGTCGCGGCCACGCAGGCGCTCTCCGCAGTGCGAGCACACGAGCTCGGCGTGCGTCTCGTGCCCGCAGGACGCGTGCACCGCCTCCACGGGCGGTCCGTCCGTGGCGAGCCACCTGTCGCCCCACTGGCGCAGCATCGTCAGGACGGGCCACAGCTCGCGCCCCTGCTGGGTCAGCACGTACTCGGATCGCGGCGGCCGGTCGGAGTACTGGACCTCCTCGAGGATCCCGTGGTCGACGAGCGTCTGCAGGCGCGCCGAGAGGACGTTGCGCGCGATCCCGAGGCGGGACTGGAACTGCTCGAACCGGGTGACGCCCATCATCGCGTCGCGCAGGATCAGCGGGGTCCACCATTCCCCGATCACCTCCAGGCTCTGGGCGATCGAACAGTTCATGTCGGCGAAGCTGCTGCGGCGCATGGCATCAGACTAGTCGGTTGCGTCATGCAATGCACTGATCCTACAGTGCATTGCATGACGCAACTGACAGCGCGCACGAGCGCTCCGCCCGCCGTGATGGCCGTCGTCGCGGTGGGCGTGCTGCTCTCCGGCTTCGACCTGTTCATCGTCAACGTCGCCCTGGGCGACATCGCCGTCTCGCTCGGGGTCGACGACCTGTCCGACCTCTCGTGGATCCTCAACGCGTACGCGATCACGTTTGCCGCGCTGTTGGTCCCCGCCGGACGCGTGAGCGACCTGATCGGCAGCAAGCGCGGGTTCCTCGCCGGGCTCCTGGTGTTCACCGCCGCCTCGGCCGCGTGCGCGCTGACGTCCGACCTGGGCGCGCTCGTCGGCTTCCGCGTCCTGCAGGCGGCCGGCGCCGCGCTCATGATCCCCTCCTCGCTGGGGCTCGTGCTCGCGGCGTTCCCGGCCGAGTCCCGCTCCGGCGCCGTGCGCCTCTGGGCGGGACTCGGCGGGATCGGTGCGGCGCTGGGCCCCGTCGCCGGAGGTGTCCTCGTGCAGGCCGACTGGCGCTGGGTCTTCCTGGTCAACGTGCCGCTGGGACTCGCCGCCGCGTTCGTGGGATGGCGGGTCCTCCCGGTCACGGCCGGGCATCCGGGGACGCGCCCGGGCCTGGGCGGCGCCGCCCTGCTCGTCGTCACCGTCGCCGCCCTCGTGCTGCTCCTCGTCGAGGGACCCGAGTGGGGCTGGACCTCGTCGCGGACGCTGGCGGTCGGTACCGTCGTGGCGCTCGGCCTCGTCCTCAACGCGGCGGCCGTGACGCGGGCCGCCGCACCGATCGTCACCCCCGCCCTGCTCCGCACGCCGCACTTCGCGGCCATGAGCGTCACGCTGCTCGCGTTCCACGTCGCGTTCGGCGCGATGCTGCTGTCCGTCGTCCTGTGGCTGCAGGACGTGTGGGACCTGTCGGCGCTGCGCACCGGCCTCGCCATCGCGCCGGGCCCGCTCCTGGTGCCCTTCGTCGCCGTCTACGGAGGACGGCTCATCGCGGTGATCGGGCCGCGCGCCGTCATCGCGCTGGGCAGCGGGGTGTTCACGGCCGGGGTCGCGTCCTGGGCCCTGCTCGCCGGTCCGTCGACCGCCTACGCGGCCTCCATCCTGCCCGGCATGCTGCTCACCGGCATCAGCGTCGGGCTCGTCGTTCCGCCCGCCATGGCCCTCGGCACGAGCCAGCTGCCGCCGCCCCAGCACGGGACCGGCTCGGCCGTCCTGCAGACCGCGCGGCAGGTCGGCATCGCGATCGGCGTCGCCGTCGTGGTCGCCGTCCTGACTGCGGGACCGCCCGGCGCCGAGGCGTTCGCGACGGCGTGGTGGACGACGGCGGCGTTCGCGCTGCTCGCCGCGGCGACCACGTTCACGAGGTCGGCGCGATGACCGCGGCCATCGCGGACGTGCTGGCGGGCGAGCGGCTCGACCTGCGACCGTTCAACGGCTTCGGCGGACTGCAGGGCGGGCTCGTGGCGGCCATCGCGCTGCGCGGAATGCGGGCCGCCGGGCCGGCCGGGCTCGTCCCGGTCGAGCTGACGGCGCACCTCGTACGGCCCGTCACCGAGCATCCGGACGTCCGCGCACAGGTCGCGCACGAGGGCCGCGCCACGAGCCTCGCGACGGCGACGGTCACGTCCGCGGGCGCCACGTGCGCGGTCGCCACCGCCGTCCTCACCACGCCGCGCGAGCCCCAGCTGCCCACGCTGCGCGTCCCGCTGCCCGACGTCGACCATCCCCTCGAGCACGCCCCGCCGTTCGTCGTCCCGCCCGAGTTCGTCCCGATCAGCACGCGCATCGAGGTCCGGCCCGCGACCGCTCCCCTGCCGTTCTCGGCGTCGCCCGAGCCGAACCTGCGCGCCTGGATCAGGCTCCTCGAGCCGGTCGCCGATCCGTGGGAGCGGCTGCTCGTCCTCGCCGACGCGCTGGCCCCGTCGCTCTCGGCCGTCATGACGGACCTGCGCGCCATCCCGACCGTCCGGACCACCGTGCGGTTCACGCCCGAGGTCGCGAGGCGGGACTTCTCCTGGGTGCTCGTCGACGCGACCACGACCGAGGCGAGCGACGACGGTTGGCTCACGGAGGTCATCACGATCTGGGATCCGGACGGGACCACGCTGGCGACCTCGTCGCAGTTGCGGACGGTCCGCTGACCGGCCCGGAGGACTAGGCTCGCGAGTGTGGCGACCGCGTCCTCCCTCGGCTTCGCCGCCGCGATCGGCGGCGTGGGCGGCGCCTGCTTCGCGGCCCGGCGTGGGCCCCGGGTGGCGGCACTGGCCGGGCTCGCCGGGGCGGCCGGACTGGCGACCTCGGAGGCCGTGGCCCGCGCCCACCAGCGCCCGAACGAGATCCCGGCCCTGTGGCAGCGGATCGCGGTGAGCGCCGCGCTGGTCGCTCCCGCCGGCTCCGCGGCCGAGGCGGCCGGCGCGGGACCGCGCACGATCGGCACGCTCGCCGGCGCCACCGTCGGCGCGCTGGGCATCCGCCCGCAGAAGGTCGTGATGGGACCACTCGTCGGGCTGGCGGTCGGAACCCTGCTGCGACGCACAGGCGCACCGGGCTCGGTCGTCGCCGCGGCGGCCGTCGTCGCGCAGCGGGTCCTCTCCGCCGCCGTCTTCCGGGACCCGCAGGTGAGCCTGCTCGCCGAGCGCGCCCGGACCGAGGATCTGCCGTTCGTCGTGCCGCGTCCCGCGCGGTCGCGCTACGTCGGCACCGACTACGTCCACGCCCTCGCCGAGGAGCTCGGCGGCACCTACACGCCCGACAGCCGGGACACGGGGATCGTCGCCTCACTCGACGCGCTCGCCGGCCCCGACCTCGACCCGCGCGAGGTCGATCCGCTCGTGCGCGAGTTCTACGAGCACACGACCAGGTTCGCGCTCGACATCGTCCCGCGCTGGCGCGCCTGGGTGCGTCCCGGCTACCTCGCATACCGGACCGCCGTCGCCCGGCCGCTGGGCCAGGCGAGCATGCCGATGAACCAGCGCGAGGCCCAGCGCGGCATCCGCAGCCGCATCGACACGATCTCGGGTGTCGACGGGACCGTCTCGGTCCGCGGCTGGATCCGGTCGTTCGCGGACGACGACGAGCCGATCATACTGGGCATCTACACGACCTACGAGGTCGACGGCGCCGGCTACGTGAGCGTCGGGTTCCCGCTGCCCGAGGGCAGCTTCACCGCCACCCTGCGGCCGCAGAACCGTCCCGACGGCGGCCTCACCCTGACGAGCCGCGTCGACGACGGTCAGGCCGGGCACTACCTCTCCTACGTCGACACCGCGGCGGACGAGCTCACGACGCTGGCCGTGCCCGGGTTCGAAGAGCGGCTCGACGTCTTCCTCCGGGACGGGGTCCTGCGCGCGGAGCACGCCTTCCGGATCTTCGGCTACCCCTTCCTCACCCTCGACTACCGGATCACCCGCAAGCCCTGAGGCCGTTGACGCCGTGCCGTCCTCGGGGCGCACGGTGAGCAGGTGACCACCGTGCTGGACGTGGACTACCTCGTGGTGGGCGCCGGGGCCATGGGGATGGCGTTCACCGACGCGCTGGTCGACCACGCGGACGCGCGCGTCGCGATCCTCGATCGGCTCGCGCAGCTCGTGTGATCAGCGGTCGACGTCGTCCCCGCCGCCGAGGTCGGTGCAGTCGACCTCGGTCACCCCGAGGTCCGCCATCGCCTCGCCGGGGCGCTCGCACCGCGTCACCACGGGCCAGTGCCGCCGGCCGATGACGACCGGGTGTCCCGGACGCCCGTCGTACGTGGCCCGCACGACCGTCCCGTCGTGCGCGCCCTGTGCCACCCGGGCGACCGACGCCGCCGTGAGGCCGGGCAGGTCCACGAGGGTCACGACCGCCACGTCGCCGCGCGCCGCGCCGAGGCCCGCCCTCAGCGACGCCGCCGGTCCCTGCGCCCAGTCCCGCGCGAGCACGACCTCGGCCCGCGGGGGCACGAGGTGCACCGCCGTCTCGGCGAGCGCGCCGAGGACGACGACGACGTCGCCGCAGCCTCCCTCGACGAGGACGTCGACGGCCCGCCGGCACCAGGGGACGCCGTCGGGGTCGCGGACGAGCGCCTTCGGCATCCCGTACCGCCGGCCCTCGCCCGCGGCCAGCACGATGCCGACGGGCCGTTCACGCACGGCCCGCGTCCTTGCCGTACCGCGCGAGCACGAACGACTCGAGAACCTGTGCCAGCGTGTAGAGCAGCAGCGACACGACCGTCACGACGATCACGAGCGCCCAGACCTCGTTGTTCTTGGACTGGCCCGCGGCCGACACGACCGCGTAGCCGATCCCCTGGCCCGTCGCGAGCCACTCGGCGATCAGCGCGCCGGTGATCGCACCCGGCACCGAGATCCGGATCGCGGCGAACAGCGACGGCAGGGCGGACGGGAACGCCACCTTGAGCAGGGCGTCGCGCTCGGTGCCGCCGTAGACGTGCACGACGTCGCTCATCTGCGGGCTCGCCGAGCGCAGCCCGAACACGATGCCGACGACCGCCGGGAAGAGCACGACGATGCCGCTGATGACGGCGACGGCCGAGAGCCCGCGGCCGAAGATCATCCGGATGACGGGCGCCAGCGCGATGAGGGGCACGGCGCGCAGGATCATCGCGACCGGCATGACCGCGGCCTCGACGCCCCGGGACAGGACGATCACCCCGGCCAGGACGATCGCGGCGAGCATGCCGGCCGTGAAGCCGATCGCGGCGTCGCGCAGCGTGATCACCAGCTGGTCCAGCACCTGCGCCCGGTTCTGCGATGCATCGTCGCCCGTGAACAGGAACTCGGCGACGTCGCCGGGGCCCTTCGCGACGAACGGGTTGTCGACGAGCCCGACGACGGTGACCCACAGCAGGTAGACGATCACGGTGACGAGCAGCGCGTTGCCGAGCGCCCTGCCGACGCCCCGGGCGACGACGCCCGCGCTCCCGCGCACCCCGGCGACGGCGCTCATGCGGTCCTCCCGGTGGACCAGGGCGTCACGACCCGGCCCAGCAGGCCCAGCAGTGCGTAGGCGGCACCGGCCACGAGCGCGCAGACGAACATGATCCCCCAGGCACGCTCGACGTCGAGGTTCTGCTGCGCGTTGATGAGGGCCGGCCCGACCCCCCGGTCCACGCCGCCGATGTACTCGCCCAGGATCGCCCCGAGGAACGCCGCGGGCGCCGCGATCTGCAGCGCCGAGACGATGTACGGCAAGGCGGACATGAGCTGGACCTTCGACATCTGCTTCCAGCGACCGCCGCCGTACACGCTCACGACGTCGAGGCTCGTCGCGTCGGCGGAGCGGAAGCCCAGCACCGCGCCCACGACCGTCGTGAAGAACACCGAGATCGCCGCGAGCACCACCGCCGTCGGGGACGCGTCGCCGGGGCCCTCGGCCCCGCCGAGGATGATGTACAGGATCGGCACGATCGCGACGATCGGCACGCAGTAGCTGATGACCGCGACCTGCGTGATGACCTTCTCGAAGACCGGCACGAGCAGCACGACCGCGGCGAGCGCGAGCGCGATCAGGTTGCCCCACAGGAAGCCGAGCGAGGCCTCCTTCACGGTGCCGGCGAAGTTGTTGACGTAGAACCGCGCACCGTCGTCGGCGAACCCCGCCAGCACGCCCCACGGCGTCGGGATCGCCTTGTCGGCGAACACCGTCGTCGCGGCCAGCGCCCATACCACGACGATGCCGCCGAGGCCGAGGGCGCCGTGCAGGATCGTCCTGCCGCGCGACTCAGTCATCGACGCCGGACCCGTGGGCGCCGAACAGCAGCTCGGACGCCCGGTCGTGCAGGGCGTGGAACTCGCGCGTGCGCATCATCTCGGGCACGCGCGGGCGCGGCAGGTCGACGTCGATGACCTCCTGCACGCGACCGGGCCGCGCGCTCATCACGGCGACCTTGTCCGACAGGAAGATCGCCTCCGAGATGCCGTGCGTGACCATGAGCGTCGTCGCGGGCTTCTCGGTCCAGATCCGCAGCAGCTCGACGTTGAGCCGCTGGCGAGTCATGTCGTCGAGCGCGCCGAACGGCTCGTCGAGCAGCAGCACCGACGGCTTCACGGCGAGCGCCCGCGCGATCGAGACGCGCTGGCGCATCCCGCCCGAGAGCTGGGCCGGCTTGGCCTTCTCGAAGCCCTCGAGGCCGACGAGCTTGATCAGCTCGGCCACGAGGGCGTCGTCGCGGTCGCGACCCGACACCTCGAAGGGCAGCCGGATGTTCGACAGGACGCTGCGCCACGGCAGCAGCGCCGAGTCCTGGAACGCGATGCCCAGCTCGTGGTTGCGGCGCAGCTCCAACGGCGACTTGCCGTCGACCAGTGCCGTGCCGCTCGACGGCTTCTCGAGGCCGGCCAGGATGCGCAGGATCGTGGACTTGCCGCATCCCGACGGGCCCAGCAGCGACAGGAAGCTGCCCCGGTCGGTGAACAGCGTCGCGTCGTCGAGCGCCGTGACGCTGCGGCGACCCATCGTGAAGGTCTTGGTGAGGTTCTGCAGGCGGACCCCGGTGCCGAGGGAGCCATCGACTCCCACGGCACCGGACCCGGCCAGCACTTCAGGCGTGCTCATCGGCTCATCAGCCCTTGAGGTCGGGCTTCTCCTCGTACAGCTCGTCCAGCAGCGACAGGTCGAACACGTCGGCGGCCTCGACGTCGATCCCGGCGCGGCCGAGCGAGGTCAGGTTCTCGTCGAGCAGCGCGTCGCTGATCGTGAACAGGCCGTTCGCGGCGGTCTCCTCGGTGTTGATGAGGCTCTCGCACTGGACCGTGTTCTGCTCGATCTCCTTGTCCATCTCGAGCTTGAGGTCCTTGCCGTACTCCTCGACGGCCAGGCGCGCGCCCTCCTCGATGTCGGCGCAGGCGTCCTTCCAGCCCTTGATCTCGGCCTCGAGGAACGCCTTGACCATCTCGGGCTGCTCCTGGATCGTCTGGTCGGTCGCGATGATCGACTCGGCGACGAACGGCAGGCCGTTGTCCGCGAAGGGCAGGTTCGTCGTCTCGATGCCCTGCGAGGCGACGAGGATTGCCTCGTTGGTCAGGTAGGCCACGAAGCCGTCCACCTCCTTGTTGACCAGCGGCGCGGGGTCGTACTCGACCGGCACGATCGTGACGTCCTTCTCGTCGATGTCGTTCGCGGCGAGCAGGGCCTTGAACAGGATCTCGTTGCCACCGGCCTGGACGCCGATCTTCTTGCCCACGAGATCGGCCGGCGTCGCGATGTCACCCGTGTCCTTGCGCGACAGGATCGTGAACGGGTTCTTCTGGTACGTCGTGCCGACGATCTTCAGCGGCGCGTCCTCCTCCGCGATGACCTGCGCGGCGGTGACGGCGTTCGTGAGGCCGAAGGTCGCCTTGCCCGAGGCGACGAGGTTCTCCGTGGCGCCGGGGCCGGCGTTGAGCTTCACGCTCGAGAAGCCGGCGTCGGCGAAGTAGCCCTTCGAGTCGGCCATGAACTCGCCGGCGAACTCGGCGTTCTTGATCCACGACAGCTGGACCGTCAGCGGACCGAAGTCGCTCTCCTCGCCGGAGGCGGGCTCGTCGGCCTCCGAGCCGCAGGCGGCCAGGGTGAGTGCCGCGGCGGACAGCACGGCGGCGAACCGCACGGTCCGGCCGGGACGGAACGTCTTCTTCATGTGTGAACTCCTAGTGCGAGCAGCCGCGGCTGCGACGACGAAACCCCCGTTACAGGCCGTGACGCTATGAGCCCTGCGTTTCACGGCCCCGCGCGCGCGGTTACGCAGCCGTAAATCCTCCGCGGGTCAGTACGTGACCTTGGCCGCGTGCGCCAGCCACGTGTCGAACGGGCGCGCGGCCGCCTCCGTGGGCATGCCCTCGACGAGCACCTGCCACGTCGAGCGGTCGCGCGCGAAGAGCTCGTAGAACTCGCGGTCGTCGAAGCCGCCGCGGGCCGCGTCGTCGCGGTCGGCGGTGTAGACGACGCGTCCGAGGCGCGCCCACAGCGAGGTGGCCAGGCACATCGGGCACGGCTCGCACGACGTGTAGAGCGTCAGCCCCGCCAGGGAGAAGTCGCCGACCTCGCGGCACGCCGCGCGGATCGCGACGACCTCGGCGTGGGCGCTCGGGTCGAGGTCGCGGGTCACGCGGTTCTGGCCCGTCGCGACGACCTCGTCGCCCCGGACGATCAGGGCGCCGAACGGACCGCCTCCCGCCGAGACGTTCTCCACGGCGAGGTCGACCGCCATCGAGAGCCAGCGTGCGTCGTCGGGTCGGGTCATCGGGGCCTCCTGGTTCCGGGTGGGCGGCCATCGTCGCAACCGGGTGTTTCTTGTCCGTTTCGTCGCTGTCCCTCCCATGAAACACACGTCTCGTAGCGTCGCGGCATGCTCGAGATCGCGGCGACCCTGCGCGCGTGGACGGCCGAGGGCCGCCGCGTCGCCGTGGCGACCCTGATCGGCGTGCACGGCAGCGCGCCGCGCACCGTCGGCGCCGCGCTCGCGGTCGACGACACGGGCCGGGTGGCCGGCAGCATCTCGGGCGGCTGTGTCGAGAGCGCGCTCGTCGCCGAGTGCGAGGAGGTGCTCGCAGGCGGGCCGGCGCGACGGCGGCGCTACGGTGTGGGTGACTGGCTCGAGCCGGGACTCATGTGCGGCGGCGAGATCGAGGTGCTGGTGAGCGACCTCGCGGGCCTCGACGCGCCTGCGTGGCACCAGGTCGAGCGCGCGGCCGCCGGCCTCGACGCGTCCCTCGACCTCGATGCCGAGGGACGCGCCTGTGCCGCGGATCCGGTCGTGTCGCTCGTGCACCGCAGGCCGCGCGATCTCGTCGTGGTGGGCGCCGTCGAGTTCGCGGTCGCGCTGTGTGCCCTCGGTGCCCGCGCCGGGTTCGCCGTCACCGTCGTCGACCACCGCGCGACGTTCGCCACCAAGGACCGGTTCCCGGACGCGACGGCCGTCGTCGTCGGCGCCTCGGGGCCGTGGCTCGCCGCGCGTCGGTGGCGGCCCGAGGACGCCGTGTGCGTCCTGGGCCACGACCTCGAGCGCGACACCCCGGCGGTCGTGGCCGCGCTGCGCGGCGGTGCGGGATTCGTCGGCGCGATGGGCTCACGGGCGACGCACGAGCGACGCCTCGCGGCGCTGCGGGACGCGGGCGTCACGGCCGGGGAGGTCGCGCGGCTGCGCTCCCCCATCGGCCTCGACCTGGGCGGCTCGACGCCCGAGCACACCGCGATCGCGATCCTCGCCGAGGTGCTGGCGGTCCAGCACGACGCCTCCGCTCGCCCGCTCAGCGCGACGTCGGGACCGCTGCACCGCTGATGCGCTGCGCGAGCCGCCACACGCGGTCGCGCGTCATCGGCAGCTGTGTCGGGCGGACGCCCAGCGCGTCCGTGATCGCGTTCGCGAGGGCGGGTGCCACGGGGTTGTACGGCGCCTCGCTCATCGACTTCGCGCCTCGGGGCCCGAGCTCGTCCACCGTGTCCGCGAGCAGCACCTCGGTCTCGGGCACGTCGGCCATCTGCGGGACGCGGTAGCCGCGGAAGGTGCGCGTGACGACCTCGCCCTCCTCGATCACGATCTCCTCCTGCAGGGCCGTCCCGATCGCCTGCGCGACGCCGCCCTCGACCTGGCCGCGCAGCTGCTCGGGATTGATGACGACGCCCGCGTCGACGGCCTGGACCGACTGCAGGATCCTGACCTCCCCCGTCGCCGGACTCACCGCGACCCGGAATCCGTGGACGTTGAAGGCGACCGAGCGGGGCGTACCGTCGTGGCTGCCGTCGGCCACGAGACCGTCAGGCACGACATCGGCGAACGGCGTGAGGCGCCCGTCCGGCAGGCGCACGCCGTCGCGCTCGACCGCGCAGTCGGCCGTCGCGACGCCGGCCGCACGCGCCGCGAGGGTCGCCAGCTCGGCACGCAGGCGCACCGCGGCGACGTGCACGGCCTTGCCCGCGACGACCGAGCCGGCCGAGCCGAACGCGCCCGTGTCGTACCGGGCGACCGCAGTGTCGCTCTGCCGCACGCGGACCCGGTCCGGGGTCGTCCCGAGCTCGGTCGCGACGAGCTGCACGTGCACCGTGGTCGTGCCGTTGCCGAACTCGGCCGTGCCCACCGAGACCGTGTAGACGCCGCCGGGACCGATCTCGACCGTGACGTCGGCGAAATGCCCTCGCGGCGGGATCGTCGCGATCATCGCCATCGCGGTGCCGGTGCCCGTCGGCCAGCCGTCGGGAGCGGGCAGGCCGCGACCCGACGCGAGTGCCTCGTCCACCAGGTCGAGGCACTGGTCGAGCCCGTAGGAGCCGCCGAACCCGAGGTCGCCCGGCTCGTCCGCCGTCACGATGAACGGGTCGCCCGGCGCGACGGCGTTGCGCCGCCGCAGCTCGATCGGGTCGAGGCCCAGCTCGCGCGCGAGGTCGTCCATCGCCGACTCGAGCGCGAACATGACCTGGCCCAGTCCGTAGCCGCGGAACGCGCCCGAGGGCAGGTTGTTCGTGTAGACCGCCTCGGCGTCGACGCGCTTGTTCGGGCACCGGTACTGCGCGACGGACTCGTGGCAGCCGTGGAACATGACGCCGACCGCGTGGTTGCCGTAGGCGCCCGTGTCGCTCAGCACGCCGACGCGCATCGCCACGAGCCGCCCCTCGGCGTCCGCGCCCAGCGTGATGTCGACCGTCATCGGGTGGCGGCAGGGCACGATCGTGAACTGGTCCTCGCGCGTGAGCTCGTACTGCACGGGACGTCCTGTCCGCAGCACCGCCAGCGCGATCACGTCCTCGACCAGCAGCTCCTGCTTGCCGCCGAAGCCGCCGCCGACGCGGGCCGCCACGACGCGCACCCGCTCGGCCGGGAGGTCGAGCAGGCGCGCGAGCTCGTCGCGCACGAGGAACGGGACCTGCGTGCTGCTGCGCACGACGACCGTGCCGTCGTCGTCCAGCCAGCCGATGCCGCCGTGGGTCTCGAGCTGCGCGTGGGAGACGCGAGCCGTCCCCCACGTGCCGGTCGTCGTGGCGTGCGCGGACGCGAGCGCCGCGTCGACGTCCCCGTACTCGTCGTGCAGCTGCGCCACGACGTTGCGCGACGGCTCGGCGATGCGCGAGGCGATCGCGTCCTTGTCGCCGTGCACCAAGGGGGCGCCCGGCTGCCGGGCCTCGTCGGGGTCGAAGACGGCGGGCAGCGGCTCGTACTCGACGTGGACGAGGTGGCACGCGGCCTGCGCGACCGCGACGCTCTCGGCGACGACGACGGCGACGCGCTGGCCCCGGAACCGCAGGACGGGATCGAGGATGCGCGTGTCGTCGGGGTCGTCGAGGCGGTTCTCGTGCCGCGCGGTCGAGAACAGCATGTCGGGGACGTCCCGGTGCGTCAGCACGAGCTGCACGCCGGGCAGCGCCTCCGCAGCAGCGGTGTCGATCCGGGTGATGCGCGCGTGGGCGTGCGGACTGCCGAGCACGGCGACGTGCAGCAGGCCCGCGGGGGCCGGCAGGTCGAGGGTGTACGGCTCCTGCCCGCTCACGACGCGCGTGGCCGCCGGTGACCGGACCGAGGCCCCGAACGCCGCGCCGGCCTCGGGCGACTCGACATTCGTCCGTCCGGCGAGCGCGTCGCGGATCGAGCGGTAGCCCGTGCAGCGGCACAGGTTGCCCTTCATCGCACGGCACAGGGACTCGCCCTCGAGACCGTCCTCGAGCGTCGACGCGGTGACGACCATGCCCGCCGTGCAGAAGCCGCACTGGAAGCCGGCAGCGTCGACGAAGCGCTGCTGCACCGCGTGCAGGTCCTCGGGGGTGCCGAGCCCCGCCGCCGTCGTGACCTCGTGGCCGACGGCGCGGCGCGCGGGCGTGACGCACGAGTGCACGGCCCGACCGTCGAGCAGCACGGAGCACGCGCCGCAGTCGCCGGCGTCGCAGCCCTTCTTCACGTCGAGGCTGCCGTGCTCGCGCAGGAACGTGCGCAGGCACTGTCCCGGGCGCGGCTCGGCGGCGACCGGCTCGCCGTTGACGATCGTCATGACAGCTCCTCCACGATCTCGGTCACGCAGCGGGCGACCTGCGCCGCGCGCCAGTCGGGGGCGCCGTGCGGGTCGTCGTACCAGTCGGCGATGGCCGCGACGGCGGCCGACGGATCGGCCGGATCGGCGGGATCGACCCGCAGGACGCGCGGGGCCCGCGTCGCCCCGGTCACGGTGACGACGAGGCCGACCTCGTCGCGTCGGCCGACCACGACGCCACCCGAGCGCCCCATGTCCGTCAGGGCGAAGCGGCGGAACGCCGCGGGGCGCCGCAGCACGGCGATGTCGAGCTCGAGCGCGCGCAGCACCTCGCCCGGCGCGAGCGACGTCTCGCGCACGTCGCGCACGAGGTCGGCGACGGGCTCGCGCCGCTCGCCGTGCGGTCCGCGGACGACGGCCGTCGCGCCCAGCCCGGCCATGAGCGAGGTCATCGCGCCGGCGGGCAGCGCCAGGCAGACGTTGCCCCCGACCGTCGCCGCACCCCAGATCTTCGTCGACATCACGAGCGACTCTGCGCACGGTCGGGCCACCTCGAGGGCCCGCAGGCCGGACGCCTCGGCGCGCTCGACGAGCTCGGCGATCGTGCATGTCGCCGCCACCCGCAGCACCGACGCGTCCTGCTCCCACGCCGGCCAGCCGAGCGCGGTCAGGTCGACGAGTCCGCTCACGTCGGGCTGCGGCTCGGAGAACAGCCACGTGCCGCCGGCCAGCCAGGTCTCGCCCGGCGCGAGGCCGAGCCCCGGATCGGCGTCGCGCCATGCGGTGACGGTGTGCAGGTCCACGTCAGCTCCTCTCGGTCTCGCCGACGCTGCGGTACGAGGCGTCGATGGCCGCGGCGCGCGCTGAGGCGTCGCCGCCGAGCCGCTCCAGCACCCGTGCGGCGACGGCGGCGACGACGCTCATCGCGGCGGCATAGCTGTCGAACGCCGTCTGGGTCGCGGCGCCGCACTCGAGCCACACGTCGGTGCCGCGCGCGAGCCGGCGGCCCGACGGGTCGGTCATCAGCACGACGGGCGTGCCCTGCTCGCGCAGCAGCCCCAGGACGCCTGCGATCTGCGGAGGGCGACGGCGGAACGCGACGACGACGGCGACGTCGCTCGCGCCGAGTCCGACGAGGTCATCCGCCAGCGACTGCCCGGGCGCCGGCGACACCACCACGCGTCCGCGCGCCTGGCCCAGCTGTTGGCCCAGGTGCAGGGCGATCGGGTAACTCGTGCGCAGGCCGACGACGGTCACGGAGTCAGACCCCGCGAGCAGCTCGGCGGCCTCCTCGATCGCCTGCTCCCCCGACCGCAGGACGCGCTGCAGGTGCTCGACCTCGGCCTCGAGGTGCGCCTCGATGGACGGCGTGCCGTCGACCGCGACGGGCAGGCCGTCGCTGCGCAAGGCGCACAGCTGCTCGCGGACCTGCGTGAAATCGTCGTAGTCGAGGTGTCGGAAGAGCCGGCTCATCGTCGCCTTCGAGACACCCGCGATCCGCGCCAGCTCGGCCGCGCGGTAGATCGCGAGGTCGTCGAGGTGCGCGAGCAGCGCATCGGCGGCGCGCCGCTCCTTCGGCGAGAGCGACGCGTAACGGGCCGCGATCCGGGCCTCGATCGGACGGTCGTCCTGGACGGTCCTCATCGTGCCTCCCGGCGTTCGGCGACGGCCACCACGGCGCGCTCGAGGGCGTCCAGCCCGCGCTCGACGTCGATCGCCCGCACGTCCTCGGCGGGGTGGTGGCTGATCCCGTCGAAGCACCGCACGAAGAGCATCGCGATGTCCGCGACGGCGCCGATCGCCATCCCGTCGTGACCCGCCCGGCTCCACAGGCCCATCGGGTCCGTGTCGCCGGTGGCCCCGATCCCGTCGACGACCGCCTCGGTGAGCCACGACGCGCACGCGACCGCCGGCGCCCGGTGGGTCTCGACGACCTCGAGCCCGAGCCCGCGCGCCTCGCACGTCTTGCGCAGCTGCTCCTCCAGCGCATGCCACATGACGTCGCGCTCGGTGTCGGTCGCGGCGCGTAGGTCCAGCGTGAAGTCTGCGCGCCCGGCGATCACGTTGACGGCACCGGGGGCGACCTCGATCCGGCCGACCGTGGCGATGCAGTCCGACGCCCGGGCGAGCTGCTCGACCCGCGTGATGCACTCGGCCGCCCCGGCGAGCGCGTCACGACGCCGCTCGTAGGGCGTGCCGCCGGCGTGCCGCGCCTCGCCGAGCACCGTGACGACGAAGCGCCGCGCGCCCGCGATGGCCGTGACGTACCCGAGGGACGCGTCGCGCGCTTCGAGGTACGGACCCTGTTCGATGTGGGCCTCGAGGTAGCCGACCAGCTCCTCGGGCCGCCGCGCCGCCTCCCCGACGCGGTCCGGGTCGAGGCCGAAGTCCATGAACGCCTGCCGCAGGCTCACCCCGTTCGCGTCGCGCAGGTCCCACCACCGCGGGTCCCACGTCCCCGCCGCGGCGCAGCTGCCGAGCAGCGCCTTGCCGAAGCGAGCGCCCTCCTCGTCGCCGAAGCCGACGACCTCCAGTGCGAACGGCAGGTCCGCGATGCGGTCGCCCAGCCGCTGGGCGACGGCGATCGCCATCACGACGCCGAGCATCCCGTCGTACGATCCCGCGTCCGGCACGGTGTCCAGGTGCGACCCGAGCAACAGCGCCGGCAGGCCCGGCTCGCGGCCCTCACGGCGCCCGTACTGGTTGCCCGCGGCGTCCTGCCACGTCCGCAGTCCCGCCGCCTCCATCCATCCGGCGACGAGCGCGTTCGCGGCGGCGTGCTGGGTCGTCAGGTGCGTCCGCTCGAGGTGCTCGGGGTGGGCCGAGATCCGGGCGAGCTCGGCGCAGCGCGCCAGGACGTCCGCGGCCGTGGTCATGCGTAGACCTCCCGCGCCGCGCCGACGCCGCCGCCGGCCGTGACGGGCACGCCCGCCTGCCGCAGCACCTGCTCGAGCGCGGCGAGCGTCGTCAGGACGGCGTCCTTGCGCGCGTTGTGCCCCATCGTCCCGATGCGCCACACCTTCCCGTGCAGCGGGCCGAACGAGGTGCCGATCTCGATGCCGAAGTCGTCCAGCAGGGCCGCCCGGGCGCGGTCGCCGTCGACGCCGTCGGGGATGTGCACCGCGACGACATTGTTCATCTTGTGCTCGAGGTCGCCGAAGACCTCCAGCCCCAGCCCGAGGACGCCCGCGAGCATCGCCTGCCCGTGGAGGGCGTGGCGCGCGACGGCGCAGTCGATGCCCTCCTCGACGAGCAGGCGGGCGCACTCACGCGCGCCGTAGAGCATCGTCGTGGCCTCGGTGTGGTGGTTGAGCCGGCGCGGCCCCCAGTAGTCCATGATCTGCGCGAGGTCGAGGTAGTTCGACGCGATCCGCACGCCGCGCCCGACGTCGCCGGCCTCGGCGATCCCGGCCTCCACGTGACGACGGCCGTCGACGACCGCGACGGCCCGGTCGCTGAGCGTGATCGGCGCCGAGCCGGACGGCCCCCCGAGGCACTTCTGGAGGCCGGCAGTCGCGACGTCGATGCCCCACGCGTCCGTCTCGAACGGGTTGCCGCCCAGCGAGGCGGTCGCGTCGCTGTAGAGCAGGACATCGTGGCGGCGGCAGATCTCGCCGAGATCGTCCAGCGGCTGCGCCATCGTGGTGGCGGTGTCGCCGTGCACGACCGCGAGCACCTTGGGCCGCACCGCCACGACGGCCTCCTCGATCTGCTCGGGGCTGAAGACGGTCCCCCACGCGGTCTCGATCGTGTGGACCTCGGCACCGCAGCGCTCGCCGATCTCGGCCAACAGGTGGCCGAAGCGGCCGAAGACCGGCACCAGCAGCCGGTCCCCCGGCTCCAGCAGCGACACGAGCGCCGCCTCGATGCCCGCACGCGACGTGCCGTCGACCAGCAGGGTCTGGCGGTTCGCCGTCCGGAAGACCTCGCGGTAGAGCGCCATGACCTCGTTCATGTACGCCGTCATCGCGGGGTCGTACTGGCCGACCAGCTGCGCCGACATGGCACGCAGGACGCGCGGGTCGGCCGTGATCGGGCCCGGCCCCATGAGCAGGCGCGGCGGCGGATTGACGGGAGCGGCGTTCATCGGAGTCCTCCGGACGGGTGGCGGGTGAGGCGGCGGCCGCCGCGGCGGGGTGCGGCCGGGTCGACGACCCGACCGCCGGCGATCGTCGTGACGACGGCGCCGTCGAGCGCGAGGCCGTCCCAGGCCGAGAGCGGATTGCGGTGCGCGAGGGCGTCCGCCGCGACCGAGGTGGGAACCGTCGCGTCGTGCACCACGAGGTCGGCGTCGGCGCCCGGTGCGATGCGGCCCTTGCGCGCCAGACCCACGAGGTCGGCGGTACCGCGCGACATCCACTGGCTGACGCGCTCGATGCCGATCCCGCGCGCCCCGGCCTCGTGGGCGACGGCGGCGAAGCCGACCTGGAGGCCCGAGATGCCGCCCCAGGCCTGCTGCAGGTCGCCGCCGCCCCGCGCCTTCTCGGCGAGCGTCGAGGGCGAGTGGTCGCTCACGACGACGTCGATCAGGCCGTCCCGCAGCGCCTCCCACAGCGCGGTGCGGTTGCCGTCGTCACGGATCGGCGGGCAGCACTTGAACTCGGGCGACGCGTCGGGGATCGACTCGGCGCTGAAGCACAGGTAGTGCGGGCAGGTCTCGACCGTGAGCCGCAGGCCCTCGGCGCGCGCGTCGGCGATGACGTCGAGCGCGCGGGCGCTCGAGAGGTGCAGCACGTGGACGCGCGCGCCCGTCTCCCGGGCGCCCTCGATGACCTGCCGGATCGCGGCGATCTCGGCCTCGTCCGGCCGGGACAGGACGAAGTCGCGGTACGCCCGGCTGCCGCGGGCGGGCGCCGCCTCGAGCACGGCCGCATCCTCGGCGTGCACGATCAGCAGGGCGTCGAGCCGGGCGACCTCGCGCAACACGGCCGTCAGCTCGTCGTGGTCCAGCGGCGGGAACTCGTCCACGCCCGACGGCGACAGGAAGCACTTGAAGCCGAAGACGCCGGCCTCCCACAGCGGCTCGAGCTCGGCGAGGTTGCCCGGGACGGCGCCGCCCCAGAAGCCGACGTCGACCGCGAGCTGGCCGTCGGCGACCTGCTGCTTGAGCCGCAGGTGCTCGACCGTCGTGGTGGGCGGGATCGAGTTGAGCGGCATGTCGACGAGCGTCGTCACGCCGCCGAGCGCCGCCGCCGCGGTGGCGGTCGCGAAGCCCTCCCACTCGGTGCGGCCCGGCTCGTTGACGTGCACGTGCGTGTCGACGATCCCGGGCAGGACGCGTGCTGGGCCGGCGACCTCGAGCACCTCCCCGCCCACGACGGCGTCGAACGGAGCGACCTCGTCGATGCGACCGTCGCGGATCGTCACGGTGGCCGGGCGGAACGCGCCGTCGACCAGGACATGACGGGCGCGGACGGCATCGACGCGCATGGTCAGCAGAACCCCGCCACGTTGGCCCACGCGGCGGGAGCCTCGGGCTCGCCCTCGCGCTGCACGGTGGCCTCGATCAGCCCGTACGGGCGGTCGGCGGCGTAGAAGACCTCGTTCGGGTTGTCCAGGCCGAACGGCTCGAGGTCGACCAGGAAATGGTGCTTGTTCGGGCAGGAGAGCTTGACCTCGGCGACCTCGGGGAAGCGCTCGAGGACGGCGCGGCCCATGGCGAAGATCGTCTGCTGCAGCGCGAGCGAGTGCAGGCCCGCGAACGTCTCGAGCATCGTGTCGCGGATCGCCGCGTACCGCGCGTCCCAGTCGCCCAGGTCGGCCGAGGCGTATCGCCACCACACCGTGACCGAGGTCGCCAGGATGCGGTCCTTCGTCTCGGCCAGGGTCGTGTACCGGTCGCGCGGGAATCCGTGGAACTCCGAGCCCGTCGACTTCAGGACGGTGCAGTCGCGGAACCCCGCAAGCACCCACGTGTCGTCGCCGTCGCGCTGGACGAGGGTCGTGCGCAGCTCGCGCCCCTCGCGGACGAACGCGTGGTCGTGCGGCTCGCCCTCGACGGCGATGCGGTCCCACGCGTGCAGCTGCGACTCCCAGCGTCCGCCCGTGACGTGCTCGAAGTCCTCGACGAAGTGCCGCCCCAGAGTCAGCAGGAACTGCTCGGGCGAGCCGATCCCGTACTCGCGGGCGTACGCGTAGACGGTGTTCTTCTGGGTGTCCGTCGCGATGACGTTGGCGTTGTCGCCGTCGGTGTGGCACGCGGTGAAGTCGCCGCGCAGTTGCGCCGTGACGGTGAGGTCCTCGATGCGGTGCACCGGCGTGTCCCGCGTGACCCGCACGAGCCGGCACTCGGCCTTCCCGTACTGGTTCGGGCCCAGGATGATGTCGCCCTTCGCCATGTCAGCTCCCTCGGTAGGCGGTGTAGGAGTACGGACCCAGCAGCAGGGCCACGTGCAGGTGGGGTCGGCCGGGCTCGACCTCGAACGTGAGGCGCACCGCGCCGAAGAAGGCGTCGCGGTCGCGGGCGGCGAACCAGTCCGCGATGGCGTAGTCGAGCGTGTGGGGCCCGGGCGCGATCTGCCCCTCGAACCGGATGCGGCCGTCATCGTCGGTGGCCGTGACGACCGCGCCGTCCAGCAGGACGACGAGGCCCGAGGCCGGCACCCCGAGCACCTGGTCGAGCACGTGGGTGGACAGCGTGGTCATGCGATCAGCCCCTTCAGGCGCAGCAGCGTGATCTCGCGCAGCTGTCCGGCCGTCACAGCCAGCTCGGTCTCAGCGTCGTTCTCGAGCCGCTGCTCGAGCTGAGCGAGGATCTCGTCGGCGTCGCGCCCTGCGGCCCGGATCAGGAAGATCCGGCCGAACCGCCGCTCGTACCGGCGGTTGCCCGCAGCGAGGCGCACGGCGGTGTCGGCCGAGCCGTCCACGCCCGACTGCTCGCGGTCGGACAGGGCCGCGCTGCGACCGTCGCCGTCGTGCCGCTCCCCGATGCGCGGGTGGTCGGCGAGCGCCTCCGCGACCTCGGTCTCGCCCCACGTCGCGGCCTGCGCGTCGGCGCGGTCGAGCAGGGCGTCGAGGGTGCCGAACGGTCGTGCGTCCACGAGGGCGTCGACCCACGACGTGACGCGAGCGCAGTCGCGCAGCAGGGCCGACACGGTGGCGGGGTCGGCCGCGTCGAAGGTCGCGATGTCCATGCCCAGGACGCTAGGGCGGTGGTGTTACAGCGGACTGGAACCGTCGTTTCAGCGGCGTAAACGGTCGTCTCGGGCCGCGAGGGCGAGCAGGTCGAGATCGCGGCCGGGCGCCGCGACGACGCAGACGCCGGCCGGCAGTCCCTCCCCCGTCGTGGTCGGGATGCTCAGCGCGGGCAGTCCCGCGATGCCCGCGAGGCACGTGAGCAGCATCGTCGCGTCGCGCACGCGACCGACGTCGTCGCCGATCCGCGGCGCGACCGAGGACGCCGACGGCAGCAGGACGGCACGATCGCCGACGAAGTCGCGGATCACCCGGCGCGCCGCGGCCACCTGATCCCGTGCCGTGTCTGCCTCCTCGGGCGTGATCGCCGAGGCGGCCTCGAAGCGACCGCGCACGTCCGGGCCCAGCGTGTCGAGGCGCGTCGCGAGCCACGTCCCGTGGGCACGCCAGGCCTCGGACGCCTGCAGCACGCGGAACGCCTCGCGCCACGCGGGCAGGTCGGTGAGGTCCCATTCCTGCGAGCGGGCGCCCGCCTCGGCGGCGAAGCGCTCGACGGCCGTCTCGACGTCCGGCTCGGCGAGCGCGAGGAGCGACGGGACGACGACGAGGTCCTGCGGCGGGGCGACGGCGCGCGTGGGGAGCAGCACGCGGCCGACGCGCTCCAGCAGCTCGGCCTCGCGCGTCAGCCAGCCGACCGTGTCGAAGGAGGGCGCGAGCGGGAGCACCCCTCCGACGGTCACCGCGCCGTGCGTCGTGCGCAGCCCGAACAGCCCCTGGTACGCGGCGGGGACGCGGATCGATCCGCCCGTGTCCGTCCCGAGCCCGATCGTCGCGTGGCCCAGCGCCACCGCCGAGGCCGGACCCGAGGTCGATCCCCCGCTCAGCCGGCGCGGCGCGGCGCCGTTCGGCGGCGTCCCGTGGTGGGCGTTGGTGCCGGCGAGGCTGTAGGCGAACTCGTCGGTGCGCGCGATGCCCCGCACGGACGCGCCGCTGTCGAGCAGCGCGCGGACGGTCGGCGCGTGCTCGGCCTCGGCCGGCGCGGCCTCGAGCCAGGCGGGGTTGCCCGCCCCGATCGGCTGGCCCTCGACCGCGAACAGGTCCTTGACCGCGACGGTCTCGCCGTCGAGCGATCCATCACCGAGGGACCGGACGAGGGGGTCCCCCACGACGCGCCAGATCCGTGGGTCGTGCGCGGGCGCGGGCACCGAGACGTGCGCGGCGACGACCTTCCAGCCCTGCGGTCCGGACCGCCACACCTGCGTCTGCAGACCGTGGCCCCCGCGCTCGAGCCGGGTCGTCGCGACGACGAGTGCGTGGTCGGGACCGGTCGGCCGGACGTGGACCTCGAGGATGGTGCGCCGCGGCGCGCCCCCGCGGCCGCCGCGGAACCGGCTGATCTCGTCGTGCCCGACGAGCAGTCCGGCGGCGGCGCCGCGCAGGGTGTCCGGCGCGTCGGCGAACAGCCGGTCGAGCTCCGCGAGGTCGTCGGACATCAGGGCGCGCTCGTAGGCCCAGAACGCCTCGAGCAGGCCGGCGGGCGCCTCGCCGTGCACCCGCGTCACGCGAAGTCCGCCTTCCGGATACGGGCGTGGACGCCCTTCACGAGGTCGACCACCTGGCTGATGTCGAAGTCGGTCGCGGCGCTGAGGTAGGCGTACGCGTGCGCGGGGTCCATCCCGAAGCGCGCCTGGAGGAGCGAGATCGCGGCGCGGACGCAGTCCTGCACGGCCACGTCGAGGTCCTCGTCCAAGCCCGTCGGCACGAGGTACCGGCGGGTCTCCGCGAGTGGGCCGGCGAGCTCGCCGAATCGCGCGAGCGCCTCCTCCCGCGCGACGACGTCGAAGCGGACGGTGGCGCGCAGCGAGGCCTCCATCGCGGTGAGCGCGACCTCGCCGTCACCCTGCGCGAAGTGCGGATCGCCCACGTACGCAAGCGCGCCCTCGACCTGCACGGGGAGGTACAGCGTGGACCCGGCGGTGAGCAGGTTGATGTCGATGTTCCCGCCGTGGGCGCCGGGCGGGACGCTGTGCGGCCGGCGGTCGCCCGCGACCGCGACGCCCATGATCCCTAGGAACGGGCGCAGCGGGAACCGGACGGTGCGGTCGTCGTCGGGCCCGTAGGCCATGACTCCGTGGCCGTCCTCCGCACGGGCGAAGACGCTCGTGACGTCCCCTTCGGCGGGGTACTCCCCCGGCAGCGCGCCACGGCCGTGGCGGTTGGAGACGACGCCGTACGGCACCCGCGGGGTCGTCTCGACGACGGTCATCGCCAGCAGGTCGCCGACCCGGGCGCCGCGCACCGCGATCGGCCGGCTCACGACGTGCGGACCGTCCACCCCGAACGTCCGCGCCGTGTCCGAGGCGGCCAGCGCGATCACGTCGTCGAGGACCTCGACGCCGTACGGCTCGAAGAACGCCTTCGGGTCGCGGCCCTGGTCCTCGAGGATGCCCTCGTGGCTCAGCGTGTCGATGACGACCTCGGTCCCGGGGTCGACCGTGAGCACCGGCTCGTCCGCCCCGCACGGCAGTCGCCCCCACAGGACGTCATCGGCGGAGGAGGGCAGGTAGACCGCGCCGTCGGGCACGTCCACCCCGCGCTGCAGCGGAGTCATCCGCCGAGCGTAGGGGCGTCGTGTAACGCGGCGGTGACGCGTCGATGACACCCCCGTCGCGCGCCTCGGGCACGATCGGCCCATGCTCCGACGCCTGTCCCCGGACCGACTGCACCTGCTCCTGATGCTCGCCCTGACCTTCTCGACGGGGGTCGTCGACGCGATCGGCTACCTCGGTCTGGACCGCGTATTCACGGGCAACATGACGGGCAACGTCGTGATCCTGGGCATGGCGATCGTGGGCGCCGAGGACCTGCCGGTGCTCGGCCCCGTGCTCGCGCTGCTGGGCTTCATGGGCGGCGCCGCGCTCGGCGGGCGCGTGCTGAGGTCCGCCTCGCCGGGCTGGTCGCGACGCACGACCCTGCTGCTCGGACTCGTCGGCGTGGTGATCCTCGCCCTGGCCGTGGTCGTCCTCGCCGACCTGTCCCGGCCGGTCGCCCTGACGATCACGACCCTGCTGGGCGCGGCGATGGGGTTGCAGGCGGCGACGGCCCGGTTCATCGCGGTGAAGGACGTGACGACGGTCGTGGTCACCTCGACGATGACCGGCCTCGCGGCCGACTCGGTGCTGGGCGCGGGCAAGCGCGGGCACAGCGCGCGCCGTGTGGCGGCCGTCGTGCTGATCCTCGCGGGCGCCGCGGTGGGCGCGGCTCTGCTGCGCTGGCACCTCAGCGCCGGTCTCGTGCTGTCGGGCGCGATCACCGTCGTCGTCGCCACGGTCGGCGCCGTCGCGACGCGCGCGGCTCGGGCGCCCGCGCCCTGACCGTCACACCCTCGTGCGCTCCGCGTCGCGCACGTGCCGCCGCTGGACCTCCGGATTGGTCTCGATCCGGTCGAAGTCCAGCTCGACGTACGTGAGCCATCCGTCCGGCGTGCGCCAGCGCGCCGTGCCCCTCAGCACGTGGACGCCGGACCGCTCGCGGCGTCGCGGATCGGGCGTCGACCAGTCCTGCGCGTCGAAGCTCCGACCGTCGGCCGAGGCCCGCATCCGGTCCCGCGAGACGAAGTCGACCAGCCGCCCGCTGTCGTCGAAGACCAGTTCCGCCGACACCGTGTGCCGGCCGTTCGTGAAGGCGGCGCGCACGCGGCGGTCGTCCAGCTCGGTCCACTCGACGGGCGCGTCCACGAGCGCCCCCGGCGCGAGCAGCACGAGGTCGTTGAACACCGTCACCGTCTCGCCCCGGTCCAGCTCGGGCCCCGCCGCGTCGAGGACCGTCACGGTCGAGCACACCTTGCCGCGCATCGTGGCGGTGCCGAGCGCGTAGCAGTGCAGGACCGTGACGGGCAGCCCCGCGCGCGTCGCGTCCATGAGGAAGTAGCGGCGCGGATCCGGGCCGAACGTCGTGACCTGACGGCCGGTGAACGGCATCCATTGCTGGTCGCGGTCCGCCCGGATCCGGCCGTGGAACTCGGCCCGGATGCTGTGCGGCCGGGGCTGCCCCACGGCACCGCACTGGCGGACGTACGCCGCGACCGGCGCGGGCAGGCGTGCCAGGTCGTCCTCCGTGACGACGCCCGTGCCGCTCGGCGCGGCGGACAGCGCCTCGTCGGCGCGCGCGGTCCACTGACCGCGCAGGCTGCGCCGCCCCAGCGACAACAGCGCGTAGATCGCGACCACGAGCAGCACGACGTTGGCGAGCGTGCCGGTCCCGGCCTCGCCCCACGCCGTGAGGATCGCGGCCTGCGACACCAGCGCTGCGACGATCCCGACGAGCCACCACGGGCCGGCGTCGGCGGCGGCGAGCGCTGCCGTCAGCAGAAGCTGCAGGCCGGCGGTGAGCCACAGGCCGCCCAGCCGATCCGACTGGCTCAGCGTCGGATCGTCGATCCAGCCGAAGTACTCGGAGGCGAAGACGAGGTGGACGAGGCCGTGTCCCAGCGCCACCACCGCCACGACCCAACGCAGGAGACCCGTCACGTCAAACCACCCCCCTTGTCCCACTGTGCTCCCGCCGCGGGTCACGTGAAAGCGGAACGCGCGCGAAGGTCGGTCACACTCGCGGCCGCTGGATCGTCGTCATGACGACGACCGAGTGGAAGGCTGAGCCCGTGGACCAGGCCGAGCAGTTCGAGGCGGAGCGACCGCGCCTCGTGGCGATCGCGACGAGGATCCTCGGCGATCACGCCGAGGCGCAGGACATCGTGCAGCAGGCCTGGCTGCGCCTGCACGGCACCGAGGCCGAGATCGAGAGCCTGCCCGCCTGGCTCACGACCGTGACGACGCGGCTGTGCCTGGACCGGCTCAAAGCCCGGACGCCGTTCCCGGTCGACGACCTCGACCCCGGTGAGACGTTCGCCGATCCGGCCGACGACGTGGCCCTCGCCGACACGGTGGGCGCCGCACTGCACGTCGTCCTCGACCGGCTGTCCCCTCGCGAGCGGATCGCGTTCGTCCTGCACGACAGCTTCGGGTTCGAGTTCCCGACGATCGCGGCGGTCCTGGACACGACGCCCGTCGCGGCGCGCAAGCTCGCCTCGCGCGCGCGGGCCAAGGTGACCCAGCCGCAGCCCGAGGACCGGCTCGCCGACTGGGAGGTCGTCGACGCGTTCATGGCCGCGGCGAAGAACGGCGAGTTCGACCGGCTGCTGCAACTGCTGGCGCCCGACGCCACGGTCAGCGCCGACGCGGCCGCCGTCGCGGCGGGGACGCCCGAGCGGATCGACGGCCGCGGCGAGGTCGCGGCCTTCTTCAACGGCAGCGCCCGGGCGGCCCTGCCGGTCTTCGTCGGCGAGCGCCCCGGCTCAGCGTGGTTCCACCGTGGCGAGGCGCGGGTCGTCTTCGACTTCACCGTCCGCGACGGCCGCGTGCAGGCGATCACGTTCCGTGCGGCGCCCGAGACGCTCGCGCAGGTCTCGCGCCGCGACGGCGACGCCGCGCGCGGGTGATGTCACATTCGCGCCCGCCCGCTCGTCACCAGGACAAGAACCCCACGAAGGAGAGCACCATGAAGACGATGACCTGCCGCGACCTCGGTGGCCCCTGCGACCTCGCCCACCGCGGCGAGACGGCCGACGACGTCATCAACGCCCAGGACCAGCACCTCAAGGCGCAGGAGAAGGCCGGCGACGCCGCGCACCAGCCCGCGCGCGACGACATGAAGGGCCGCTGGCGCCACCCGAAGAAGTCGCTCGGCTGGTACCGCGCGATGCAGAAGAAGTTCGCGGACCTTCCCGAGGACTGACGTCCGGGAGCATGATGACGGGACAGCCGCTACCGCCGGAGGTCCCCGATGCCGAAGTTCATGATCTTGTTCCTCGAGGGGGCGATGGACATCCCGGACGAGGAGCTCGACGAGGTGTCCCGCGCCGCGCACGTGGTCGTGGACGACGCCCGGGAGGCGGGCGTGTGGGTCTTCGGCGGTGGCCTGCGTCATCACGAGGACGCGGCCACCGTCGGGCTCGACGGGAGCGTCCAGGAGGGCCGCGCCATCGAGGACCACGTGTACCTGGCGGGCGTGGCGGTCGTCGACGTGGAGTCCCGCGCCGACGCCCTCGAGTGGGCCAAGCGACTCGGGGCGGCGTGCCGGTGCGCGATGGAGGTGCGTGAGTTCCTTCCGGTGCTGCGGGACCAGTGATCAGGACGGCCGCGCCGACAGGACCTCGTGGGCCATGCGCCGCAGGGTGAGCAGCACGGGCTCATAGAGCAGGGTCCCGACGACGAGCCGCTCGGCGGCGACGAGCGGATCCTCCTCGGCCAGGACGCGCGGGACGTCCACGACAGCCACTGACTCGGCCGCGCCGGCGTACGCGTCCAGGACCTCGTCGGTGGCGGGGAGGCCCAGGCCGTCGACCGTGTCGAGTGCCGCGGCGAGTGTGCGGCGGTGCGGGCTGTCGAGCTCGAGGTCCCAGCCCCGGCGCGCGAGCAGCGCGTCGACCCGCCGCACGGCGACCTCCGACGGCTCCTGTGCCACGGGCGCGGACAGAGGCCACTGCGCGGCGCCGCGCGACGCGTGTCCCGGCTCGGCGGACTCGAGCGCCTCCACCACGCGGCGGACGTCCTCGAGGGCGAGGCCCGCCACCTCGGTCAGGGCCCGGACGAGGCGCAGCCGTCTGACGTGGGACTCGTCGTATCGCGCCCACGTGCTGCCCTCGGTCTCACCCGCGGGCACGAGGCCCTCGCGCAGGTAGTACTTGATCGTCGCGGACGGCAGTCCGCTGCGGGCGGACAGTTCGGCGAGGCGCATGCCCCCATCTTGACAGATCGGATAGTTCGGGTCTCCAATTTGGGATAGCGAAACTATCCGAACGGAGACGCCATGGAACTGTTGTCCGAGGACTCGCGCACGCTCGCGGGCATCCTCTTCATCGCGCTGGTGACGGTCGAGACCGGTGGCCTGTACATGGTCCGCATCGTCAGCGGCCGCGAGCAGGTGACCGCGTTCCAGGAGAAGTTCGCCCGCGCGGGCCACGCGCACGCCGGTGTCCTGCTCGTGCTCGCGCTGGTCTGCCAGCCGTTCGTCGACGCGACCGAGCTCGACGGCGCCTGGGGCTGGATCGCGCGCCACGGCGTCGCCGTCTCGGCGCTGCTCATGCCCGGCGGCTTCTTCTTCTCCTCGATGGGCCGCGGCCGCACCGAGCCGAGCCGGCTGGTCGTGCTGGTGTTCGCGGGTGCGACCCTGCTGGCGGTCAGCCTGCTCACGCTCGGCGCCGGGCTGCTCGTCGCCTGACCGTCACGAGACGCGTCGCGGGCGCCGCGTCGCGCGCGGACGGCTGCGGGTCAGGGGCGCGACGAGCTCCTCGATCGCCGGCGTCGGGCTTCGACGGCTCGCGGCTTCCCCTCTTCGGCGTCCTCGGCGTGGTCGTGGGAGCGGCCGTGGGCCTGATCCCGGGCTGCGCGATCCAGATCGTCTTCGCGGGCATCTTCCTGTCCGGCGGGATGCCCCTGTCGACGCTCGCCGCGAACTCCGTGAGCCAGGACGGCGACGCGCTCATCCCGCTGTTCGCCCTGGAGCAGCGGTCGGCCCTGCTCGCGACGGTCATCACGACGGTCCCGGCGCTCGTGGTCGGGCTCGGGATCCTCTTCCTGGGTTGAGGAGCGAGACAGCATGGCGGTTCGGCCCCGCGCGGGGGCCGAACCGCCCCATCATGGGCGCAAGACCCGTCGAGAGGATCCGCAGATGGCCGAGTTCGTGCCCGCCGTGGGCAACATCCTCAGTCTCATCGAGCGGCGGGACTGGGGACGTCCCGAGCAGGCGCTCGCCCCCGGCGTCGTGTGGGTGAACGCCGTGGAGGAGCACCTGCACGGCCCCGCCGAGATCGTCGCGGCGCTGAGGGAGGATCCCGTTCCGGGCCCGCCCGCGTTCCACGAGGTCGACGCCGACGGGCGGCTCACCTACTGGGTCGACAAGATGGGCTGATGAGCGACGTCTGGCCCCTCGTCCACGCCGAGCGCGATGCGCTCGTCGCCGACCTCGAGCAGGTTCCCGATGCGGCGTGGGAGACGCCGTCGCTGTGCGACGGGTGGACGGTCCACGACGTCGTGGCGCACCTCGTGGACTCGGCCCTCACAACGCGGCGCGGGTTCGTCGCGGCGTTCGTGCGCGCCCGCTTCGACTTCCACCGCATCAACGAGAACGGCGTCCGCCACCGCCGCGGCACGACGCCGCGCGAGACGCTGGAGCGGCTGCGGTCGGCGGCGCGCAGCACCGCGACCCCGCCGGCGCCGCTCGACAGCCGGCTCGTGGAGGAGGTCGTCCACGGCGAGGACGTCCGCCGGCCACTCGGCCTCTCGCGCGCGTACCCGGTCGAGTCGGTCCGTCGCGCGATGCACTCGCTGGCGTCCACGCCCGCAGCGCTCGGCGGCGGGAAGGACACGGCCGGCCGGGTCACGCTCCGGGCGACGGACGCCGACCTGACGATCGGCGAGGGTCCGGAGGTGACGGGGCCGGCCGTGTCGCTGCTGCTCGCGCTGGCGGGTCGCCGCGTCGCGCTCGCCGACCTCGACGGGCCGGGGCTGCAGCGGCTGCGCGAGCAGCTGGACTGAGCGTCAGAGCGAGGTGACGACCTGCTCGTGCTCGAGGCGGGGCAGGCGGTCGAACCAGGCGTTCTCACCGGGGTGGCCGATGTTGACGACGACCATCGACTTGTAGCCGGTGCCGGCCAGCAGGTCCTCGTCGATGCCGGCGGCGTCGAAGCCCGTCATCGGGCCGGCCGCCAGGCCCGCGGCCCGCACGCCCATGACGAAGTAGCCGATCTGCAGGCCGGCGTTGAGGCGGGCCATCGCCTCGCGCGCGTCGGCGTCCGGGAACCAGTCCTTGGCACCCTCGGCGTGCGGGAACACCTGCGGCAGGTGCTCGTTGAAGTTCGTGTCGGCGGCGAGCACGGCGACGAGCGGCGCGGTCGCGGTCTTGTCACGGTTGCCGTCGGCCATGTGCTTGAGCAGGCGGGCCCGGGCGTCCTCGCTGCGGATGAGGACGACGCGCAGCGGCTGGGAGTTCATCGCGGTCGGGCCGTACTTGACGAGGTCCTGGATCGCCTCGATCTGCTCGTCGGTGACCGGCTCGTCCGTGAACGTGTTGGCGGTGCGCGCCTGGCGGAACAGCAGGTCCTGGGCTTCGGGGGACAGCGTGAGAAGGTTGCTCATGAGTGGCACAACGCCCCAGCCGTCACACCGGCTTCCCGGTCCGGGGCGTGCGAATCCTCACATTCAACTCAGCCCGAGGGGCGGCTCCTCGTCGGGGCCCGGCTGCGCGAGGGCCATCGCCTCGAGGGCGATCGGCGGCGGCGCGTCGAAGTCGAAGGCCCGGAACAGCACGGCGTGGTCGACGCCCATCCGCCGCCCGTTCATCGCCGTGATCCCCGAGATCATCTGCCGCGGCGGCGGGTGCCCCGCGATGCCCGCCAGGTACTGGCCGTGCGCCTCGAGCGAGGCGATCCCGCGCTCCAGCGGCTGGCCCGTCACGTCCACGCCGTGCGTCGGCGACTCGTCGCCGGACACGAGCAGCCAGCGCGGCGACCACGGCTCCAAGCCCTCCCCCAGCAGCTCGGGGAAGACCCACCGATTGCCCGCGTCGCGCACCGCGTCGAGCGCGGCCAGGCCGGCGACCCGATGGTCGGCCTGGTTCAGCCCGGCGACGAACTCGACCTCCCAGGAGCCGACCAGCACGGCGTCCGGCCGGAACCGCCGGATCGCCATCGCGATGTCGCGACGCAGCGCCAGCGAGTACTCCAGGACGCCGTCGGGATGGTCGAGGATCTGCAGGTCCGACACCCCGACGACCTGCGCCGCCGCCGCCTGCTCGCCGCGCCGCAGCTCGGCGGCCCGGTCCGGCTCCAGCGCGTCCATGCCCGCCTCACCGCGGGTCAGCAGCAGGTACGCCACCTCGATCCCGTCGCTCGTCCAGCGCGCGACGGCCGAGGACGTGCCGTACTCCACGTCGTCGGGGTGCGCCACGACGCACAGGACGCGCGCGAACGCGTCGGCCGGGAACGGCGGCAGAGGTCCATCTGCGCTCATCCTCGGAGCGTACGCCCGACGCGAGCCGCCGGATAGGCCCTCGGGGCGCTCACACACACGAGGGCCCCGGCGGCGCTGCCGGGGCCCTCGCGTCTCGAGTGGGAGGATCACTCGAAGTAGCGGCGCGCGTCATTCGCCTCGGCGACCCGCTCGTCACGCCGGTGCACGCCGAGGTCACCGACGAGCGCTGGTCATTGAGCGGCCACAGCCCGCGCTGGCAGGTGGACCTCGAGGGCGCCGGCGAGCTGTCCCGGGCCCACGTCCTGCCGGTGCCGCTGCCGTTCAAGGGACGCAACGTCCCCGGCGCGATCGAGCACCTCGGCGCGTGGATGCGGGCGACGGTCCGGTACCGCGGCACCGTCGTGTGGCGCGGCGAGTCGCACGTCGCCGCCCTCGAGCACGGCGGCATCGAACGTGCTCGCGCCGAGGTCGCCCGGCGCGGTCACGGCCCCGAGGCGACGGACGCTCCCCCGCTGCGGGCGTCACCGCGCTGAGGCGCGGCCCTCCGGGTGGCCGCGGGCGAGCTCCGCGCCCCAGGCCCGGGCCCGGTCGAGCTCGCCGTCCAGCAACGGTCCCTCCATGTCGTCGACGTAGAAGCTCTCGCTGCCGACGAGCCGGCCCAGACGATGCCGGCGGACGGACTTCGCCGCGGACTTGGCGGCAGACCCGGGCAGCTTGCGCACCTTCGCGACGCGAGTGTCGAAGGTGGCGACGTCGACGTGGTCGGCGGGGGCCTGCCCGTCGAGCCACTCGCGGATCCCGCCGTGCTCGTGGCCGGGCGGCGCGCCCCGCTGCACGGCGTCCTGCCGCGTGGACTCGCGGCTCATCGAGAAGGCGTGGGTCGGGCCGCCGATCACCAGCAGGTCGACGTCGCGCGGCAGGATCGCGGGCGCGTCGCCGACGTCGATCGCCCGGACGCCGGGGCCGACTCCCCGCGCCACCGCCTCGGCGACGGCGCGGGTGTTGCCCCACATGGACTCGTAGATCACCAGGGCGTTCATGACGTGGTCCTCTCGTCACGACCATCGTCTCGCCGCGGCGGGTCACCGCCCCGGGGCCTGCACGTCCGGTGCGTCACGTCCTCAGCCCGAGGCGGTGCGCAGGCGCACCTCCCGCTCCATGCGCTTCTCGTGGCGCTCGCGTCCCTTGATCGCCTCGAGCTCGCGGCTCTTGGGCGGCGCCTTCGTCACGAGGCCGTCGAGGAGCCGGCGCGTGGCCTGGGCGATCTCGTCGACCGCGCGGTCGAACGCCTCCTCGTTCGCCCTGGAGGGACGGGTGGACCCGCTGACCTTGCGCACGAACTGCAGCGCGGCCTCGCGGACCTCGTCATCGGTCGTGGGCGGCTCGAAGTTGTGGAGCACGCGGATGTTGCGGCACATGCCTCGACGGTAACCCCGCGCGGGCCCGTCGCGGCAGCCCTCACGCGGTCCTGGCGGTCACCTCGAGCCAGCGGATCGGCGCGGCGATCGGGCCGGCGCCGAAGTGCCGGACGAGGGCGTCCTCGGCGATCACGGTGGCCCGCTCGAGGTCGAGCGACGGGTGCTCCTCGATCGCGTTGCGCAGCGGCGTGCCGAGGCAGAACGCGCGCGCCGCGTCGGCGGCGGTGGTGTGACTCGTGCCGTTGACCACCCGCACCGCCGCGCCCGGCATGCCCGCCTCGTCGAGGTCGGCGCCGATCCGCTCGGGATCGAAGTAGCCGTGCGGCACGCGCTTCATGAAGGTCAGCGGCTCGTCGGGCTCCGCCAGCAGGAGCGCCGACTGGACGACCCAGGGCACCTCGCTGGACTCGAGCCGGTCCCACGTCGTCAGGACGAACGTCCCACCCGGAGCCAGGACACGTGCCGCCTCCCGGAAGCCGCGGACGCGGTCGGGCAGGAACATCGCCCCGAACTGACAGGCGACGACGTCGAAGCCGCCGTCCTCGAACGGCAGGTCGAGCGCATCCGCCTGCCGCCACGTCACCGGGGCGTCCGGGCTGAGAGCGGCAGCGGCATCGAGCATCGGCGGGTTCAGGTCGGTCGCGGTGATCTCGGCGTCCGGACAGGCGCGCACGAGCTCGCGGGTGAGCGCACCGGTGCCGCACGCCGTCTCGAGGATGCGCCCGGGCCCGAGGCTCGCCACGACCTGCGCGACGCTGCGCGCCGGCTCCTCGAAGATCATCGGCACGAGGAGCTCCTGGTAGAGGTCCGGGATCCGGCCGCTGAAGCGCGCGTCCCGGCCCGGTTCGCGATCACCGTCCATCCTCGCAACGTACGCCCGTCCGGGCGCCGCGAACAGGCCTCGTCAGTCCAGGACGCTCGGCGCGAGGTCGAGGTCGGGCAGGAGCTCGCGGAGCAGCCCGCGCACACGGCCGTCGAGGTCGGCGACGATCCGCCGGACCGTGTCGTCGTCCTGCCCGCCGGGGTCGTCCACGGGCCAGTCGCGGTACTCGACGCCGGGGACGTACGGGCACTCCTCGCCGCATCCGAGGGTGATCGCGAGGTCGCTGGCGGCGATCGTCTCGCGGGTCAGGCGCGTGGGTCGCTCGGCCGAGGTGTCCAGGCCCAGCCGCTCGAGCGCCCGGGCCACCTCCGGATGGATGTGCTCGCCCGGCTGCGTCCCCGCCGACACCGCGACGAGGCGACCCTGCGCGTAGTGCTCGGTCAGCACCCGCGCCGCGACGGACCGGCCACCGTTGCGCACGCAGGCGAACACCACCTGCGGCATGGACTGGCTCATGACATGACTCCTTCTCGGGAATCGGGGAAGAACCTGCGTGCCCACAGACTGACGTACACGAGGCCCACGAGCACCGGCACCTCGACGAGTGGACCCACCACGCCCGCCAGCGCCTGTCCGCTCGTCACGCCGAAGACGGCGATGGCGACCGCGATGGCCAGCTCGAAGTTGTTGCCCGCCGCGGTGAACGCGACCGTCGTCGCGCGGGCGTGACCGAGGCCGGCCGCGCGAGCCAGCACCAGCGAGCCCGCCCACATCACCGCGAAGTAGATGATGAGCGGCACGGCGATGCGAGCGACGTCGAGCGGCCGGCTCGTGATCGTCCCGCCCTGCAGCGCGAACAGGACGGCGATCGTGAAGAGCAGGCCGTACAGCGCCCAGGGGCCCAGGCGCGGGAGGAGCTCGCGCTCGTACCAGGGACGACCGCGCCACGCCTCCCCGACACGGCGGGTGAGGTACCCGGCGGCGAGCGGGACGCCGAGGAAGACGAGCACGCTCCGGGCGATCTCCCAGGCCGAGACGTCGAGTCCCGTCGTCGTGAGCCCGAGCCAGCCGGGGAGGGCGTCGAGGTAGAACCACCCCAGTCCGGCGAACGCCACGACCTGGAACACCGAGTTGACCGCCACGAGCACCGCGGCCGCCTCCCGGTCACCGCAGGCCAGGTCGTTCCAGATGATGACCATCGCGATGCACCGCGCGAGGCCGACGATGACCAGGCCGGTCCGGTACTCGGGCAGGTCGGGCAGGAAGATCCACGCCAGCGCGAACATGAGCGCCGGCCCGACGAGCCAGTTGAGCACGAGCGAGAGGACCATCGTCCGCCGGTCGCGCGCGACGTGGCCGAGCTCGTCGTACCGGACCTTCGCCAGGACGGGATACATCATCACCAGCAGCCCGACCGCGATCGGCAGCGAGATCGAGCCGACGGTGATCGCGTCGAGGGCGCCGGCGATGCCGGGCAGCCAGCGCCCGGCGGACAGTCCCACGACCATCGCGAGCGCGATCCACAGCGGCAGGTACCGGTCGAGCGTCGAGAGCCGCCGGACGACCGGCGCCTCCGGAGTCGCGGTCACGCGGTCGGCTTCGTCGCGCGGACGATCGCACCGTGCATGCCGGGGACGGCCTCGTGCGTGAACTCGACGTCGGCGTCCACGAAGCCGGCCTCGGCCAGCCCGGCCAGGTACTCGGCGCGCGAGAGGGCACCGGCGATGCAGCCCACGTAGGAGCCCCGCTCGGCTCGGTCCTCGGTGGTCAGGTGGTCCTCGGCGACGACGTCCGAGATGCCGATGCGGCCACCGGGCACGAGCACGCGGAACATCTCGGCGAGCACCTTCGGCTTGTCGACCGACAGGTTGATGACGCAGTTGGAGATGACGACGTCGACGGAGGCGTCCGGCAGGGGCACGTCCTCGATCGTGCCGCGGAGGAACTCGACGTTGGTCGCGCCGGCCTTCGCGGCGTTCGCCCGCGCCAGGTCGAGCATCTCGTCGGTCATGTCGACGCCGTAGGCGAAGCCGGTCTCCCCCACCCGTCGGGCGGACAGCAGGACGTCGATCCCGCCGCCGGAGCCGAGGTCGAGCACGCGCTCGCCGGGACGCAGGTCGGCGACGGCGGTCGGGTTGCCGCAGCCCAGGCTCGCCGCCACCGCCTCGGCGGGCAGCGCACCCTGGTCGTCGCTGCTGTACAGCGCGGCACCGAAGGACTCGTCCACGGCGGCACCGCCGGTGCAGCAGCCGCCCGTCGCCTCGTCCACGACCTGCAGCTCATCGTTCAGCGCGGCGTTGCTCGTGCCGCAGCAGGCCGAGGTCGCCGCTCGGGCGTAGCGGCTGCGGACCTCCTCGCGCAGCTGCGCGGCGTCCTGCGAGACGGGCGTGGTGTTCATGGCGTGCTCCTCTGCTCGATTGATCGACATCTGTCGATGCATCGATAGTCATCTATGTATCGACGTTTGTCAATATGTCTGGCACACTCGGTCCCATGACCGGGCGCACTCCCCTCCCCCTGCTCGACAAGGCCGCGGCTGGCTGCTGCTCCACCGTCACCGGCGGCGTCCTCGATGCCGGCGAGGCCCAGCAACTGGCCCGGATGTTCAAGGCGCTCGGCGACCCCACGCGCGTGCGGCTGCTCTCGCTCATCGCCGCCCAGTCCGGCGAGGAGGCCTGCGTGTGCGACCTCACCGAGCCGGTCGGGCTGTCGCAGCCGACCGTCTCGCACCACATGAAGCAGCTCGTCGACGCCGGCCTGGTCACGCGAGAGCAGCGCGGGCGGTGGGCGTACTACCGGCTCGTCGAGGGCACGCTCGCCCGGCTCAGCGAGGCACTCAAGCCGTAGGGCGCACGGAGCGCCGACGTTGAGGACTCCGCCTAGGCTGGCAACGTCGCATCCTTGGAGGAGACCACCATGAAGTGCCCCACCGACGGAAACACCCTGGTCATGAGCGAGCGCTCCGGCGTGGAGATCGACTACTGCCCCGAGTGCCGCGGCGTCTGGCTCGACCGGGGCGAGCTCGACAAGATCCTCGAGCGCGCCGAGGCCGAGGCCACCCGGTCGGCCGCTCCGCAGCGCGAGGAGCGGTACGCGCCGCGGCCCTCCTACGACGATCGCCGCTACGACGAGCCCAGCCGGTACCGCGGCAAGAAGAAGAGCCACTGGCTCGGCGAGCTCTTCGACTGATCATGGACAAGACCGTCGTCATCACCGGGTCCAGCGACGGCATCGGGGCCGCCGCCGTGCGCGAGCTCGCCGCGCGGGGTGCCCGCGTCGTGATCGTGGGCCGCGTGCCCGAGAAGACCCGTGCGGTCGCCGGGGAGCTGGGCGCCCCGTACCACCTGGCCGACTACGCCGACCTCGCCCAGGTCCGGCGGCTGGCCGCCGAGCTCGACGCCGCGTACCCGAGGATCGACGTGCTGGCGAACAACGCCGGCGGGCTCATGGACGAGCGGACGATGACGGTCGACGGCTTCGAGAAGACGTTCCAGGTCAACCACCTCGCCGGCTTCCTGCTGACCACGCTGCTGCTGCCGAAGCTCATCGCGAGCGACGCCACCGTGATCCAGACCGCGTCGGTGGCCGCGCGCGCGACCAACAACTTCGACATCGACGACCTGCAGAACGCGCGGGACTGGGGCCGCCAGACCTCCTACGGCAACACCAAGCTGGAGAACATCCTGTTCACCCGAGAGCTGCACCGCCGCTACGGCCACCAGGGCGTGTCGGCCGCGGCGTTCCATCCGGGCCTCGTCGGCTCGAACTTCGCCCACGACACGAAGCACTTCCTGAACTTCCTGTACCACACCCCGGTCGTGCGGAGCCTCTTCACGAGCTCGCCCGAGAAGGGCGCCCGCCAGCTGGTCTGGCTCGCCACGACGCAGCCCGGAGCGGACTGGCAGCGCGGCGAGTACTACGAGCGCGAGAAGCCGGCGAAGTCCGCGATGGCCGCCCACGACGACGAGCTCGCCCGGCGCCTCTGGGACGAGTCCGAGCGGATGCTCACCGAGGTCTGAGCCGGCGCGTCAGTGACCCCCGCCGATGGCGGCGGGACCGTCCTCGCGGCGGATGTCGATCACGTGGCCGGTCATGTCGGCGACCAGCACGTCGAGCGAGCGGCGCGCGACCTCCTCGGACGACAGCAGCGTGCCCTCGGGCTCCTCGCCGAACGCCTTGGTGCGCATGGGGGTGCCCGTGCGCTCGGGGTTCACGCAGTTCACCCGCACCTCGCCGGCCCACTCGTCGGCCAGCGCCTGCGTCAGGTTGACGGTCGCGGCCTTCGCGGACGAGTACAGCGAGTAGCCCTTGCGGCCGCGCGTGTACGAGGACGAGGTGAACAGCAGCAGCGAGCCGTTCGTGTCCGCCAGCAGCGGGCGGAACTCCTGGGCGATGAAGATCGGCGCGAGATAGTTGATTTCGGTGGCCGACCAGATCGTCTCCTCGGTCGTGTCGGCGAGGTCGCCGATCGGGAGGACGCCCGCGGTGTTGACGACGAAGTCCACCTTCCCGGCCTTCGCGACGACCTGGCGCGCGGCCTCGGCGACGTCCTCGCGCCGGTCGACGTGGGTCCCGGTCGAGGAGCGCGAGAACGCGTGCACGTCCGCGCCGTACGACTCGGCCAGCTTCGCGATGTCGCCGCCGATCCCGTACGAGCCGCCGAACACGACCATCGTCTTGCCCTCGAGCGCGGCGCGGTACTCGTCGTCGCTCAGCTCGGCCGGCTCCTCGGCGGACGCCAGCTGGAACAGCTTGTCGGCGATGTAGACGTCGATCGGCTCGGTGACCTTCATGTTCCGCTCGTGCCCCTGCACCACCGCGATCGGCACGTCGGGGCGGTAGCGCAGCACGACGGTGCAGTCGTCGGTCGCCGTGAAGTCGGGGTCCTGCCACGCCTTCTCGTACGCGTCGCGGATGATCGAGGCCCGGAAGGCCTGCGGCGTCTGGCCACGGCGCAGCAGGTCACGGCGGAGCACGTCCGAGATCGTGTCGAGGTCGCCCTCGCGCTCGGCGTGCACCGTCACGACGGTGTCCGCCGACGGGATCGCGGTGTCGACGGCCTCGTAGGAGCCCAGCGCCTCGACGACGTCCTCGATGATCTTCTGCGACACGAGTGGGCGCACCGCGTCGTGGAACAGGACGTTGCACTCGTCCTCGCCGAGCGCCTGCAGCGCGAGGCTGGTGGTCTCGTTGCGGGTCGCGCCGCCCTCGAGCACCTGCGTCACCTTCGGGTACTTGCCGTCGCGGACGATCGCGTGCACCGGGTCCAGGTAGCCCGGCGTCATGAGGATGATGATCTCGTCGACCGACTCCGCGGCCTGGAACACCGAGATCGTGTGCTCCAGGATCGTCTTGCCGGCGATCTTGATGAGCTGCTTGGGGATCGACAGGCCCACCCGGGTCCCGGTTCCACCAGCGAGGATCACGGCCACGTTGCGCAATTCGGTCACCCGTCGAGGTTACCGGGGAGGACGGGTGCCGCCTCCCCCGACAGGCCCGTCATGCACCGGGACGCATGACGGCGTCCTGCTGCTCCTTCTTCCACGCGCGGAAGCCCTCCTCGGTCACGCCGCGACGCCAGTACGCCGAGACCGAGATGTCCTTGCGGTCCACGCGGCCGTCCAGCAGGTACGGGCGCACGGTCTTGAGCAACGCGGACTCGCCGTGCACGAACGCCTGCACGCGGCCCTGCGGCCACGGCCACGCGCGCACGGCGTCGTCGAGCAGCGTGGTGGTGCCCGGCGCGGCCCCGTCGCGGTGCAGCCAGTACACGGCCAGGTCCGCCGGCGACTCGAGCTCGACCTGGTGGCCCGGGCCGTCGATCTCGATGAACGCGGTGGCGGCGGTGCCGGGCTGGAGGGCGGCGACCGATGCGGCGATCGCGGGCAGCGCGGACTCGTCGCCGACGAACAGCTGGTGGTCGGCCTCGGGCACCGGGCGGTACGCGCCGCCGGGCCCCCTGAAGCGCAGCGTGTCGCCCGGCCGAGCGGCCTGCGCCCACGCGCCGGCGAGCCCCTCGTCGCCGTGCGTCACGAAGTCGATCGCCAGCTCGCGCGCGGCGGCGTCGACCCAGCGCACCGTGTAGGTGCGCAGGACGGTGTCCTCGCCGACCGCGAACATCAGCTTCACGTACGTGTCGGTGCACGGCAGGTGGTGCGCGAGGTACTCGTCGAACGCGGGACCGCCGAGTACGATCCGGCGCAGTCGCGGGGCCAGCTGCTCGGTGCGCTGGACGGTCAGTTCCACCTCGGTCTTCTGCGGCACGCTGTGTAGCCTAACCGCGTGACCAACGGCCTGGATCCCAGCACCTTCGACGCCCAGATTCGCCCGCAGGACGACCTGTTCCGCCACGTGAACGGGCCCTGGCTGCGCGACACCCCGATCAAGCCGGACCGTGCCACGGCCGGCGGCTTCGTCCAGCTGGCCGACGAGGCCGAGGAGCTGGTCCGCACGATCGTCGAGCGGTGCGCCGAGTCGCCCGAGGACGACGAGCAGCGCAAGATCGGCGACCTCTACCGCAGCTTCATGGACACCGAGCGCATCGAGGCCCTCGGCGCCGCTCCCCTGTCCGGCGGCCTCGCGAAGGTCGACGCCGTCGGCTCGGTCCCCGAGCTCGTCCGCACGATCGGCGCCCTCGAGCGATCCGGGGTCAACAGCGTCGCGGGCCTCTACATCGCCCCCGACCGCGGCCAGCCCGACCGCTACGTCACGCACGTCGTCCAGTCCGGCATCGGCCTGCCCGACGAGTCCTACTTCCGCGAGGACCAGTTCGCCCCCATCCGCGCCGCGTACCGCGACCACGTCGCCACGATGCTCCGCCTCGCCGGGTTCGACGACGCCGACGAGCGCGCCGACCGCGTCCTCGACCTCGAGACCCGCATCGCGTCGCACCACTGGGACCGCGTGGCCTGCCGCGACGCGCAGAAGACCTACAACCTCATGACGCTGGACCAGCTCGACGCGCTCACGCCCGCGTTCGACTGGCGCGCGTGGGCCGACGAGGCCGGGATCGAGCACGCCGTCCTGGCCGAGGCCGTGGTGTCGCAGCCGTCGTACCTCGAGGGCCTGCAGACGCTGCTCACGGACGACCTGCTCCCGGCGTGGCAGGACTGGCTGCGCTGGCAGCTCGTCCACGCCGCCGCGCCCTACCTGTCGGACGAGTTCGTCACGGCCAACTTCGAGTTCTACGGCAAGACGCTGCAGGGCACCGACGAGTTGCGCCCGCGCTGGAAGCGCGGCATCGGCTTCGTCGAGGGCTCGATGGGCGAGGCCGTCGGCCGGATCTACGTCCGCACCGAGTACCCCGCCGAGGCGAAGGCCCGCATGGAGGAGCTCATCGCGAACCTGCTCGAGGCGTACCGCATCAGCATCCGCGAGCTGCCGTGGATGAGCGACGAGACCAAGCAGCGCGCGCTGGCCAAGCTCGACGCGTTCACGCCGAAGATCGGCCACCCCGCGTCGTTCAAGGACTACTCGGCGCTCGAGACCGACCCGACCGACCTCGTCGGCAACGCGCGACGCGCGCAGTCCGTCGCCATGGACCGCGAGCTGGCCAAGATCGGCCGCCCGATCGACCGCGACGAGTGGTACATGACCCCGCAGACGGTCAACGCGTACTACAACCCGACGATGAACGAGATCGTCTTCCCGGCCGCCATCTTGCAGCCGCCGTTCTTCTACGCCGACGGCGACGACGCCATCAACTACGGCGCGATCGGCTCGGTCATCGGGCACGAGATCGGTCACGGCTTCGACGACCAGGGCTCGCAGTACGACGGCACCGGGGCGCTCAGCAACTGGTGGACCGACGAGGACCGGGCGGCGTTCGACGGGCTCGCCGCGAAGATCATCGCGCAGTACGACGAGCTCAGCCCCGAGCACGCCGACGGCCAGAAGGTCAACGGCGCGCTGACGATCGGCGAGAACATCGGCGACCTCGGCGGCCTGGGCATCGCGTACCTGGCGTTCCGGCTCGCCCAGCAGGACAAGCCGGCCGACCCCATCGACGGCCTCTCGCCCGACCAGCGCTTCTTCCTGTCGTGGGCGCGCGCGTGGCAGAACAAGGCCCGCCCCGCCGAGACGATCCGCCGGCTCACGGTCGATCCCCACTCGCCCGCCGAGTTCCGGTGCAACCAGGTCGTGCGCAACATCGACGCGTTCTACGAGGCCTTCGACGTGACGCCGCAGGACGAGCTCTGGCTCGACCCCGCCGAGCGCGTCACCATCTGGGCCTGACGTGGGCTGGCACGCCCAGCGCCGCACCGTCGGCACGCTCGCGCTGGTCCAGGTCGTCGGCGGCATCGGCAACGGCGCCGGTCTCGCCGTCGGCGCGCTGCTGATCGAGGACGTCACCGGCTCCGCCGGCTGGGCCGGCATGGCCGTCGTCGCGATGACCCTCGGCGCCGCGCTCTTCACGGTGCCGCTGTCGAACTTCGCGGTGCACCGGGGGCGGCGTCCGGCGCTCACGGCCGGCTGGCTCGGCGGGTCCCTGGGAGCGGTCGCGGTCGTGGCGGGCGCGGCGTGGAGCTCGCTCGTCATGCTGCTGCTGGGGTTCGTGCTGTTCGGAGCCAGCACTGCGGCCAACCTCCAGTCCCGGTTCGCGGCGGCCGATCGCGCCGAGCCGGCCGAGGTCGGGCGCTCGATCTCGCTCGTCGTGTGGGCCACCACGATCGGCTCGGTCGCCGGGCCCAACCTGACGGGACCGGGCGCGTCCGTCGCGGACGTCCTGGGCATCCCCGAGCTCGCCGGCCCCCAGGTGTTCTCGGCCGTGGCGTTCGCGGCGGCCGGAGCGCTGACGTGGCTGCTGCTCCGCCCGGACCCGCTCCCGCCCCGCGACGCGGCGGCGCCCCCTCCCCCGCGGCTCGCGGCCGCCCTGCCCCACGTACGGGGCACCACGGCCGTGGCCATCGTCGCCGTGGCGCTCTCGCACGCGATCATGGTCTCCGTCATGGCGCTCACGCCGGTGCACATGTCCGGCCACGGCGCCGCGCTCTCGGTCATCGGCCTGACGATCAGCCTGCACATCGCGGGGATGTTCGCGCTGTCGCCCATCTTCGGCTGGCTCACCGACGCGTGGGGCGCACAGCGCACGATCCTCGCCGGGCAGGCCGTTCTCGTGCTCGCGTGCGCCATCGCCGGGACGGCGGGACACTCCGAGGTCCAGATCACGATCGGCCTGGTCCTGCTCGGCGTCGGCTGGTCGATGTCCGTCATCGCCGGCGCGGCCCTGCTCACGCGCAGCCTCGAGCCCGAGGTTCGTCCGCTCGTCCAGGGTTTCAGCGACCTGTCGATGAACCTGGCCGGGGCCGCCGGGGGCCTGCTCGCCGGCCTCGTCGTCGCACTGCGCGGCTTCGACGTCCTCACCGCCGTCGCCGCGTGCCTCACGATCCCGGTGATCTGGGGCGTCACCGCCGCCTCGCGCGTGCGCGCCTGATCCGCGCGCCCCGCCCCTTCACCGTCCTACGATCGCCTCATGGCGATCGAGGTGCGGCCGGCGACCGAGTTCGAGGACGTCCGGACCATGGTCGGCCCGAAGCGGCCGGACGCGAACGTCTGCTGGTGCCTCAGCTACCGCATCCCCGGCAAGCTGAACCGCGAGCTCGCCGGCGAGGCACGCGGCGAGCACGTCCGCGAGCTCATGGCGCAGGGACCGCCCGGGGTGCTCGCGTACGACGGCGACGAGGTCGTCGGGTGGGCCGCCGTCCACCCGCGGGCGGACACGGGCTTCGCGACGAACCGGAGGATCCCGCACGTGGACGACCTCGACGTGTGGAGCCTGTGGTGCGTGCGGGTGCGGCCCGGTCACCGCGGACAGGGCATCGCCCACCACCTGGTCGAGGGAGCCACCCGGTTCGCGTTCGCCGAGGGCGCGCCTGCCGTGGAGGCGTACCCCGTCGACAACGACGGCGCGAAGGTCGACCTCACCATGGCCTACGTGGGGACGCGAGCGATGTTCGAGCGCGCCGGCTTCCGCAAGGTCGCCGACACCACCTCGGTGCTGAACGGGTTCCCCCGCATCCTCATGCGTCGCGACGCGCCCTGAGCGGCCACGCCTCCCAGCGGTGTGGCGTCGTGGGCACGTCCACCGGCTCGGGCTCGCCGGCCGACCATCCACCGCCAAAGCCGGGGTTCCCGCCCGCGTCGAACTCGACGTGGACGCACCACGGGACGTCTCCGTCCGGACCGCTGCGCCATTCGCGCATCCCGCCCTCGGCGATGGCGAAGACCGTCGTCTCGAGGTCGTCCAGCAGGTCCAGGACGTCGTCGTCGCACGCGTCGCAGCCACAGTCCGGCCACGCGTTGCGGTAACGGGAGCCGGCTGTGACCTCGACTCCCGGCAGGCCGGGCAGCTGGAGCTCCATCGTGAGCGGCGTGCCTGCGCCGGACCGCGGCGTCAGGACGACGCGGGTCCGCCCGTCGACCTCGTCCGTCGCGCGATCGACGTCGTACGTGCGCGTGAGGTGGTCGAGCAGGGCGAGCCCCACCTCGACGACCGGCTGGAACCGCTCGGGGTGAGCGCACGTGCTGTAGACCTCGGTCGGCGGCTCGAGCTCGCCCCAGTAGACCGAGCCGTACTCGATGGGCCGTCCGTGATCGTCGCGATACGTCCCGAGGTCGACGGGCGGGCGTACGTAGTCGCGCAGGACGCCCGGCGGGACGGGGAACGGGAGCACATGGGTCTCCGGATCGGCCCCGACCACGGAGGCACCGCCGAACTCGTCGGCCACGACCGTGACCCGGTCCGTCGTGACCTCGCCGATCCGCACGGGCAGGATCTGGTCCTCGTGGAGGGTGAGCGTGAACCGGCCCGCGAGGTAGCCCAGTCCGCGCGCCTCCAGCTCCTGCTCCGCCTCGAGCCAGTCCACGCCCGGGGCCGTGACGCGTCGTCCCAGCAGGTCGAAGGCCACGACGTCGTCGCCGTCGACGGCGATCCACCCGACGGTCTCGCCGTCCTCACGCCGGTGCGGGGTCCAGGTGTGCGGAAGCATGCGCCCACCATGGCAGAGCGCGGCGACGCCCGGCGCGCATCGCGACAACGCGACGCGCGCCGGGCGACCCGAGCTGCCCTACCGAACGCGGACCCGCGCCGGCGTGGACGCCGAGCCCTTCGTCGTGGTGGAGCCGACGTACACGGCCCGGACCGGCTTCATGCCGCGCTGCCGGAACCGCACGGAGGTCGTCGCGCGGCCGTCCCGCAGCTTCGCGGTGGCGAGGACCCTGCCGCCCACCATGAAGCGGACCTTCCCGGTCGGCACGTGGCCCGCCGAGCGCACCCGGGCCGTCAGCCGGACGGGCCGGCCGCGCTTCACCGAGGAGGCCGCCGTCGCCGTCGTGCGGCTCGTCGCCCGGACCACGCGGACGGTGATCGGCGCACTCACCGAGGGCGCCGCGAGCGGACCGCCGGAGAACTCGGCCGTCAGCCGGTGCGTCCCCGGCGCCAGGCGCGGCAGGGTCACCGTCGCCGCTCCCTTCTCGACCCGCGCGGTCGCGACGACGGTCCGGCCGTCCTTCAGCCGGACCGTGCCGGCCGCGGCCGCCCCGCCGAGGCTGACCGTCGCCGTCAGCCGCTGGCCGTAGGAGGCCTGCCGGCGCGAGACGCGCAGGCCGGTCGTCGTCGCGAGCTCCTCGCCGAACGCCTCGGCTGCGGTCCCGAGCCTCAGGAACACGGTCTCGCCGGTCGCCTCCTTGAGACCGTCGTTGTCGGTGACCCCGTACAGCCGGCCGTCCGCCGCGATCGTGAAGCCCTCGAGCTTCTCCTGGGTCCAGCCGTTCGTGGCCCGCAGCGCGGGCAGCACGTCGATCGCCAGCCGCTTGTCGAGCACGGGCAGCTCCTCGGTCGAGTCCGCCGGGACCGTGAAGGTGTAGACGCGCTTGTTCCGCGCCTGGGGACCGTTGAGCTTGTCGCGCTCGATGACGGCGAACGTGTCGTGGTCGATCGCGGTGATCTCCGACAGGCCGACCCAGTCGCCGCTGCCTCGCAACGGGCTCTCGAGCTCGTAGCCGTACCAGGCGAAGCTGCCGTCGGCGACGTCGTAACGACCGATGCGGACGAGGTCCTCTCCGGTGAGCGGGCGCTGCAGCGCGAACCACACGTGCTCGCCGTCGGCGTCGGTCGTGGCGGTCACGCCCTCGAGGCCCCACTTCCCGAGCCGCGCGGTGATGTCCTCCGGCAGCGAGACCCGCTCCTGCACGACACCCGCGTCGTCCGTCCGCACGAGCACGTTGCCCGGTCCCGTCGCCCCCTCCGACGCGAGCCAGAAGCCGCCCTGCGGCCGCTTGAAGATCCCCTCGATGTCGAGCGCGGCCGGAGCCCCGCCCTCCGTGACGGCGAGGGACTCGGTGATCCGCGCAGGCGCCGCGGAGACGTCCACCCGGTACAGCGTGCCGTTCTTGATGACCGTGTCGGCGGCGGTCCACAGCGTCGACGCGTCCTCCGGGTCGGCCGAGAGGGCGCCGAGCGCCTGCCAGCCGATGGGCGCGCCGTCGCGGTCGTCCGAGACGATCGACGGGAAGGCCGACCGCCCCGGCTTCCACTGGTACAGGCCCACGGTCGCCCGGACCCCGACGCTCGCATCGTCGGTCTCGCTCGAGACCGCGAACAGTCCGCGCGACGGGATGGGCAGCAGTCCCTCGGGCCCGTTCGTCGTGGGCATCACCTGGACGAAGCGCGGCGAGGCCGGGTCGCTCACGTCGTACACCGCGACGAAGTTGCTGCGCTCGGAGCCGACGAACGCGTAGGGCTTCCCGTCGAACTCGGCGACGGCGAGGCCCTCGGGCTCCGCGCCCTTCTTGGCGGCCCGGTCGTCGTTGTGCAGTCCGTGCCGCACCGCGAGGCGCTCGAACGAGCTGCCGGCGTCCCACACGACGTCGCCGTCCGTGTCGAAGACGGTCCAGCCGCGACTGCCGCCCTTCCAGTCGCCCTCGTTGGCGGTGGCGACGTGGTCGTCGCCGATCCAGGCGATCGCGTCCGGCTCGCGGCGCACGTCCGTGAGGGAGTCCGTCAGCGAGATCGCGCCGTCCTTCTTCGCGTCGATGCCGGTCAGGCTGACGGTTCCCGCGCTGAACGCCTTCTCGACGCGGCCCGTCGGCCCGTCGATGAGGACGACGCCGTTGTTCTCCTGCAGCGTCACGGCGAGGGTGCCCCGGCTGTTGAAGGAGACGTACTCGGGCTCGGGGTCGGTCGGCGCTACGATCCCCGCCTCCTGCAGGACCGCCGGGTCGAGGTCGACACGTCGCGTGTCCCACGTGGCGGGCGACGCCTCGAGGTCGATCAGCTGGACGAATCCGCCCGGCGCTTGGGGCAGGTCCCCCTTCGCGCCGCCGGCGGGGGTGGCGTCCTCGTCACGCTGGTTCTCGATCGCCACGGCGGCGAGGGTGTCGTCCCTCGTGACGGCGATGGAGTCCGGCTGGCCGCCGAGGTCGATGCTGCGCACCCGGGTGCCGTCGCTGAGACGCACGACGTCCAGGCGCCCGCTGGGCTCCGTGAACGCCGCCGAGGTGTCGACGACGACCAGGACGTACGGGCCGACGACGCTGACCGACGTCGGCTGGTCGTCGGCGTCACCGAGCTCCTCGAGCGAGAGCGAGCCGTCACCGCGCGGGTGCGCGGGGTCGCTGATGTCGAGGAAGCCGATGCGCTTGCCGGCGGCATCGGTGTAGACGAGTGTCCGCCCGTCGTCGGACACGTCGGAGATCTCCGCGACCGTGGCGGCCGAGGCGGCCGTTCCCGCGGGCGCGTTCTGGAAGACGGGGAACGTCGCCACCCGGTGGAACGACGAGCCCTCGGGAGCGGCGTGCGCCGAGGTGGACAGCAGTGGCAGGGCGGTGGCCAGCACGGCGGTGCCGGCGAGGATGGTCAGTGATCGAGACACGCGGCACAGGCTCGCGGGTCTAATCGAACGCCGGCCCCCGCCCTCGTGAACGGTGGGTGACCGCCGCGGCAACTTCGCACGTCAGGGAACGAGGACGATCTTGCCGCGCACGCCGCCCTGCTGGCTGATGCGGTGCGCCTCGACGACGTCGTCGAGCTTCATGACCCGGCCGATCTCGACCTCGAACTCACCCATCGCCACGAGCGGCAGGACCTCGGCGATCGCCTCGTCACGCAGGCCCTGCTGCTCGGGAGTGAGCGGCTCCGGCGAGCCGCCGGACCACGCCTGCAGGCCCATCTCGTGGTACTGAGCGCCCTGCACGATCGTCCCGATGCGGCCGCGCTCCACGAGCTCGAGGCTGGTCTCCAGCGCCTCGTCCGTTCCCGCGCAGTCGAGCGACACGGTGTACCCCTCGGGGGACGCCTCGCGCAGGCGCTCCAGCAGTCCCTCGCCGTAGGCGACGGGCGTGGCGCCGAGCTCGCGCAGCCGCTCGTGGTTGCTCTCGCTCGCCGTGGCGACGACCTCGGCACCACGCGAGCGGGCGAGCTGGATGGCGGCCTGGCCGACGGCACCGGAGCCACCGTGCAGCAGCAGGCGGTCCCCCTCCCCCACCTCGAGGGACGCCAGCACCTGGTAGGCGGTGGCGACCGGAACGCCGAGCGCGGCGGCGACCTCGAAGTCGACGCCGGCCGGCTTCGCGGTCAGGTTCTCGGGCGACGCGACGACGTGGGTCGCGTACGTGCCCTGGGTGTTCTCGACGACGACCTCGTCACCCACGGAGCAGCCGTCGACGTCCGGGCCGACGGCGCTGATCACGCCGGCACCGTCGAAGCCGACGCGGCGCGGCTCCTCGAAGGGGCCGGACGGACGGATGCCGGCGCGCAGCTTCCAGTCGATCGGGTTCACGCCCGCCGCGCGGATCTCGACCACCACCTGGCCCGCGCCCGGGACGGGATCGGGGCCGTCCTGCACCTCGAGGACCTCGGGTCCGCCGGTCTGGGAGTACGTCACGTAGCGAGCCATGGCCCCAGTCTGGTCCATGCTCGCAAGCGCGCGCCCGGGGCTTCAGCCGTTGTCGGCCTCGCCCTGGAGTTGGGTGAGGCGTTGTTCGGCGTCGGTGAGGTGGTGGGCGTCGGTGCCGGCGACGCGGTGGAACCAGGT
>NZ_JBFOKO010000008.1:0-178630 GCF_047246605.1 Aeromicrobium jepli
CCCGGCACTCGATCACCGGGGGCGAACCCGGTGGTTGAGTAGCTGGCGAGGAACGAGCCGCGTATCGAAACCACCGCACCTGCCGCCTGCGCCGGAGGAGCCTCAGGCGCCGAGAGTGTCGTCGATCTCGACGACGGCGTCGCCCTCCTGGACGATCTGGCCCTCGGTCACGAGGATGCTCGACACGTGTCCGTGCGCCGGCGCGACGACGGGGATCTCCATCTTCATGGTCTCGAGGATGACGAGCGGGTCGCCCGGACCCACCTGGTCGCCCTCGCGAGCGACGATCTTCCAGACGTTGCCGACGATCTCGGCCTTCGCGTCGATCATCGGTGCTCCAGCAGTCGCATGGCGGAGACGAGCCGGTCGCGGGTCTCCTCGGGGTGGATGACGTCCTCGATGATCCCGGCCTCGGCCGCGACGTAGGGACGGGCGACGTTCTCGCGGTACTCGGCCGCGAGCTCGTCGCGCAGGGCGGCCGGGTCCTCGGCGGCGGCGAGCGCGCGACGGTGCAGCAGGCCGACGGCGCCGCCCGGGCCCATGACGGCGATCTCGGCGTGGGACCACGCCCACGCCGCGTCGGCGCCGAGCGAGGTCGAGCCCATGGCGATGTACGCGCCGCCGTACGCCTTGCGCACGACCACGGTCAGGCGCAGCGACTTCTTGGCGTTGACGTAGGCCTTGAGCACCTTCGCGCCGTGCGTGATGATGCCGCGGCCCTCCTCGACGGTGCCGGGCAGGAAGCCGGGCACGTCGACGAGCGTGACGATCGGGATGCCGAAGCGGCCGCAGAACTCGACGAAGCGAGCGATCTTGACCGACGTCTTGGAGTCGAGGATGCCGCCGCGCACGGCGGGCTGGTTCGCGACGACGCCGACCGGGCGGCCCTCGATGCGGCCGAACAGCGTCACGGCGCTGCCGGCGTGCTCGGGCATGAGCTCCAGGCGGGCGCCGTTGTCGAGGATGCCGTCGATCACGGCGTGCATGTCGAAGATGACGCTGGCCTTCTCGGGCACGACCGTCGGCAGCGCCTGCGCCGAGCCGGCGTTCACCGGGACCGGGTCGGACGTCGGCAGCGGGGCGTCGCTGTGGGTCGGCAGGTAGGACAGCAGGTGACGCGTGGACTGCAGCGCCTCGAGCTCGGTGTCGACCTCGAGGTGGGCCACGCCGCTCGTGCGGGTGTGCATGCCCGAACCGCCGATCTCGTCCGCGGTGGCGTCCTCGCCCGTCGCGGCGCGGACGATGTCCGGGCCGGTCAGGAACATGTGCCCGTGACCCTTGACCATGATCGTCCAGTCGGTCAGCGCGGGCGAGTAGGCCGCGGCGCCCGCGCACGGGCCCAGGATGACCGAGATCTGCGGGATGCGGTCCTGGGCCTCGACGTTCAGGGCGAAGATCTGGCCGCAGCCGTGCAGCGCCAGGATGCCGTCGGGCACGCGGGCGCCGCCGGAGTCGTTGAGGTAGACGATCGGGAAGCCCTTGTCGATCGCGAACCGCTGCGCGCGGCAGATCGCGTCGGCCATGACCGCCCCGATCGCGCCCGAGGCGATGGCGGCGTCGTGGCTGGCGACGACGACGGGGCGACCGTCGACCAGGCCCCAGCCGGCGACCACGCCGCTGCCCGCACCGGGCTGCGTCGCGCGCATCGGCGCCAGCTCGTGGAACGTGCCCTCGTCCAGCAGCAGCTCGGCGCGCTCGCGGGCGGTGTGCACGCGGGCGCCGCGCGGTGCGACGCGGGTGAACCGGGTGCGGCGGCGCTCGTCGAGGTGCTCGCGCGGGCCGGCCACGGTGTCGGTGGCCGTCATCGGGCGGTCGTCAGAAACGTGAGGCATTCCTCAACTGTAGACCAAACCTGAGGAATCCCTCATCTTAGCGACGCGTGTTCTCGATGTGACCTTCCGCACCGTCGGGGCGTGCGCTACGGTGACAACTAAGCAAGCGCTTAGACACTTCAAGGAGACCCCGTGTCCGAATCCCGTACCGCCATCATCACCGGAGCCGCCCGCGGCATCGGCGCCGGCATCGCGAAGAAGTTCGCCTCCGACGGCTTCAAGGTCGCCGTGCTGGACCTCGACGAGGCCGCGTGCCAGAAGGTCGTCGACGAGATCACCGCCGCCGGCGGGCAGGCCCTCGCGGTCGGCGCCAACGTGGCCGACGCCGAGGCCGTCGAGGCCGCCGTGACGAAGGTCGCCGAGGAGCTGGGCGCCCCGACCGTGCTCGTCAACAACGCCGGCGTCATCCGCGACAACCTGCTGTTCAAGATGACGACGGACGACTGGGACACGGTCATGAACGTCCACCTCAAGGGCTCGTTCCTGATGACCAAGGCCGTCCAGAAGTACATGACCGAGGCCAAGTACGGCCGCGTCGTGAACCTCTCGAGCACCTCGGCGCTGGGCAACCGCGGCCAGGCGAACTACTCCGCCGCCAAGGCCGGCCTGCAGGGCTTCACCAAGACCCTCGCGATCGAGCTGGGCAAGTACGGCGTCACCGCCAACGCGATCGCTCCCGGCTTCATCCAGACCGACATGACCGCCGCCACGGCGGAGCGCATCGGCGTCCCGTTCGACGACTTCATCGAGTACGCCGCGAAGGAGATCCCGGTCCAGCGCGTCGGCCAGCCCGAGGACATCGCCAACACGGCGGCGTTCCTGTGCTCCGAGGGTGCGGGCTTCGTCTCCGGCCAGGTCATCTACGTCGCCGGCGGACCGAAGGACTGACGTGACCTCTTCGGACGAGAGCGTGCCGGGGCTCGACCTCGATGCGCTGCGTGCGTGGCTCGACGCTGAGGTTCCCGGGGAGCTGCCCGGGGACCTCAGCGCCACGCTGATCACGGGCGGCAAGTCGAACCTGACGTACGCCGTCACCAACGGCGAGCGGGACGTCATCGTCCGCCGTCCCCCGCTGGGGCACGTGCTGGCGACGGCGCACGACATGGGCCGCGAGCACCGCGTCATGGCGGCGCTGGCCGGCACGTCCGTGCCCGTGCCGCGCATGATCGCCACGTGCCCCGACGACTCGGTCATCGGCGCGCCGTTCTACGTCATGGAGCGCATGTCGGGCACCGCCTTCCAGCGGGCGGCCGACCTCGAGCCGCTCGGCGCGGAGCGCGTCCGCACGATCACCGAGCGCCTCGTCGACACGCTCGCCGAGCTGCACGCCGTGGACTACGCCGCGGTCGGCCTGGCCGACTTCGGCCGTCCCGACAGCTACCTCGAGCGGCAGGTCCGCCGCTGGAAGAAGCAGCTCGACGCCTCGCGCTCGAGGGAGATCGACGGCATCGACGAGCTGGCCGACCGGCTGGCCTCGTCCGTGCCCGAGTCCGGCGACGGCACGATCGTCCACGGCGACTACCGCCTCGACAACGTGCTGGTCGACACGGCGGACGGCGACCGGATCACCACGGTGCTGGACTGGGAGATGAGCACGCTCGGCGACCCGCTCACCGACGTGGCGATCATGCTGGCGTACCAGAACCTCGCCCTCGCGGCCGGTCCCGGCGCCTCCGCGCAGGTCACCGACGCGCCTCTCGCGGCGGGGTACCTGCCGCCGGACGACGTGGTCGAGCGCTACGCCATGCAGTCGGGTCGCGACGTCAGCGAGCTGGGCTTCCACCTGGGCCTGGCGTACTTCAAGCTGGCCGTGATCCTGGAGGGCATCCACTTCCGGCACACGCAGGGCAAGACGCTCGGCGCCGGGTTCGAGGGCATCGGCGCGATGATCGATCCTCTCGTCCAGCATGGATTGGACGCTACTTCCAAGTAACGAACGGTAGGGTGTCGCGCGTGACGGCCCAGATCCTCCAACCGCGCAAGCGGCCGACGCAAGAGCGCAGCAAGGTCAAGTTCGACCACCTGCTGCAGGTCTCGCGGGACGTGTTGCTCGAGCTCGGCTTCGAATCGTTCACGTGCGAGGAGGTCGCACGCCGCGCCGGCCTGCCGATCGGCACGCTCTACCAGTTCTTCGCGAACAAGTACGTCATCGTGTGCGAGCTCGACCGCCAGAACGCCGTGGCCATCTCCTCGGAGCTGGACAAGCTGGCGGCCGAGCTGCCCACGCTGGACTGGCTGGTCCTGCTGGACCGGCTGATCGACCACATGGCGCAGCTGTGGATCAACGATCCCTCCCGCAGCGCGGTCTGGTACGCCGTGCAGTCCACGCCGGTCACCCGCGCCACCGCCGAGGTCACCGAGCGCGAGCTGGCCGCCCGCGTGGCCCACGTGCTCGCGCCGCTGACGCCGGGCACCCCGCGCGACCGGCGCAAGATCATGGCCGAGGTGCTCGTGCACATGGCCTTCTCGATGCTCAACTTCTCGGTCCGCGACCAGCAGGAGCACGCCGAGTCGATCATCGAGCTCAAGCGGCTGCTGGCCTCCTACCTGCTGGCCGCCGAGGCCGGCGCCACCTGACGGTTTCCCCGGTTAAGTAGGCTTCCTGTCGCTGAGCGTGGTTCGCAAACCTCGCGAAGTGAGGGTTCTCCTCGTCCAGTGGTACCCGTTCGCCCGTGAGGCCAAGGACCGCGCGCCACGGCGGCTCGACCCGAGCCTCGAGCCGACTTCACGAGGTTTCCTGTCACTGAGCGTGGTTCGCAAACCTCGCGAGGTGAGGGCTTTCCTACTTAACCGGGGAAACCGTCAGTCGCGCGAGAGCGTCACCATGGCGATGGCGGCGTCGCCGTCGTGGCTCAGGCTCACGTGCACCGTCACGCCCTCGAGGCGCTTGGCGACCTCGCCGTGCAGGCGGATGCGCGGGCGGCCCCACGCGTCCTGCACGACCTCGATGAGGCCGTGCACGTGCTCGTCCATGACGGGCGGCTCGCCCCACAGGGACTCGGACCAGGCCTTGATGAACGCCTCCTTCGCCGCCCACCGGGCGGCGAGGGAGGCCATCTCCCGCTCCGCGGTGCGACGCCCGGAGCCTGCTGCGGGGCTCCGGGCGTCGCTGCGCTCGGCAGCGGTGAAGACGCTGCCGGCGCGGGTGCCCGGTCGCTGCAACTCCTGAGCGAATCCGGGCACGTCCACGAGGTCGATCCCCGTGCCGATCACCGGCACGCGTAGATCCCGTCCTCGCCGAGCCGGGCCTGCGGGTCCAGCAGCAGCGACGCCTCGCGCTCGCGCGCTCCGGCGTCACCGAGGCGACGTCCGGCCGGGCGACGGTACAGGGCGTCGCCGCCGTACATCGCGTCGACGAGGCGCGTGCGGCCCTCGATCCGGCGACGCTGGGCCGCCTCGAGGTACGCGTCCCGCTGGTCGGCGGGCAGCGACTCGACGAACGCCTGCGGGTGGACCACCGCGATCAGGCCCGCGACGTGACCGAAGCCGAGGCTGGTCAGCAGGCCCGCCTTGAGCGGTCCCGTGCGCAGCGGGCGGCGCAGCCACACGAGGTGCTCGTGCTCGGCCAGGTCGTCCATGACGCAGTCCAGGCTGCGGTTCGGCGGGACGACGCCCGCCTCCAGCACCTGGCACAGGCCGATCAGCTGGAAGGCGGCGGCGCCGCCCTTGGCGTGACCGGTCAGCGTCTTCTGGCTCATGACGTACAGCGGGTTGCCCTCCGAGCGGCCCAGCGCGCCGGCGAGGCGCTCGTGCAGCTCGGACTCGTTGCGCTCGTTCACGCCGGTCGACGTGTCGTGCTTGGACAGCACGCCGATGTCGTCCGCGCCGACGCCCAGGGCTGCCAGCGACGTCGCCAGCTGCGACTCGCGACCGCCGCGACCCGCCGCGAGGGCACCGAGGCCCGGCGCCGGGATCGACGTGTGGACGCCGTCCGCGAACGAGGCCGCGTAGGCCACGACGCCCAGGACCGGAAGGCCCATGCGGGCGGCGAGGTCGCCGCGGGCGAGCAGGATCGTGCCACCGCCCTGCGACTCCACGAACCCGCCGTAGCGGCGGTCGTTGGCCCGGCTGAAGTACCGGTCCTCGATGCCCTTGGCGGCCATCGCGGCGGAGTCCGCCGTGGCCGACATGTCGCCGAAGCCCACGATGCCCTCGACCGAGAGGTCGTCGAAGCCGCCGGCGACGACGAACTCGGCCTTGTTGAGGCGGATCTTGTCGACGCCCTCCTCGACCGAGACGGCCGTCGTCGCGCACGCCGCGACGGGGTGGACCATCGCGCCGTAGCTGCCGACGTAGGACTGCACGACGTGCGCCGCGATGACGTTCGGCAGCGCCTCCTGCAGGATGTCGTTCGCCTTGGCCTCGCCCAGCAGCGTGTCGATGTACAGCGAGTGCATCGACGTCATGCCGCCCATGCCCGTGCCCTGCGTGTTGGCCACGAGGGTCGGGTGGACCCAGCGCATCAGCTCGGCCGGGGTGAAGCCCGACGACAGGAACGCGTCCACGGTGCAGACCAGGTTCCACAGGGCCACGCGGTCGACCGCCTCGACCATCTCCGCCGGCACGCCCCACGCCGTCGGGTCGAAGCCCGTCGGGATCTGGCCGCCGACCGTGCGGGTCAGCTTCATCTTCCGCGGGACGCGGACCTGCGTGCCCGCCTTGCGGGTCACGGTCCACTCCCCCTCGGCGTCCTGCGCGATCACGGTGTGCTCGGGGTCGGCGTCGCGCATGGCCTGCGCCTCCGACTCGCCCGACACGGCGAACGTCAGGTCCTGGTCGAGGTAGACCGACGCGAGCAGCGGGGCGCTGTTGTCGACCATGTCGCCGTCGTCGGCGTAGCGGCGCACGCCGATGCGCTCGCGCACGGCGTCCTCGTAGCGGTCCGCGATGTCGGCCTCGTCGACCGCCTCGCCCGAGGCCGTGTCGTACCAGCCGCGGTTCGTCGCGTCCCAGCTGAGCAGCCCGGTGGTCCAGGCCAGCTCGAGCACGCCCGCGGCGGAGAGGCGGTCCTCGACCTCCATCTCGAAGCGCGTGCGCGCCGAGCCGTAGGGGCCGAGCTCGCCGGCGCCGACGATGACCACGAGGTCCTCGGGCCGCGCCGTGACGGGCGCCCAGTGCGGCGTCTCGACGCGGTCGAGGCGCGACGGCGGGGCCGGCAGCGCCGGGATGGTCACCGTGTCACTCGCGGAGGCGTCGGCCTTCTCGAGCGTCACCTGGCCGGCGAGGGCCTTCATGTCCAGGTCGGCGTCACCGAGGCCGCCGGTCAGGTCGAGCGTGAGCGGCCCGGTCGTGGCGCGCTCGCGCGCCTCGCGGGTGCAGGCCTCCAGCAGCGCCGCCGCCATCTCGTCGGGCGACCACGTGCGGACGCCCGCCGCCTCGACGGCCTCGACCAGCGGGTCGTTGCCGCCCATGAGGCCCGTGCCGCGGACCCAGCCGATGATGGCGTGGGCCAGCGTGACCTTGTCGGCCCAGCGCCGCTCCGAGCCCCACTTCGTGACGAGGGCGTCGAGCGCGGCCTTGGCCTCGCCGTAGGCGCCGTCGCCACCGAACATGCCGCGGTTGGGCGAGCCCGGCAGCAGCACGTGCAGGCGGGCGTCGAGGTCGCGGTCCGTGACCGACTCGGACAGGGCGCCGACGAGGCGCTCGACCGACCACAGCAGGATGCGCATCTCGATCTCGGCGCGCGGTCCGGCGTCCGTCGCGTCGCCCATGACGCGTCCGGCCGCGAACGGCACGAGCAGCGTCGGCGTGAGCGCGGGCTTCGTCACTGTGGTGACGCCGGCGGCGGTGCGCGACTGCTCCGACCCGATCCACTCGACGAGCGCGTCGACGTCCGCGAAGGACGCCAGGTTCGCCGGGACGACCCACAGCACGGCACCACCGCGGGCGGTGCGTCGGTAGAGGTCCTTGAAGAAGGCCAGCTTGCGCGGGGCGAGCGACGACGTGGTGGCCACGACCGTCGCGCCGCCGGCGAGCAGGCCGCCCACGACGGAGCCGGCGATCGAGCCGTCGGCCGCGCCGGTCACGACCGCGACCTCGTCCGCGAACGCGCCGCGCGTGGTGTCGCGCGCCTCCGCGGCGATGCGGGCGAACCGCTCGTCGCGGGTGCGCTCGAGCCAGTGCTCGGCCTGCTTCGCGACGACCTCGCCGGTGCCCACGAAGGAGCCCGTCACGTCGTCGCCGTGCGCCAGGCGCGCCAGGTCCTCACGGGCCGAGGCCCAGCGGTCGTCGAGGACGACCGCGTGCTCGGCGTCGAACGCCGGAGCGGTGGCCTTGACCCAGTCGGTGCCCAGCTCGGCCTCGACGCGAGCGACGACCGCGGCCGCCTGCTCGTCGGGCTCGGCCGTGACCGGCACGTCCACGAGGTCGAGGTGCTCCAGCACGAGGCGCGCGGCCGAGGCCAGCACGCCGTCGCGACCGGTGATGGCCGCCGTGAACTCGCCCAGCGCGGCCGCGTCGATCGTGGCTCCCTCACCACCACCGCCCGACGGCATCTGCACGGTCACGCCGTGGCGCGCGGCCACGGACTGGACGGCGGCGTCGATCGCCGCGTCGACGTCACCCGCCGACGCGATCGTCACGTCGCCGAAGGCGCCGCCGCGGACGCTCTGGCCCTCGCGGGTGACCATCGCCAGCTCGGTCAGGACGTGCGTCGCCCAGCCCGCGCCGAGCTGCCACGTGCCCGTGACGCGCTCGGCCACCGCGGACTGCTTGCGACCCGTCGGGCCGAGCACCTTCTTGAGGTGGTCGCCCAGCGCCTCGCCCAGCACGGGGCCGAGCGGCTTGTAGGTCCGCGCGAGCGCGTCGACCTGGTGGCCGAGGGTCGTCAGGTCCGCCTCGGCGGCGCCGTCGATCGCGCCGAGCGAGAGCTCCCCGCCCAGGTCGATCAGCAGCTGGTTGCGTCGGCTCGACGCACCGTCGGTGAGCGACTCGATCGAGTCGGCGGCACCGAGCTGGTCCGGGCGCAGCTTCGTCCACCACGCGATGAGCACCTTCGTGGCGTCGGCGGCCGTGAACGGCAGGTCGGCGGCCGTCTGGGAGGCCGGGCCCGAGGCCGCCGCGGGGGCGGCCTGCGCCGGCGCGGCGCTCGCCTCGGACGGCGTGGACTCCGCCGGCGCCTCGTCCTCGACGGGGGCCGGGTCCTCGTCCGTGCCGTAGACCGCGGCCGCGTCACGCTCGACGTTGAGGACCTCGACCGTCGGGTAGCCGGGCAGCTTGAGCGTGCCGGCCGCGAGGTTGGCGACCGTCGGGGCCGAGCCGACGCCGACCTCGATGAAGCGCTCGACGCCCAGCCCGCCCTGCTCGACCGGGGTGAACATGAGGTCCTGCGTCTCGATCCACCGGACCGGGCTCGCGAACTGCCACGCGAGCAGCTCGATCAGCAGGTCGCGGCACAGGACGCCCGGGTCCTCCGAGCGCGGGATCGTGACGCCCACGTACTCCTCGACCTCGCGGACGAAGTCCTCGTCGAGGCTGAACGGCCGCGGCACGAGGTTCGGCACGTAGCGGCCCTCGAGGATCGACGGGTCGATCGTGGGAGGCAGCAGGTCCTGCAGCTTGTGCCGGAAGTCCGGCACGCCGCCGTGCAGGACGCGGCTGTGGAACGGCACGTCGATGCCGGGCACGAGGATGAACGCGGCCTTGCCGCCGAAGCGGGCGCGACGCTCCGCGACGTCCTTCTCCAGCGCCTCGAGGCCCCGGACAGTGCCGGCGATCGCGTACTGCGAGCCGCGCTGGTTGTAGTTGACGATCTGCAGGAACTCGCCGGCCTGCTCGCCGACGCCCTCGACGTAGTCCTTGACCTCGTCGTCGGCCAGGCCGATCTGCGAGGGACGGATGGCGGCGAGGCGGTAGTCGCTGCGGCCCTTCTCGTCGCGCGGGACGAGCGTGTGCATGACCGAGCCGCGCTGGAACACGACCTCCACGACCGCCTCGAGGCTGATGACGCCCGAGACCGCGGCGAGCGCGTTGTACTCGCCGACCGAGTGGCCGGCCAGCACGGCGCCGTCGACGAACGCGCCGCCCTCGCGCAGCTCGGCCATCTGCGCGGCGCCGAGCACCGCCATCGCGACCTGGGTGAACTGCGTCAGGTACAGCACGCCGTCCGGGTGGTGGTGCGTGACGCCGCGGACCGTGAGCTCGGTCGGGTTGTCGCGCACGACCGTCAGGATCGAGAAGCCGAGAGCCTTGCGGGTGTGCTTGTCGGCGCGGTCCCAGACCTCGCGCGCCGCGGGGCAGCGCTGGTAGCCGGCCATGCCCATGCCCTGGCTCTGGATGCCCTGGCCCGGGAACGCGTAGGCGGTGCGCGGTGCGTCGAGCAGCGCGGAGGCCGCCATGACGACCTCGCCCTCGGCGCGGACGATCACGTCCAGCACCTCGCGGCCGTCGCTGAGGCCGACCCGGTCCGCGCGGACCTCGACCTCGGCGCCCGGGCGGACGGGCGCCATGAAGCGCGTGGTCCAGCCCGCGATGCGGCGTCCGGTCTCGGTCGTGACGGCGTGCTGCGCGGCGGCCGAGGTCCACATGCCGTGGACGATGGGCTCGCCCAGCCCGGCGAGGCGGGCGGCGGCGACGCTCGTGTGGATCGGGTTGTGGTCGCCCGTGACCGCGGCGAACGCGCCGAGGTCCGAGGGCGCCGTCAGGGTGACGCGGGCGCGGGTGCGGCGCGGCGTGTCCTTGACCGGGGCGTCGGCCAGCGCGCCGCCGGCGCGCGCGGGATCGGGCAGCGTGCCCTCGCCCGTGCGGCCGCGGATCGCGAACCGCTCGCGCATCGTGGCGACGTCGCCGACCGTCACGTCGACGGTCACGACCCGGCCGTACGCGGTGTCCTCGACGGCGACGAGCGACGCGCTGACCGGCAGGTCCGTGCGCTCGGCCGGAAGGCAGTCGGTCGTGATCGCGTGGTCGAGGTGGACCAGGTCGAGCATGCCCTCGACGACGGGCGTGCCGTCGTCCGTGCGGGCGGCGCCGATGACGGCGAAGACGGCCGGCCAGGCGAGGCCGACCAGCACGTCGGGCACGCGGTGACGGCCGAGCACGAGCGGTCCCCCGCTCACGGCGGCGTGGTCGGCGGCCAGGTCCGGGTCCCACGCGACGTCGAGGCGCGCGACGCCCTGGCCGACCTCGGGCAGGTCGCCGGCGACGGCGCCCGACACGATCTGGCCCATGGCGGACTCGGCCGACTCGGCGCTCACGACCGGCGCGTGGCCGCGCGAGGTCGAGGCCGGCAGGTCGAGGCGCAGCGTCAGGCTGCGGCTCCCGCCGAGCGGCACGACGAGGTCGACGGCGTCGTCGCCGGCGACCGCGAGGCGGGCGCCCGTGGCGGCCTGCTCGGCGCTCGTGTTGCCGGTCAGGACCCAGTCGTCGCCGAGGCGGTGGACGGGGTTGCGGACCGTGCGGCCGGCCCACGAGACGTCCGGCGAGGCCAGGACGAGCGCGAGCGGAGCCGCCAGCTGGGCGTCGCCCTCACGGCGACGGCCGGGGACGCGCTGGGGCGCGCGGCCCGAGGCCAGGAGAGCGTCGATCGCGGCGTCCTCGAAGCGCTGCAGCAGCTCGGCGACCGGCTCGTCGACGCGCGTGATGCCCGCGACGCTCGCGGTGCCGGGGATGACGCAGACCTGGTCGGCCGTGTACCGCGGGTCGTGCGCCTGCCACAGCGAGTCCGAGCGCCACCAGCGGCGGACGTCGGCGTCGATGACCGGCACGAAGTTGACCGGCTTGCCGGGACGGCGGCAGACCTCGACGAAGAAGGCCTCGTCGGCGGGGTGCAGCGTCACGGTGTCGGCGTCGGCGTACGCGGCGAGCAGGCGGTCGAGGGCGGCGAGGCCGTCCTCGACGTCGGCGGACGCCGGGAACAGCGTCTGGACCTCGCCGCGGTCCTGCTCGGCGAGGCGGGCCTCGGCGCGCTGGAGCATCGCGTGGAAGCGGTCGCGCAGCGACACGTCGAGCCACGCGGCCGAGCCGTCGGCCGCGGTGCCGGACAGCTCGACGAAGCGGCGCAGCCACTGGGCGTACGTCATGGTGGCGACGTCGCCGAAGTAGGGCTTGGCGGTGCGGTCGAGCGCCTCGACGATCTCGTCGCGGCGGGCGGCCACGGCCTCGGCGTCGCCGGCGACCTCGTCGAGGAGGCGGCCCGTGCGCGAGGCGGTGTTGTCGATCTCGTGGATGTCGGCGCCGAGCTGGCTGCGGCCCGAGGCCATGCCGTTCTTGGCGGTGCCGGCGCCCACCCAGGCGCCCGTGCCGCGGGTCTCGACAAGGAGGCGCTTCACATCGGGCGCGGTGGTCGCCTCGAGCGTGGCCATGGCGGCTGTGCCGACGAGGATGCCGTCGACGGGCATGTCGGGGAAGCCGTGGCGCTGGGCCCACGTGCCGGTCAACCACGCGGCCGCGGCGTCGGGCGTGCCGATGCCGCCGCCGACGCACAGCACGACGTTCGGCTGGGTGCGCAGCTCGGCGTACGTGGCCAGGATCAGGTCGTCGAGGTCCTCCCACGAGTGGTGGCCGCCGGCGCGGCCGCCCTCGACCTGCACGATGACGGTGCGGTCGACCTGCTTGGCGATCGCGAGGACCTCGCGGATCTGGCGGACGGTGCCGGGCTTGAACACGACGTGCTCGATGCCGGCCTCGGTGAGCTCGTCGACGAGGGCGACGGCCTCGTCGAGCTCGGGGATGCCGGCCGTGACGATGACGGCGTCGATCGGCGCGCCGGCGGCACGGGCGCGCTGGACGAGGCGGTTCTGGCCCAGCTGCAGGCGCCACAGGTACGGGTCGAGGAACAGCGAGTTGAACTGGAACGTCGCGCCCTCGTCGAGCAGCGTGCCGAGCTCGGCGATGCGCGCCTCGAAGATCTCCTCGGTGACCTGGCCGCCGCCGGCGAGCTCGGCCCAGAAGCCGGCGTTCGCCGCCGCCGCGACGATCGGGGCGTCGACGGTGGTGGGCGTCATGCCCGCGAGCAGGATGGGCGACTTGCCGGTGGCCCGGGTGAAGCGGGTCTCGACGGCGGTCGTGCCGTCGGGCAGCGTCGCCAGGCGCGGCGCGAAGGTCGACCACGCGACGGGCGGCACGGGACGCGCGCCGGTGATCGTCAGCTCGCGGTGGCCGCGACGCGTGGTGGGCGCGACGATGCCGACACCGCGCACGCGCGTCTCGGCGGCGGACAGCCGCGAGGCGAGGTCGCCGGGGCCGAGGTCCAGCACCCAGCGGGCGCCGGCGTCGAGCGTGCCGGTGACCGACTCGACCCAGTCGACGGGGTCGACGATGGCGCGCTCGGTCATGCGGCGCGCGTGGTCGGGGTCGATGCCGATGCGGGCGGCCCAGTCGGCGACGAGGTCGGCGGCCTCGGCGAGGTCCGGGTGGTGGAAGGCCAGCGCCGACTCGACGGGCTCCAGGACGGGCGAGAACGGGGCGCCGCCGGTGACCTTGCGCTCGCGCAGGTCCTTCTCCTCGGCGGCGACGGCCTCGAGGCGCTGCGTGGCCGCGGCCAGCGCCGACTCGGGGCCGGACAGGACGACCGCGCGGCGGCCGTTGCGGATGCGGCACACGGCTCCGGTGCCCTCGACGATCTCGGCGACTCGCTCGGGGACGACGTTCGAGACCGACACCATGGTCTGGCCGAGCAGGCCGCGGCGGCGGCCGACGAGCTGCGCGGCCGCGCCGATGAGGCGGGCGAGCGCGAGCACCTCGACCTCGGGGACGCCCGCGAGCGCCTCGGCGGCGAGGACGCCCTGCGAGTGGCCGGCCACGGCGACCGGCGGGTACGCCGCGACGTCGAGGCCCTGGCGCGAGAGCGCGTGGAGTCCGGCCAGCTGGGCCAGGACGATGCCCGGCACGGAGGCGGCGGGCGCGGTGACGTCGGTGGGCAGGCCCGGGGCGTCGTCGTCCTCGGCGGACTCCCCCACCGCCAGCACGTCGACCCACGCGACCGGGTCGAACGGCACGCCGACGCGCGCCAGCTCGGTCGCGACCGGGCCGACGAGCCGCTCGGCGCGGCGGGCGAGGTCGGCGATCTCGGCCTCGAGCGCGAAGTCGCGCACGAGGTCGGCCAGCGGCTCCAGCCAGGCGCCGCCCTGGCCGCCCAGGACCAGCGCCCACGGGGTGCCCGAGCGCAGGTCGTCGAGCAGGCTGTCGGGGCGGCGGGAGGTGGCGGGGACGGAGGGCACGGAGGTGTCGAGCGTCGTCATTCCTCTATCGTGCCATGAACGTGAGGCTTTCCTCATCTTTGACGTGAGGAAGTCCTCATGTTCTATCTCACATTGACGAGACGGGCCCTTGTGCGCAGGCGACCGTGAGTTCTGTAACCGTGCGTTGCACACAGCGTTACGCACAGATTGGGGACAACCGCGCGGCGAAATGTGCCCGAAAGCACGAACGCCCCGGCCCTCTCGCAGGCCGGGGCGTTCGTACAGCGGGTGGATCAGACGCCGCCCGTGAGGGTCAGGCCACCGTCGATCGTGAGGCACTGCCCGGTCACCCAGGCGGCGTCCTGCGACAGCAGGAACGTCACGACGCCGGCGATGTCCTCCGGCAGGCCGAGCCGCTTGAGGGGGTACGCCGAGGCGACCTCCTCCTCGCGACCCTCGTACAGCGCACCGGCGAAGCGGGTCTTGACGACCGCCGGGGCGACCGCGTTGACGCGCACGGTCGGCGCGAGCTCGAGCGAGAGCTCCTGCGTCACGTGGATGACCGCCGCCTTCGACGCGCCGTACATGCCGATCATCGGCGCCGGCTTGAGGCCGGCGACCGAGGCGATGTTGACGATCGCGCCGCCGTTGTCCTTGAGCGAGGCGGCGTACGCCTTCTGCGCCCACGACACGGCGGACAGCACGTTGACCTCGAAGATCTTGCGACCCGCGTTGAGGTCCATCTCGATCATCGGTCCGTAGGTCGGGTTGATCCCGGTGTTGTTGACCAGGAAGTCCAGCCCGCCGAAGTGCTCCACGGCCTTGGCGATCGCCTCGTCCTGGTGCGCCGTGTCGTCGGCCGGCCCCGCGACCCAGGCCGCGTTGTCCGGGCCGAGCTCGGCGACCGCGGCCTCGAGGGCCTCGGTCTTGCGCGCCGTGATGACGACCTTCGCGCCGTCGTCGACGAGGCGCTGCGCGACACCGAGGCCGATGCCGCGCGACGCACCCGTGACGATCGCGACCTTGCCTGCGAAGCGACCCTCGGTCACGAGAGGCGCTCCAGGACCATGGCCATGCCCATGCCGCCGCCGACGCACATCGACTCGACGCCGAACTGCTTGTCGTGCCACTGCAGCGAGTTGATCAGCGTCGACGTGATGCGCGCGCCGGTCATGCCGAACGGGTGACCCACTGCGATGGCGCCGCCGTTGACGTTGAGCTTGTCCATCGGGATGCCGAGCTCACGCGCCGAGCCCCACGACTGGGACGCGAACGCCTCGTTGATCTCGTACAGGTCGATGTCGTCGATGCCCATGCCCGCGTTCTTCAGCGCGGCCGGGATCGCCTCGACCGGGCCCAGGCCCATGACCTCGGGCGACAGGCCGGTCACGGCCGTCGACACGATGCGCGCGAGCGGGGTCAGGCCCAGCTCCTTGGCCTTCGTGTCGGACATGATCACGACGGCGGCGGCGCCGTCGTTCAGCGGGCAGGCGTTGCCCGCCGTGACGGTGCCGTCAGGACGGAAGACCGGCTTGAGGGCGCTCAGGCCCTCCATGGTCGTGCCCGCACGCGGGCCGTCGTCCTTGTTCACGACCGTGCCGTCGGGCAGCGTGACCGGCGTGATGTCCTTCGCCCAGAAGCCCTCGGCGATGCGCTGCTCGGTGAGGTTCTGGCTGCGCAGCGCGAACTCGTCCTGCTCCTGGCGGCTCATGTTCAGGTACTGCGCGACGTTCTCGGCCGTCTGGCCCATCGCGATGTACAGGTCCGGCAGGCTGCCGCCCTCACGCGGATCGGTCCACGTGTCGGCGCCGCCCTCGGCGCGCTTGGCCGTGCGGGCGACGGCGTTGGCGAACAGCGGGTTCTCGGTGCCGGGGACGTCGGCGAAGCCGTGGGCGAAGCGGCTCACGGTCTCGACGCCGGCCGAGATGAAGACGTCGCCCTCGCCGGCCTTGATCGCGTGGAACGCCATGCGCGTCGTCTGCAGCGAGCTGGAGCAGTAGCGGTTGACCGTCACGCCGGGCAGGTGGTCCATGCCGGACAGCACGGCCACGGCGCGCGCCAGGTTGTGACCGGACTCGCCGGCCGGCTGGCCGACGCCCAGGTGCAGGTCGGTGATGTCCTTGCGGTCGAGACCGGGCACCTTCGCCAGGGCCGCCTCGACCATCTGGACCGCGAGGTCGTCCGGACGCATGTCCTTGAGCGACCCCTTGCCGGCGCGGCCGATGGGCGAGCGCGCGGTCGAGACGATGACTGCTTCGGGCATGTTCTTGCCTTTCTTCGGGGTTCGAGAGAGCGGGCTCAGAAGCCCAGGTCCCGGCCGATGAGCTCCTTCATGATCTCGTTGGAGCCGGCCCAGATCTTGGTCACGCGGGCGTCGCGCCAGGCGCGGGCGACGCGGTACTCGTTCATGAAGCCGTAGCCGCCGTGCAGCTGCACGCAGTGGTCCAGGACCTCGTTCTGCGCCTGCGAGCTCCACCACTTGGCCTTGGCCGCGTCGGTCGAGGAGAGCCTGCCCTGCGCGTGCGCGGCGACGGCGGCGTCGACGAACGCCTCGGCGACCTCGATCTGCGTCACGAGCTCGGCGAGCAGGAACTTGTTGTGCTGCAGCGAGCCGATCGACTGGCCGAACGCCTTGCGGTCGTGGCAGTACTGGATCGTCTCGGCGAGGATCTGCTTCGCGTGCGCGACGTTGCTGACCGAGCAGCTCAGGCGCTCCTGCGGCAGGCGCTCCATCATGTAGATGAAGCCGCGGTCGACCTCGCCGAGGACGCGGTCCGCGCCGACGCGGACGTTCTCGAAGAACAGCTCGGCCGTGTCGGACTCCTCCTGGCCCACCTTGTCGAGCTTGCGGCCGCGGCTGAAGCCCTCGTCGGTCGCCTCGATCGCGAACAGCGTGATGCCCTTCGCGCCCTTCTCGGGCGAGGTGCGCACGGCGGTGAGGACGAGGTCGGCGGAGAAGCCGTTCGTGATGAAGGTCTTGGAGCCGTTGATGACCCACTCGTCGCCGTCGCGCACGGCGGTGGTGCGCAGCGCCGCGAGGTCGGAGCCGCCGCTGGGCTCGGTCATGCCGATCGCGGTGAGGATCGAGCCGTCGGCGCAGCCGGGCAGCCAGCGCTCCTTCTGCTCCTGCGTGCCGAGGTCGACGATGTACGGCGTCGCGATGTCGGAGTGGATGCTGACGCACGACGCGAGCGCGGCGCTGACCTTGCTGAGCTCCTCGGCCCAGACCGCGTTGAAGCGGAAGTCCTCGGCACCGGCGCCGCCGAACTCCTCGGGGATCTCCAGGCCGAGGAAGCCCTCCGCGCCCGCGGCGGTCCAGAACTCGCGGGGGAAGGCCTTCGCCGCGACGAACTCGTCCGCGAAGGGGCGGGCGTGCTTGTCGAGGAAGGCGGCGCACGAGGCGCGGAAGTCCTCGTGGTCGGCCGAGTAGATCGTGCGGTCCATGCTGTCCTCTCGCGTGGAACGGGGTCGTTCGTGGGACGCGCCGTCCGTGACTAAGCGCTTGCTTAGTGTGACATTCCTGCGTCATGCTGTCCACCATGAGCACCGACCCGGCACCCGGCCGCGACCGTTCCGCCGCGACGCGCGAACGACTGCTGGACGCCGCCGTCGACGCCTTCGCCACCTCCGGCTTCGCGGGCACCACCACGCGCGACATCGCCGCCCGTGCCGGCATGAGTCCCGCCGCGGTCTACGTGCATCACGCGACCAAGGAGGACCTGCTCTTCGAGATCTCGCGCCGCGGCCACCGCTCGGCCGTCGAGATCACCGAGAAGGCGTACGCCTCCACCGAGGACCCGGTCGAGCGCATCCGCGCGATCGTGTCCGAGTTCAGCCGCTGGCACGCGATCAACAGCCGCGTGGGGCGCATCGTGCAGTACGAGTTCGACGCCCTCACCCCCGAGCACCGGGCCGAGATCGCCGAGTCGCGCCGCGCCAACGAGAAGATCATGCGCGACGCTCTCGAGGCCGGCGTCGAGGCGGGCGTGCTCGCCGTGGGCGACGTCAAGGGCACGGCCCTGGCCCTGCTGTCGATGAGCATCGACCTCGTGCGCTGGTACCACCCCGAGGGCCAGATCACCCCGGACGACATCGCGAAGCTGCACGGCGAGCTCGCCGTCCGCATGGTCGCCGCGTCCCGCTGACGCGGCGCGCCGGCTCACACCGCATCCACCCACGACGAGCCCACCGGGGTGCGTGCTGGTCCCGCGCACCGGGGCGGTCTAGCCTGTCGCTGAGACACGGGGTGCCCCTCGAGGGCTGAGATCACACCCGTCGAACCTGATCTAGCTCGTACTAGCGAAGGGATGTCGCGATGCTGCGCACACCTGATGACCTGCTCGACTTCACCTGCGAGGCCCTGGCGCGCGTGCGCGACCGGGCTCCCCTCGTGCAGTGCCTGACCAACGCCGTGGTGACCAACCACACCGCGAACGCCCTCCTCGCGCTCGGCGCGGCTCCCGCGATGGTCGACGTGCCCGAGGAGGCCGGCCCCTTCGCCTCCGTGGCCGGGGGCGTCCTGATCAACCTCGGCACGCCGAACGCCGAGCAGCGGACGGCCATGACGGAGGCCGCCGAGGCGGCCGTCGCCGCCGGGACCCCGTGGGTCCTCGACCCGGTGGCGGTCGGTTCGCTGCCCGTCCGCACCGCCCTCGCGCACCGGCTGCGTGACCTGGGACCGACGGTGATCCGGGGCAACGCCTCCGAGGTCATCGCGGTCTCCGGCGCCGGCGCGGGCGGGCGTGGTGTCGACGCGACCGACGACGTCGAGGGTGCCGCCGACGCCGCCACGGCGCTGGCGGCGGCGACGTCCGGCGTCGTGGCCGTCTCCGGGCCCGTCGACCTGGTGACCGACGGGGAGCGTGTCGCCCGCGTCGCGAACGGCGACGTCCTGCTGACTCGCGTGACGGGAGCCGGCTGCGCCCTCGGCGCCGTGATGGCCGCGTTCGCCTCCGTCGACGACGATCGCTTCGCCACGACCGTCGCGGCGACGGTGGTCTACACGGTCGCGGCGGAGCTCGCCACGAAGCACGGGGACGCGCCGGGCAGCTTCGCCGTGGCGTTCCTGGACGCCCTGGCGACGGTCGACCGGAGCGATCTCACGGGACGGGCGCGGCTGTCGTGACGCTCGATCTCTCGGTCTACCTCGTCACGGATCCCGGGGCGGCGGCCTCGCGTGGGCGGCGGGTCGTCGACGTCGTCGCCGCCGCGGCGACCGCGGGCGTCACCGCGGTGCAGGTCCGCGAGAAGGACGCCGACGCCGCGGACTTCCTCTCGACCGTGCTCGACGTGGCCGCGGTGCTGCCCGAGCGGGTGTCGCTGTTCGTCAACGATCGCGTCGACGTGTTCCTCGCCGCGCGGGCGCGGGGCGCACGCGTCACCGGCGTCCACGTCGGGCAGGCCGACCTGCCACCGGCCGTCGTGCGCGAGCTCGTCGGGCCGGATGCCGTGATCGGCCTCAGCGCCGCGACGCCTGACGAGCTGCGCGACGCGCAGGCCGACCCCGGACGGGTTGACTACGTCGGCATCGGGGTGCTGCGCGCGACAGCCACCAAGAGCGACGCGCCGCCCCCGCTCGGGCTGGCGGCCTTCTCCCGGCTCGCGGCGACGACGCGCCTGCCCGCCGTCGCGATCGGCGGCGTCACGGTGGACGACGTGGGCCCACTGCGGGTCGCCGGCGCAGCGGGCGCCGCGGTCTCGTCCGCGGTCTGCGCGGCGGATGATCCCGCGGACGCAGCGCGCCGGCTCGCCGCGGCCTGGGCGGGCGCCGCATGAGCGCGCCGGTGCAGGTGCCGCGCGTCCTGTCGATCGCCGGAACCGACCCGACCGGGGGCGCGGGGATCCAGGCCGACCTCAAGAGCATCGCGGCCAACGGCGGGTACGGCATGGCCGTCGTCACGGCGCTGGTGGCCCAGAACACCCAGGGCGTCCGCTCGGTGCACGTGCCTCCGGTCGCCTTCCTGGCTGAGCAGCTCGAGGCGGTCAGCGACGACGTGGCGATCGACGCGGTCAAGATCGGGATGCTCGCCGGCAGCGCCGTGATCGAGACGGTCGCCGCGTGGCTGGACCGCGTCCGCCCGCCGGTCGTGGTGCTCGATCCGGTGATGATCGCCACGAGCGGCGATCGCCTGCTCGACGCCGAGGCGGAGCAGGCGCTGCGCGACCTGGTGCCGAAGGTGGACCTCATCACCCCCAACGTGCCCGAGCTCGCGGTGCTGGCCGGCCGGCCACCGGCGCACACGTGGGAGGCGGCGCTGGGCCAGGCCCGCGACGTGGCCGAGTCGACCGGCGTCCTCGTGCTGGCGAAGGGCGGCCATCTCGACGGTGAGTCGGTGCCGGACGCGCTCGTCCCGCCCGACCGCGATGCGCCCGTCGCCGAGTTCCACGGCACCCGGATCCACACGACGAACACGCACGGCACGGGGTGCTCGCTGTCGTCGGCCGTCGCCACGCGTCGCGCGCGACTCGGCTCATGGGAGCTCGCCACCGCCCAGTCCAAGGACTGGCTGGCCGAGAGCATCGCGGGCGGCGCCGACCTCCACGTCGGGCGCGGCGCGGGGCCCGTCAGCCACTTCGCCGGCCTGTGGGACCGCGCGGGAACATGACGACGGGGCCCGCGGCGCCCTCGGGGGGAGGCGCCACGGACCCCGTCGGGTCTGGTGGGCTCAGGCCTGCAGGACGGCCTCGGCCGTGATGAGCAGCGTGATCTTGTCGCCGATCATGACCTTGTCGCCCTCGAGCGGGATGTTGAAGTCGATGCCGAACTCCTTGCGGCTCAGCTGACCCTTGGCCTCGACGCCGACGCGCGTGCCGCCCCAGGGGTCCTTGCCCTCGCCGAGGAACTCGACGTCGAGCTCGATCGGCTTGGTGACGTCCTTGATCGTCAGGTCGCCGGTGACGACGAAGTCGGTGTCGCTCTTGCGGACGACGCCGGTGGAGACGAACGTCATCGTGGGCGTGCTCTCGACGTTGAAGAAGTCGCCCGAGCGCAGGTGGTTGTCACGGTCCTCGGTGCCGGTGTTGATCGAGGACAGGTCGATCGTGGCGGTCGCGCTGGAGGCGGTGACGTCCTCGGCGGTGACGATGGTGCCCTCGAACTTCTCGAACTTGCCGCGCACCTTGCTCATGATGTGGCGGACCGTGAAGCCGATCTCGGTGTGCGTGGGGTCCAGCTGCCAGGTGCCGGGGGTGATGTCGCTCATGGGGTGTCTCCTGAAGTCTGTGGTTGATCGTTGTTGATCGTTCAACAACATTCACGCTAGCACGTCGTTGAACTTTCAATCAAGTACTTGAACGGATAAACTAGATCACATGACCGATCTGCCCATCGCCGCCGTGAACGAGACCCGCTGGCTCGACGAGACCCAGCAGCGGGCGTGGCGTTCGTTCCTGGGCGGCACGACGGTCCTCATGGACCGTCTCGACCGCGACCTGCGCACCGAGCACGGACTCTCGATGTCGGAGTACGAGATCCTCGTGCGCCTGTCCGAGGCGCCCGATCGGTCCATGCGCATGGCCGATCTCGCGGCCGCCATCTCGCACTCGCGCAGCCGCATCACCCACACCATCAGCCGCCTCGAGCGCGACGGGATCGTCCTGCGCACGCAGTGCGGCACCGACGGCCGCGGCGTCACCGCCGTCCTGACCGACAAGGGCTTCGAGCTGCTCGCCACCGCCGCCCACACCCACGTCCGCGGCGTGCGCGAGTACCTGGTCGACCAGTGCTCCGACGAGGACCTCGCCGCCACGAAGCGCGTCATGGACGCGATCCAGGCCGCCATCGGAGGTCGCACGTTCTGAGGACACCGCCGCCTGAGGGACCCTAGGGTTCACGGGTGAGCATCCCCGCCCGGCGACTCCCGGTCGCCCTGGCCCTGGCCGCGCTGCTGAGCGCCGCGGCGTACGCGTCGTGGGTCGGCCTCTCCGCGTGGCAGGCCTCGAAGGTCCGGATCACCGCGTCCGAGCTGCTCACGTGCGCCGACCCCCGATCCGTCGTGACGAGCGACGAGGAGAAGGGCTGGGACGCCGAGGAGGACCCCGCCGACCTCCAAGGCGCGGTGCAGGTGGTCAAGCTCGATCGGCGGCTCGACTGCATGCTGCGGACGCAGGTCGTCAACGAGGCGAAGGTCGACGTGGTCGTCGAGCGGCTGACCTGGCCGTTGCTCGGGCCGAGGAACGACTACGGCGCACGGGTCTCGTGGAGCCACCAGGGCGGACCCGAGCTCACGCCGAACAGCGGCCTCGACGCGACCTTCGACGTGACCGGCTACGACGCCCTCGAGCCCGACCTCAACCAGTTCGCGGTCCGGTTGACCTTCGCCCCAGGCTGTCAGTCGCCGGGGGTCGGATCGATCAGCGAGTCACCTCGGGCGACCATCAGCGTCCTGGGACGCCGGCACACGATCACGGCCGTCGGTCAGGGCGTCGGGTACGCCGGCACACCCGACACGAACTGCGACACGGACGTCAGCGGGTCCTGAGACACGGCGAAGGCCCCCGGCGTCCGCCGGGGGCCTTCGCCGTGTCGACCTCAGTCGCGCGTCAGGCGGCGATGCGTGACGCGGTGCGGGCGGGCCGCCTCCTCGCCGAGGCGCTCGATCTTGTTGGCCTCGTAGGACGCGAAGTTGCCCTCGAACCAGAACCAGTTGCCCGGGTTCTCGTCGGTGCCCTCCCACGCCAGGATGTGCGTGGCGATGCGGTCGAGGAACCACCGGTCGTGGGACGTGACCACGGCGCAGCCGGGGAAGTCCAGCAGCGCGTCCTCCAGCGAGGACAGCGTCTCGACGTCGAGGTCGTTGGTGGGCTCGTCGAGCAGCAGCATGTTGCCGCCCTGCTTGAGCGTCAGCGCCAGATTCAGTCGGTTGCGCTCACCACCGGAGAGCACGCCGGCCTTCTTCTGCTGGTCCGAGCCCTTGAAGCCGAACGAGGCGACGTACGCACGCGAGTTCATCTCGAAGTTCGCGACCTTGATGAAGTCCAGGCCCTCGGACACGACCTCCCAGACGTTCTTGTTGGGGTCGATGTTCGCGCGGTTCTGGTCGACGTAGCTGATCTGCACCGTCTTGCCGACCTCGAGCTCGCCGGAGTCCGGCTCCTCGTTGCCCGTGATCATGCGGAACAGCGTGGTCTTGCCGACGCCGTTGGGTCCGACGACGCCCACGATGCCGGCGCGCGGCAGCGAGAAGCTGATGTCGTTCCACAGGGTGCGGCCGTCGAACGACTTCGTCAGGTTCTTGGCGTCCAGCACGACGTCGCCCAGGCGCGGGCCGGCCGGGATGTTGATGTCGGTGGTGTCGATCTTGCGGGCCTTCTCGGCCTCGGCGGCGAGCTCCTCGTACCGCTGCAGGCGCGCCTTGCTCTTGGCCTGGCGGCCCTTCGCGTTGGAGCGGACCCACTCGAGCTCCTTCTCGAGCATCTTGGCGCGCTTGGCGTCCTTCTGCCCCTCGATCTTGAGGCGCTCCTTCTTGGTCTCGAGGTACGTCGAGTAGTTGCCCTCGTAGCCGTGGATCTGGCCGCGGTCGACCTCGGCGATCCACTCGGCGACGTTGTCGAGGAAGTACCGGTCGTGGGTCACGGCCAGAACGGCGCCCGGGTAGGACTTGAGGTGGCCCTCGAGCCACTGCACGCTCTCGGCGTCCAGGTGGTTGGTGGGCTCGTCGAGCAGCAGCAGGTCGGGCTGCTGCAGCAGCAGCTTGCACAGCGCGACGCGGCGGCGCTCACCACCGGAGAGGTTGTCGACGAGCGCGTCGGTGGGCGGGCAGCGCAGCGCGTCCATGGCCTGCTCGAGGCGGCTGTCGATGTCCCACGCGTTCGTGTTGTCCAGGAACGTCTGCAGGTCGCCGGTCTCGGCCATGAGGGCGTCGTAGTCGGCATCGGGCTCGCCCATCTCGGCGTACGCCTCCTCGAGGCGCTTCATCTTGCCCTTGATGTCGGCGACGGCCTCCTCGACGTTCTCCAGGACCGTCTTGCCCTCGGTCAGCGGCGGCTCCTGCTGCAGCATCCCGACGGACGCCTCGGGGTCGCGGACGATGTCGCCGTTGTTGGGCTGGTCGAGGCCGGCCATCAGCTTGAGCAGCGTGGACTTGCCCATGCCGTTGGGGCCCACGACACCGATCTTCGCCCCGTGCAGGAACGAGAGGGAGACGTTGTCGAGGACGACCTTGTCGCCGTGGGCCTTGCGGACGTTGCGCAGAGAGAGGACGTAGTCAGCCATGATGCGCCCCAGCCTAGCCAGCGCGACGGAACCGCGGGGTTCCGGCTACTGGCCGGCGGTCGCCAGGCCGGTGCGCCAGCGCTCGTAGCGCTCGAGCTCGGCGCGCAGCCGGGCCACGACCGCACGCTCGGTGGTGCGGTTGATCGCCTCGGTCAGCTTGGCCTCGGCGCGGGCCCCCGCGCGTCTGGCCGCGGCGGCGCCGAGCCACCGGGACACCACGGTCAACGCGATCCCGAACAGCAGGCCGCCGACGACCAGCACGATCGGCAGGCTCATCCCGAGCGGTCGGGGCGCACCCGCCCACGGGTCGGGGTCGACGAGTCCGGCGACGGCGGCGATCGACCAGCCGAGGCCGAGGACGACGGCGGCGAAGGTCAGCCACTGCAGCATCGCGACGCCGGTCCACCACGCGGGGCGCTTCGACAGTCCGAGGTCGACGGACGCGACCGCCTCGTCGAGCTCGTCGATGACGTCGCGCGCCCCCTCCCCCGCGACCGCGTCGAGGACCGAGGCCCGCCAGGCGCGGGACATGCCGTCGGTGGCCTCCTCGGCGGCCTCGCGCAGGGCGAGGTCGGCCCGGGCGCGCTGCACGGACGGCGAGATCGGCATGGCGCCGGCCACGGCGTCGCGGGCCGAGCGGCCGATGCCGAGCTCGCGCAGCGGGTCGTTCCGCAGCCGGCCGACCCAGCCGATGACGGGCCAGTCGGTGGCGACCGCCGCACGGCGCGCCATGGAGTCCTCGACGGCGTCGGCGATCTGCGGCACGCCGGCGCACGTCACGAAGGTCTCGACCAGTCCGTCGCGCGTCGCACGGTCCAGTCCGGGGACGGGATCGACGCCGCCGACCCGCGCGAGCTGGCGGGCGACGAGCCGCACGTCCGCCACGAGCCGCGCCTGCGACGCGTTCTTGGAGCGGATGCGGCGGCGGATCTCCTCGCGCAGCTGCGCGATGCCGGTGCCCTCGGTGGCGCTCGTGGCGATCACCGTGACGCCGCCCAGGCCCTCACGGTCGAGGATGTGCTCGAGGTCGTTGACCGCGGTCTTGAGGTCGGTCTCGCTGAGGCGGTCGGCCTGGTTGAGCACGATGATCGAGGCGTCCTTGTGCGTGGCCAGCGGGTGCAGGTAGCGCGAGTGGACCGCCGCGTCGGCGTACTTCTGCGGGTCCAGCACCCACACGAACAGGTCGGCGTACTGCGCGACGTGGTCGACGAGCTCCTGGTTGGACTGCACGATCGAGTCGTGGTCGGGCAGGTCGAGCAGGACCAGGCCCTCGAACTCGTCGTCCTGGGGCGCGTCGAGGATGCTGCGGCGCGCGATCTGGTCGCGCCGGGCGACGCCGATCCAGTCGAGCAGCTCGGTGGCGCCGGACGGACCCCACGCGCAGGCGAGCGCGTTGGACGTGGTGGGGCGCAGGTAGCCGACCTCGGCCAGCTCCAGGCCCGTGAGGCGGTTGAACAGCGAGGACTTGCCCGAGCCCGTCGACCCTGCGAGCACCACGACGGTGTGCTGGGTGGACAGCTCGAGCCGCTCGACCGTGTGCGCGAAGGTGGCCGCGGCGGGGTCGGTGTGCTCGGGGTCGATGACGTCCTTGGCCGCGTCGAGGGCCGACCGCAGGGCGGTGACGCGATCGTCGAGTCCGCTCATCGGCGTCTCCTCCCTCGGGGCTCGTCCACGGCGGCGATCGCCGCCTCCAGCTGCCAGTGCGCGTTCTCCAGCTCGGCCTGGTCCGGCAGGAGCGTCAGGAACCGGTCGGCCTCGTCGGCGAGCAGCTCCTCGATCCGGCGTGAGAGGTCCTTCCCCGCCTGCTCGGCGAGCCGGCGCACGGCCTGGTCGCCGAAGACCGCGTTGAGGACGGCCTGGCCGGCCGCGGCGGTGCCGCCCGCGATGCCGAGCTCCGCACCCGTGAGGCCCGCCGTCCCGGCGAAGACCACGACCATGAGCGTGACGCCCGCGGCGTTGACGCCGAGCGAGAGCGCGCGCGCCTTCGCCTTCTTGTCGGCGCCCTGGTCGGACACCAGCTCGAAGACCGACTCGCGCCACTCGCGGGCGATCCGCTCGGCCCGCACGCGCACGTCGCGCGAGGCCCGGTCGAGGCCGCGCCGCGAGTCGAGCAGGTCCTGCCCGGCCGCCGTGCCGTCCCACGCCCGGGCGGCCTCCTCGGCGGCACGCTCGGCGCGGTCGAGGATCAGCAGGTGCAGCCCGGACAGGGCGGCCTCCTCGACCTCCTCGGGCTTGGTCGGGGTGCGGCGGAACAGCCGGTCGCGCCACGAGCCGACGGTGCGCTCGAGCTTGCGGAAGATCTCGCCCGAGCCGACGAAGTCCTGCCAGCGCGCGAGCACCTCGCCGCGCAGCATGGACCCGTCCGTGGCGGCGGTCATGAGGTCGGCGTGCGCCGCGTGGTAGACGGTCTCGACGTCCTTGCGCAGCTGCGCGGCGGCCTGGACCTGGCGCTGCAGCGCGGCCTCGAGCTGGCGGGACGCCTCGACGTCGTGGCGGATCGCGCCCTGCAGGGTGGCCAGGACGATCTCACGACGCTGCACCTCGTCGGAGGCCAGCTGGCGCAGCCACATCGTGATCTGCTCGACGTCGCCCGCGGGCAGCACGCCCTCGCCGTCGGGCGTCGACTCCGGCACCGAGAACAGGGCGACGTCGGACAGGCCGTGCTCGCTCAGCATCCGCGCCAGGTGGCGGCGCACGTCGACGAGCGCCTCGGGCGAGGTCCGGTCCAGCACCACGGCGACCGACGCGTTGCGCTCGGAGGCGCGGCGCAGGTAGTCCCACGGCACCTGGTCGGCGTAGCGGGCGGCCGAGGTGACGAACAGCCACAGGTCCGCGGCGCCGAGCAGCTGCTCGGCCATGTCGCGGTTGGTCTCGTCGATCGAGTCGAAGTCGGGGGCGTCCAGCACCGCGATCCCGGGCCACAGCGTGGACGTGGCGACCTGGCGGATCGTGTTGGCGCGGCGGCTGCTGGAGCCGGTGCGCGCGAAGTCGGGCAGCACGCGGCCCGAGCGGAACCACTCGGTGTCGGCCGGGTGGTGGACGAGGACGGGCGTGCGGGTGGTGGGCCGCAGGACGCCCGTCGCGGTGACGCGGCGACCCACGATCGAGTTCACGAGGGTCGACTTGCCGGCGCCCGTGGAGCCGCCGACGACGACGAGCAGGGGTGCCTCGAGGTGCTCGAGCCGGGGCACGACGTAGTCGCCGAGCTGCTCGGAGATCTCGCGCTGGAGCGCCCGGTCGCGGTCGACGCCCGGTACCTCCAGTCCCAGTGGTAACTCCACTACCGCGGCGGCGAGACCGGACAATCCGCGCAGGAGACCGTCCTGTCCCACGGCATTGGGTACGGGAACAGCGGTCGGCTCAGTCATGTCGGATCAGGACAAGGGTAGTCCAGACGCCGCCGGCAGGTGCCCGTTCGGGCCACAGCGGTCGTCTCAGGACGCGTTGACCGGGCGGGCCTCGTCGACCAGCATGACGGGGATGTCCCGGCGGACCGGGTACGCCAGTGCGCAGCCGTTGCACACGAGCTCGTCGGCCTCGGCGTCCACGAACAGGCCGGAGCGGCACTGCGGGCACACGAGGATCTCGACGAGGGCGGGATCGAGGTTCACGGGACCACCGTAGCGGAGTCGTCGCGCACGAGGCGCAGAACGGGGCCACCGTCCTGCTGCGGCGCCTCGGTGGTGGGGCGGCCGGCCTCGCGGACCGCCTCGGCGAGCGCGACGAGGTCGTCGTGCGTGGGCTCGGGCTCGACGAACTCGGGCGCCAACCGGACGACGCTCCAGCCCTGCGGCGCCGAGAGCCGCTCGGCGTGGGCCGAGCACAGGTCGTAGGCGTGCGGCTCGGCGTAGGTGGCGAGCGGGCCCAGGACGGCGACGGAGTCGGCGTACACATACGTCAGCGTGGCCACCGCGGGGTTCGGGCAGCCTGCGCGCGAGCATCGACGTTGCAGTCCCACGAGGGCGAGGTTAACCCGCCGGGCCCAACGGTCGCAGTAGGCTCACCGGATGGCCCGCGAACCCGCTCCCCGACGACGCGAGGTCCACGGGCCGCGCCCGGGCAGCGCGCGCGACCGGCGCGGTCGCGGTCCTCGCGGCGTGATGTCGCTGCCGGGCCCGCTGTCGCCCGACGGGGTGCCGGCGCACCGCACGCCGCGTGTGGCGTTCGACGACCTCGTCGCCGAGATCCTGACCCGCCTCGACCCGCACTTCGAGCGCGAGCCCGACCACGTCGAGGTCGCCGTCGAGGAGGCCCCGATCCTGCCGCACGGCTGGGACGACCCGGTCCCGCGCAGCATCGTCACCACGGCGCCGGGCGGCTTCCGCATCGTGCTCTACCGGCTGCCGATCATCGGGCGCGTCCGGTCCGCCGAGCAGCTCGAGGACATGGTCTGGACCGTCCTGCTCACCCGCCTGGGCGAGGTCTGGCACCACGACCCCGAGGACCTCGACCCCCGCTGACCGGCCGGCCCCCGCTCGGGCCGCCCGCTCCGTGTTCCGCGAGTGGCGCAAAGATGCCCGCCACTCGGCGAGTGGCGGGCACTTCTGCGCCGCTCGCGACCCCGGTTCGCGCCACTCGCGGCAGCGAGGACTCAGCGCACGGACACGCCGGGCGCGACCACGGTCACCGGCGCGGGCCGCAGCGGCGCGGCCGCCAGGCCCTCCCCGGCCGTTCGCCACAGGCCGCCCATGACGCTGTCGCCCTCGGCGGGCGTCACGACGACGTAGGCCGCGAATCGATCCTTGGGCGCCGGCAGCGAGCGCGACGTTCCGGGCTTGAGCGTGACCTTCTCACTGCCGAGCGGATCCATCCGCACCGAGAACGACTCCACCGTGACCTCAGCGGCCTCGTCGCCCGCGGTCAGCGCGAGCCGTACCGGGAGGCCACCCATCCGCACGGGCGCGATGGCCGGGCCGGTGATCTCGGCGGACCGCACCACGCGCGCGATGTCGCCGTCGGCCACGGTCGCCGAGGCTACGACCGGCAGGTCCGAGGTCACCGCGAGCGACGCGCCGTCCAGCTCGATCGAGCCCGGGACGTCGATGACGCGTGTCGACTCCGGCTCGACCGTGACGTCCTCGAGTCCCTCGGCGGCGAAGGATCCCGACTCACCACGCACGGCGACGGCGACGTGCGCGGTCGCGGTACCGGGGTTCGCCAGCGCGAGCCGCGTGGAGTCGCCCGGCGGCAGGCCCGCCAGGACCTGCGACCGGACGGGGCCACGGCTGGGCGCGACGAGGTCGGCGCGGCCAGCGCCGGCGTCCGTGGCGATCGCGGTCAGGGCGCCGCGGCGGCGCGAGACGTGGACCGAGACGGCCCCCTCCCCCGCGGCGACGTCGTCGACCTTGACCTCGCGACGCTCACCCGGCTCGACCACGAGGCCCGACGTGTCGAGCGACTGGATCGGCCCGTTGCTGCCCCACCACGTCAGGTCCGCGACGGCACGGTTCTCACCGACGTTGACCAGCGTGATGACCGCGTCCGTCCGGCCCTGGTCCGCCAGCCCGGTGAACCAGGCGTCGTCGACGACCGACGGGCAGGAGCCCAGGACGGACGCGTCCCCCGTCTCGCCCGCGACGAAGCCGACGGAGCCGGAGCCCTCGCCCGACTGCTCGAGGACGAGGGCGTCGCCTCCCGGCTCGGCCGTGCGCCAGCGCGTGGCGTCGGCCCAGACCGGGTCGACCGCGGCGTCCTCGGGGATCGCGCGCGCGGCCGCCTCGGTGCCCGGCCCGACCTGACCCGCGGCGACGGACCAGCCGGACCGCACGGGGCACGCCCACACGGTCTGACGCACCTCGACGGCGCTGCGACCGCCGTCGACGACGGGCTCGGCCGGCTCGGGCACGAACCAGGCGGCCGCCACGAGGACGACCGCGAGCAGCGGCAGGAGCAGGCGCACGGGGATGCGGCGGGTCATGCGTCGTCCTCCTCGTCGGGGCCGGGCTGGGACTCGGCGCTGCGGCGGACCGGCAGGGCGGCGATGAACGCGGCGACCCACGCCAGCACCCACAGGCCCGCGGCCCACGGGCGCAGGGCGGAGGCGCGCGGAGCGGCCTCGGGCTCGACGTCGGACTGCACGGCCCACACGCGCGAGTCGGGCGAGTCGCTGCCCTTCTGGGCGAGGCCGGGCGCGGCGTCGATGCGGCGCGCCAGGTCGAGGTCGACGTCCGGCGCGTAGAGGTTGTCGACGCCGAGCCGCGCCAGCTCGTCGACGTCGTCGCGCGTGGGGGTGGTGACGAGCGAGACGACGGCGTCGTGCAGCCGCTCCTCGCGGTCGGCGGTGGTGCGCAGCGCCTCGGAGCCGAGGTACGAGCCCGCCCCGACGACGGCGTCGGCGACGATCCCGGCCTCGGAGTCGCCCGTCAGCACGACGGTGGTGCCCGGCCGGGCGGCGAGGAAGGCCGGCACGACGCGAGCGTCACCGGACTCGAGCGGGTCGTCGATGCCGCGGACGAGCCACCAGCCGCCGGCCAGCAGCGGGAACAGCGCGAGCAGCGCGACGGCCGGACGCCTCCACTGCCGGTACCGCCGGGTCCGCAGGACAGGCCACGCGAAGAGCACGGCGGTCAGCAGGCCGCCGATCCACACGCCGGCACCCAGGCCCGCCCAGGCCCGCACGGCAGGCGCGCCGGGGAACGGCACGTACGTCGAGACGGAGGCGAGCAGGCCCGTCGCGAGACCGGCCAGCGCGACGATCCACGCGGCGCTCACGGTGCGGCGGGTGGCCTCGGGCACGAGCGCCGCGACCGCCAGGACGAACAGCGGTAGGACGATCCACCACGGGCCGGCGCCGGGGCCGCCACCGGTGCCGGTGACGACGTCCCACGCGCTTGCGGGCTGGTCGACCGGGTTGCCGGCCTCCCACCACAGGCGGGACGACAGGACGCGGTCGACAAGCCACGGGCCGAGCAGGACGGTGCCCACGACGGCGCTGACCGCCAAATACCTCGCCACGGGGCGGACGAGCAGGGCGCACACGAGGAGCGCCACGATGCCCAGCACCCAGGCGACGGGAGCGAACGCCGCGACGAGCGCGATCCACAGGCCGATCTGGACGGCGCGCGGCCACGTCGGGTCGAGGACCTCGCGCAGCAGGACGTTCGCGAACAGCGGTGCCACGACCAGGGCGACGACGGTGCCCAGATGACCCTCTGCGAGCGCTCCCGTGACGGCCACGGCGAGGCCGTACGAGACGGCCCATGTGATGCGCGCCCCGCGGTCGTCGCTGATGAGGCGGCCGAACCGGTGCGCGGTCAGGGCCGCGAAGGGCACCGCCATGACCGTGAGAACCCACGAGATCAGGCCGGGCGCGAACCACACGAGCAGTCCCACGCCGGCCAGCGGCACGACGAACGCCGGTGCCCAGTCGGCACTGCCCAGGCCCACCGCGTGGGAGCGGTCGAGCAGCAGTCCCCACCACGAGCCGACCGAGTCGGGCGAGGCCGGCAGGACGGGGCTGAACAGGTGCCCGGCGACCGCGGAGCGTGCCGCCACGACCGCCGCGACGACGAGGGCCAGCACCGTGGTGAACCACGGCCAGCGCTGCCACCACGGCGGGAGGTCGACGACGACCGGATCCTCCTCTTCCTCCTCGACGCCGATCGTGCGCAGGCCCATCGTCTCGACGGACTCGGGCCGGACGATGGTGGCCATCGTGGTGGCGGCGACGTCGAGACCGTGCTGGTACGGCATCCAGAAGCCCGCGAAGAGCTCGCGCAGCTCGCGGTTGCTGCGCTGCACGAGCGGCTTGCGGCGGCGGCGCGCGGAGATCATGGGGCCCGGGTTCGCGAAGACCGTGACCATCGCCATGATCTCGCCGCGTGCCGAGCGCAGGTCCTTGCCGATGATGAAGCCCACGAATCGCAGCAGCGAGCCCAGGAACAGCCGGATGCTGGTGAGCGGGAAGCGCAGCGGGTCGCTGTTGGCGAGCATCGTGTACAGCGCCGCGGCGCGGCGCTCGCCCGCATGCTCGCGGATGCCCTTGCGCCGCACGCGGCGGCGGTTCCGGGTGGCCTCGGCGTGGAAGACGATCGAGCCGGGAGCGGTGCGGACGCGGTAGCCGGCGCGGTTCGCGCGCCAGCCGAGGTCGACGTCGTCGAAGAACAGCGGCAGGCGGGGGTCGGTGCCGCCCAGTCGCTCCCACACGTCGCGCCGCACGAGCATGCCGGCGCTGCCGACGGCCAGGACGTCGCGCGGCCGGTCGTGCTGGCCGGCGTCGGGCTCGCCGGACTCCAGGCCGGTCTCGCGCTGGCCCGTGCCGGTCATCGTGACGCCGACCTCGAGCAGTCGCTTGAGCGACGGCCACTCACGGACCTTGGGACCCACGATGCCGATGTCGTCGGCCTCGGTGGCCTCGTCGAGCAGGCCCGCGAGGGCGTCGGGGTCGACCACCTGGTCGTCGTGGAGCGTCCAGATCCAGTCGTAGGGCTCGGTCTCGGACTCGACGGCCGCCTGGACCTGCGCGCCGAATCCAGTGCGCTCGCGGGACGTCACCACACGGGTCGCGCCGGCGTGCGCCTCGAGGAGGTCGCGGGTGGCCGGGTCGCTGCCGTCGTGGACCAGGACGAGGCGGTCGGGCCGGTGGGTCAGTCGGTCGAGGGAGGCCAGGGTCTGGGCGAGCCAGCGGGAGCCGCGGTGCGCCACCAGGACGGCGACGACGGTCGGCGGCGCGGCGCGCCAAGCCGGGATCTGGTCGTCGTCGTGCATGCTCGCCACCTTAGGCGGTTGCCGCCAACCGCCTCGGTGCTCGGGGATGCGTGGTCAGGCGCGCTTCTTGAGCTTGCGACGCTCACGCTCGGACAGGCCACCCCAGATGCCGAACCGCTCGTCGTGGGCGAGTGCGTACTCGAGGCACTCGGTCTTGACGTCACAGCTCAGGCACACGCGCTTGGCCTCACGCGTGGAACCGCCCTTCTCGGGGAAGAACGACTCGGGGTCGGTCTGAGCGCACAGCGCACGCTCCTGCCACATGAGCTCGGGGTCGTCGCCCTCGATCCAACCGACTGATGACATGTGTGTAATTACAAGCGTTGTGGCTGCCAAACGTCAAGCCGAATAGCAAATATCAGGGAATCCTCGGCGTGTCGCGGTCGCGGCGCGCGAGCCGATGACATAGGACGAGGCCCATGGCCACGTCACTCGCGACTCTTCTCGTCCCCTCCCCCACACCCGTCGTCACGTACTACGACGAGGCGTCCGGCGAGCGGGTCGAGCTGAGCGGCGTCACGCTGGCCAACTGGGTCGCCAAGGTGGCGAACCTGCTGGTCGACGAGCTCGACGCCGAGCGCGGCACCCGGGTCCGCATCGGGCTGCCCAGCCACTGGCTGCGGTTCGTGTGGCTGCTCGGCGCCTGGCGCGTCGGCGCCGTCGTGACCGACCACGCCGCCGACATCGGCCTGTCCGGCCCCGAGCCGGAGGCCGACGAGCCGGTGCGCCTCGCCGCCTCGCTGCGTCCGCTCGGCGGGCGCTTCCCCGCCGAGCCCGAGGGCTTCCTCGACATCGCGGTCCACGTGCCGGGCTCGCCCGACGTCTTCATCGACGTGGACCCGCCGGAGCCGCAGGACCTCGCGCTCGACCTCGACGGGGTGACCCGCACGCACGCCGACCTCCTCGCGACGCCGGCGTCGGCCGACCGGCTCCTCACCGCTCCTCGGTCGCTCGCGCAGGACGCCGAGGCGCTCGTCGCCGCACTGCGCGGCGGCGGCTCGCTCGTGGTGGTGGCCGGCGGCGACGAGGCCGCGCTCGAGCGCATCGCGGCGCAGGAGCGCGCCCGGCTGGACCGACCGGGACATTGAACCGCTCGTGACGGGTGGTGCCCTAGACTCGACGGGGCATCCGAGCGCGGATCGACCACGACCATCACGACAGGAACCACGCATGACCCCAACGGTCGACGACCCGCAGGCCTACGGCCTGACCCGGGTGGGCGGCCGACCCCCGCTGCTGCAGTACCTGCGGGGTGTCGCGCAGCGCAAGGACTTCATCGTCTCCCTCGCGCTGTTCCGCATCGAGGCCGAGAACCAGCGTCAGCGGCTCGGCATGCTGTGGATCGTCCTCAAGCCCATCCTCAACGCCGCCGTCTTCGGCTTGGTCTTCGGCATCCTCATGGCCTCCACCAAGACGGTCCCGGACTTCGTCTCGTTCCTGGTCATCGGCGTGTTCATGTTCGAGTTCTTCTCCTCGACGATGGGCGCCGGCGCGAAGGCGATCACGTCCAACCAGGCGCTCGTGCAGTCGCTGGCGTTCCCGCGCATGGCCCTGCCGATCTCGATCGTCATCCAGAAGTTCGCCCAGCTGCTGCCGACCGTGCTGCTGATGATGATCTTCCTGATGATCATGGGCCACGCGCCCACCGTGAACTGGCTGCTGATCGTCCCGCTCGTGGGCCTGTACTACCTGTTCTGCCAGGGCGTCGCGTTCATCACCGCACGCCTGACCGTGCACCTGCCGGACCTGACGAACCTGCTGCCGTTCATCACGCGGTTCTTCTTCTACACGACCGGCATCTTCTTCAGCTTCGACCTGCGCTTCGAGGACAGCCCCCAGCTGCTCGAGATCGTGCAGTACCAGCCGATCTACGCGTTCCTGAGCCTCTCGCGCGAGCTGCTGCTGGACTCGGATCCGCTGTACGACGTGCGCATGCAGTTCTGGCCGATCATCGCGTGCTGGTCGGTGGGCGTGTTCCTGGTCGGGACCGTCTACTTCTGGGCCGCCGAGGAGCGCTATGGCCGCGTCAACTGAGCCCCACGAGGGCCGTCGCCCCGTCGTGGTGGTGCAGGACCTGCACGTCGAGTACAAGGTCTACGCCACCGGCAAGCGCGCCAGCGAGGCCGACCGCGGCGGCCTGCTGCGCCGGGCGAAGCGCACCCAGACGGTCCATGCCCTGAAGGGCATCACGTTCACCGCCTACGAGAACGACAGCATCGGCGTCATCGGCTCCAACGGCTCGGGCAAGTCCACGCTGATGCGCGCCATCACGGGCCTGACCCCCGCCTCGCGCGGCGCGGTCTACGCCAGCTCGCGCCCCAGCCTGCTCGGCGTCGGCGCGGCCCTCATCAAGCCCCTCTCGGGCCAGCGCAACGTCATCCTGGGCGGTCTGGCGCTGGGCTTCTCCAAGGCCGAGATCGAGGCCCGCTACGACGAGATCGTCGACTTCGCCGGCATCCGCCCGTTCATCGACCTGCCGATGCGCACGTACTCCTCCGGCATGACGGCACGGCTGAAGTTCGCGATCGCCACGATCCGCAACCACGAGATCCTCATCGTCGACGAGGCCCTCGCCGTGGGCGACCGTGCGTTCCGCAAGCGCAGCGAGGACCGCATCCGCGAGATCCGCGACAACGCCGGCACCGTGTTCCTGGTCAGCCACTCGATGCGCTCGATCAAGGACACGTGCAACCGCGTCATCTGGATCGAGAAGGGGGAACTCATCATGGACGGCGACCCCGACGAGGTCATCGCCGCCTACGAGGAGAGCCGCTGACCCCCGGCCGCCGCCACCGCTGACCGCGGTCGCGCGACTCGGCGTGGCGTCAGCAGGTGGCCGACAGGTCGTCGGTGTTGTTCGCGGCCGAGGGCGACTTCTCGGTGGGCTCGGTCGTGGGCGCTGCCGTGGTCGGGGCGGTGGTGGGCGACGCGGACGTCGTGGCCCGCGGACGGCGGGTCTGCTGCCGCTCGCTCTTGGCGACGAGAGCGGCGACGTCCGAGCGGATCTGCTCGAAGTCCGGCGTGACCGTCGAGTACTCCGGCGGCACGACCGACAGCGTCGCGATCTTCTTGTCCTTGGCCTTGAGCGCGAGGTCGCCGAACGCCCCCAGCTCGGACGCCGGGATGTTCGTGCTGAGCATCTCGGCCGAGCTGCTGGCGATCTTGCCGGCGTTCAGCACCACCTGCTGCGGGCTCAGCTGCTTGAGCATGGCCTGCATGAGGCACTTCTGGCGGCCCATGCGCGTGTAGTCGTCGGACTGGACGCGGCTGCGGCCGTACCAGAGCGCCTCGTCGCCGTTGAGCTTGCGACGGCCGGGCTGGATGTAGACCTGCTTCCAGGCGTCGTCCTTGCCGAACTTGGCGATCGGCTCCTTGATGTCCATCGTGATGCCGCCGACCGCGTCGACGAGGCTCTTGAAGCCCTTCATGTTGACGAGGACGTAGTAGTTCACCTCGAGCCCGGTGGCGCCCTCGACCGCGTCGAGCGTGGCGGCCAGGCCCGGGTCCTTGCTGCGCGGGTACAGGTCCTTGCGGTTGGCCGCGGCGGTGTGCACGGCGTTCAGCAGGCACTCGGAGCCGCAGTTGAACCCGTACGGGTAGACCGTCCGCATCGGCGAGTCCTCGGGGAACGGCACGTTCTGCAGGTTGCGCGGGAGCGACACCATGATCGGCACGCCGGTGTCGGCGTCGATGCTGACCAGGTTGACCGAGTCCGGCCGCAGGCCGAAACGGTCTGAGCCGGAGTCGGCGCCCAGCAGCAGGATGTTGTAGCGGCCCTTGAGCGGGGACTCGACCTTCGTCTCGGTGAAGACCTTCTCGACGACCTCCTTGGAGGCCGAGACGGTGTTCCAGCTCAGGTACGCCGTGGAGGTGACCAGCGCGACGATCGTGACGTTGACGACCGAGATCACGCCGAGGCGCCACACGTTGAGGCTGCGCACGAGGGCCAGTCGCCACGCGTCGACGAACAGCAGCAGCCACAGCACCACGAGCACGAGACCCGTGACGCGGGCGACCTGCAGCACCGACGGGTCGGTCAGCCAGTCGATGAGCTGCGCGCGGTCGGGGCGGAAGCGGAACCACATCACGAGGGCCGCGGTCAGCGCGGCGACCCACAGGACCATGACGGCCGCACCGAGGCGGCGGGCGCCGGCGAGGAACTGGGCGATGCCGGGCCACACGACCGTGCCGAGGATCAGGACCAGCGCACGGCGCAGCCCGCCACGCTGGGCGACCCGCCTGGGTCGCGCCCCGAGAGCGCTCATCGCTGGACCTTTCTGCTCACCGACCGACGCCCCATTGTGCCTGCGGGTCCAAGGGCGATCCACGACGGGTCGGCTCAGCAGCTCTCGTTCAGGTCGGCGCTGCGGTTGGCCTTGCGCGGGTCCTTCTTCGAGGCCTCGTCGCCGGTCTCGACGACGGGCAGCTTCGCCGTGGCGAACCGCGACTTCTGGATCTCGCTGTCGCCCTCGGAGGTCTGCACCGCGTCGCTGACGAGGCGGCGCACCTTGTCGAAGTCGGGGTTGCCCGTGTAGATGACCGGCGGCACGAGCGAGACGGACGAGATCGGCTGCGACTTGGTCTTGAGAGCGAGGTCCATGAAGACGTTGAGGTCCTGGCGCGGGATGTTCGTGTGCAGCATCGCCGAGCTGGAGTCGGCGATGTCCTGCATGTTCATGATGACCTTCTGCGGGTTGAGCTGGCGCACCATCGCGTTCATGACGCACTTCTGGCGGCCCATGCGCGACCAGTCGTCGTTCTCCACGCGCGACCGGGCGTACCAGAGCGCGTGGTCGCCGGAGAGCTTGCGCTCGCCGGCCTCGATGTAGCCCCGGATCGGCGAGCCGATGCCGCCGATGGCCGTGCGCTCGCGCACGTTGATGCGGACGCCGCCGACCGCGTCGATGAGCTTGGAGAACCCCTTCATGTTGACCAGCGCGTAGTAGTTGAGCTTGAGCCCCGTGATCTCCTCGATCGCGTCCATCGTGGCGTCGATGCCCGGCTCCTTGGAGTCGAACAGGTCCGCGTGGTCGTTGGCCCACGTGTTGACGGCGTTGAGGTAGCAGCCGTCGCAGTCGAAGCCGTTCGGGAACTGCTGGCGCATGACCGAGCCCTTCGGGAACGGCACGTTCTCGAGGTTGCGCGGCAGGCCGATGAGGACGGCCTTGCCGGTCTCGGCGTCGATGCTGGCGACGTTGATCGAGTCGGGGCGCATGCCGCTGCGGTCCTTGCCGGAGTCGGTGCCCATCAGCAGGACGTTGTAGCGCCCGTCGTGCGGCTCGGAGACCGTGGTGGAGGCGAACACCGCGTCGGTGAAGCCGTTCATGACCGAGACGGTGTGCGCCGCGAAGAACAAGATGGCGGCGGTGCCGACGACGAGGGCGCCGTGGAACGCGGTCGAGATGGCCAGGTGGGCCCCGTGCAGCTCGCGCGGGCGGCCGAGCCGCCAGGCGTCGACGATGAGGACGACCCAGCCGAGGGCGAGGCCGATGAGCAGCCAGCGGCCGAGCGTCAGCAGGGCGGCGTTGGTGGCCAGGCCGAAGATCAGCTGGCGGTCCATCAGCGCGAGCAGCCCGAGGACGGCGACGACGGCCAGCACCGAGAGCCATATGCGGATCGCGATGCGCCCCACCCGCTTGTTGCCCTGGACGAGCTGGGCGGAGCCCGGCATCACCAGGGTCATGGCGGCCAGGGTCAGGGCGCGCCGGAAGCGGATACGGGCGGTCGCGCCGGCGGGGTCGGCATAGGTGCCGCCCAGGGCGCTCGTGCGGTCGTGGTGCATCGCTGTCCTCACGGTGGGGAAGAGTCCGTAGGTGCTCCCCAGTATCGAGTGGCTCGTCTCGATCCTCGGGATGACGCGCCGACGGCGCGGCAGGGGAATCGCCGTGAGGGCGCACGCGGTAGTTTCACCCCATGCCTCCCTCCGGCCCCAACGATCAGGGCGGATACGACTGGCTCTACGAGGACGAGTCGGGTCGTCGCCCCGCGTCGCGCCCGACCTCGCCCGGGTCGAGCGTGCCGCCGCCGAACCTGCCGCCGCCCGGCTCGGGCCGCCGCGGGAAGGGCCCGAAGGAGCCGCGCGAGCCGAGGAAGCGCGGCCGCCTGCGCCTGCTGTGGCTGCTCCTCGTGCTGTGGCTCGCGTTCCTCGTGATCGTGCCGATGGTCGCGTGGTCGAAGATCACCAAGGTCGACGCGACGCCGGACTCCGAGCGTCCCGAGGACGAGGCCACCACGTGGCTGCTCGTCGGCACCGACAAGCGGCCGAAGGACCGCTCACGCGGCCGCACCGACACGATCCTGATGCTCACGTACGGCGGCAGCGGGCCGTCGGTGCTGACCTCGATCCCGCGTGACTCGATCGTGGACATCCCCGGGCACGGCCGCACCAAGGTCAACGCCGCGTACGCGTACGGCGGCGCTCCCCTCCTCGTCCAGACCATGGAGTCCGAGACGGGCGTGCGCATCGACGGCTACACCGAGATCGGCTTCGCCGGCCTGCGCGACGTCGTCGACTCGCTCGGTGGCATCGAGATCTGCCCCGAGCAGGACATCAAGGACAAGGACGCCCACCTGAACATCAAGGAGGGCTGCCAGGAGGTCGACGGCAAGACCGCGCTGGCCTACGCGCGCTCGCGCAAGGCGTTCGCCAACGGCGACATCGCCCGCGGCCAGCACCAGCGCGAGGTCATCGGCGCGATCGGCGAGGCGGCGATGTCGCCCTCGACCGCCCTGAACCCGTGGCGCTTCACGCGCGTGGCCACGACGACGGCCGAGTCGCTCGCCGTGGGCGACGACGTCGCACTGCCCTCCTTCGTGCGGTTCGCGTGGAAGCTGGGACGCGCCATGGGCGGCAGCGGTCGCAGCTGCACCGTGCCGATCGCCGACCTGTCGGTCCAGTGGGACCGCGAGCGTGCCACGCGCTACTTCAAGCACCTGCGCGACGGCACGACGGACGAGCTGGGCGACCTGTGCACCGAGGACGGCATGCGCAAGTGACGCCGCCGGCGTCGCTCACTCCTGTCGCACCTGCTCGCTGAACGCGGTGACCCGCTTCGCCGATCGGTCGAGCACATCCGTGTGCCGGCCGCCCGGGTACGGGGCGTAGGAGACGTCGATCCCGCGCTGCTCGTAGGTCGCCACGAGCTGGTCGGTGAGGACCTTCGGGACCGTCGTGTCGGCGGTGCCCTGCACGATCAGGACGGGCCCGTCGATGCGGGCGACGCTGGGGTCGTTGGCGTCCAGCGGGCCCTTGATGGCCGCGCCGTCCACGCCGTCGGCGATGAAGCCCGACATCGGCTCGACCCCGAACGCGTCGGGCGCGAACAGCCCGGGCAGGCAGGTCTCGCGCACGAGCGGGTACAGCTCGCGGCCCCGCTCGTTCAGCAGCTTCTCCATGCCGATCTTGCCGGGGTGCGCGACGTCGAGGCCGAGCAGCAGCATGGCGCCGAACGCCGCCGGCACCGTCGAGTCGCCCGAGAGCGCGGCGTCGACGGCGAGCGACAGGTGCGAGGCGGGCGCGAACGCGACGGTGCCGATGAGGTCGAGCTCGCGGGTGTAGCGCGGGGCGAGCGAGCTGGCCCACAGCGCGGCATGCCCGCCCTGGGAGTGACCGGCCACCAGGATCCGCTCGCTGAGGGAGTCGTCCAGCTGACGCGCGGCGCGCACGCTGTCGAGGACGGCCCGGCCCTGCGAGGTGCCGATGAGGTACGGGTGGTCGCCCGGCGTGCCGAGGCCCTCGTAGTCGGTCGCCACGACCGCGTAGCCGGCGTCGATCCACCGCTGCAGCAGGCTCCCGGTCGTGGACCGCGCGGCGGGGTCGGAGATGTCCTCGCCGAGTCGGGACGGGGCGCACCGGTCGGCGATCCCTGTCGTGCCGTGGGCCCAGGCGACGATGGGCCAGCCACCCTTCGGCGGCTCGCCGTCGGGCACCGTCACGACGCCCGACGTGCCGACCGTCTCGCCCGCGACGCCCTCCTGGGCGTAGAGCACGAGGGTGGACGAGCTGCCGGTCAAGCCGGTCGACTCCTGCTCGCGGGACCAGATCACGTCGCCGTGCGTGAAGTCGCTCAGGTCGGCCGGCGGCTCGTAGAAGCTCGCGCCCTCCGGCGCCTCACGGCCACCCTCGTCATCGGCGCTGCTCGTGCACGCGGAGATGATCAGGACGGGCAGGACGGCGGCCAGCGAGAGGGCCCGCCTCAGGACGGTCATCGTCGGAGCGTACTCGGCTTCCCGGCCGAACTCAGGTGGGACGACGCGAACCGCGCCACCGAGCCCCGATCTCCCACGTCAGCGCCGCACCGACCAGGACCGCGGCGACGGTCACGAAGTCACGCAGGACCGACTCCGGGGACTCCGCCCCCTGGTTGAGTCCCATCCAGTAGAGGCCGAGCGCGAACGTCAGTGCCACGGGAGTTCTCATGGGTCCAGTCCTTCGTCTAGCGCGGAGTCGGGCCGCGGCGATGACGGCCGCGGGTGAGGACGAGGTCGCCGACAGCCATCCCGATCAGGACGGCGGCTGCGATCGCCCAGGCCACGGGATCGTTGTCGAGCAGGAGCACCACCACCAGCGCCAGCACGAGCGCCGTCGCGACATATCCGAGGACCAGCACGAGCCGGGAGGGACGAGCGCCGCGGGGAGTGTGCGCGCGTGAGCTGTCGTCGTTCATGCGTGAACCTCCCTGTCCACCGGTCTTCTCGGACGACCGTAGCGCCGGCACGCACCGGCGTCGACGGTCTCTCCACAGCCGGACGCCGGGCCGACGACCGCACGCGCGCTCGTCGATCCGGCCCTGGCGGCTGCCGAGCTCAGTCCCATCGTCCGCGTTCGGCGGCCCGGCGGCGCCGAACGAGATCACCCGCGACGACGGCGGTGAAGCAGGCGCCCGCCAAGGTCCAGGCGAAGGGCCCGCGGTCGCTCAGCAGGAGCACGAACGCCAACAGCCCCACCGCGACCGCACCGTGACCGGCCACCGCCTCGCGGCTCAGCACTTGACGACCTTCCCGCCGACGACGGCGACGGCCACGATCCGGAACTTCAGCTCCGCACACTTCTTCTGCTTCTTCGCCTTGTTGAAGACGCCGCGCAGCTTGTAGAAGTAGGCCGCCACGGCGCCTGCGCAGACCGCTCGAACCGCCAGGCCCGCCGGGTTGGTGTTGGGGATCTTGCCGCAGAGCGTGGCGACTCCCGCCGACAGGGACACGAACATCGCGTCACGGATCTTGCGCGTCTCCTTCTTCGAGAACTTGACGCAGACGGCCGTGCCGAAGTCGCAGAACTTCACCTTCGGGTCGGCGACGATCGGGTACGCGAAGTCGCCGGACCGGTGATCGACAACCTGGGTGATCGCCCCGTCCCGGACCTCGAAGCGCGTCGGGACGCGTCGTCCTTCGGCGTCGACCGCCCACGGCGCGTCGACCTGCGCCGCGATGCGGCCCGACCGGTCCGCGATCTCGACGCTCCCACCGGGCACGACCCGGGGCGTCAGGCCCTCTCCCCCGATGCCGAAGCGGTACGAGGTGGGCGCATCCTTCGACTCGACGCCGACCAAGATCTGCGTGCCGGCGGCGGTCGGCGCGACGGCGAGGGACGCACCGTCGGCACCGCGCACCACGTACCGACCGTCGGCCTTCGCGACCTTCGCCGAGTCCGCGACCGGCAGGCCGAGCGACACGGCCGACTCACCGGCGCCGAGCCGCACGGTGCCGTTCCGGACGGCCTCGAGCGGCGAGTGCCGCACGGGGACCGCGTCCTCGACGAGTGAGATCTCCCCCAGCCGGTCGCCGACGGTCACCGGCTGTTCGACGGCCTGGGCGGGCAGGGCCGCCGCCGTCATCGCCGCCGAGGCGGCCAGGACCCCCAGGGTCCGCGTGAGCATGTGCATGAATCCCCCGATTCAGTCGTGGGCGCGACGCCCGTCCGATGCTTGACTGCACACTATTGGGCCCACTGTATTGTTGTCAACGATCCACCGCAGAAAAGACGACGGCGGGACGGACCGGTGGTCCGTCCCGCCGTCGCGGGGACTCAGGGGATCAGAGGGTGCTCTGGATCCCGGCCAGCAGCTGGCGCGCCATGACGATGCGCTGCACCTGGTTCGTGCCCTCGTAGATCTGCGTGATCTTCGCATCGCGCATCATGCGCTCGACCGGGTAGTCGCGCGTGAAGCCGTAGCCGCCGAGCAGCTGCACGGCGTCCGTCGTCACCTGCATCGCGACGTCCGACGCGAACGCCTTGGCCGCGGCGCCGAAGAACGTGAGGTCCTTGTCGCCGCGCTCCGAGCGGCCGGCGGCCGCGTACGTGAGCTGACGCGCGGCCTCGATCTTCATGCCCATGTCGGCGATCATGAACTGCAGGCCCTGGAAGTCCGAGATCGGCTTGCCGAACTGCTTGCGCTCCTGGACGTAGCCCAGCGCGTAGTCGAGCGCCCCCTGCGCGACGCCGACCGCCTGCGCGGCGATCGTGACGCGCGTGTGGTCGAGCGTCTTCATCGCGATCGAGAAGCCCTCGCCGACGTCGCCGATGATGCGGTCGCCGGGGATGCGCACGTGGTCGAAGTAGACCTCGCGCGTGGGCGAGCCCTTGATGCCGAGCTTCTTCTCCGGCGCGCCGAACGAGACGCCCTCGTCGGACTTCTCCACGACGAACGCCGTGATGCCCTTCGTGCGCTTCTCGGGGTCGGTCTGGGTGAGGACGGTGTAGTACTCGGACTCGCCGGCGTTGGTGATCCAGCGCTTCGTGCCGTTGATGACCCAGTCGTCGCCGTCGCGCTTCGCGGTGGTCTTCTGGTTCGCGGCGTCCGAGCCGGCCTCGGGCTCGGACAGGCAGTAGCTGAAGCCGCCCTCGCCCCGCGCGAGCTTGCCGAGGTACTTGGCCTTGATCTCCTCGTTGCCGCCGATCTGGACCGGCAGCGAGCCGAGCTTGTTGACCGCCGGGATGAGCGAGCTGGAGACGCACACGCGGGCGACCTCCTCGATGACCAGGACGGTCGCGAGGGCGTCGGCGCCCGCGCCGCCGTACTGCTCGGGGACGTGCGGGGCGTGGAAGTCGGCCGCGATGAGCGCCTGGTTGGCCTCGGTCGGGAAGCGCGGCTGCTCGTCGACGTCCGCGGCGTACGGGGCGATCTTCGCCTCGGCGACGGCCCGCACCGCCTCGCGAATCGCCTGGTGCTCCTCGGACAGCGCGAAGAAATCGGACACGTCAACTCCCACTCGAGAAAAACTAGGAACGCCGAGCAATGCTACGCCCGTCGCCTCCGTCGCTCGTCCGGGGCTGTCCGCCATCAGGCGCGCGCCCTACCCTCGGGGCATGACCCAGATCCGGGACATGGACGAGCTCCGCGAGGTCCTCGGCCATCCCCTGCAGCGCGCGATCGACAAGGAGCGCGACCGCCTCGCGCCGCAGCACGTGGCGTGGCTGGAGGCGTCGCCGTTCTGCCTCCTGGCGACCTCGGCCGCCGACGGCACGTGCGACGTCTCGCCCAAGGGCGACCCGGCCGGCTCGCTGGTGCACGTGGTCGACGACCGCCGGATCGCCCTGGCCGAGCGGCCCGGCAACCGGCGCGCCGACGGCTACGCGAACCTGCTGCAGAACCCGCACGTCGGCCTCGTGTTCATCGTCCCCGGACGGGGTGACACGCTGCGGGTCAACGGCCGCGCCACGTTGTGGCGGACCGACGGCGACGGCCCGGACTACGTCGACCGACTGGTGGTCCGCGGCCGCCGGCCCGTCCTGCTCTGCGAGGTCGAGGTCGAGCAGGTCTTCTTCCACTGCGCCAAGGCCTTCCTGCGCTCGCAGCTGTGGCAGCCCGAGACGTGGCGGCCCGACGCCCTGCCCTCGCGCGCCCGGATCGCGCACGAGCTCGAACGGCCCGAGGACTCGATCGAGCAGCTCGAGGAGTACTACGGCGAGCAGTACCGCGCGAACCTCTACTGACCGGCGTGCCGGCGCAGGACGTCGACCATCACGGCCGCCAGCTCGGCCGGCTTCGTGAACTGCGGCCAGTGCCCCGTGGGCAGGTCGACGTACTCGACCTGGCGCAACCGGGCCAGCTCGGTGAACCACGGGTGGCCCTCCGCCATGGCCTGGCGCAGCTGCTCGGTCGGGAACTCGCACGTGACGACCGTCGCCGGGACGTCGAGCCGTCGCTCGTCGGTCAGGTGCGTCGGATCGGTCGCGACGGCCTTCGGCTGCGGGACGGCCCGCTCGCGGAACCGCTCCCGCAGCGTGTCGTCGAGGTCGACGAGGTCCGCCTCCTGGAACGCGTCCCACGGCGGCAGGGGGATCTCGTCGCCGTGCTCGGGCAGCTCGTCGTTGATGGGCGAGCCCTCGGTGGGCGGCCCCGAGTCCACGTAGATCGTGCGGGCGATCCGATCGGGCATCAGGTCGGTCACCCCGTAGATGACGGCACCGCCGCCGGAGTGCCCGACCAGGACGACCTCGCCCTCGAGCGAGCGGACCCGGTCGGCCACGAAGTCGACGTGGTCGCGCAGGCCGATGCCGGCGCGGGGCGCGTCCACGGACTCCAGTCCGGGGAGGGTGAGCGAATAGACGCGGTGGCCCGCCTCGACGAGCGCGGGCGTCACCTCGTCCCACGACGACGCGTCGAGCCAGAAGCCCGGAACCAGAACGATGTCCATGTCCCGACGCTACGCGCGCGGACCGACGGAAATCGCCCTCGGCTGCGGCCTCATCTCGTCCACTGAACGCGGTTTCCTGTCACTTGACGTGGTTCGCGACCCTCGTCCAGTGACGGTTTACCCGGTTAACCGGGGAAACCGTCAGTGGCCGCGGACGACGGCGCCCTTGGCGCGCGCGGCGTCGGCGAGCGTCTCCTGGAACTGCAGCATCCGCGCGGTCAGGTCGGCGTCGCCGGCGGCGAGGATGCGGACGGCCAGGAGCCCGGCGTTGCGGGCGTTGCCGATCGCCACCGTCGCGACCGGGACGCCGGCGGGCATCTGCACGATCGACAGCAGCGAGTCCATGCCGTCGAGGTACTTCAGCGGGACCGGCACGCCGATGACCGGCAGCGGCGTCACCGCGGCGAGCATGCCGGGCAGGTGGGCCGCGCCCCCGGCCCCGGCGATGATGACCTCGAGCCCGCGCTCGTGGGCCGTGCGGCCGTAGTCGAGCATCTCGGTCGGCATGCGGTGCGCGGAGACGACGTCCGCCTCGTACTCGATGCCGAACTCGGCCACGGCCTGCGCCGCCGCCTCCATCGTGGGCCAGTCGGAGTCCGACCCCATGACGATCCCGACGCGTGCGCTCATGACTCGACTCCGTCCCTCAGCAGTGCGGCGCTGCGCCGGGCCCGGCGCAGCACGTCCTCGAGGTCCTCGCCCACCGCGGTCACGTGACCGACCTTGCGACCGGGCTTGACCGCCTTGCCGTAGAGGTGGACCTTGACGTCGGGCTCGGCCGCGAGCGCGACGGCACGCTGGCCCTCGAGGTCCTCGACGGCTCCGCCGAGGATGTTGACCATGACGGCCCACGGCTGGCGCGGCGACGTGGCGCCCAGCGGCAGTCCCGTCACGGCACGCAGGTGGTTCTCGAACTGGCTGGTGACCGCGCCGTCGATCGACCAGTGGCCGGTGTTGTGCGGGCGCATCGCGAGCTCGTTGACGAGCACGCGCTCGTCGTCGGTCTCGAACAGCTCGACCGCGAGCATGCCGACGACGTCGAGCTGCTCGGCGATCGTGCGGGCGATCTCGCGGGCGCGCGCCTCGAGGGCGGGATCGAGGTTGGGCGCGGGCGCGATGACCTCGGAGCAGACCCCGTCGACCTGGCGCGACTCGACGACGGGGTAGTCGACGATCTCGCCGGTGGCGCTGCGGGCGACCTGGGCGGACAGCTCACGACGGAACGGGACGAGCTCCTCGACCAGCAGCTCGCCCTCGGCCGAGAACGGCTCGTCGAGGTCGGCGGCGGACTCGGCCTTCCAGACGCCCTTGCCGTCGTAGCCACCGCGCGCGGTCTTGACGATCGCGGGGAAGCCGAACTTCTCGACGTCGGCGGGCGACTCGACGGCCGCCCAGCGCGGGCACGGGACGCCGAGCTCGGTCAGCCGGCGCCGCATGACGAGCTTGTCCTGCGCGTGGATCAGCGCGGCCGGCCCGGGACGGCAGGCGTGACCCTCGTCGGCGAGGGTGCGCAGGTGCTGCGGAGGCACGTGCTCGTGGTCGAACGTCACGACCGGGGCGTCGCCCACGGCGGCGCGCAGGTCGTCGAGGTCGGTGTGCGAGCCGACGTGGTGGTCGCCGATTGCCTGCGCGGCCGAGACGTCGGGCCCCTCGGCCAGCAGGCACAGGCGCAGGCCGAGCGCGATCGCGGGCGGTTGCATCATGCGGGCGAGCTGGCCACCGCCGATCACGGCGACGTCGTGGCCCGAGGCTTCGTGCGTCACGGCGATCAGCCTAGACGGGGCGGGCCGCGGACCGCTCAGCGCGCACGGAACGAGCGGCGCTCGGTGACCGTGATCGGCGACAGGTTGCCGAAGCCCTTGATGGGCCGCGGCGGCAGCGCGCGGGTCTCGAACTTGTCGCCGAGCGCGTCCGCCGTGGCCTGGTCGACCAGGACGCGGTTGGCCCGCGCGACCTGCGAGAGGCGCGCCGCGAGGTTGACCGGCGGGCCGAAGACGTCGCCGAGGCGGCTCAGCACCGACCCCGTGGCCAGTCCGACGCGGACGTCCGGGAGCTGAGGCCGGGCGCCGATCGTGGTGATGATGTCGAGCGAGATCCGCGTGGCGTGGACGGGGTCGGCGTGGACGAACAGCATCGCGTCACCGAGGGTCTTGATGACGCGCGCGCCCGCCGAGGTGATGAGGTCGCCGCAGCGGGTCTCGAAGTCCTCGACGACGCGGGCGAGCTCGGACTCGTCGAGCCGGTTGGACAGCGCGGTGAAGCGCGTCATGTCGGCGAACCCGACGGTGAGGTCGGTGGTGAGCAGCGCCTGGTCGCTCTCGCCCAGGGCCGTGAGGCGGGCGGCCGCGGCGGCCAGGTGGCGGCGCCACACGTGCACCATGAGCCGCTCGAAGCCCGGCACCGAGGAGTGCGCGAGCTCGAGCGCGGCGTCGGCGCGGCTGGTGGACTTGCCGCGCTCGATGTCGGCCTCGAGCTGGTCGACCAGGATCGTCACCTGCCAGTCGGCCAGGCGCGACATCGTCTGGCCCAGGGCACGCGTGAGGCGGAACACCGTGTCCTCGTCGAGGATCTGGTGCTCGATCGCGTTGGCGGCGATCGCGACCGCCGTGACGTCGGCGTCGCCGAACGCGGACTCGTCGCCCGGGTCGGGGAAGCCGAGGTTGCGCCACAGGCGCGCCGCCTGCTCGGTCGTCAGGCCGCCTCGCTCGGCGACCTCGGCGTTCGTGTAGTGCAGCTGCTCGGCGAGGATGACGTCGACGAGCTGCTGGTCCACGCTGTCAGAACTGCTCATCGCGTCGCGCCTCGGGTGCGTGGGAGGACAGCACGAGCCGCGAGATTCGGCGGTGCAGGTCCTCGATGTGGGGGATGTCGCGCAGCCGCAGGCCCGCCTGCTGGCTGGCGTCGTGGATGATCAGCGTGCCGCAGCCCAGCATGCGGTCGACGAGGCCCTTCTCGTAGGCGACGTCGTTGATGCGGGCGAGCGGGATGATGCGGCCGCTGCGGGTCACGATGCCCTTCTGCTCGATCAGCCGGCGGTTGGTGAGCGTGTAGGTCCACGTCAGCCAGCGCAGGAACGGCAGCACCGTCCCCCACACGAACAGGACGGCCAGGACCACGAGCCCGACGAGGCGGGGCGTGCCGCCGCCGGCGTCGCCGACCGCCCCGACGAAGTACCCGCCGATCAGCATGATCGCCAGGCCCAGGAGGAACGGCACGACGAGCACCTTCACGTGCGTGCGCGTCTCCGCCTCGACGGTCTCGTCGTCGAGGAGCAGCTTGTCGGAAGGCATGGCGTCATGATCCCACGGCGGGCCGACAGTGGGCCGTCACGCCGGGCGCAGGTGCGTCACGTCGCCCGCCGACCACGGGACGCCGTCCACCACGAGGCAGCCGTTGTCGTCGATCCCGGTGGCCCGGCCGACGACGTCGCTGCCGTCGCCGCGCACGATCCGGACGTCGCGGCCGATCGTGGAGCACGCCGCGACGTAGGCGTCGGCGAGCTCGCCGGCGCGGGCAGGGTCGCGCCACGTCTCGAGCCGCTCGCGCAGGCGACGCACGAGGAGCAGGAGCACCTCGGTGCGGTCGGTCGTGGAGGCGCCCTCGAGCAGCAGCGAGGTCGCCGTCTCGACCGGCAGCTCGTCCGCGGTCAGGGCGACGTTGAGGCCCACGCCGATGACGGCCGCGGGGCCCTGGGCCGTCTCGACCCGCTCGACGAGGATCCCGCAGAGCTTGCGGCGGTCGTCGACGAGGACGTCGTTGGGCCACTTCAGCGCGGCCTCCACCCCGAGGTCGCGCACCGTGTCGACGACGGCCATGCCGGTCACGAGCGGAAGCCAGGGCCAGCGCAGCGGCGGCACCTCGACCGGACGCACGAGCGTGGACACCGCGATGCCCGTGAGCGGCGGCATCGTGAACGTGCGGTCGAGCCTTCCCCGGCCCGCGGCCTGGTGGTCGGTGGTGTGCACGGTCCACTCCGGGGCGCCCTCGCGGGCGGCCTCGGCGAGGTCGGCGTTGGTGCTGGCGGTCTCGTCGGTGACGTGGACGCTGAATCCGCTGGCGTCGCTGTCCAGACGGTCGCGGTCGAGGGGCGCACGGGTCGGCTCTGGCACCAGCCCACCTTGGCACAGTCTCGCCACCGTCCCTTCTGTGCAGGGCGTCACAGCCCCCGGTTATGGTGTTCGCCATGACCGACGCCCTGCCCGACACCCCGTTGGAGGAGCACCCCGAGCTCCACACCACCGCTGGAAAGCTGGCCGACTACGAACGCCGGCACCACGAGGCGACCGTGGAGGTGGCCGAGCGCGCCGCCGAGAAGCAGCACGCCCGTGACCGCAAGAGCGCCCGCGAGCGGATCGAGCAGCTGCTCGACGAGGGCTCGTTCGTCGAGCTCGACGCCCTGGCCCGTCACCGCGCCACGTCGTTCGGCCTCGACAAGAACCGTCCGCTCGGCGACGGCGTGATCACCGGCTACGGCACGATCGACGGCCGCCAGGTGTGCGTCTTCAGCCAGGACTTCAGCATCTTCGGCGGCAGCCTGGGCGAGGTCTACGGCGAGAAGATCACCAAGGTCATGGACCTGGCGATCAAGTCCGGCTGCCCCATCATCGGCATCAACGAGGGCGCCGGCGCCCGCATCCAGGAGGGCGTCGTCTCGCTCGGCCTGTACGGCGAGATCTTCCGCCGCAACGTGCACGCCTCGGGCGTCATCCCGCAGATCAGCCTCATCATGGGCAACTGCGCCGGCGGCCACGTCTACTCCCCCGCCGTCACCGACTTCACGGTCATGGTCGACGGCACGTCGGGCATGTTCATCACCGGGCCGGACATCATCAAGACGGTCACCGGCGAGGACGTCACGATGGAGGAGCTCGGCGGCGGTCGCACGCACAACACCAAGAGCGGCAACTCGCACTACCTGGCCTCCGACGAGGACGACGCGCTCGAGTACGTCAAGGCGCTCATCTCGTACCTGCCGCAGAACAACATGGAGGAGCCGGCGCCGTACGACGAGGTCGTCGACCTCGAGCCCAGCGACCTCGACCTCTCGCTCGACACGCTGATCCCGGACTCGGCCAACCAGCCGTACGACATCCGCACCGTCATCGAGACCGTGCTGGACGACCAGGACTTCCTCGAGGTCCAGGCCCTGTTCGCGCCGAACCTCGTCATCGGCTTCGGCCGCGTGGAGGGCAAGAGCGTCGGCGTCGTGGCCAACCAGCCGATGCAGTTCGCCGGCTGCCTGGACATCGACGCCTCCGAGAAGGCCGCCCGCTTCGTGCGCACGTGCGACGCGTTCAACATCCCGGTCCTGACGTTCGTCGACGTGCCCGGCTTCCTGCCCGGCACCGACCAGGAGTGGAACGGCATCATCCGCCGCGGCGCCAAGCTGATCTACGCGTACGCCGAGGCCACGGTCCCGCTCGTCACGATCATCACGCGCAAGGCGTACGGCGGCGCGTACGACGTCATGGGCTCCAAGCACCTGGGCGCCGACATCAACCTGTCGTGGCCCACCGGCCAGATCGCCGTCGTCGGCGCGTCCGGCGCGGTCAACATCCTCTACCGTCGCGAGATCGCCGCGGCCGAGGATCCCGAGGCGCTGCGTGCCGACCTCATGACCGAGTACGAGGACACGCTGTGCAACCCGTACGTGGCGGCCGAGCGCGGCTACATCGACGGCGTCATCAAGCCCAGCCAGACCCGCGCCGAGATCGTCAAGGCGCTGCGCCTGCTGGCGACCAAGCGCGAGTCGCTGCCGCCGAAGAAGCACGGGAACATCCCGCTGTGAGCGAGCACGAGACCACCGAGGCCGCGGCGCCGGCCACTCCCCTGCTGCGGGTCGTCAAGGGCGACCCGACGGCCGAGGAGCTGGCCGCGCTCGTCGCGGTCGTCGCCGCCCGCAACGCTGCCGTGGCCGCTGCCGCGGCAGCGGAGAAGCCGAAGCCGCGCAGCCAGTGGGGCCACCCGGTGCGCCAGCACCGCGGCCCGCACCGCGTCGGCCCCGGCCAGTGGCGCGCCTCCTCCTGGTGACCACGGACCGCTGAACCGTCCGCCGCTCCTGCGCGAGTGGCGCAAGGACGCCCGCCACTCGTCGAGTGGCGGGCGTTTCTGCGCCACTCGCGACCCCGGTTCGCGCCACTCGCCGACCGAGCCGAGCCGCCCGCCCTGTGGAACGATCGGAGCATGACCCTGCGCCACGAGCCCGACGTCTCGCACGCCGACTGGTTCGTCCGCACCGACGCCGACTGGCGCGTCCTCGCCGGGCAGGGACCCGCGGGCTTCGAGGCCTACGCCACGGTCCGCTTCGACGACGGCGAGCGCGAGGCGTACCGTCCCGACGACCAGACGATGGCGATCGTGGTGGCCGTCGCCGCGGCCCACACCCGTACCCCGGACGACCTCTTCTTCGGGCTCTGGGACGGCTGGGGCGAGCTGACCGACGCCGGGCGCGTCTACACGACCCTGCGGGGCAGCTGGCTGCGCGACCTGTGGTTCCGACCCACGCCGCCACGGGTTCGGCCCGCCTTCGAGGACGAGGTCATGGACGGCCCCAAGGTCCACCTCGCCGACGCGCGCGCCTACCTGCTCTTCCGTGGCCCGGCGGCCGAGGTCGGCGACTGGGGCGCGCGCCCGTGGGGCACCGACCTCGAACGCACCCTCCCGCCGGCCTCGATCACGTGGCCTGCGGACCGCGCGTGGTTCATCGCGGCCGACGTCGACGATGACGACCTCACGATCGGCGGCTCGCAGGCGCTCGTCGACGCCGTCCTGGCCCATCCCGACCTCGACGCCGAGCCCGTGGCCCACGGCGTCGTCCCCACCATCGCATCGGAGGATCTGTGAACTTCGTCCTGGCGTCCCAGTCGCCCGCCCGCCTCGCCACCCTGCGTCGCGCGGGGCTCGACCCTCAGGTGATCGTGTCCGGCGTCGAGGAGGACGGCATCGAGGCCGAGACGCCGGGCGAGCTGGCGACCGAGCTGGCCACGCTCAAGTGCCGGGCCGTCGCGCCGGAGTACCCGGAGGCGTTCGTGCTGGGCTGCGACTCGGTGCTCGAGTTCGACGGCCAGGCCCTGGGCAAGCCCGGCGACGCGGACACCGCCCGCGAGCGCTGGTACGCCATGCGCGGCAATGCCGGCGTCCTGCACACGGGCCACTGCCTACGCCTCGGCGAGGACGAGGTCGTGCGGCACGCGGCGACGCGTGTCCACTTCGCGCACGTCACCGACGAGGAGATCGAGGCCTACATCGCCACGGGCGAGCCGCTGGCCGTCGCCGGCGCGTTCACGATCGACGGCCTCGGCGCCGCGTTCGTCACGCGCATCGACGGCGACCACCACAACGTGATCGGCGTCAGCGTGCCGGTCCTGCGCGACATGGTGCACGATCTCGGCGGGTCGTGGACCGACCTGTGGACCCCGCCCGCGATCCTGCCCTGAGCGTTCGCTCCCTCAGCGCTCCGCGGCGGCCTTCGCCTGGGGCAGGACCACCGAGGTGCCGGCGCCGCCGGGCCAGCAGGAGAAGCCGATCGGCACCTCCTGGCCGGCCTTGACCATCTCCTCGAGCGTGTCGAGGCACTTGGACACGAGGACGTTCGGGTCGCGCGAGACCGAGCCGGCGAGGTTCTTGTTGGCCTGGGCCTGCGCCTTCGCGGTGGCCTCGCGCTGCTCGGCGATGCGGGTGTTGGCGACCTCGGCCTGGTAGGCGTTGATCTTCTCCTGCGTCTGCTGGTCGAAGCGGACGATCGGCAGGATCACGGACTTGACCTCGACGTCGTCGCCGACGCGCTTGGACAGCGCGTCCTGGACGAGCTGGGAGAACGCGTTGAGGTCGACGCCCGCGGAGGTCGTCGTGCCGTCGGCGGAGGTGCCCTGCTTGACCGAGGCGAGGGGGTCGTAGTCGCCCAGCACCTCGTTGAGCGCCGCCTTCAGCTCGCGGGTGACGAGCGAGTCACGGATGTTCTCCATCTGGCGGTAGTCCTGGTAGAGCTCCTTGCCCGCGTCGAGCTTGATGCGCCAGCGGATCGTGGCGTCGACGCCCGCCGTGGAGCCGTTGCCGATGCGGACGTCGATCGCGCGGTCCTGGCCGGTGAAGTTGTCGGTCTGGATCGTGCCGTCGAGCTTGTTGACCTTCTGCCACGGGGCCTTGAGGTGCAGGCCGTTGGACAGCACGTCGACGGGGCGGCCGAACGACGTCACGACGCCGATCTCGCGCGTGGGGACGATCGCCGTGGTCGACAGGACGGTGACCAGGACCGTCACGAGCCCCAGCCCCACCGCCGTCCACGTCGCGGGTGCCGAGGCCTTGCCCTGCGAGCGCAGGTGGCGGGCGACGGCCAGCGCGATCGCGAGGCCAATGACGAGCAGGACGAGGACGAACAGGGTGAACAAGAGGGACTCCCGAGAGGTGTGGACGCAGCGCCTGCACCCTACCGACTCCGGAGCAAGACGAGGTCGGCCCGTCGTCCCGGATCGTGCGAACCGGGCGGGGTGTCACCCCCCGCGTGCGAGACTGGAGGCATCATGGCCACTTCACAGCGTCCCCGACGCCACCTCGCCAGCAGCCCGTTCGCCCCCAAGCCCGAGATCGTCGACGAGGTCTACGAGGCCGGCGCACGGGTCTCGCACGACGCGTTCGGCCTCGGTCGCGTGCTCAGCGTCCAGGGCTCCTCGTCGGTGCAGGTCGACTTCGGTCGCGGCTCGGTGCACGTGCCGCTGCCGTGCCGGTCGATGACCGCCCTCTGACCTACTCCACCGGCAGGCCGAGCGAGCGCGCGATCAGCATGCGCTGGACCTCGCTCGTGCCCTCGCCGATCTCGAGGATCTTCGCGTCGCGGTAGAACCGCGCCACGGGGTACTCCTCCATGAAGCCGTAGCCGCCGAACACCTGCGTCGCCACGCGCGTCGCGGTGACGGCCGCCTCGGACGTGTAGAGCTTCGCGACGGACGCGGCCTGCTTGAACCGCTGGCCGGTGATGCCGGCGTCCTTCATCGCCGCCGCCTGGTACGTCAGCGCGCGCGAGGCGTCCGCCATGACCTTGAGGTCCGCGATCTGGAACGCGACGCCCTGCTTGCGGCCGATCGGCCCGCCGAACGTCTGGCGCTCCCCCGCGTACTTCAGGCACTCCTCCAGGCACGCCTCGATGAGGCCCAGCGCGAGCGCCGAGATGGCCACCCGACCGTCGTCGAGCGTCGCGAGGAACTGCGCGTACCCGCGGCCGCGCTCGCCCAGCAGGTGGTCCGCCGGGACCCGCGCGCCCGTGAACGTCAGCGGGTGCGTGTCGCTGATGTGCCAGCCGAGCTTGTCGTAGCCGGGCTCGGCGACGAAGCCGGGCGTCCCGACCGGGACGACGATGGCCGAGATCTCCGGGCGGCCGTCACGCGTGCCCGTGCGGGCCGTGACCGTGACGAGCGACGTGATCTCGCTGCCCGAGTTGGTGATGAACTGCTTCGCGCCGTCCACGACCCACTCGTCGCCGTCGAGGACCGCCTTCGTCGCGGTGGCCCCGGCGTCCGAGCCGGCGCCGGGCTCGGTCAGCCCGAAGCCGGCGAGCGCGCGGCCCGCCACGAGGTCGGGCAGCCAGCGCTCCTTCTGCTCGGCCGTGCCGAACGTCTGGATCGGGTTGATGCCCAGTCCGACGCCCGCCTCGAGCGTGATGCCCATCGACTGGTCGACGCGGCCGAGCTCCTCGATCGCGAGGCACAGGCTCGTGAAGTCGGCGCCGGATCCGCCGTACTCCTCCGGGGCCGTCAGCCCGAACAGACCCAGGTCGCCCATGGCGCGCACGACGTCGACCGGGAAGTGGTGGTCCTTGTCCCACTGGGCGACATGCGGCGCGATCCGCTCCCGCGCGAACGAGCGCACGACGTGCCGGAAATCCTCGTGCTCGCGTGACAGTTCGAAGTCCATGCCCGAAGGTTAACAGCCATTAACCACGACCCGCGTGAACTGCGTCATGGCTCGAAGGGGCCATCTTTCTACTCGTTCCGGAGAAACGGAGTATTTGGACGTACTTCTCAGTAACCTCTCAGGGGTTTGCTGGCATCAAACGCCACATCATTCCCATAAGCAACAGGTTTTCAGAAGGATCCATGAGCACTCCGCAGCCGCCGTTCAACGACCCCAACACCAACCCGAAGGCAGCGGCCGCTGCTGCCAAGGCCTACGCCAAGGCCACCCGCCCGTGGTTCAAGAAGAAGCGCTTCGTCATTCCCCTCGCGCTGGTGGCTCTGACCATCGTGGGCAGCGCTCTCGGCAGCGGCACGGAGACCGAGCCCGCTTCGGACGACAAGGCCGCGACCACGAAGGTCGCCACCGCGTCCGAGGCCCCTGCAAAGCCGGTGGCCGAAAAGAAGGCTGCGCCGAAGCCGAAGTGGAAGAAGCTCGCGACGCTCTCGGGCAACGCCGACAAGCAGTCCGACACCATCAAGCTCACGGGCGGCAAAGTCCGACTCTCATACGAGTTCAAGGACACGTCCGGCATGGACATGGTCGTGGGCGGGGTGTACCTCCTCGACGAGGGAACCGACCTCATGTCCGACGGCGGCATCCCCGAGGTGATGGTGTCGGAGGCCAGCAAGGACAGGACGATCCTGCGCAAGGATGAGGGTGAGTACTTCCTCAAGGTCACCGCTGCGAATGCTCAGTACACCGTGGTGATCGAGGAGCTTCGCTGAGCCAGCACTTCGAACTCGAGGGGTGACCCAGAGAGAACGCCGCGAGCCCGGACGACGAGCTCGCGGCGTTCGCCGTCTCGGCGCAGAGCCCGCCGAGTCACGCGTCACATTGCTCCCTTAGACTCGCGAAAGCCGTTCAGACGCGAGGAGTATTCGTGAGCAAGCCCCTGCAGAAGGTCCTGATCGCCAACCGTGGCGAGATCGCCGTCCGTGTGATCCGCGCCGCGAAGGATGCCGGCATCGCCAGCGTCGCGGTCTATGCCGAGCCCGACCGGGACGCGCTGTTCGTGCGCCTGGCCGACGAGGCCTACTCGCTCGAGGGCTCCACGCCGGGCGACTCGTACCTCGACATCGCCAAGATCATCGCGGCCGCCGAGCGCAGCGGCGCCGACAGCATCCACCCCGGCTACGGCTTCCTGTCCGAGAACGCCGAGTTCGCCCAGGCCGTCATCGACGCCGGGCTGACCTGGATCGGTCCCCCGCCGGCCGCCATCGAGGCCCTCGGCGACAAGGCCAAGGCCAAGCAGATCGCCCTCAAGGCCGGCGCCCCGCTGGCGCCGGGCCTCAAGGACCCGGTCAAGGACGCCGACGAGGTCATCGCGTTCGCCAAGGAGAACGGCCTGCCGGTCGCCATCAAGGCCGTCTTCGGCGGCGGTGGGCGCGGCCTCAAGGTCGCCAAGACCATGGAGGAGATCCCCGAGCTGTACGACTCGGCCGTCCGTGAGGCCGTCGCGGCCTTCGGTCGCGGCGAGTGCCTCGTGGAGAAGTTCCTCGAGAAGCCGCGCCACGTCGAGACCCAGTGCCTGGCCGACCAGCACGGGAACGTCGTCGTCGTCTCAACGCGCGACTGCTCGCTGCAGCGCCGTCACCAGAAGCTCGTCGAGGAGGCCCCCGCGCCGTTCCTGAGCGACGAGCAGATCGAGCGCCTCTACAGCTCCAGCAAGGCGATCCTGAAGGAGGCCGGCTACGTCGGCGCCGGCACCTGCGAGTTCCTCGTGGGCATCGACGGCACGATCAGCTTCCTCGAGGTGAACACCCGCCTGCAGGTCGAGCACCCCGTCTCGGAGGAGGTCGCCGGTGTCGACCTCGTCCGCGAGATGTTCCGCATCGCCGCCGGCGAGGAGCTCGGCTACGACGACCCGCAGCTGCGCGGCCACTCGATCGAGTTCCGGATCAACGCCGAGGACGGCGGCCGTGGCTTCCTGCCCGCGCCCGGCACCCTGACGAAGTGGGAGCCACCGGCCGGCCCCGGTGTCCGCGTCGACTCCGGCTACGAGGAGGGCGAGACCGTCCCGGGCTCGTTCGACTCCCTCGTCGCGAAGCTCATCGTCACCGGCGCCACCCGCGAACAGGCCATCGAGCGCTCGCGCCGCGCCCTCGACGAGTTCGTCGTCGACGGCATGCCCACCGTCATCCCGTTCCACCGCGACGTGCTGGACGACCCGGCGTACAACGCCTCGAACGGCTCGTTCGACGTCTACACGACGTGGATCGAGACCGACTACGACAACCAGCTCGAGCCCTACAGCGGCGCCAGCGAGACCGACGAGCCGGGCGAGCGCGAGCGCGTCACGGTCGAGGTCGGCGGCAAGCGCGTCGAGGTCGTCCTGCCCGGCGGCCTGGGCGCCAGCGCGGCGGCCGCGGGCGGCGCCAAGAAGGCCAAGCGCAAGGGCGGCAAGTCCGCCGGCGCGGCGGCCAGCGGCGACTCGCTGACCTCGCCCATGCAGGGCACGGTCGTCAAGCTCGCCGTCGAGGACGGCCAGGAGGTCGCCGAGGGCGACCTGGTCGTCGTCATCGAGGCCATGAAGATGGAGCAGCCCATCAACGCGCACAAGTCCGGCACGATCACGGGCCTGGCCGCGGCGATCGGCGAGACGGTCGGCGCCGGCGCCGTCCTGTGCGACATCAAGGACGCCTGAGCTCTTACCGACAGCGCCCCGCCTCCCTGAGGGAGGCGGGGCGCTGTGCGTCGTGGGGCGCTGTCCGATCGCCCGATGGCAACTTTTGGAACGCGTTCCACGCCATTGCGCGAGCAGAAGGTGGATCCCGTTCCAAAAGTCGTGACGGGGGGCGCGGGCCAGGGGGCACCGGCCGCCGGCCGCGCGCCAGCGGCCTCAGGAGGCGCGGCGGTCGCCCTCGCGGGCGGCGGCGCGGACCTCGGGCGAGACGCCCGGCGTGGACTCGGGGGCGTGGTGGTCGACCTCGCCGAACGCGATGCCCGCGGCCCACACGATGAGGGTCGCCAGGATCCACGTGCCGTACCCGTGGATGTCGAAGCCCGAGGCGGGCACGATCCAGTCCGTCAGCGCCAGCGCGACCGCCGTGAGGGCCAGGCCGCCCGTGATGGCGTAGACGCGCAGCCAACGCGTGCTGAGCCGCTGCGCGAGCGTGCGCAGCACGACGCTCAGCACCGTGAACAGCACCACCGCGACCGCCCACCAGGCGAGGGTCAGGTCGAACCCGGGCAGCAGCCAGCCGGCGAGCGCGAGCGACGCGGCGTTGGCCAGCGCGGCGGTGACGATCGTGATCCAGAGGCGAGGACGCATGGGAACGATCATCCCATTGCCGGACCTCAGAACCCGAACCAGTCCGACTTCAGGCCGAACGCCCAGCGCGCGTCGACGCCGGTGATGGTCTTGCTGGCCTTGGAGCCCTTGAGCGTCAGCGACAGCACGCGGCCGCCCTGGTCGCCGTGGCCGTTCCGGCGCGTGATGGTGATCGAGCGCAGCGTGCCGATCGAGTACTTGGACTGGATCGTCGAGGCGCTGACCTTCTGGGTCCACGCGTGCATCTTGTTGCCGCTCCAGTTGTCCCACGGGTCCGAGACGGCCTTGAGGTACGGCATCGAGCCGGCGTTGGTGTAGCCGCCCGAGGAGCTGGAGAACTGCGTGAACGCCGGCGTGCCGCCGTAGGTCAGGATCTTGCCGCGCGTGCCGTCGATCGCCTGGTTGGTGCGGGAGGTCTCGGCCGAGACGCCGCCGTAGACCTGGCACGCGGTCGTGTCGCAGATGTCGTAGTGCTTCGACGAGCCCAGGAAGCGCGAGCCGTACGTGCGGGCCGCGACGGACTGGGCCTTGAGCGCCTCGAGGCTCCAGCTGGACGGCATCTCCCGCGCGACGACGCCGCGCGTGTAGTCCTCGAGGCTCAGCACGTTGACGGTGTCGCGCTTCGTGGACGAGTGGCGCGCCGAGCGCAGCGCGCCGCGGAACGCCTGTGTGGCGCCGCTGGGCATGACGAGAGAGATCGACGTGGGGCCCTCGAACTGCGCGTCGCCGCTGAAGGTCGTGTACGCGTACCAGGTGGAGCCGGAGCGGTAGAACAGCGTGTTCTTCCTCGCGTCGGCCTTGGCCAGGTCGATCGACCAGTCGCTGACGGCGCGGCCGCTGACCTTCGTCGGCAGCGTCGAGACGGCGTTGTTCGCGAGCTTGCGGAGCTTGAGGCCCGACTTGGGCTTCACGCGCACCGAGTTGCTGGTGTCGCCCGAGAGCAGGACGCGGATCGTGGCGGACTTCGAGGACAGCTTCGTGCCCGGGTAGTACTTCGCCAAGATCTGGTTGTACTTCTTCCCCGCCCGGGCGCCACCCTCGGCGCCGTACTGGCTCATGCCGATGCCGTGTCCGTAGCCGTGTCCCTTGAACGTGACCGCGCCGGACGACGGGGTCACCGTGTTCTTCGCGGACGGCTTCGGCGCGGGCGCGCTGGTGGCCGCGCCCTTCGTGGTGAGGACCGGGTACGGAGCGCCGGTGTAGCCGCTGACGCGCTCGCCCGAGGCCGGGTAGACGACCGCGACGCGGACGCGGTACTTCGTGCCCTTCGTCAGGCCGGTGACCATCACCGAGTTCGAGGCGGCCGCGAGGTACCGGGACTTGCCGCCCGCGGCCGGGGTGACCTGGACGCGGTAGCCGGGCGCGCCCGCCTGAGCGGTCCACGTGACGTTGAGGGCCTGGAGGCCCGTCGCCGCGGCGCGGACGCCCGATACCGGCGAGAAGGCCGGCGTGCGGGCGCTGACGGCACTGGGGGTCCAGGCGCCGACCTGCTTCTTCGCGACGGGGTCGTAGGCGGCGATGCGGATCGTGTAGGTCCGGCGCGCCACGAGGTTCGGGATCGTGATGCTCGTGGCGCCGCTCGTGCGGTAGTAGACGCCGCTCGTCGAGCCCGCGGGCGTGACGAGGATGCGGTAGCCGGGAGCCTTCTTCACGGCCTTCCACGACACGTTGATGGACGTGGGGCGCACGCTGGTCTTCACGCCCGTCGGCGCGGCGAGGCTGGCGCCGGCGCTGGGCGTGCCCGTGATGCCCTTGGTGGTGAGCACCGGGTACGGGGTCCTCGTGTAGCCGCTGACGCGCTCGCTCGTGGACGGGTAGACCACGGCGACGCGGACCCGGTACCGCGTGCCCTTCGTGAGGCCGGTGATCATCGCGGAGTTCGTGTAGGTCGTGACGTAGCGGTTCCTGCCGCCCTCCGCGGGCGTGATCTGGACGCGGTAGCCGGGCGCGCCGGCCTGCGCGGCCCACGTGACGTTGATGGCCTGCAGGCCGCGGGCCGCCGCCTTGACGCCGCTCACGGGCTGGAAGGCGGGCGTGCGGGCGCTCGCGCCCGGCGCGGCCGTCCAGGGACCGAGGACCTTCTTGGTCGCCGCGTCGTACACGGCCACGCGGACCCTGTAGTCGCGGCGGGCGTGCAGGTTCGGGATCGTGATGCTCGTGTTCGAGGCGCCGCTCGTGCGGTAGTACAGCGCGTCCTTCGTGCTGCCCGTGGGCGAGATCAGGATGCGGTAGCCGGGAGCCTTGGAGACGGCCTTCCACGAGACGTTGACCGAGGTCGGGCGCACGCTCGTCTTGACGTTCGTGGGCGCGGTGTACTTCGGGGCGGCGCTGGGCGCGCCGGCCGCCTTGGACGCCTTGGAGACGTACGTCGCGACGCGGTCGCGCAGGCCGCCGGACTCGTTCAGCCACGCGTAGCCGTACTTGCCCGGGCACGCCGTGGACTTCACGTCGCGGTGGCCGTTGATGACCTTGTAGGTCCGCCCGCCGGCGGAGTACGTGCCCTTGGGGTTGGCGCCGAAGTACTTGAGCCGCCAGCCGACCAGCTTGACGACGGCGGACTGCATCGCGGCGCTGGGCCGGACGTAGTCGAAGTGGCCCATCATCGAGACGCCGGTCGCGTACTGGTTGACCGCGTCGACGCCGGAGTGCGCGGCACGGACCTGGTTGGTCATGCCGCCCTTGCGGCCCTCGAAGATCTGGCCGAAGCGGTCGACGAGGAAGTTGTAGCCGATGTCGCACCAGCCCTGGCCCTTGACGTGGTACGTCTGGTAGCTGCGCACGATGCCGGCGGACTCGGCCTTCGTGTACGTGTTGGAGCCGGCCGTGTGGTGCATGACCACGCCGAGCGCCTTGGGACGCGTCACGGGCGCGCTGCAGCTCGTGCCCGCACCGGCCTTCCACTGGCTGCGCGTGATGATCGAGGGCATCGGGACGACCGACGGCGTGCCGTCGGCGCCGATCTCCTCGGTGACGGACTCGTCCTCGGTGGGATCGAACGCCGCCGTGCGGACGGGGGTGACGACCTCGGCCTTCCCCGGGTCGATGGTCGTCACCTTCACGCCCTCGGGCGTGCCCGACGCCGCCTTCACCTCGACGGCGATGGCGTCAGCGGGAGATCCGGTCCACAGCGGTGCGGTGCCGGGGCGGCCGCCCTCGGTCACCGACTCCACGTCGAGCTGCTGCCACGCCGTCCAGCGACCGCCCTCGCGCACCTGCACGCGGACGGTGACGTCGCGCGCGTCCGAGTCGGCGTCCCACGTCACGCCCGCCATGCGGAAGGGCTCGACGTCGTGGCGCTCGGGCTCCGGCGTCCCGTTGGCGGCCGGCTCGACCTCGACCGGGGTCTGCTCGACCTCGACCTCCTTCGAGACCGGTGCCGTCGTGGCGGCCTCGGACGCCGGGGCGCCCGGCCGCGAGACGACGATGTCGGTGCCGGCCGCCTGCGCGGGTGCGGCGGCGAGCAGGCCGGAGCCGGCGACGGCGAGACAGGACAGACCGATGGTGCAGCGGGTCAGCCAGGAATGCATGGGGGAAGTCCATTCTGTGGCGTGTTCACATCTGTTGCTCTGGGAGCACAGGCATCAGAACACACATTTTCTCGGCGTTCCAGCACTTCGCGGCTGACCTGCGAAACCACAACCGTGTGATTACACCGGTTGGGAGCCCAAAGTTCAAGCAGAAGTTCAGACTTGGCGATGGAGGCGGCGAGCGGCCTCGCCGACCGTGCCGGACATCGACGGGTACACGCTGAACGCGTCGGCCACGTGGTCGACCGTGAGCGAGGCCGAGACGGCGACCGAGACGGTGTGGATCAGCTCGCTCGCGCGCGGGCTCACCACCACTCCCCCGATCAGCGTGCCGACGCCCTGGCGCGCGTACAGCTTCACGAAGCCGTCGTGGACGCCCTGCATCTTGGCGCGCGGGTTCGACGCGATCGGCAGCATCGCCGTGTCGACCAGCAGGCCCTGCTCCTCGATCTGGCGGTGGCCCAGTCCGACCGTCGCGATCTCGGGCGAGGTGAAGATGTTGCTCGAGACCTTCTTGAGGTCGAGCGGGTGCACCGCGTCGCCCAGCAGGTGCGCCATCGCGATGCGGCCCTGCTGCGCGGCGACCGACGCCAGCATGAACACGCCCGTGCAGTCGCCCGCGGCGTAGACGCCCGGGACGTTGGTGCGGGAGACCTTGTCGACCTGGATGAAGCCGCCGTCGTCGCACGCGACGCCGACCTCCTCCAGGCCGATGCCTGCGGTGTTCGGGATCGAGCCGAGCGCCAGGAGGCAGTGCGAGCCGGTGACCGTGCGCCCGTCGGTGAGGGTGACGACGACTTGGTCGCCCTCGCGGCGGGCGGACGCCATGCGCGACTTCCCGAGGACGTTCATGCCCCGGTTGGTGAAGACGTTCTCGATGAGGGTCGCCGCGTCGGGGTCCTCGCCCGGGAGGACGCGGTCGCGGCTGGACACGAGCGTGACCTCGGCGCCCAGGCCGTTGTAGGCGCTCGCGAACTCCGCGCCCGTGACGCCGGAGCCGACGACGATCATGTGCTCGGGCAGCTCGCGCAGCGCGTAGACCTGCTCCCACGTGAGGATGCGCTCGCCGTCGGGCTGCGCGTCGGGGCTCACGCGCGGGTGCGCGCCGGTGGCGATGAGGACGCCGTCGGCCGGCAGCTCGATCTCGCCCCCGTCCGTCTGCGCGACCACGAGGCCGGGCTCGGCCACGCGCGCCGTGCCGTGCAAGATTCGCACGCCGGTCGAGGCGACGCGGTCCGCGATGTCGCCGGACTGGGCGGCCGCGAGCCGCAGGACGCGGTCGTTGACGGCGGCCAGGTCGGCGCGCGGGGCGCGCGGCACCTCGACGCCCAGCTCGGCCGACCGGCTGACCTCGTGCAGCAGGTCCGAGGTGGCGATGAGGGTCTTGCTCGGGACGCAGTCGGTGAGGACGGTGGAACCGCCCATGCCGTCGCGCTCGACCAGGGTGACCTCGGCGCCCAGCCTCCGGGCGACCAGGGCCGCCTCGTATCCGCCGGGTCCGCCTCCGATGATCACGACATGGGTCATGACCCGATTGTCTCGCATCGCGGAGCGGCCGCCTGCGGCGAGGCTCTCAGCGCGCGAAGCGGGGCAGCTGCGTGGACAGCTCGGCGAACAGCGCGCCGTTGAGGCCGAAGACCACCTTGACCTCCTCGACGACCCGCTGCTGGTCCGCGGCGGTGAGCGGCAGGGCGTCCAGGCGGGCGCGGTACTCGTCCTTGTAGGGCTTGGGCTTGGGGACCGCGGCGAACTGGTAGAACGCGATGCCGCGGTCGTCCTCGAGGCCGAACGTGCGGGCCAGGATGCGGCCGATCGCCTGGCCGCCCGAGAGGTCGCCGAGGTAGCGCGTGTAGTGGTGCGCGACGAACAGCGCCGGGTCGGCGGCCGTGGCCTCGATGCGCGCGACGTAGGCGTCGACCGCGTCGCTGCGCAGCTGCGGCGCGCCCGCCTCGCCGGCCCAGAACGCGAGGTCGCGGTCGATCGCCTCGAGGCGGTTGATGGCCGGGTCGATGATCGTGCCGGCGATCGGGTCGTCCGCCAGGCGCGCGGCGACGGACTCGAGCGCCGCGTAGACGGGGCGCAGCATCGCGAGGTACTCGGTGTAGCCGGCCTCGTTCACGCGGCCCTCGAGCAGCTCGGACATGAAGCTGGAGCTCTCGGCGTCCTTGTGCTCGGCCTGCGAGCCGTCGCGCATGAGGACGGACAGTCCGAGTTCGGTCGGCAGCACGGTCATGAGTTGGCCTCTCTGGGAAGTAGGTGAGCCTAACTATATGACAGTGTGTCAGTTCAAGATGACGCAGTGTCAGATCGTTCGCGATGTGGGACGACGATCGGATGGCCGTCCGGCGTGTCCGTGAGGACGTGCACCGCGATCCCGTAGACCCGCTCGACCGTCTCGGGCGTCAGCACGTCCGCGGGCGTGCCGATGCCGACGATGCGCCCGGCCTCGACGATCGCCATCCGGTCGGCCCGCGCGGCGGCCAGCGACAGGTCGTGCAGGACCACCACGACCGCACGGCCGGCGGCCGCCAGGTCGCGCGCCACGACCATGACGTCCTCCTGGTGGCGCAGGTCGAGCGCGGCGGTGGGCTCGTCGAGCAGCACGACCGGCGTGCGCTGGGCCAGCACGCGCGCGAGCGACGCGCGGGCCCGCTCGCCGCCGGACAGCGCCGTGAACGGCCGGTCGAGCAGGTGCGCGATGTCGGTGCGCTCGATCGCCTCGGCGATCGCGGCCTCGTCCTCCTGCGCGGTCGACCGGCCGAGCCACGGGCTCCGGCCCATCTCGACGACCTCGCGGACCGTGAACGGGAAGCTGACCTGGTTCGCCTGCAGCAGCACGGAGCGGGCCCGCGCGAGGTCGGCGGACGACCACTGGCCCAGCGGACGGCCCTCGAGCAGGATCTCGCCCGACGCGACGGGCACGTCGCCCGTCAGCGCGCCGAGCAGCGTCGACTTGCCGGCGCCGTTCGGACCGACGAGCGCGAGCACCTCGCCGTGACGAACCTCGAGATCGACGCCGCGCACGATCTCGCGGCCGCCGAGGCGGCACGTCAGTCCCCGGACCTCGTAGGCGGCGGTCATGCCCAGCCTCCGGCCTTCGCGCGGGTCGTCCGCACGAGGTAGAAGAAGAAGGGGCCGCCGATGAGCGAGGTCAGCAGGCCGATGGGCAGGTCCGAGCCCGCCACGATCGTGCGCGCCAGCAGGTCGGCCCACACCACGAGCGCGGCGCCGCCGATCATGCTCGCCACCAGCAGCGTGCGATGCGAGGGGCCCAGCAGCATGCGCACGAGGTGCGGCACGACGAGGCCGACGAACGAGATGATCCCCGAGAACGCGACGGCCACGCCCGTCAGCAGGGCGACGAGCAGGATCGAGCCGATCCGCAAGCGCTCGACCCTCAGTCCCAGGTGCGCCGCGGTCCGCTCCCCCAGCGACAGCAGGTCGTAGCGGCGGGCGAGCGCGCAGGCGGCGAGGCAGGCGGGGAGCCCGATGAGGGCGACGATGAGGACCTCGCTCCAGCGCGAGCCGTTCATCGAGCCGAGCTGCCAGAAGACGATCTGCTCGCGCGAGCCGGTGTCGGCGGCGAACATGACGAGCGCCAGGCCCGCGCCGGCGAACGCGTTGACCGCGATGCCGGTCAGCAGCAGCGTGACGACCTCGGTCCTCCCGCCCACGCGGGCCGTGGCGTACACGAGGACGGTCGCGAGGAAGCCGCCCGCGAAGGCCAGCACCGCGACGCCCCATCCGGCGAACGCCGTCAGGCCGAAGGCGATCGCGGCGGCGGCACCGAGAGCGGCGCCGGCCGAGACGCCGACGACGCCGGGCTCGGCGAGCGGGTTGCCGAAGACGGCCTGCATGACGGCGCCCGCGACCGCGAGCGTGGCGCCGACGAGGATGCTCATCGCGACGCGCGGGAAGCGGATCTGCAGAAGGGTCTGCTCGACGATCGTGTCGTCGGGCCGCCACGACGTGTCGAGCCCGATGCCGTGCAGCATCGATCCGACGACGTCGCGCGCGCCGACCGGGAGCTGCCCCACCGAGGCCGACACGAACGTGCCCGCCACGAGCAGCACGGCGAAGCCCGCCAGGACGAGCGTCCGCCGGCCGGCGCTCACCACGCGCGGTTCACTTCTGCGCCTCGGGGACGTAGATCGCCCGGGCCAGCGCCTCGACGACGCCCGCGGCGCGCGGGCCGAAGGCGAGGACGTCGCCGTCGGCCATGTCGACGAGCCGCTTGGCCTGGCCGGCGGGCGTCAGCGCGATCGCGGGCTTCTCGGCGAGCAGGCCGTCGACGCCCCCGGCGGACTCCAGGCCGTGCGTCATGAGCAGGACGACGTCGGGCTTGGCCTTGACCATCGCCTCGTCGGTGAGCGGCTGCATCGACGTCCAGCCGAGCTCCTTGGCCACGTCGACGCCGCCGAGCGCCTCGACGAGGTCGCCCACGCCGGAGTCGTCGGCGAACAGGTAGTAGACGCCGGAGTTGCCGCGGACGTAGAGGAACACCATGCGCAGGCGGTCGGAGGGCTTCTCGGGCACGAAGCGCCGGACCTCGGCCCTGACCTGCTCGACCTCGTCCTCGATCTGCTGCGCGAGGGCCTCGCCCGTCTTGGGCAGGCCGACGGCCGCGCCGACGTCGCGCGCGAGGCGAGCGGCGCCGGCGAAGCTGGCCTCCTTGTCGAGGAAGACGACCGGCACGCCCGTGTCCGCGAGCTGCTCCACGACGTCGCGCGGGCCCATCGAACCGTCCGTGATGATGAGCGTCGGCTTCTGCGCCATGACGGCCTCGGCGTTGACGGCGTGTCCCTCGGACGTGATGAGCGGCAGGTCGTCGGCACCGGGGAAGACGGTGGAGCGGTCGCGGGCCACGAGCCGGTCGCCCAGGCCCAGGCCCCACAGGGTCGAGGCGATGGAGCCGGACATGTCGAAGGCGACGATCCGCGAGGCGTCGGTGACCTCGACCTCGACGTCGCCGGACCGCACGTGGGACACGACCGTGGTGGGCAGCGAGGCCTGCTCGCCGACGTCGACGGGGTCGATCGTGCGGTCGGTCAGCATCGCGGTGCTGGGGCCCGTGATCTGCTGGGGCGCCCGGCCCGGCTCGAGCTCGCTCAGCGGGGGCAGGTCGGCGCCGTCACCGGGCTCACTGGCTCCGGTCCCGCCGCCGCACGCGGAGGTCAGGGCCAGCGCGGCGGCGGCCAGGGCGAGGGCGGCGCGAGACCTCATGCGCCCGCCCCGGGGGTCCGACGTCGCATGGCGAGCACCGTACCGCCGGCGATCGCCAGGACCGCGAGGAGTCCTCCGCCGGCCCACGGCAGCCACTCGGTCTCGGCGTCGGTCGGCGTGACGGAGTCGAGCACGACGGCCCCGGCGTCCTCCGCCTTCGGCTTCGCCGCAGCCGATCCGCAGTCGCTCGAGGTCGTCCACGTCAGCGTGACCGGGTCGAGCGCCGCACCGGCCTCGTAGTTCGGGAACGCGGCGCTGCCGGCGGCGGTGAGGGTCGCGGGGATGTCGCTGATCGTGACGCGCGTGCCCCGGCGTTCGGTGACGCCCCGCGCGAGGTCGAGGTCGGCGAAGGGCACCGCCTTCAGCGTGCGGCTGTCGTCCTTGCCAGCCATCGCGGCGTCCATCGTGCCGCCCGTGTAGTCGAGCGCGAGCGCGGCGGAATGGTCGTCGGTCAGGGTCACCACCGGGTTCTCCAGGCGGGTGTCGAGCGCGCCGTCGTGGCCCGTGAACTGCACGCGGCCCGTGAACTCGAGCCGGCCCGCGCGGGTCCGCGGGGCCATGACGCCGGTGCCCTTCGACCAGCTGAACTCGGGGGTCGCGTAGCTCGCGTTGCCCGCGGTGCTCCAGTCGCCGTTCGCGATCGAGCCGGAGATGTACGCGCGGAACGACTCTTTGAAGCCCCACTCGAGGCGGGCGTCCGTGAGCCGGCAGCCGACGATCTCGTCCGGCTCGGCGACGTCGATCACGACGCCCCGGTCGACCGAGCCCTGGAACGTCAGCGTGTGCTTGCCGGGCTCGATCGTCGCCGGGATCGTGCCCGTCCACGTGGCGCGACCGGCGGCGTCGGCTCGCACGTCCTGCGCCAGCACGAGCGGCGTGGAGTAGAGGACGACGCGGATGCCGGTCTCGTTCGGCAGGAAGCCCGCACCGGCGGCGGTGACCCGGTCGCCGGGCTTCGGCTCGACCTCGTCGATCGCGAGGCCGTTCGTGGCGGGCGGGGTCGGCGGAGCGGTCCACGGCGCCTTCGTGGTGGACGCGACGACCTTGGTCGCTCCTCCACCGCGCGGCGCGGCGGCGACCGTGCCGACCGAGAAGGTGACGGGGTCGAGCTGCTCGCCGGCGGTGTAGAAGCCGCGGCCCTGGTAGGAGAAGATCGCCGTCCCCGCGGCGGTCAGCCGCGCGGGCGCACCCGTGTAGCGGACCCAGCTGGCCTCGGTGCTCTTGCGCGCGGACGTGAGGTCCAGCGTCGCGATGTCGAGCCGGCCCCGGCCGCTGACGTCGGCGCTCAGCACGGCCTGGATCGGCGACGTGACGCGCACCGAGGGCCGCGAGATCGTGAAGTCGAGCTTGCCCTCGTGGCCCTGGAAGCGGACCGCACCGCCGTACGAGGTCGTGCCCGTGGCGCTCGGCGGCGTCGCCGTGGTGGAGGTCTGGCCGAAGACGAACCGGCCGCCGCTCATCGACGCCCCACCCGAGACCGAGACCGAGCCGCGGGCGATTCGGCCCACGACGTAGCTGCGGAAGCTGTCCTTGACACCCCAGCTGAGCTGGCCGGCCTTGCCGCCGCGCTTCGCGACCTCGCGCTCGGTGTCGACGGGCTTGACCGGCTTCGCCGGCGGCTTCGTCGGCTGGGGCTTCGTGGGCGCGGTGGGATCCGTCGGCTCGGGCAGCGGCGGGAGCTCCGGGACGACCGCGTCCTCGACCTCGAACGTGGCGCTCACGGGGTCCAGCAGGTCGCCGGCCGAGTAGAACGGACTGCCCTGGTAGGAGAAGAGCCTGTTGCCCTCCCGCGTCAGCGTCGCCGGCGCGTTCGAGATCGTGACCCTGCCGTCGGTGGCCTTCACCCGGTCACGCAGGTCCAGACGCGCGATGACCACGTCCGAGAGCTCCTCGCCCTCGCTGTCGACCGCGTCGACCAGGAGGCGTCCGCCTCCGTCGGTCGTGAACGCGATGCGCGGTGACGAGATCGTCAGGTTCATCGCCCACGTCTGGCCCATCCGGTGACCCAGGAACGTCACGCCACCGGACGTCCCGACCGAGATCGAGCGCTTCGTCCACGTGCCCTTCGCCTGCGGGAAGACGAAGCGGTCGCGCACGAGCGTGGCGGGCGCCTGCGGCGTGACCGAGCCCGCGGCGATCGGGCTCTGGACGTAGGCGCGGAACGACTCCTTCACGCCCCACGAGATCGTGCCGGCCGTCACCTCGTCGGGCGCGGGGACCGGCTCGGTCGGCTCGGTGGGAGTGGGCGTCGGCTCCGGAGTGGGCGTCGTGGTCGGCGCCGTGGTCGGCTCGGCCGTCGGCGCCGTGGTCGGCTCGGCCGTCGGCTCGGTGGTGGGCTCGACGGTCGGCTCGACGGTCGGCTCCGTGGTCGGGACGGTCGTCGGCTCGGCCGTGGGCTCGCTCGCCGGTGCCGTCGCCTGCTCGACCGCTGCGGTCTCGGCGCGGGCGGGCAGGCCGGCGCAGCACAGCAGCAGGGTGAGCACGACGGCGCCGAGCGCGCGGGCACCGCGCGCGGCTGTGGTCTCGTTCGGCACGGCAACTCCCTCAGGTCCGCCCCTGCCCCCAGGTGAGGGCACGCTAACTTCGTCAGTATAAGGTGTGCCTTACCTACAGCGGCCGCCGGTGCGTCGGCCTCGTCGAAAGGAACTGCATGTCCTCCCAGACCGTGACCCGCGGGCGCCGCCTGATGTCGGGCGCGACCGTCGCCGCGCTGACGGCCGGCGTCCTCGCGCTCGCCCCCACGTCCGCCCAGGCCGCCGAGAGCGCCGCCCCGACCGTGACCGTCTCGAAGGTGACGTTCGCGCCGGACGAGACCGCCACGATCACCGTCCAGGGCTCGGGCTTCGACCCCTCGGCCGTCACCGCGACGCGCCCGCCGCTGGCCGGCAGCTCCGCCGGCGTCTACATCGCCTTCGGCAAGTACGAGACGACCTGGCGCCCCTCGGAGAACGCCGCGTCCAGCGCCCGCAAGAACGCCGACGTCGACTGGGCCGTCCTGGCCTCGGACATGAACACCATCGGCGGTCCTGCCGCCGGCGCGGTGGAGCTGCGTCCCGACGGCACCTTCACCGCCGAGCTCAACGTCTCGAAGGCCGCGGCCGACGCCGTGACCGGCGTGACCGCCGCGCACACGCAGCACGGCGTCTACACGTACCCCGGCGGTGGCGCGAAGCACGCCGCGTGGGAGACCTACACGCCCGTGCGGTTCGTCCCGACCGCTCCGGTCGCGGCGAGCGTCTCCACGACCTACGCCCGCGGTGGCGCCGTCACCGTGACGGCCTCCGTGCCCGGCACCGTCCGCGTCGCGGGCCTCGGCTCGAAGACCGCGACCGCGGCCGGCCAGAAGCTCGCCTTCTCGCTGCCGAGGACGCTGACCGCCGGCACCCGGCGCCTCGCCGTCACCCTGGTCCCCGCGGACGCGAGCCTGTCCCCCGCGACCTCGACCGTCACGGTGAAGGTCGCCAAGGCCGCCGCCGCGAAGCCGCGCCTGAAGGTGAGCAAGAAGCCGACCCGCAAGGCCAAGGGTAAGGCCACCGTCAGCGTCCGGGGCGTCTCCGGCGGCGCCGCGCCGACCGGCAAGGTGCGCCTCAAGCTGACCAGGGGCAAGACGAACCGCTACGTCAACGTCTCGCTCGTCAAGGGCAAGCGCACCGTCGCGCTGCCGAAGCTGGCCAAGGGCCGCTGGACCGTGCGCGCCGCGTACTACGGCAACGCGAACTACACGAAGCGCGGCTACGTGAAGGTGGGCTCGTTCAAGGTCACCAAGTGACCTGAGCTCGCCTACGTCGGAGGTTCCAGTCACCCAGTGGCTGGAACCTTCGGCGTTGTGGGGTCGCGGAACCCGCACGGTGGATATCTTCGGCGCATGCGAGTCCCCGCCACCATGGCCGTCGTGGCGTTGGCGCTGGGAGCGCTCGTCGCGCCCGGCCCCGCCCACGCAGGACCGGAGCCGACGGCGATCGAGATCGTCGAGCCCCGCGTGGGCAGCCTGATTTGGCCGATCTCCGCGCACTTTTTCAGCGTCTTCGACGAGCGAGTGCTCGATGGCGTGCGTCTCACGTCGCCCGATTCGACCGCGGAGCCGCGCTTCGGGCCGGGACGGACCTCGCACGACTGGAGCACCGGGGTCACCACGATGGACTACTCCGGCACCCTGACGAGCGCGCGCGTCTGGGGCGGCGTGCGCGACGAGATCACTCTCGCCGACCCCAGCGTCGAGATCTCCGGGGACGGGTCCGGGCGGATCACGGCGCTCGTGTCGTCCCGCCTGGTCCGCTCCACGCCCGCCTTGTCTCCGTCGACCAGTCCTCGGCGCGTGACGGTCACGACGTTCTCCGGCAGCTCTGCGACCTGGGGTCGCTTCGGCTCGATGACCACCGCGTCGAACACCCCGGACTGGGACGGAGTCCTCGCACCGGACAGCGAGGCTGCCGCTGCACTGGGCCTGCCGGCTGGCCAGCCCGAGAACGGGGGCTCGTTCCATCCGGAGTTCCTCGGAGCCCTGGTGCCGTCGCTGCGCACACATTTCCACGCTGGCGCCTCGCAGTCGCGCCTGCGCGCGCCGGCTCCGTTCACCGCGCGGATCTCGGTCTCCCACGAGCCGATCCCGGTGACCAAGACCCTCCCCTACGGGTCCGTCCAGGGCATCGAGCTCATCGTGCCCGCGCCGGGAACGGTCGAACTCGAGAGCGGTGCGCGCGCGAGCACCACTGTCCCCGGCGAGCGCGTCGTCCTGCCCGTCACGCGTTTCACCCAGAGCGGTCGTCGGAGCTGGATCGTCGGGTTCACGCCCCGTGCCGTCAACCTGTCCGGGAGCGCCCAGACGATCCGGGTGAACATCGTGCCGGTGGCTGCCGCCCGACCACGCTTCGAACTCACGAAACGGCCCACCACGAAGCGCCGGGGCACCGCGACGGTCACGATCGCCGGCATCGCCGGCGACTTCGGGCCGACGGGCTCCATCCAGGTCCGGTTGACGAAGGGGACGAAGATCCGCCACGTGGACAGCTACGTCTACCGCGTCGGACGACGCGTCACGCTGCCGAAGCTGGCCAAGGGCACGTGGACCGTCCGCGCCGCGTACTACGGCAACGCGAACTACACGAAGCGCGGCTACGTGAAGGTGGGCTCGTTCAAGGTCACCAAGTGACCTGAGCTCGCTCGGAGGTCCCCGTCACCGTGGTGGCGGGGACCTTCGTCGTTCCCGGCCGCCGAGTGGCGCAGACCGGGGTCGCGAGTGGCGCAAGAATGCCCGCCACTCGGCGAGTGGCGGGCACTTCTGCGCCACTCGCCGAACCGGGGGGCGTGGCTCAGGAGGCCCGGACGGCGGCGAGGACGAACCTCGTCGTGGTGTCGGCCGAGGCGTGGCGCGCCGACAGGGTGGCGTGCAGCAGCGAGACGGTGGCGTCGACGTCGTCGATCGCGAACTCGCCCGCCGCGACGCCGTCGAGCAGGATCTGGCGCAGCACCTGCTCGACCGCCACGACGTGCTCGCGCATGCCCATCGCGGACTCCGGCGACAGGATCGCGCGCAGCTCGGGCGCCAGGCCGATGTGGAAGTCGGCCGAGGTGTCGACGTGGTGCCGCACGTAGGTCTCGAGGCGCTCGGTCGGCGAGGTCCGGCTGGCCAGCGCCTGCTGCAGCTGGGCGAGGTAGCGGTCGGTCTCGTCCGTGGCGAACGCGACGACCACGGCCTCCTTGTCCTTGAAGTGGTTGTAGAGCGACGAGCGGCCCACCTCGGCGCGGGCTGCCAGGTCGGCCATCGTGATCGCGTCGAACGGCCGGTCGGCCATGAGCTGCACGAGCGCGTCGAAGACCCGGCGCCGCATGGCGGCGCGGTGCTCCTCCAAGGACTCCCCGATGATCTTCGGCACGTCCGTAGAGTACGCGGGCCTCGCCCGGACGGCCTCATCACGAGCCCGCCCGTGGACGGCCCGCCGCACCCCGCATCACGCGTCTTCGCCGGTACGCTGTCGCGGTGAGCCCTTACGACCTCGCCCGCGACGCCGCCGACGCCCTCCGTGACCGGACGGGAGGTGGCGACCACGACGTGGCCCTCGTGATGGGGTCCGGCTGGCTGCCCGCCGCCGACGCGCTGGGCGAGCCCGAGTTCGAGATCCCCACCGAGGAGCTGCCGGGCTTCAGCAAGCCCGCCGTCGCCGGCCACGGCGGCACGATCCGCTCCGTGCGCGTGGGCGACCTGCGCGCCCTCGTGTTCCTGGGCCGCACGCACTTCTACGAGGGCAAGGGCGTCGACGCGGTCGTGCACGGCGTCCGCACCGCCGCCGCCGCGGGCGTCCGCACGATGGTGCTGACCAACGGCTGCGGCGGCCTCAACCCGGCGTGGACGCCCGGCACGCCCGTGCTGATTCGCGACCACATCAACCTGACGGCGACGTCGCCGATCGTCGGCGCGAACTTCGTCGACCTCACCGACCTGTACGCGCAGCGCCTGCGCGACCTCGTCCGCGAGGTCGAGCCGACGATCGACGAGGGCGTCTACGTGCAGTTCCCCGGACCCCACTACGAGACGCCGGCCGAGGTCAAGATGGCCGGCATCCTCGGTGGCGACCTCGTCGGCATGTCCACGACCCTCGAGGCGATCGCCGCCCGCGAGGCCGGCATGGAGGTGCTCGGCATCTCGCTCGTCACCAACCTCGCCGCCGGCATCTCGGACGCCCCCCTCAACCACGAGGAGGTCCTGCAGGCCGGCAAGGACGCCGCCACCCGCATGGGCGCCCTCCTCGCCGGCCTCCTCCCGCGGGTCTGACCTCCTCGCTGAGTTGCACGTTCGGCCGGCGACACGCCGGTCCGGCCCGGCCAAACGTGCAACTCAGCGAGAGCGCACCCCCGGATACGGTGTGCAGATGGACTCGCTCGACCTCGCCCGCGACTGGCTGTCCCAGGACCCCGACCCCGAGACCCGCGCCGAGCTCTCGGCGCTGATCGAGGCCGGCGACACCGCCGCGCTGGACGAGCGCTTCTCCGGCCGACTCGAGTTCGGCACCGCCGGCCTGCGCGGCGAGCTCGGAGCCGGCCCGATGCGGATGAACCGCGTCACCGTGGCGCGCGCCGCCGCCGGCCTGGCCCGCTACCTGCTCGACACCGCCCAGGACCCGAGCGTCGTGGTCGGCTACGACGCGCGCACCAACTCCGACGTCTTCGCGCGTGACACCGCCGAGATCATGCAGGCCGCAGGCGTCCGCGCGCTGCTGCTGCCCGAGCACCTGCCGACCCCCGTGCTGGCGTTCGCGATCGGCCACCTCGGCACGTCGGCAGGCGTCATGGTCACCGCCTCGCACAACCCGCCGCGCGACAACGGCTACAAGGTCTACCTCGGCGACACGAGCCAGATCGTGCCGCCCGCCGACGCCGACATCTCGGCCCGCATCGACGCGGTCGGCCGCGTCGACGAGCTGCCTCGCGACACCGACTACACGGTCCTGGGCGACGACGTCGCGCAGGCCTACCTCGACGCCGTCGTGGCCGCCGCCCCCGAGGGCCCGCGCGACCTCGTGGTCGCCTACACGCCCATGCACGGCGTCGGCGGCCGCATCCTCACCGAGGCCGCCCGGCGTGCCGGGTTCTCGGCGCCGCACGTCGTCCCCGCACAGGCCGACCCGGATCCCGCGTTCCCGACCGTCGCGTTCCCCAACCCCGAGGAACCCGGCGCGATGGACCTCGCGCTCGAGCTGGCCGCCTCGGTCGACGCCGACGTCGTCATCGCGAACGACCCGGACGCCGACCGCTGCGCCGTCGGCGTCCGCACGCCCGACGGGCACCGGCTGCTCACGGGCGACCAGGTCGGCGTCCTGCTGGCCGAGGCCCTGCTGCGCCGCGGCGTCGAGGGCACCTACGCCTGCTCGATCGTCTCGTCGGACCTCCTGGGCCGCCAGGCCGCCGAGCACGGCCAGCGCTGGCAGCAGACGCTCACGGGCTTCAAGTGGATCGGCAAGGTCGAGGGCCTCGTATACGGCTACGAGGAGGCGCTGGGCTACTGCGTCGCCCCGCACGTCGCGCGTGACAAGGACGGCATCTCGGCGGCACTGCTGATGATGTCGCTGGCAGCCTCGCTCAAGGCCGAGGGCCGCACGCTGACCGATCTGCTCGAGGACGTCTACCGCCGCCACGGCTGGCACGCGACCGGCCAGCTGGCCGTCCGCGTCGAGGACCTGGCGATCATCGCCGACGCGATGCAGCGCTTCCGGACCGCTCCCCCGCAGGTGCTCGCGGGTGTCGAGGTGACCTCGGTCGACGACCTCGCCGACGGCTACCAGGGCCTGCCGCCCACCGACGGCATCCGCCTCGGCCTGACCGGCGGGAGCCGGGTCATCTGCCGGCCGTCGGGCACCGAGCCGAAGCTCAAGTGCTACGTCGAGGCCGTCGTCTCGGACGACGACCTGGACGCCGCCCGTGACCGCGCGGCGGCCACCGTCGCGTCGATCATCGAGGACCTGCGCACCTTCGTCGGCACGCCCTGACGGACGGCCGGGCGCGCGGGGCGCCCGCCCTGCGGGCGGACCGCCGCCGGGGGGCCGGAGTCCTGCGGCAGAGTAGCCGAGGGAGTGCGACCGTACCGCGGCTCACGACCAGGGAGTCCCCGACGGCGGCGTAGGTGGGCGAGGGAGTCGACGCACCCGTGTCTGGCCGCCGAGGCGGATCGGCCGCATGCTGTGGCGCATCGCCTGCTCCCCCCGTGACCAGTCGTCGACATGATTTCGCCCGCACTTCCAGCGTCAGTGCGATGTGCTCGAGTGTCAATTCGAACGAAGGGCCACCTCACCCGGCGGCGAGGTCGACCCACGATCCCGCGGCCGAGGACGTCCGGGCGGCGTCGAAGATCGCCGCCACGTGCACCGCGTCGGCGGGGTCGACCGGAACCGGCGTCCCCTCCGTGATCGCGCGGGCGACGGCCGGAACAGCCGCTCCTCCTGCCCGTCGAACCCGTCGATCCGCGCACCCCCGAGCCCGCCCAGACGCGCAGCCGCGGACCCTCCGCCGCGGCGTGCACGGAGGCCAGGACCATCGACCGGGCCCCGCTCTCGTGCCGCAGCAGGACGAGGTCGTCGTCGTCGCTCGCCCGGCCCGGCTCCAGTGCCGCCAGGTCCGCGAAGACCCGGCGCACGGGCCGAGGAGCTGCACGGCCTGGTCGATCAGGTGCGGACCGAGGTCCACCAGCGTGCCGCCGCCGTCCACGGAGGCCCGGTCGCGCGTCCACGCCGGCAGGGCGGGCCGGAAGCGCTCGATCCGCGACTCCAGGCGGTCGATCCGACCCAGCTCCCCGCCGGCGACGCGGCGACCACCTGCTGCCCGCGATCCGCGAGCGCGTCTACAGCCGCTCCCTGCCGCTGGCGACCTCCGACCTCACCATCGTCGCCAGCAGCCTGCACCCGCGGGAGGGCCTCGTCGGCCTCGCGCACCTCGTCAGCGACGGAATCCTGGAGCCCGCACAGATCGGCCGGTTGATCGATCGCGACCGCACCCCGTGACGTACTACGGTGACGCCCGAGGGACCGCCGGTCCCGCGAGAGGAGCGCCGGTGTCGGGACACGGGGACGTGCTGACGTTGTTCCGCCGCAACGGCCGCCTCACCCGCGCCCAGGTCGTGGAGCTCTCGGGGCTGTCGCGCGTCACCGCGACGCACCGGCTCGAGGGCCTCGTGCGCAGCGGACTGCTGCGCCCCGAGGCCGACGACCGCACCACGGGTGGCCGGCCGGCGGCCGTGTTCGACCTCGCGGAGGACCGCGGGACCCTGCTCGTCGCCGACATCGGCAGCAGCCACGCCCGCTACGGCATCGCCGACCTGTCCGGGCGCGTCCTGCGTGCGCTCGACGAGGACATCACGATCGACGACGGCCCGGACAAGGTCCTGTCCGGGGTCGCCGCCGCCTTCGACGAGCTCGTCACCGGCGCCTCCGCCCCCGTGCTGGGCGCGGCGATCGGCGTGCCCGGCCCGGTCGACCAGCGCACCGGCCTGCTGGTCAGCCCGCCCACGATGCGCGGCTGGGACGGGATCGACGTCCCCGCGCTCGTCGGACGGCACGTCGACGCGCCGGTCGTGGTCGACAAGGACGCCAACCTGGTCGCGCTGGGCGTGCACCGCGCGATGCGAGCCGCGAGCGTGCCCGGGGCCGACGACCTCCTGGTGGTCAAGGTCGGCATGGGCATCGGCGCCGGCATCATCTCCCGCGGCGCGGTCCTGCACGGAGCGCGCGGCGGCGCGGGCGACCTCGGGCACATCCCGCACGACGACGGGCCGCGGTGCCGCTGCGGCCAGCGCGGCTGCGCCGAGGCATCGGCGGGCGCGTGGGCGATCGCGGCCCACCTGCGCGAGCTCGGTCACGACGCGCGGACCTCGGCGGACGTCGTGGCGCTCGCCCGGCACGGGAACGCGGACGCGATCGAGGCCCTGCGCAGCGCCGGCCGCCGCATCGGCGACGTCGTCGTCGAGGCCGTCGGCGTCCTCAATCCCGCGATGGTCGTGGTGGGCGGCGACCTGGCCGAGTCCGGCGACCTGCTCGTGGACGGCGTCCGCGAGCGGGTCTTCGAGCGCTCGCACCCGCTCGCCACCACGGACCTCGAGGTCATCGCGTCCCCGCTCGGCGCGGACGCGGGCCTGCTGGGCGCCGCGCAGATGGCCGCCGACGCGGCCCTGTCCCCCGCACGGGTGGAGGCCCTCGTCGACGCGTGACGCGCACCGCACCGGGGGCTTTTGTTAACAGCTAGACAAAAGTCCCCCCGCTCGCCTACGGTGGAGCGGTGAGCGACTTCTCCCCCACGTCTCCCGCGACCGCCGACGCCTGGTCCGACCGACTCGACTTCGAGGCTGTCCGCCACGCGCGCGTCCTGCCGCTGGACATCGTCCAGGCGAAGGGCAACGGCCACGCCGGAACCGCCGTCAGCCTGACCCCCGCGCTCTACGTCCTGTTCCAGGAGTACCTGCGCCACGACCCGGCCCAGCCGGACTGGGAGGGCCGCGACCGCTTCGTCCTCTCGGCCGGCCACACGAGCCTGTCGCTGTACCTGCAGCACTACCTGAGCGGCTACGGCCTCGAGCTCGACGACCTGCGCCAGGCCCGCGCCCTGCACAGCCTCACGCCCGGGCACCCCGAGTGGGGCCACACCCCCGGCGTCGAGACCACGACCGGCCCGCTCGGCCAGGGCGTCGGCAACGCGGTGGGCATGGCCATGGCCGCGCGCCGCACGCACGCGCTGCTGCAGCCGGACACCGATCCCGAGGACGGCCTGTTCCGCTTCCGCACGTGGTGCGTCGCCGGTGACGGCTGCCTCGCCGAGGGCGTCGCGCAGGAGGCCTCCTCGCTCGCGGGCACGCTCGGCCTCGACGGGCTGATCCTGATCTGGGACGACAACCGCATCACGATCGAGGGCGGCACCGACATCGCCTTCACCGAGGACGTGGCCGCGCGCTACCGCGCGTACGGCTGGGAGGTCGTCGAGATCGACGACGCCGAGGACCCCGCGGCGATCCGCGCCGGCTACGACGCCGCGCTCGCCGTGACGGGCAAGCCCGTGTTCGTCCGCCTGCGCACCCGCATCGGCCACCCGATGCCGACCGTGGGCGGCACGGCCGGCGCCCACTCCGGAGCCCCCGGCGAGGACGAGGTCAAGGCCACCAAGATCGCGCTCGGCCTCGATCCCGAGCAGTCGCTCGTCATGCCGCAGGACGCCCTGGACCACGCCCGCCTCGTGCTCGAGCGCGGCGCGAAGGCCCGCGAGGCCTGGGAGCACCGCTACAGCCAGTGGCGCGAGGAGCAGCCCGAGGCGGCCGCCCTGCACGACGCCCTGCGCCGTCGCGAGCTGCCCGCCGAGGTCCGCGAGAAGCTGGCCGCGCTGCGTGCCGAGCCTCAGAAGGTCGCGACGCGCATCGCCAGCGGCGCCGTCCTCAACGCCGTCTCGGCCGACCTGCCGTGGCTGTGGGGCGGCTCTGCCGACCTCGCCGAGACCAACAACGTCGCGATCGCCGGCGCCCGCAGCTTCACGCCCACGGCGTATAAGGGCGACGACTGGCCCGGCGGCCCCGACGGCACGCTCGTCCACTTCGGCATCCGCGAGCACGCGATGGGCGCGGTCCTCAACGGCATCGCCCTGGCCGGCCACTCGCACCCGTTCGGCGCGACGTTCTTCGTGTTCTCCGACTACATGCGCCCGTCCGTGCGGCTCGCCGCCCTCATGGGCCTGCCGGTCACCTACGTGTGGACGCACGACTCCGTCGGTGTCGGCGAGGACGGCCCCACGCACCAGCCCGTCGAGCACCTGTGGTCGCACCGCGCGATCCCCGGCCTCGACGTCGTGCGCCCGGGCAGCTGGACCGAGACGATCGACGCCTGGACCCGGATCCTCGAGTCCGACCGTCCGGCGGGCCTCGTCCTGAGCCGCCAGGGCGTCCCCGTCACGGGGGCCGAGGTCCTGCCCGAGCACGGCGCCGCGCGCGGCGCCTACGTCCTGGCCGACACCGAGGGCACGCCGGACGCGATCATCGTCGCGACCGGCTCCGAGGTCGGCCTCGCGATGACCGCCCGCGAGCAGCTCGCCGAGGACGGCGTCGCCGTCCGCGTCGTCTCGGCCCCGTGCCTGGAGTGGTTCGAGGAGCAGGACCGCGCGTACCGCGAGTCGGTCCTGCCGCGCTCGATCACCGCGCGCGTCAGCGTCGAGGCCGGAACCGGCACCGGTTGGCACCGCTACGTCGGCACCGACGGTGAGATAGTGAGTGTCGAGGAGTTCGGCGCCAGCGGAGCCGGTGACCTCGTGCTCGCCGAGCGCGGCATCACCGTCGAGGCCGTCGTCTCCGCCGTCCGGCGCACGATCGCCGCCACCGGCGCCGACCAGACCAGCCCGCTTCCGGAAGGGAAGTAACGATGAGCAAGACCCTGATCGCGGGGCTCGACCGCCTGCCGGGCGTCGACCAGGTCGGCCTCGAGGCCCGCGCGGCCGCGCTCGCCACCCGCTCGATCAAGACGACCTCGAAGCAGTGGGCGATCGACCTCGCCATCTCGATGGTCGACCTGACCACGCTCGAGGGCGCCGACACGCCCGGCAAGGTGCGCGCCCTGGCCACCAAGGCGCTGCGCCCCGATCCCACCGACCCGTCCTGCCCGCAGGCCGCCGCGGTGTGCGTCTACGGCGACATGGTCCCGTACGTGCGCGAGGTCGTCGGCGACCGCGTCCACGTGGCCGCCGTCGCGACCGCGTTCCCGTCCGGCCGCGCCGCGCTCGAGGTCAAGCTGGCCGACACCGCCGCCGCCGTCGCCAACGGCGCCGACGAGATCGACATGGTCATCGACCGTGGCGCGTTCCTCGCCGGCGACCTGGCCACCGTGCACGAGCAGATCGTCGCGGTGAAGGAGGCCTGCGGCTCCGCCCACCTCAAGGTCATCCTCGAGACCGGCGAGCTGCAGACGTACGACAACATCCGCCGCGCCTCGTGGCTCGCGATGGACGCCGGCGCCGACTTCATCAAGACCAGCACCGGCAAGGTGCAGCCGGCCGCCACGCTGCCGACGACGCTGCTGATGCTCGAGGCCGTCCGGGACTACCGGATCGCCACCGGCCGCCAGGTGGGCGTCAAGCCCGCGGGCGGCATCCGCACCTCGAAGGACGCGATCAAGTACCTCGTCGTCGTCAACGAGGTCGCCGGCGAGGACTGGCTCGACCCGGACTGGTTCCGCTTCGGCGCCTCCTCGCTGCTCAACGACCTGCTCATGCAGCGCCAGAAGATGCTCACCGGCCGCTACTCCGGCCCCGACCACGTCACCTTGGACTGATTACTGATGCCGAAGTTCGAATACGCACCGGCGCCGGAGTCGCGCTCGATCGTCGACCTGGCCGCCAGCTACGGCCTGTTCATCGACGGTGAGTTCACCGACGGCGGCGGCGAGCCGTTCAAGACCGTCAACCCCGCCACCGAGGAGGTGCTGGCCGAGGTCGCCGAGGGCGACGAGGCCGACGTCGACCGCGCCGTCCGCGCGGCCCGCCGCGCCTACGACAAGGTCTGGGGGCCGATGCCGGGCCGCGAGCGCGCCAAGTACCTGTTCCGCATCGCGCGCATCCTGGCCGAGCGCAGCCGCGAGTTCGCCGTCCTGGAGACGCTCGACAACGGCAAGCCGATCAAGGAGTCGCGCGACGTCGACGTCCCGCTCGTCTCGCAGTGGTTCTTCTACCACGCGGGCTGGGCCGACAAGCTCGAGCACGCGGGCCTGGGCCCGAACCCCCGCCCGCTCGGCGTCGCCGCGCAGGTCATCCCGTGGAACTTCCCCCTGCTCATGCTGGCGTGGAAGGTCGCCCCGGCGCTGGCCGCGGGCAACACGGTCGTGCTCAAGCCGGCCGAGACCACGCCGCTGACGGCCCTGCTGTTCGCGGACGTGTGCCGCCAGGCCGAGCTGCCCGCCGGCGTCGTCAACATCGTCACGGGCGCCGGCGAGACCGGCCGCCTGCTGGTCTCGCACCCGGACGTCAACAAGGTCGCCTTCACCGGCTCCACCCCGGTCGGTCGCGAGATCGCCCGCACGGTCGCCGGCACGGACAAGCGCCTCACGCTCGAGCTCGGCGGCAAGGCCGCGAACATCGTGTTCGACGACGCGCCGATGGACCAGGCGATCGAGGGCATCGTCCGCGGCATCTTCTTCAACCAGGGCCACGTGTGTTGCGCCGGCTCGCGCCTGCTCGTGCAGGAGAGCGTCGCGGAGGAGGTGCTCGAGCGCCTCAAGGCCCGCATGGCCACGCTGCGCCTGGGCGATCCCCTCGACAAGAACACCGACGTCGGCGCGATCAACTCGCTCGAGCAGCTGGGCCGCATCCGCGACCTCGCCGCGACGGGCGACGACGAGGGCGCCGCCCGCTGGAGCGCTCCGTGCGAGCTGCCCGAGCGCGGCTACTGGTACGCCCCGACGATCTTCACCGGCGTCACCCAGGCCCACCGGATCGCCCGCGAGGAGATCTTCGGCCCGGTCCTGTCCGTCCTGACCTTCCGCACGCCCGGCGAGGCGATCGAGAAGGCCAACAACACGCCGTTCGGCCTGTCCGCCGGCGTGTGGACCGAGAAGGGCTCGCGCATCCTGGCGATGGCGGACAGGCTCCGCGCCGGCGTGGTGTGGGCCAACACGTTCAACCAGTTCGATCCCGCCTCGCCGTTCGGCGGGTACAAGGAGTCCGGATACGGCCGCGAGGGCGGCCGCCACGGGCTCGCCGGCTACCTGGAGGCCAACCGATGAGCGATCGACTCGACGTCCGCAAGACCTACAAGCTGTTCATCGGCGGGGCGTTCCCCCGCTCGGAGTCCGGCCGCACCTACGAGGTCGCCGCGACCGACGGCCGCTTCCTGGCCAACGCGTCGAAGGCGTCGCGCAAGGACGGCCGTGACGCGGTCGCCGCCGCGCGCAAGGCGTTCGGCGGCTGGTCCACGCGCACGCCGTACAACCGCGGCCAGATCCTGTACCGCGTCGCCGAGGTCCTCGAGGGCCGCCGCGACCAGCTCGTGGCCGAGGTCCGCGCCGCCGAGGGCGTCTCGGAGAAGCAGGCCAACGCGATCGTGAGCGACGCGGTCGACACGTGGGTCTGGTACGCCGGCTGGGCCGACAAGCTCTCGCAGGTCACCGGCAACGCCAACCAGGTCAACGGCCCGTTCTTCAACCTCACGTCCCCCGAGCCGACCGGCGTCGTCGTGGTCGCCGCGCCGCAGCAGTCCTCGCTGCTCGGCCTGGTCGAGGTGCTCGCGCCCGTCCTGGTCTCGGGCAACACGGCCGTGGTCGTGTCGTCCTACGGCCGCCCGCTGCCGGCCATCACGCTCTCGGAGATCCTGTCGACCTCCGACGTGCCCGGCGGCGTGGTCAACGTGCTGACGGGCGACATCGCCGAGGTCGGCTCGTGGCTCGCCGGCCACCTCGACGTGGACGCGCTCGACCTGACCGGCGTCGACGACCCCGAGGTCGCCCGCGAGCTCGAGGCCGAGGCCGCGATCAACCTCAAGCGCGTCGTCCGCCCGGGCACGCCCACGGCGCAGTCGCTGCAGCGCATCACGCCGTTCCTCGAGGCCAAGACCGTCTGGCACCCGATCGGCGTCTGAGCCAGGATCTCGATACACCGTCTCGCAAGCTCGCCGGCACTCGATCACCGGTGGCCGAGCAGCACGCGAGCCTGCGCGGTCCCGGCGGCCGAGCAGCACGCGAGCCCGCCAGCGGCCCCGGCGGTCGAGCAGCCCGCGAGCCTGCGAGCGGCCCCGGCGGTCGAGCAGCCCGCGAGCCCTGCGAGCGGCCCCGGCGGTCGAGCAGCCCGCGAGCCTGCGAGCGGCCCCGGCGGTCGAGCAGCCCGCGAGCCTGCCGGCGGCCCCGGTGGTTGAGTAGCACGCGAGCTTGCGAGCGGCGTATCGAAACCACCGTCCCCGGCTCGCCGCCACCGGCGATAACCTCGTACCCGTGCCGCACGTCGTGATCCTCGCCGGCCCGTCCGGATCGGGGAAGTCCCACCTGGCCGAGCGGCTCGGCTGGACCGTGCTGCGGCTCGACGACTTCTACCACGACGTCGACCACCCCGACCTCCCGCTGAGCACGCTCGGCATCGTCGACTGGGACGACCCGCGCTCGTGGAACCAGGCCGCCGCCATGGCGGCGATCACCTCCCTGTGCCGCGACGGGCGCGCCGAGGTGCCCGTCTACGACATCTCGGTCAGCCGCGCCGTCGGCACGCACGAGGTCGTCCTCAATGGCGACCGCTTCATCGCCGAGGGCCTGTTCGCCACCGAGATCATCGCCGCCTGCCGCGAGGCCGGCGTGCTCGACGCCGCCATCTGCCTCACCCGCCCGCGACTCGTCGTGTTCGCGCTGCGGCTCGTGCGCGACCTGCGCGAGGCCCGCAAGCCCCCGCTCACCCTGGTGCGGCGCGGCTGGCGACTCATGCGGGACCAGCCGCGTGTCATCGCCGAGGCCCTCGCCGCCGGATGCGTGCCGATGCACCCCAAGCGGGCCTACCGCCACCTGACGCGGTCCCGCTGACGCTCGCTGTTCGAGTGCCGGCGAGCCTGCGAGACGGTGTGTCGAGATCAACTGGGCCGTGAGCCGTGGTCTCGATACGCGGCTCGTTCCTCGCCTGCTACTCGACCACCGGACCGCTCGTTCCTCGCCTGCTACTCGACCACCGGACCGCTCGTTCCTCGCCTGCTACTCGACCACCCGTGCGGCTCTCCTCGCCGCACCGCGCGAACGCCGGGGTCAGCTCGACTGCGCGGCGTACCCGGGCTTGATGACGTCGTTGATGAGCACGAGGCGCTCGTCGAACGGCAGGAACGCGCTCTTCATGGCGTTGACCGTGAACCAGCGCAGGTCGCCCAGGCTGTAGCCGAACGCCTCGGTCAGCAGGTTCATCTCCCGGCCGATCGAGGTGCCGCTCATGAGCCGGTTGTCGCTGTTGATCGTGACGCGGAAGTTGAGCTCGGCGAGCGGGCCGATCGGGTGGTCGGCGATCGACTCCATGCCCGGGACGGCGCTCGTCTGCAGGTTCGACGAGGGGCACATCTCCAAGGGGATGCGACGGTCGCGGACGTACGCGGCGAGGCGGCCCAGCGTGGGCGTGCCCGAGAAGTCGATGTCGTCGACGATCCGCACGCCGTGGCCGAGCCGGTCGGCGCCGCAGCGCTGCACGGCCTGCCAGATCGAGGGCAGGCCGAACGCCTCGCCGGCGTGGATCGTGAAGTGCATGTTCTCGCGGCGCAGGTACTCGAACGCCTCGAGATGCAGGATCGGCGGGAAGCCGTCCTCGGCACCGGCGATGTCGAAGCCCAGGACGCCGCGGTCGCGGTACTCGACGGCGACCTTGGCGACCTCGAGGCCGCGCGTGGCGTGGCGCATGGCCGTGAGCAGCTGTCCGACGACCATCGTGCGGCCCTGCTCGCGAACCTGGGCGACGCCCTCGTCGATGCCCTCCTGGACGGCCTCGACGGCCTCCTCCAGCGACAGGCCGGCGCTCTGGTGCTGCTCGGGCGCCCAGCGCAGCTCGGCGTAGACGACGCCGTCGGCGGCCAGGTCGAGGACGGCCTCGCGTGCGACGCGAGCGAGGTCCTCGGAGCGCTGCATCACGGCGACGGTGTGCTCGAACGTCTCCAGGTAGCGCGGCAGCGAGCCGGACGAGGAGGCCTCCTCGAACCACGCGCCGAGCCGCTCGGGCGCGGCGGGCAGGTCGTGACCGATCTCGAGCGCGATCTCGGCGACCGTCTCGGGACGCACGCCTCCGTCGAGGTGCTCGTGCAGCGCGACCTTCGGGACGGCGGCGATCTGCGCGGCGGTGGCCTTCATGCGCTCGCCTCCATCAGCAGCGTGACGGTCTCGGCGATGCACGCGGGCTTCTCGCTGCCCTCGATCTCGACGGTGTGCTGCAAGGTCACCTGCTGTCCCTTCTCGATGTCCTGCACGTCCAGCACCTCCACACGGAGGCGCACCTTGGACCCGACCAGCACGGGCGTCATGAAGCGCACGCGGTTGAGGCCGTAGTTGACCCGGGCGCGCTCCCCCGCGAACGCGAACACCTGCGCGCCGAGGAACGGCAGCAGCGACAGCGTCAGGTAGCCGTGCGCGATCGTCGCGCCGAACGGGCCCTCGGCCGCGCGCTCGGGGTCGACGTGGATCCACTGCCGGTCGCCCGTGGCGTCGGCGAACATGTCGATCCGGTCCTGGTTGATCTCGATCCAGTGACTGACGCCCAGCTCGCTCCCTGCGGCGGCGGCGATCTCGTCACTGTCGTTCAGGATGCGCATGGTGTCGAACCTACCCTGTCGGCCGGGCCGCGGCCGCGCCGCGATCGCCGCTCAGCCGATGCGGTCGATGACGATCGGCGAGGCCTCCGCAGCGGTGTCGCCGATGCTCCAGCCGCCCTCCAGCGCCTCGCGAGCGCGCTCGAACCGCTCGGGCGTGTCGGTGTGCAGGGTGAGCAGCGGCTGGCCCGCGCGCACGGCGTCGCCGGGCTTGGCGTGGATCTCGACGCCCGCACCGGCCTGGACGTCCTCGCCCGGGCGCGAGCGGCCCGCGCCGAGGCGCCAGGCGGCCACGCCGACGGCCATGGCGTCGAGCGACGTCAGCACGCCGTCGGCGTCGGCCGTGACGACCTCGGTCTCGCGCGCGACGGGCAGCTCGGCGTCCGGGTCGCCGTCCTGCGCGCGGATCATCCGGCGCCACACGTCCATCGCGCGGCCGTCCTTCAGGGCGTCCGCCGGGTCGACGTCGTGCATGCCGGCCCCGGCGAGCATCTCGCGGGCGAGGGCGACCGTGAGCTCGACGACGTCGGCCGGGCCGCCCCCGGCGAGGACCTCGACGGACTCGCGGACCTCGAGGGCGTTGCCGGCCGTGAGGCCCAGCGGGACCGACATGTCGGTCAGCAGTGCGACGGTGTGGACGCCGGCGTCGGTGCCCAGCGCGACCATCGTCTCGGCGAGCTCGCGCGCGTCGGCCTCGTGCTTCATGAAGGCGCCCGAGCCGACCTTGACGTCCAGCACGAGCGCGCCCGTGCCCTCGGCGATCTTCTTGCTCATGATCGAGCTGGCGATGAGCGGGATGGCCTCGACCGTGCCGGTCACGTCGCGCAGCGCGTAGAGCTTCTTGTCGGCCGGGGCCAGGCCCGAGCCGGCGGCGCAGATGACCGCGCCGACGTCCTCCAGCTGCGCGAGCATCTCCTCGTTGGACAGCGCGGCGCGCCAGCCCGGGATCGCCTCGAGCTTGTCGAGCGTGCCCCCCGTGTGGCCCAGGCCGCGACCCGAGAGCTGCGGCACCGCGACGCCGCACGCCGCGACCAACGGCGCGAGCGGCAGCGTGATCTTGTCGCCGACGCCGCCGGTGCTGTGCTTGTCGGCCGTGGGACGCGAGAGGGACGAGAAGTCCATGCGCTCGCCCGTGGCGATCATCGCCGCGGTCCAGCGGGCGATCTCACGGCGGTTCATGCCGTTGAGCAGAATCGCCATCGCCAGCGCCGACATCTGCTCCTGCGCGACCACGCCGCGCGTGTACGCGTCGACGACCCAGTCGATCTGGTCGTCGGTCAGCTCGTGGCCGTCGCGCTTGGCGACGACGATCTCGGTCGGGGCGAACTTCTCAGTCATGGGCGGACACCTGGATGCTCTCGTAGCCGCGCAGCACCCACGTGGGGCGGCGCGGGGACTCGCCCGCGAGGACGAGGTCGGGGAAACGGTCGAGCAGGGCACGCAGCGTGATGCCCAGCTCGAGGCGCGCCAGCGGGGCGCCCAGGCAGAAGTGGATGCCCAGGCCGAAGCCGACGTGCGGGTTGGGGTCGCGGCCGACGTCGAACGTGTCGGCGTCGGCGAAGACCTCGGGGTCGCGGTTGGCCGAGCCCATGAGGCACGCGACCTTCTGGCCCGCCGTGACGACCTGACCGGCCACCTGGACGTCCTTGGTGGCGGTGCGCTCGAACAGCTGCAGGGGCGCGTCGAACCGGATGAGCTCCTCGAGCGCGACGTCGATCGGCACGTCGCCGCTCGTGACCCGCGCCAGCTGGTCGCGGTGCGTCAGCAGGGCGTGGATGCCGTTGCCGAACGTGTTCACGCTGGCCTCGTGGCCGGCGTTCAGCAGCAGCACCACGGTGGCGACGAGCTCGTCGTCGGAGAAGCCCTTGCCGGCGTCGGTCTCGGCGATGAGGTCGCTGACCAGGTCCTCGCCGCCCCTGCCCGACGACAGAGCGCGGCGGCGCATCGCGATGACCTCGCGGACGTAGTCGGCGAAGGCCGTGCTGGCCTCGACCGCCTCGGTGCGCGTGGCCTCGTCGACGTCCTTCTCGTACATGTGCACGATCGCCTGGCTCCAGCGGCGCAGGTCCTCGTGGTCCTCGCGCGGGACGCCCAGCAGGTCGCAGATGACGTAGACCGGCATGGGCTCGGCGTACTGGGCCAGCACGTCGAACGTGTCGGGCAGTGCGGCGACCATGTCCGTGGCGAGCGCCTCGATGCGCGGGCGCATGCGCTCCACGTGCCCGCGGCCGAACGCGCCGGCCAGCAGGCGGCGCATGCGGGTGTGCTCGGGCGGCTCGTTCTCCATGAGCTGGTTGCGGTGGAGCGTGTTGAACGGCTCCATCTGCTCGACCGGCTCCCAGTCGTTCCAGAGCCGCCCGAAGGCCCGGTTCTTCAGCACGGCCGAGACGGTCGCGTGGTCCGTGGCGAGCCACGTCGACCACGGCTCGTGCCACACGAGCGGCCCCTGCCGGCGCAGGTCGGCGAGGGCGGGGTAGGGGTCGGCGAGGAACCCGGCGTCAGTGGGATCGAACGTGGAGAGGGTGGTCATGCATCTTCCAGGTCGGCGACGTCGAACGCGTCGGGCAGGACCTCGGCCATCGTCTTGATGCCCGAGGAGGTCAACAGCTGGCACTCGGGCCCGCCGTTCTCCCAGAGCAATTGTCGGCAACGGCCGCACGGCATGACCGGGCGCCCCTGCCCCTCGACGCAGACGACGGCGCGCAGCCGGCCGCCACCGGTCGAGTGCATCGCCGAGACCATGCCGCACTCGGCGCACAGCGCGACGCCGTAGGCGGCGTTCTCGACGTTGCAGCCGAGCACGACCCGGCCGTCGTCGACGAGGCCGGCGGCGCCGACCTTGTACTTCGAGTACGGCGCGTAGGCGCGCTCCATGACCTCGGTGGCGTACTTCTGCAGCGCCTCCCAGTCGACGGGCGCCTCGGGCGGGGTGAAGCCGAATCCGCTCATCCTGCCGATCCCTTCCGGTAGATCTCGCCGTCGGCGGCGGGCATCCTCAGGTTCTGGCTGAAGACCGCGAGCACGATCAGCGTGGTCAGGTACGGCGCCATCGTGGCGAGCTCGTTCGGGACCTCGTCGCTGATGGCGTAGATGCCGGCGACGAGGATGCCCAGCAGGGCCGCGATCAGCGCCGAGCGCTGGCCGTGACGGCGCCACTGCCACACGGCGAGCAGCACGAGGAAGACGGCCACGAGCAGCAGCAGCGCGTGGACGGTCTCGCCGCCGCCGCGCAGGCGCAGCGACTCGGTGTAGCCGAACAGCGTGGCACCGGCGAACAGGCCGCCCGGGCGCCAGTTGCCGAAGATCATGGCGGCGAGGCCGATGTAGCCGCGGCCGCCGGTCTGGCCGTCGCGGAAGGCGTTGGCCGCCACGAGCGCCAGGAAGCCGCCGGCCAGGCCGGCCAGCGCGCCGGACGTGGTCACCGCGACGAACTTGTAGCGGTACACGTTGACGCCGAGCGACTCGGCCGCCGCCGGCGACTCGCCGCACGACCGCAGGCGCAGGCCGAAGGCGGTGCGCCACAGCACCCACCACGTCACGATGAACAGGCTGAACGCGATGATCGTCAGCACCGACATGTTCGTGACGAGGGCGCGCAGCACGGACGCGGCGTCCGAGACGAAGAACCAGTGCTTCTGCTCGATGTCGCCCAACGGGTCGGACAGCCCCGAGATCGTGATGCTGGGCAGCCGCTCGATCGGCGGGGACTGCGTCTGGCCGCCGCCGGGCACGCCGCTGAAGGCCATGCCGGCGAGGAACTGGACCGCACCCGCGGCGATGATGTTGATCGCGACGCCGGAGACGATGTGGTCGACGCCGAAGTAGACCGTCGCGACGGCGTGCAGCAGGCCGCCCGCCGCGCCGAGCAGGATCGCGCCGACGACGCCCTGCCACGGTCCGTAGAAGTAGCCGAAGTAGCCGGCGCCGAACGTGCCGAGCATCATCATGCCCTCGAGGCCGATGTTGACGACGCCCGCGCGCTCGGACCACAGGCCGCCGAGGCCGGCCAGGCCGATCGGGACGGCGGCGATGAGGGTCGCGCGGATCGTGCCGGACGAGTCGAGGTCGTCGACGCCCGTCACGAGGCGCAGCACCGACATCACGACGAGGATGCCCGCGATGCCGATCAGCATCCACGGCCAGCTCAGTCGGAAGCGGCGCTTGGCCGCGGGGGTGCCGACGACGGGGTCAGTGGCGACGCTCATCGGGCCACCTCCTTCTCACGGGGCGCGACATCCAGGGCCGCGGAGACCTGACGCTGCTCGAGCCGGACGCGGTAGCGGCGGACGACCTCGTACGCGATGACGACGGCGAGCACGATGACGCCCTGGGTGACCTTGACGATGTCCGGGGAGACGTCGAGCAGGATCTGCAGCGGGTTGGACTGCTGGTCCAGGAACGCGAACAGCAGCGCACCGAGCGCGATGCCGACCGGGTGGTTGCGGCCCAGCAGCGCGATGGCGATGCCGGCGAAGCCCAGGCCGGACTGGAACGTGGAGCCGTAGGCGTAGTCCTGCCCGAACAGCAGGGGCAGTCCCACGAGGCCGGCGATGGCGCCCGAGAGCAGCATCGTCACGAGCATCATCTTCTTGACGTTGATGCCCGAGGCGACGGCGGCGGTCTCGGAGCGGCCCGCGGCCCGCAGGTCGAAGCCGAACCGGGTGCGGTTGATGAGCACCCAGTAGCCGATGCCCACGAGCACCGCGATGATGACGAAGCCGTAGATCTCGCCGCCCAGGAACGGGATGCCCGGGATGCGGCTGCTCTCCTCGAGCGGCTTGGTCGAGATGATGTTGCTGCCCTCCTCGCGGACGGCGACCTTGCGCAGCAGGTACGCCACGACGGCCGTCGCGATGGAGTTGAGCATGATCGTCGAGATGACCTCGGAGACGCCGCGCGTCACGCGCAGCAGGCCCGCGATGCCGGCCCACATGGCGCCGACCAGCATGCCGGCGACGAGCGCGAGCACGATGTTGAACGGCCCCGGCAGCCAGGCCTCGCCGGCGACCCACGCCGCGGCGAACGAGGCGATGCGGTACTGCCCGTCGACGCCGATGTTGAACAGGTTCATCCGGAAGCCGATCGCCACCGCGACCGCCGACAGGTAGTAGACCGTGGCCGCGTTGACGATGTTGACCATCGTGCGGTTGTTCGGCCAGCTGAGGATCTGCTCCCAGACGCCCAGCCAGTCGTCGCCGGCCAGGATCAGCACGAGGCTGGTGACGAGGAACGCCGTGACGAGCGCGAGGACCGGGGCGGCCAGGGCCAGCCCGATCCGGGTCAGGCGCGACGACTCGCTCATCGCACATCCTCCTCGTCCGTGGCGCCGGTCATCGCCGAGCCGAGCTGTTGCGGGGTGACGCTGGCGGGGTCGAACGTGCCCACGAGGCGGCCGCGCAGCAGCACCGCGATCGTGTCGGACAGGCCGATGAGCTCGTCGAGGTCGGCCGAGATCAGCAGGACGGCCAGGCCCTCGCGACGGGCGCGCTTGATGTGGTCCCAGATCGCCGCCTGGGCGCCCACGTCGACGCCGCGCGTGGGGTGGGCGGCGATGAGCAGGCTGGGCTCGCTGCTCATCTCGCGGCCCACGATGAGCTTCTGCTGGTTGCCGCCGGACAGGGCGCGCGCCAGCGTGTCGATGCCCGGCGTGCGCACGTCGTACTCGCGCACGATGCGCTCGGTGTCCTCACGGGCGCCGCTGCGGTCGATGAACGGGCCCGCGATGTTCGGCTCGCGGGTCTGGTGGCCCAGGACGCGGTTCTCCCACAGCGGGGCGTCCAGCAGCAGGCCCTGGCGGTGGCGGTCCTCGGGGATGTAGCCGATGCCGGCCTCGCGACGACGGCGCGTGGACCAGCCGGCGATGTCGCCGTCGTTGAGCTCCACGACGCCGGTGGCGGCGGGGCGCATGCCCATGATCGCCTCGACGAGCTCGGCCTGGCCGTTGCCCTCGACGCCGGCGATGCCCAGGATCTCGCCCCGGTGGATGGCGAAGGAGATGTCGTCCAGCAGCGGGCGGCCGCCGGCGGGGTCGGGCAGGCTCAGGCTCTTGACCTCGAGCACCTCGACGTCGGTGACGGTGGAGGCCTCGGTGCTCGGGCTGGGCAGCTCGGAGCCGACCATGAGCTCGGCCAGCTGGCGCGAGGTGACGCTGTGACCCGGCACGGTGTCGACGGTGGTGCCACGGCGGATCACGGTGACCGTGTCGGCGACGGACAGCACCTCGTCGAGCTTGTGCGAGATGAAGATGACGGCCAGGCCCTCGGACTTGAGCCCGCGCAGGTTGTCGAACAGCTCGTCGACCTCCTGCGGGACCAGCACGGCGGTCGGCTCGTCGAGGATGATGATGCGCGCGCCGCGGTAGAGGACCTTGAGGATCTCGATGCGCTGGCGGGCGCCGACGCCGAGGCTCTCGACGAGGTCGTCAGGCTCGATGCCCAGGCCGTAGGTGTCCGAGAGCTCGCGGATGCGCGTGCGCGCGGCGTCGCCGATGCCGTGCAGCTTCTCGGCGCCCAGGACGACGTTCTCGAGCACGGTCAGGTTGTCGGCGAGCATGAAGTGCTGGAAGACCATGCCGACGCCGTGCGCGATGGCATCGGACGGCGAGGAGAGCGTGACGGCCTCGCCGTCGATCTCGATCACGCCGGAGTCGGGCTTCTGGACGCCGTAGAGGATCTTCATCAGCGTCGACTTGCCGGCGCCGTTCTCACCCACGATCGCGTGGATCGTGCCGCGCTCGACGTCGATGTCGATGTCGTGGTTGGCAATGACGCCGGGGAACGTCTTGCCGATGCCGCGGAGGCGGACGGCGACGTCCGGGGTGCTGCTCTGACCGGCGGCGGGCTCGGTCGTCGTGGTGCTCACGATGTCACCTTTCGGTGGTCGGGCGAGGCCAAGGAAGAGGCCCGGCCCCACGCTACTCTCACGCGGGGCCGGGCCGGCGGTCCTCAGTGCTTCGAGGACTCGCTCACTTGGACGGGACGGTGATGTCGCCGTCGATGATCTGCTGCTTGTACTCGTCCAGCTTCTTGGTGATGTCGTCGATGTTGCCACCCGTGGTGGAGTAGCCGACGCCGTCGACCTTGAGGTCGTAGACCTGCGGGCCCGTCTTGGCCTTGCCCTCGTCGACGCTCTTGAGGAAGTCGTAGACGGCGACGTCGATGTTCTTCACCATCGAGGTCAGGATGCTGCCGCGGACGGCCTCGTCGGCGGTCTTGGCCTGGTCGGAGTCGACGCCGATGGCCCACTTCTTGGCATCGGTGGCCGCCTGGAAGACGCCACCGCCCGAGCCGCCGGCCGCGTGGTAGACGACGTCCGCGCCCTTCTCGAACATGCCGGTGGCGGCTGTGTTGCCCTTGGCCGGGTCGGCGAAGCCGCTGAAGTCCGGCGGCGTGGTCAGGTAGACCGACTGGACCTTGATCTTGGGGTTGACGGCCTTGGCGCCCGCCTCGTAGCCCGCCTCGAACTTCTTGATGAGCTCGGTCTCGACGCCACCGACGAAGCCGATGTTGTCGGTCTCGGACTTGAGCGCGGCCGCGGCGCCGACCAGGAACGAGCCCTGCTCCTCGGCGAAGACCAGGTTGGCGATGTTGTCGCCCTCGACGGCGTCGTCGACGATCGCGAAGTTCACGTCGGGGTTGGCCTTGGCGATCTTGCCGACCGCGGCGGAGTAGGCGAAGCCCACGGCGATGACGGGGTTGTAGCCGGCGTCGACCAGCTGCTGGAGGCGCTCCTCGCGAGCCGACTCGGGCTCGCCGTCCTGTGCCTCGGCGTCCTTGACCTCGAAGCCGAGGTCGCACGCGGCCTTGTCGAGGCCCTTCGCGGCCGAGTCGTTGAAGGACTGGTCGCCACGACCGCCCACGTCGAAGGCCATGCCGACCTTGACGTCACCCTTCTCGACGCAGTCCTCGCTGCCGGCGCTGTCATCGGCGGACTTCTTGGAGCAGCCGGCTCCGGCGAAGACCAGCGCCGTGACGGCGGCCACGGCGGTGAGCTTGTTCAAACGACGCACTATTTCCTCCTACGGGGCAGCGCCCCAGGGGGCGCGCGATGTCACAACGAGGGTAGGCGTCACGCGGCCGACTTCCGGCCACTCTGCCCCTCGCGGAGGCAACTGTCACCGAACCGTAATCAAACGACGCACTAGGATCGCGTCATGCCCTTCTCCGGACCCATCGTCGTCGGTCACGACGGCTCCGACTTCAGCGATCAGGCCCTGCGCTGGGCCCTCGAGCTGGCGCACCGCGCCCACATGCCGGTCACGATCGTCCGCGCCTGGACGATGCGCACCGCCCCCAAGCCGAAGACGCAGGAGTTCGGATACGTCCCGCCCGCGTCCGACTTCGCCGACGCCGTCCGCGAGCGTCTCGAGGAGAGCACCCGCGAGCTGCTGGCGCAGTACCCCGACGTCGAGGTGACGTTCAAGATCGAGCGCGGCCAGCCCGCCACCGTCGTGGTCGAGGCCGCCCAGGGCGCCTCGCTGCTCGTGGTCGGCCCGCGCGGCCTGGGTGGCTTCAAGGGCCTGCTGCTGGGCTCGGTCAGCGAGCACGCGGTCGGCACGGCGCCGTGCCCCGTGGTCGTGGTCCGCGGCGACGACGACCCGGCCCAGTCCGAGCCCGAGGCCTGACCACCCCGCTGAGTTGCACGTTCGGCCCGCGACACGCCGTGTCCGGCCGGCCGAACGTGAAGCTCAGCGGGTCAGACGACGGCGGCGTTGGCCAGCACGAGGGCGCCGACCGCGATCGCGCGCTCGTCGACGCGCAGGTTGCCCTGGTGCAGGTCGTACGTGGCGCCGCCGGGCGTGCGGGTGCCCAGGCGCGCCATCGTGCCGGGGAGCGTCTCGACGTACCAGGCGAAGTCCTCGCCGCCGAGGCTCTGCGCCGTGGTGGCGATCCCGTCCGCGCCGAGCGCCGCCGTGACGGCCTGGCGCAGCTTCTGGGTGACGCCGAAGTCGTTGACCACGGGCGGGACGCCGCGGACGTAGGTGAGGTCGACGCCCACGCCGAACGGCTCGACGATGTCGGCGATGATGCCGCGCACGAGGTGCTCGGCGTCGTGCCACGCGGCGGCGTCCAGCATCCTCAGGGTGCCCTTGAGCTCGCCCACCGCGGGGATGACGTTGGCGGCGTTGCCCGCGCTGACCTGACCCCACACGAGGCTGGCCCCGGCGCGCGGGTCGAAGCGGCGTGACAGCACGGCCGGCAGCTGCGTGATGAGGCTGCCGAGCGCGAACGTCAGGTCCTCGGTCAGGTGCGGGCGCGACGTGTGGCCGCCACGGCCGTTGAGGACGACGTGGATCTGGTCGGAGGCGCCGGTGATCGCACCCTCGCGGATGCCGACGCGACCGACGTCGAGCGAGGGGTCGCAGTGCAGCGCGAAGATGCGGCTGACGCCCGCGAGGACGCCGTCGGAGAGCAGCCGCAGCGCGCCGCCGGGCATGACCTCCTCGGCGGGCTGGAAGATCAGCCGGACGCGCTGGGGCAGTCCGACCTCGCGATCGGCCTCGACCAGGGCCGAGGCGGCGCCGACCAGCGCGGAGACGTGGACGTCGTGGCCGCACGCGTGCGCGACGCCGGGGTTCTTGGAGCGCCAGGGGTCCTGCGTGGTGTCGAGGATCGGCAGGGCGTCGAGGTCGGCGCGCAGTGCCACGATGGGGCCGCCCACGGGACCGATGTCGACCGACAGGCCGGTCCCCTCGAAGCGCTGCGGGCTCAGGCCGAGCTTGTCCATCCACGCGGCGACGATGTCGGTGGTGCGCTCCTCCTGCCACGAGAGCTCGGGGAACGCGTGCAGGTCGCGGCGCAGTTCGATGAGGTCGGGCGTGACCGCCTCGACGGCGCGCGCGATCGTCTGCTGAAGGGTCATGACCTGTCGATTCTACGCCCGTCGGCCAGACGTGCCGTGCTTGTCCGCGATCTGTCGGTTTCCCCGGTTAAGTAGGTTTCCTGTCACTTCACGAGGTTCGCGAACCTCGCGAAGTGACAGAGAACCCGCTTAACCGGGGAAACTGGAGCCCTGCCGCGCGCGGTAGGCCGCCTGGGCCTCGCGGTTCCCGCACGTCGTGCTGCAGAACTTGCGCGAGCGGTTGCGGGAGAAGTCGACGACGACGGCGTCGCAGTCGGAGGCCGCGCACAGTCCGAGCCGGCTCATCTCGTCGGCGCGGATGACGTCGATCATCGCCATGGCCGTCTCGACGAGGACCCGCTCGTGCAGCGGGCGGCCGTCCGCGATCGCGTGGACGTGCCAGTCGAGGCGGTCGTGGCGCACGAGGCGCGGCACGGCCTGCTGCTCGGCGAGGGCCGCGTTGACCAGGTCGACCGCGTCGTCGCGCCCAGCGGTCAGCAGTGCGCGCAACCGGGGGCGGACCTCACGGACCGCGTCGAGGTCGGCGCGCGTGGCCGGCCTGGACCCCGTGTACTGCCAGCGGTCGAAGAACTCGAGCAGGTCGTCGAGGGTCTCGAGCGAGTCCGGCTCCTGGGCCGAGTTGGCCAGTTCCGCCGCGGCTCCGAGCGCATCGCTCACGTCAGGAGTGAAGACCATGTTGACACCTTACGACACCGACCCCTAGTGTCAGGACTCATGAGCGTGGACACTCCTGACGCGGCGTTCGTTCGCCACACCCCCACCGGCCTCGTGCTGGCCCTGACGTCCGCGCTGTCCTTCGGGATGTCGGGCACGATGGCTCGCGGCCTCATGGACGCCGGCTGGTCCCCCGCGGCCGCCTTCGCCGTGCGCGTCACGCTGGCCGCCCTCGTCCTCGCGATCCCGGGCTACCTCGCCGTCCGCGGGCGGACGCGCCTGCTGCTGACGCACGCCCGCACGATCGTGCTGTACGGACTGTCGGCCGTGGTCTGCGCGCAGCTGTTCTACTTCATGGCCGTCCAGCGGCTCGACGTCGGCATCGCGCTGCTCATCGAGTACACGGCGCCGGTCGCGGTGGTGCTGTGGATGTGGCTCGCCCACGGCCAGCGCCCCGGCCGGTTCACCCTCGTCGGCGCGGCGCTCGCCGCCGTGGGGCTCGTGCTGCTGCTCGACGTCTTCGGCGGTGCCGAGCTCGACGTCGTCGGCGTGCTGCTCGCCCTCGTCGCCATGACGGGCGCCGCGGCGTACTTCGTCATGTCGGCCGACCAGTCCAGCGGGCTGCCGCCCATCACGCTCGCCGCCGGCGGTCTCGTCGTCGCGTCGGTCGCGGCGTGGGCGGTCCCGGCCACCGGACTGCTCCGCCTGGACCTGACGACCGAGGACGTCGCGTTCTCGGTCGGCACCGTCCCGTGGTGGGTCCCGGTGCTCGTCCTCGGGTTCGTCGCCGCGGCGCTGGCCTACGTCACGGGCATCGCCGCGGCGCGCCACCTCGGCGGCCGGCTCGCCTCGTTCGTGGCGCTCACCGAGGTCGCTGCGGGGCTCGGCTTCGCCTGGGCGCTCCTCGACCAGGCGCCCCGCCCGCTGCAGCTGCTGGGCGCCGCACTGGTCGTCGGTGGCATCGTCGTGGTCAAGCTGGGCGAACGCGAGATCGCCTCAGTCGGCGGCGACCAGGACCTCCTGATCGAGCCGCTGCCGGTGCAGCAGCCGCCGCACGGCGGGTGAGATCCGGCCGCGCGCCGACAGGTGGTGCGTCCTCGCATAGAGGGCCGTGGCCACCGCGATGCCGGCCGCGGACAGCGCACCGCCCACGATGAGCGTCCAGCGGGCGCCGAACGCCTCGCCGATCCAGCCGATGAGCGGCGCACCCAACGGGGTGCCGCCCATGAACACCATGAGGTACAGGGCCGCGACGCGACCGCGCATCTCGGGCGTCGAGGTCAGCTGGATCAGCCCGTTCGCGGACGTGATCATCGTCAGCGAGGACAGGCCCAGCAGCGGCAGCACCATCGCGAACGTGACGTAGCTCGGCATGAGCCCGGCGACGATCTCGCCGACGCCGAAGGTGACGCCGGCCAGCGCGACGAAGCGCAGTCGCGGGCGCGTACGGCGGGCGGCCAGCAACGCACCCGTCAGGGACCCGATCGCCAGGATCGAGCCGAGCACGCCGTACTCCCCCGCGCCCTTGCCGTAGACCTCGGTGGCCATGAGCGCGGACGTCATCTGGAAGTTCATGCCGAAGGTGCCGACGAAGAACACGCACGTCAGCAGCAGCACGAGATCGGGCCGGGACCTCACGTACCGCACGCCCTCGTGCACGGCGCCCTTGCGCTCGGGCGCGGCCGGCGCGGGCCGCAGGCGACGCACGTCGAGCGCGTTGAGCGACGTCAGCACCGCGAGGTAGCTCAGGGCGTTGATGAGGATGACCCAGCCGGTGGCGGCGGCGCCGCTGCCGAGCCAGGCGATCAGCAGGCCGGCGACGGCGGGACCGATCATGCGGGCGGTGTTGAACGAGGCCGAGTTGAGGCCGACCGCGTTGGACAGGTCCTCGCGGCCGACGATCTCGGCGACGAACGACTGGCGCGCGGGCGCGTCGAACGCCGTGCCGACGCCGAACACGAACGCCAGCACGTAGACGTGCCACGCCTCGACCAGCCCCGTCACCGCGAGGACGCCGAGCACGGCCGCCGGCAGCGCCATCGCGAGCTGGGTGACCTTGAGGACCTGGCGCTTGGGGAACCGGTCGGCGACGACGCCGGCGAGCGGGCTGAACAGCAGGGCCGGCAGCATCTGCAGGCCGGTGACGATGCCGAGGGCGGCGCCGCTGCCGGTGAGGACGAGGATCAGCCAGTCCTGGGCGACGCGCTGCATCCACGTGCCGACGTTCGACACGAGGGCGCCCATCGCGTAGACGCGGTAGTTGCGGACGTGGAGGCTGCGGAACGTGGGGCTCACGCGTCGTCCTCCGCGAGCCGGACCAGCAGCGCGGTGGCATCGCGCAGCAGCGCGCGCTCCTGGGGGCTCAGCGTGGACAGGCGGCGGTCGAGCCAGAGGTCACGGCGCTGGCGCTCCTCCTCGAGCACCTTCTCGCCGAGGTCGGACATGGCGACCAGCACCTGCCGGCCGTCGTCGGGGTGAGGGGTCTTGGTGATGTACGCGTCGTCGAGGAGGCACTTGATGGTCCGGGTGACCGAGGGCTGGGAGACGCGCTCGCGCGCGGCGATCTGGCTGGGCGTGGCCGGTCCGAGGACGCGCACGGACCCCAGCACGGAGAGCTGGGTGGCGGTCAGGTCGGACTGGCGCTCCTGGCGCAGCCGTCGGTTGAGTCGGGCCACCGCCTGGGCGAGACGCTGGGAGTCGGTGGGCATGTCTTTAGCATAGTTCATTAACTATGCTAATTAAAGAGAGCGGCGTCACTCCCTGGCGCGTCTCCGAGGGCTCAGCGGATTGAGAGCCGGGCCGAGCGGATCGCCTGGGACCGATACCAGCCACGCTCGATGCCGACCGCGACCCAGACCTTCCGTCCGCGGTCGACCTTGCGGAGTCGATAGGTGCGTCCGGTCGCGCCCTTGATGTGACTGCGCCCGCGATACCACCGGTAGGTCACCCGGGTCGGCTGGGGCGACCACGCGCCCGCGGCCTTCAGCGTGGCGCCGACCCGCGGCCTGCCGACGACTCGCAACGGGGACGTGGTCTCGAACTCCCGGAAGGCGCGCAAGGTGAAGTCGATCCCGGTGACCGAGCCCGCGCCTAGGTCGATCGTCCTCGCACGCCTGGCCGCGAGCACGCCGGTCGTCGACCCGTTCCAGTACACGGTCGGGTGATCCGCTTCGGGTCCGTCACCCCACAGCGGCCCATTGCCCCAGACCACGACGCGCACGCGCGGTCGAGCGCCCGGCACCGCGATGGAGTAGGTGTCGGTCGCGCGGTAGTCGTGGTGGACGTCGCGCCACCCGCGAGAGGTGTAAACCTCGGCCGAGACGTGCGAGTCGCCGGCGAACCCCACGCGCGTCAGGGCGCCCGAGACCGTCATGCTCCTGCGGAGCGCCAGGTCGACTCCCGAGACCGTCTTGGTGCCGCGCACCGTGACCACTCGACTGGCCGGGGCCCAGAAGCGACCCTCGAGGTGGCGGTAGAGGACGCGGTACGTTCCCGGCCTGACCCCGAAGACGTACCGCCCGTCGGGGGCTACCGGCTGGCTCCGGCCCTTCGACCAGCCCTTCTTCTCGCGTCGCCAGAGCTGAACGGCTCCGCGCTTGGGAATGTCGGTCGGCACGTTGAGGACCGTGCCCACCACGGCGCCCGAGCGCTTGAGCGCGACGGTCAGGCCCGAGACGTCCCGCCCGGGACCACCCTTGAACGGCTTGGAGTAGCCGACCCCGTACGGTCCGGCCTTCGGCTTGGCGCGCACGATGTACGTCCCCGCCTTCGCGATCGCGAACGAGAAGTCGGTCTCTCCCTCGTCCAGCACCCGCTGCGCCCGGAAGTACCACCCGCGCGAGGTCTTGCGGAGCAGCTCCACCCGCATCTGCGAGACGCCGACTGGCTTCGCACCGCCCGGCCCGGTGGCGATGCCCGTGACCCGGCCGGCGGAGGCCGCCGAGCTCGGTGCGAAGATCAGCAAACTGGCGACCAGCGTCGCCATGGCGACGAGGACGGCTCCCCGGACAAGATTCACGATTGACTCCCCCGATGACGTGGACTGGCGCCGACGATACGCCGAGGGGGAACCACGGGGCGCGGATCGTCACAGGCGCCGCCCGGACACGACGAAGGGCCCGCCGGATCGGCGGGCCCTTCGTGGGATCGTGACTCAGACGAGCGCGTTGCGCAGGTCGCGGTACAGCGTGCTGATGACGTCGAGCGGGATGCCCTTGGGGCAGGCCGCCGCGCACTCACCGATGTTGGTGCAGCCGCCGAAGCCCTCGTAGTCCATCTGCTCGACCATGCCGAGGACGCGCGAGTCACGCTCGGGCTGACCCTGCGGCAGCAGGCCCAGGTGCGTGATCTTCGCGGCCGTGAACAGCATCGCCGAGCCGTTGGGGCACGCCGCGACGCAGGCGCCGCAGCCGATGCACGTGGCGGCCTCGAACGCGTGGTCCGCGTCCTCCTTGCGCACGGGGATGTTGTTGGCCTCGGGGGCCGAGCCCGTGTTCGCCGAGATGTAGCCGCCGGCCGCGATGATGCGGTCGAGCGCGCCACGGTCGACGACGAGGTCCTTGACGACCGGGAAGGACGCCGCGCGCCACGGCTCGATGTCGATGACGTCGCCGTCGCTGAACGTGCGCATGTGCAGCTGGCACGTGGTGGTGACCTCGGGGCCGTGGGCGATGCCGTTGATCACGACGCCGCACATGCCGCAGATGCCCTCACGGCAGTCGGAGTCGAACGCGACCGGCTCCTCGCCCTCGAGCGTGAGCTTCTCGTTGAGGACGTCGAGCATCTCCAGGAAGGACATGTCCTCGCTGACGTCGTCCAGCCCGTAGGTGACCATCTTGCCCTTGGTGTCGGCGTTCTTCTGACGCCAGACCCGAACGGTGATCTTCACTTGTAGCTCCTGGCCTTCATCTCGACGTACTCGTACTCCAGCGGCTCCTTGTGCAGGATGGGCTGGTTCCCGGTGTGCTCCCAGGCGGCGACATAGGCGAACTCGTCGTCGTGGCGCAGCGCCTCGCCGTCCTCGGTCTGGCTCTCGGCGCGGAAGTGGCCGCCGCAGGACTCGCGGCGGTGCAGCGCGTCGATGCACATGAGCTCGCCGAGCTCGAAGAAGTCGGCGACGCGGTTGGCGCGCTCGAGGGTCTGGTTGAGCTCCTCGGCCTCGCCCGTGACCTTCACGTTGCTCCAGAACTCCGCCTTGAGGTCGCGGATCATCTGGATCGCCTTGATCAGGCCCTCCTCGGTGCGCTCCATGCCGCAGTAGTCCCACATGATCTGGCCGAGCTCCTTGTGGAAGGAGTCGACCGTGCGGGTGCCGTTGATGGAGAGCAGCTTCTGGACGCGCTCCTCGACGGCCTGGCGGGCCTCGACGACGCGCGGGTGGTCCTCGGAGACCTTCTCGTACGGCGCGTGCGACAGGTAGTTCGCCAGCGTGTACGGCAGCACGAAGTAGCCGTCCGCGAGGCCCTGCATGAGCGCCGACGCGCCCAGGCGGTTGGCGCCGTGGTCGGAGAAGTTCGCCTCGCCCGCCACGAACAGGCCCGTCAGGTTGCTCTGCAGGTCGTAGTCGACCCACAGTCCGCCCATCGTGTAGTGCACGGCGGGGTAGATGCGCATCGGACGCGTGTAGGGGTCCTCGCCCGTGATCCGGGCGTACATGTCGAACAGGTTGCCGTACTTGGCCTCGACGGCCGGGCGGCCGAGCCGCTCGATCGCCTCGGCGAAGTCCAGGTACACGCCCAGGCCGCCGGGGCCGACGCCCTTGCCGGCGTCGCACTGGTACTTGGCGGCGCGCGACGCGATGTCACGCGGGACCAGGTTGCCGAACGACGGGTAGATGCGCTCGAGGTAGTAGTCGCGCTCGTCCTCGGGGATGTCCGCCGGGTGGCGGTCGTCGCCGGCCTTCTTGGGCACCCAGATGCGGCCGTCGTTGCGCAGCGACTCGCTCATCAGCGTCAGCTTGGACTGGTAGTCGCCCGAGACGGGGATGCAGGTCGGGTGGATCTGCGTGTAGCAGGGGTTCGCGAAGTACGCGCCCTTGCGGTGCGCGCGCCACGTCGCCGTGACGTTCGAGCCCATGGCGTTCGTCGACAGGAAGAACACGTTGCCGTAGCCGCCGGTGGCCAGCACGACCGCGTCGGCGAGGTGGGTCTCGATCTCGCCGGTCAGCATGTTCCGCACGATGATGCCGCGGGCCCGCTCGGTGCCGTCGGCGTCGGGGACCATGATGAGCTCGAGCATCTCGTGGCGCGTGTTCATCTCGACCGTGCCGGCGCCGATCTGGCGCTCGAGGGCCTGGTAGGCGCCGAGCAGCAGCTGCTGGCCCGTCTGGCCACGCGCGTAGAACGTGCGCGACACCTGGACGCCGCCGAAGGAGCGGTTGTCGAGCAGGCCGCCGTACTCACGCGCGAACGGGACGCCCTGCGCGACGCACTGGTCGATGATGTTCACCGAGACCTGGGCGAGGCGGTAGACGTTCGACTCGCGGGCGCGGAAGTCGCCGCCCTTGACCGTGTCGTAGAAGAGGCGGTAGATCGAGTCGCCGTCGTTGCGGTAGTTCTTCGCCGCGTTGATGCCGCCCTGGGCGGCGATCGAGTGGGCGCGGCGCGGGCTGTCCTGGTAGCAGAACGCCTTGACGTGGTAGCCGGCCTCGCCGAGCGTGGCGGCGGCGGAGGCGCCGGCCAGGCCCGTGCCGACCATGATGACGCTGAGCTTGCGCCGGTTGGCCGGGTTGACCAGGTTCATGTGGGCGCGGTGCTCGTCCCAGCGCTTCTCGATGGGGCCCGCCGGAGCGGCGGTGTCGCGGATCTCGTCGCCGACGACGTGAAAGTCCAAAGTCATGTTCTTGTTCTCTCTCAGTCGACGATCCCGAGCAGGATCGCCCAGGGCGGAATCAGGAAGCCGATGGTGATGATGGCCGCGACGATCCACGACAGCGGGGTCAGGCGCGAGCCGACGCGGGTGCCGCTGTGGTTCTGGCCGAGCGTGGTGAGCGCGCTCCACACGCCGTGCCACAGGTGCAGGCCGACGGCCAGCATCGCGACGGTGTAGGACAGCACGACCCACCAGATCTCGAAGCCGTTGACGACGCGCGTGTACGGGCTGTCGCTCGCGCCGCCCGGGTGGATCTGGTTACCCGTGAGGTGCAGCAGGTGGTAGATCACGAACAGCAGGATGACGACGCCGCCCCAGCGCAGGGTGAACGACGCGTAGCTGCGCTGGATGCCGCGGCTGCCGCGCGAGGAGTGGTAGCGCTTGCCGCCCACGTAGCCGGCGGCCTTGCGGTTGCGGCGCCACAGCGTCACGGCGGCGTAGGCGTGCCCGACGATCGACGCGAGCAGCAGCACGCGGATGATCCACAGGGCGCCGTTGCGGGGCAGGTAGGGCTCGCCGAGGATCCGCAAGTGGTGCGAGTAGTCGTCGAACGCCTCCTGGCCCGAGAAGACCTTGAGGTTGCCGTACATGTGCAGGAGCAGGTACCCGACCATGATCAGGCCGGTCACCGCCATCAGGAACTTCAGCGCGACCGTGGACCGCTGAGCGGGCACGCGCGTCATCTGGGAAGTGGCCACCGCCACAGGTTAGGCGCGTTCGAGGATTCACGCTAAGTCGAAGTAAGGCGGACTTTCATAGACGTCGGCTATGGTTGCTCCGTGCAATTGCGCCACCTGGCCTACTTCGTGGCCGTCGCCGACGAGCGCAGCTTCACCCGGGCGGCCGACGTCCTGGGCGTCTCGCAGCCCACGCTGTCCAAGCAGATCCGCGCACTGGAGAACTCCCTGGGCACCCGCCTGCTCGTGCGCGACCGCGCCGGCATCGAGCTGACCAGCGCCGGCGAGGCGCTCCTGCCGCACGCCCATCGCATCCTGATCGAGGCCGAGAACGCCACCCGCTCGGTGCACGAGGTCGCCTCGCTGCGGCGCGGCCGCGTGCGCATGGGCGCCACGCCGTCGATGGTCGAGGGCCTGCTCGCGCCGGTGCTGACGCGGTTCCGCGCCGAGCACCCGGCGATCGACCTCGAGGTCCACGAGGCCGGCTCGCGCGACCTCACGGCCGAGCTGTCCACCGGCCGCATCGACCTCGCGCTGCTGATCGTGCCGCTCGCCGCCCAGATCCCCGACCTGGAGACCTCGGTCGTCTACCGCGAGCGGCTCGTCCTGGCCAGCGCCGCGGACGCCGACATGCCCGAGGAGATGGACGTCGCCGACCTGGCCGGCCTGCCGCTGGTGATGTTCCGCGAGGGCTACGACCTGCGCGACGTGACGCTGCGCGCGTGCGCCGCCGCGGGGTTCGAGCCGCGACTGTCGGTCGAGGGCGGCGAGATGGGCTCGGTGCTGCGGTTCGTCGAGTCGGGGCTGGGCCACGCCGTGGTGCCCGACATCGTCATGAGCACGCGGTCCGGGCTGCGCCGCACGCGCCTGGAGAACCCTCCCCTGTCGCGCAGCATCGCCGTCGCGCACCGGCCGCTCGAGACGCTGCCGCTCGCCGCGCGGGCGTTCCGCGCCCTGCTGGTCGAGTCGCTCGCGCGCTGACTCAGCCCAGGCCGAACCGGTGCGTCGGCACCCAGCCGCGCTCGGCGTCGTCGACGTAGAGGTGGATCGCGTCGACCACGAACGAGGCACGGAAGTCCCGCAGCTCGGTCATGGCCCGGTCGAGCGCCGCGTCCTCGAGGTTGTGCGCCACCGTGACGTGCGGGTGGAACGGGAACTCGGACTCCGGGGCCCCGATGGCCTTGCGGACGCCCTCGGCGAGGACCTCGATCTGCGCGATGCCCTCGCTCACCGCGATGAACACGACCGGCGAGATCGGCCGGAACGTGCCCGTGCCGAGCAGGCTCACCGTGAACGGCTCGTAGACCTCGGTCAGCTCGGCGAGGTCGGCGGCGAACGCCTCGATCTCCCCCGGCTCCTCCACCAGCAGCGGCGGCGCGAGGGTGATGTGGGTGGGGATGCGGTCCGCCATCGTGTCGCCGAACGAGCGGCGCCGGTCGCGCAGCAGCTCGCCGAACGGCTCGGGGACGGCGATCGAGACGCCGACGGTCACGGTCACGCCGACGCGCCCCCGGGCTTGACGAAGCCGGACCGGTCGTAGACGACCTCGAGCGTGGGGATCGCGACCTCGCGGGCGCGGGCGGCGCCGGCGGCCAGGATGCGGTCGAGCTCGGACCGGTCGTCGAGCAGCTCGCGCGTGCGGTTGCCGAACGACTCGACGAGGTCGCCGACGATCTCGGCGAGGTCGACCTTGAGGTGCCCGTACTGCTTGCCCTCGTACTCCTTGACGATGTCGTCGATCGTGCGGCCGGTCAGCACCGAGTAGATCGTCAGCAGGTTGGAGACGCCCGGCTTGGCCTGCGGGTCGAAGCGGATCTCCGTCTCGGAGTCGGTGACGGCGGACTTGATCTTCTTCGCCGCCTGCTTGGCCGTGTCGGTGAGGTCGATGACGCCGGTGTGCACGGGGTTCGAGCCGCTCATCTTGGCGGTCGGCTCCTGCAGGTCGTAGATCTTCGCCGTCTCCTTGACGATGTACGCCTCCGGCACGGTGAAGGTCTCGCCGAAGCGGTGGTTGAACCGCTGCGCGAGGTTGCGGGCGAGCTCGACGTGCTGGCGCTGGTCCTCGCCGACCGGGACCTTGTCGGCCTGGTAGATGAGGATGTCCGCCGCCATGAGGATCGGGTACGTGAACAGGCCCACGCTGGCGAACTCGGTGCCGGCCTTGGCGCTCTTGTCCTTGAACTGCGTCATGCGGCTGGCCTCGCCGAAGCCCGTGACGCCGTTGAGGATCCACGCCAGCTGGGCGTGCTCGGGCACGTGGCTCTGCACGAACAGGGCGCTGCGCGAGGGGTCGACGCCGGCGGCGAGCATCTGCGCGGCGGCCACGTACGTGCGCTCGGCGAGCTTCGCGGGGTCGTAGTCGACGGTGATCGCGTGCAGGTCCGGGATGAAGTAGAAGGCCTCGAAGTCGTCCTGCAGCGCGACCCAGTTCATGAAGGCGCCGATGTAGTTGCCGAGGTGGTACGAATCGGCCGTCGGCTGCGCGCCGGACAACGCTCGGGGGAGGCGGGACATGGGGTCGATTGTGCCAGCCGCTCCGATGAGTAGGGTGAACGGCGTGGACGACGTTCGCCGCTGGCGGGTGCCCGGACGGGTCAATCTGATCGGTGAGCACCTCGACCACAACGGCGGGTCCGTCCTGCCGATCGCGATCGATCGCGCGCTGCTGGTGAAGGCGCGCTCACGTCCCGACGGCGTGGTCAACGTGTGGAGCCGCGGCGAGCGCGCCGCGTTCGGCGTCGACGCCTCCCCCGGCTCCGTGACGGACTGGTCCGCGTACGTCGCGGGCGTCGTGTGGGCGCTGCGCGCGGCGGGCGTGCCGGTGACCGGAGCCGACCTCGTGCTCGAGTCCGACCTGCCCGTCGGGGCGGGTCTGGCGTCGTCGGCGGCGCTGACGTGCGGCGTGGCGCTGGCGCTCGACGACCTCGCCTCGGCCGGGCTCCCGCGCGAGCGGCTGGCGCGCATCGCCCAGTCCGCCGAGAACGACTTCGTCGGCGTCCCGACCGGGCTGATGGACCAGTACGCGGTGCTCCTGGCGCAGGCCGGTCACGCGCTGCGCGTCGACTTCGGCTCCGAGGCGCCCGCCGTGGAGCACGTGCCGGTCGACTTCGCGGAGGCCGGGCTGGCGCTCGCCGTCGTCGACACGCGCGCGCACCACCGGCTCGCCGCCGGCGAGTACGCCGCCCGGCGCGAGGAGTGCGCGGCGGCCGCGGCATCGGCCGGGGTGGCCTCGCTCGCCTCGATCGGCCTCGACGGGCTGCTGCGGCTGGAGGACGAGACGCTCAAGGCGCGCGCCCGCCACGTGCTGACCGAGTCCACCCGGGTCCGCGGCGCCGTCACCGCCCTGCGCCGTCGCGACTGGACACAGTTCGGCGCGATGCTGACCGCCTCCCACGAGTCCCTGCGCGACGACTTCGCCGTCTCGTGCGAGGAGCTCGACGTCGTCGTGGACGCCGCCCTCGCCGCCGGCGCGCTGGGCGCCCGGATGACCGGCGCCGGCTTCGGCGGCAGCGCGATCGCCCTCATCGCCCCCGAGAAGATCGACGCCCTCCGCGCCCGCACCGAGGCCGCCTTCACCGCCCGCTCCTGGCCCCTCCCCCACGTCTTCGCCGTCCGCCCCTCCCCCGCCGCCGCCCGCCTCGCCTGACGGGGGACGGATCTTTCGACCTTTCGCCCACGGAGGGGACGGAAGTTGTGCCAGCGAGGCCCAAATATGGGCCTCGTCGGTACAAGATTCGTCGTCCACAGCGAGCCGAAGCCCGCGGAGTCGTCCACAGGTCTGCGCAGGGCGATGGCGAGTGTCCGAGTGATCCGAGACGGTCGCCGGCATGGACGACGTTCTCACCACCGGCAGCGCCACCGCGATCTTCGGGCGCGCAGCTGTCAGGCGCCACCTGCGCGCGGGCACCTGGCAGCGCCCGTTTCGCGGCGTCATCGTCACGCACAACGGACCGCTGACCCGGGACCAGCTCGAGCGCGCGATCCTGGCGGCCTGTCCTGCAGGCTCGGCGCTCGCCGGGCCGACGGCTGCCCACAGGCTCGGGTTCCAGGGCTTCGCGCCCGAGCGAGTGCACGTCGTGCTTCCCGCCGGCGCCAAGCAACCGGACATCGACGCGGTCTTCCACTGGAGCACGATGCTGGACTCACGCGACGTGCTCCTGAACCGCGAACCCCGGATGACGACCCTCGAACGAAGCATCGTCGACGCCGCCAGCTGGTCGGTCTCGAAGGCGCGCGCCCGGGTGCTGGTCCTGGCAGCGTTCCAACAGCGGCTGACGAGCGTACGTCGCATGCGCGATGCGCTCAGCCGCCGCGGACCGTGTCGGCACCGGGCGGTCGTCATCGAGTCGATCCTCGACGCCCACGGAGGCATCCAGTCGCTGCCCGAGCGCGACTTCGACGAGATCCGCGTCCTGGCTGGCTTCCCCAAGCCCGAGCGCCAAGCGCCGGTGCGGGGGCCGGGTGGCCGCTACTTCCTCGACGTCTGGGTGCCGCAGCTCAACCTCGCCATCGAGGTCCACGGAACCCAGCACGCTGCGATCGGGCAGTGGACGAGCGACCTGCACCGAGCGAACGAAGTCGTCATCGACGGCCGCCGCACGCTCGCCTTCTCCTCGTTCGCCATCCGGCACGAGCGCGCGGTCGTGATCGATCAGCTGAGACGAGCCGCGGGCCTCACCTCCACCGACGTTGTACCGCCCAAGCCCATATATGGGCCTGGCGAGTACAAGATCAGTCCCGCCGATGGGCCGAAGGTCGAAGGATCCGTCCCCACCGGCGCGGGGCCGCGGCGGGGCGGGCATACGCTGGTGCGGTGACGCGGATTGCCTACCAGGGAGAGCCCGGCTCGAACTCCCACATGGTCATCAACCTCCACCACCCGGATGCGGAGGCGGTGCCGTGCGCCTCGTTCGAGGACGCCTTCGCCGCGGTGACGTCGGGCCAGTGCGACCTGGCGATGATCCCGATCGACAACTCGCTCGCCGGGCGCGTCGCCGACATTCACCACTTCCTGCCCACCAGCGGGCTGCACATCGTGGGCGAGCACTTCCTGCCGATCAAGTTCTCGCTCATGGGCACGCCGGGCACCACGCTCGAGTCGATCAAGACCGTCCACAGCCACGTGCACGCGCTCGGCCAGTGCCGCCGCATCATCCGCAAGCACGGCTGGACGCCCCTCATCTCGGGTGACACCGCCGGCGCCGCGCGCGAGATCAGCGAGGCCAACGACGTCACGCAGGCCGCCATCGCGCCGCCGCTCGCCGCCGGCATCTACGGCCTGGACGTGCTCGCGAACGACATCGAGGACGAGGCCCACAACACGACGCGGTTCGTGCTGCTCTCGCGCGAGGACCGCCGCGCCCCCTCCGGCAACGGCCCGGTCGTCACGAGCTTCATCTTCAACGTCCGCAACCTCCCGGCCGCGCTCTACAAGGCCCTCGGCGGGTTCGCCACCAACGGCATCAACATGACCAAGCTCGAGAGCTACATGGTGGGCGGCGAGTTCACCGCCACGATGTTCCTCGCCGAGGTCGACGGCCACCCCGACGAGCCGGGCCTCGCGCGCGCCCTCGAGGAGCTGCGCTTCTTCACCACCGAGATCAAGGTCCTCGGGGTCTACCCCGCTGATCCGTTCCGGGCCGGCCTCGCGTGACGGCGCCCGCCTGGCCCCTGAACGTCCCCGTCCTGACCGACGGTGTCGTCACGCTGCGCGCCCACGTGCGCGGCGACGTCCAGCGGATGAACGAGATGGCGAACGACCCCGACATGGTCCGGTGGACCGCCGTCGCCACCCCGCACCCGCTCAGCGCCAGCGAGAAGTTCGCCTTCGAGATCATCCCGCACGGCTGGGACAGCGGGACGTTCATGTGCTGGGCGATCGAGTTCGAGGGCCGCTACGCCGGCAATGTCGACATCCGCGGCAAGGGCGCGCTGACCGACATCGGCTTCGCCCTGCACCCCGACTGCCGTGGGCGCTCGCTCACCACGGCGGCGGCGCGGCTCGCGATCGACCACGCGTTCGTCGAGGCCGGCAAGGAGGCCGTCGTGTGGCGCTCCCAGGTCGGCAACCTGGCCAGCCTGCGCGTGGCGCACGCCCTCGGCTTCCGGCTGCACGGCGTCCAACCGGACGCCCTGCTCGAGCGCGACCGGATCCACGACGCGTGGACCGGCTCCCTGCGCTTCGGCGACGCACCGTACCCGCGCACGACCTGGCGCGCCTCGACCCTGCGGACCGAGCGGCTCACGCTGCGTCCCCTCACGTACGACGACGTGCCGCGCATCGTCGAGGCGGGCAGCGACCCGAGCACCCGGCACTTCCTGTCGAACCTGCCGTCGCCCTACGGGACGAAGGAGGCGCTGAGCTACATCCACGACTCGTGGTGGAAGGCGGCGATCGGCCGCGACGAGACGTGGGCCGTGGCGGACGAGGACGACCGCCTCGTCGCCACGATCGGCGTGATGGGACTCGACGACCCCACCGGGGGCCTCGGCGAGATCGGCTATTGGACGCACCCGGACGCCCGCGGGCAGGGCGTCATGACCGAGGCCGCGCGGGCCGTCGTGGCGCACGCCCTCGACCCCGAGGGCCTCGATCGCCGGCGGCTCTCGCTCGTGGCCGCCGAGGGCAACACCGCGAGCCTGCGCATCGCCGAGCGGCTCGGCTTCACCCGCTACGGCACCGAGCACGGCACGTGCCGCCTGGCCGACGGCACGATCACCGACCACCACGTGCACGAGCTGCTGCGCTGAGCCGTCACGCCGTTGTCGGTGACCGGGCGTAGATTCCCCGGGTGAGCCAAACGACGGACAGCCCGACCCTCCCCGCGAACCCGTGGCCCGCCCTGTGGGCCATGGTCATCGGGTTCTTCATGATCCTGGTCGACTCGACGATCGTCTCGGTCGCGACGCCGGCGATCCGCGACGACCTGTCCACCGACTACAACTCGGTCATCTGGGTCACCAGCGCCTACCTGCTGGCGTACGCCGTGCCGCTGCTCATCACGGGACGGCTCGGCGACCGGCTCGGGCCCAAGCGGGTCTACCTCACGGGCCTGACCGTGTTCACCGTCTCGTCGCTGTGGTGCGGCCTGACCGGCTCGGTCGAGACGCTGATCGTCGCGCGCGTCTTCCAAGGCCTGGGCGCCTCGATGATGACGCCCCAGACGATGGCCGTCATCACCCGCACCTTCCCCGCCGACAGCCGCGGCCGCGCGATGGCGCTGTGGGGCGCCACCGCCGGCGTCGCCACGCTCGTCGGCCCCGTGCTCGGCGGCATCCTCGTCGACCAGGCGGGCTGGGAGTGGATCTTCTTCATCAACGTGCCCGTCGGCATCATCGGCTTCGTCCTGGCGCTGCGCCTCGTGCCCGCCCTCGAGACCCACACGCACAGCTTCGACTGGCTCGGCGTCGCGCTCAGCGCCGTCGCGATGTTCCTCATCGTGTTCGGCATCCAGGAGGGCGAGCAGTACGACTGGGGCACCATCACCGGCGTCGTCTCGGTGCCGCTGCTGATCGGCGCGGGGCTGGTCGTGCTGGCGGTGTTCGTCTACTGGCAGTCGCGCAACCGGCGCGAGCCGCTCGTGCCGTTGCGCCTGTTCCGCGACCGGAACTTCTCGGTCGCCAACGTGGCGATCTCGACCGTCTCGTTCTCGGTGACGGCGATGGCCTTCCCGTTCATGCTCTGGACGCAGACGGTGCTCGGCTACGACGCCACCCAGTCGGGCCTGCTGTTCGTGCCGATGGCGGTCGTCACCGCCGCGATGGCCCCGGTCGTGGGCCGGATGAGCGACCGGCTGCCTCCGCGGCGCCTCGCCTCGATCGGCTTCGGCGTCTCGTCCGTGGCGCTCGTCGCCACCGCGCTCGTCATCGCGCCGGACACGCCGCTGTGGCAGCTGCTGGTCGTGAACGCGATGCTCGGCTTCGGCAACGCGTTCCTGTGGGCGCCGCTGGCCTCCACCGCCACGCGCAACCTGCCGCTGTCGGCCGCCGGGGCGGGCTCGGGCGTCTACAACGCCACGCGGCAGGTGGGGGCGGTGCTGGGCTCGGCGGCAATCGCCGCGGCCATCACCGCACGGCTGAGCGCCAACCTGCCGGGCGTGCCGGACTCGGCGGGAGCACGGACGAGTGGCGCGAGCCTGCCCGAGCAGCTGGCGGGGCCGTTCTCGGACGCGATGTCCGAGGCGCTGCTCGTCCCGGCCGCCGCGTTCCTCGTCGGCCTGCTCGTCGTGCAGCTCTTCGCGGCGCCGAGCCACGCGCGCCGGGAGGCCACCCAGCGCGGGTGACACCCGCGAACGACGACGGCGGCCGGGACCCGAAGGTCCCGGCCGCCGTCGTGCGGGCGACTCAGAAGGAGGCGAGCGCCTCGTTGAAGGTGGCGCTGGGGCGCATGACCTTCGCGGCCTTCTCCGGGTCGGGCTGGTAGTAGCCGCCGAGGTCGACCGACTCGCCCTGCACCGCGAGCAGCTCGTCGACGATCGCCTGCTCGTTGCCCTTCAGCTTCTCGGCGAGCGGCGCGAACGCGGCCGCCAGCTCGGCGTCCTCGGTCTGCTGCGCGAGCTCCTGGGCCCAGTAGAGCGCCAGGTAGAAGTGCGAGCCGCGGTTGTCGATCGTGCCCAGCCTGCGGCCCGGCGAGCGGTTCTCGTCGAGGAACGTGCCGGTGGCGCGGTCGAGCGTGTCGGCCAGCACCTGGGCCTTGTCGTTGCCCGCGACCTTGGCGTACTGCTCCAGGCTCGGGACCAGCGCGAAGAACTCGCCCAGGCTGTCCCAGCGCAGGTAGTTCTCCTTGACGAGCTGCTGGACGTGCTTGGGGGCCGAGCCGCCCGCGCCCGTCTCGAACAGGCCGCCGCCGTTGATCAGCGGGACGACCGACAGCATCTTGGCCGACGTGCCGAGCTCGAGGATCGGGAACAGGTCGGTGTTGTAGTCGCGCAGGACGTTGCCGGTGACGCTGATCGTGTCCTCGCCGCGGCGGATGCGCTCGAGGCTGAACGCGGTGGCCTCGGCCGGCGCCATGATGCGGATGTCCAGGCCCTCGGTGTCGTGCTCGGGCAGGTACGCCTTGACCTTGGTGATCAGGTTGGCGTCGTGGGCGCGGGTCTCGTCGAGCCAGAACACGGCCGGCGTCTGCGAGGCGCGGGCGCGGGTGACGGCCAGCTTGACCCAGTCGCGGATCGGGACGTCCTTGGTCTGGCAGGCGCGCCAGATGGAGCCGGCCGTGACGCGGTGCTCGATGAGCGTCTCGCCGGCCGCGTTCTTCACGCGGACCGTGCCGTCGACGGGGATCTCGAACGTCTTGTCGTGGCTGCCGTACTCCTCGGCCGCCTGCGCCATGAGGCCGACGTTCGGGACCGAGCCCATGGTCGACGGGTCGAGCGCGCCGTTGGCCTTGCAGTCGTCGATGACGGCCTGGTAGACGCCGGCGTAGCTGCTGTCGGGCAGCACCGCGAGGGTGTCGGCCTCCTGGCCGTCCGGGCCCCACATGTGGCCCGACGTGCGGATCATGGCCGGCATCGAGGCATCGACGATGACGTCGCTGGGGACGTGCAGGTTGGTGATGCCCTTGTCGGAGTCGACCATCGCCAGGCGCGGGCCGTTCTCCAGCGCGCGGTCGAACGCGGCCTTGATCTCGGCGCCGTTGGGCAGCTTGTCGAGGCCGGCGAGGATGCCGCCGAGGCCGTCGTTGGCGCTCAGGCCGGCGGCCTTGAGGTCGTCGCCGTACTGGTCGAAGACGTCCTTGAAGAAGACGCGCACGACGTGGCCGAAGATGATCGGGTCCGAGACCTTCATCATCGTGGCCTTGAGGTGCACCGAGAACAGGACGCCGTCGGCCTTGGCGCGCTCGATGGCGTCGGCCAGGAAGGCGTCGAGCTGGGCGGCGTCCATGAACGTGCCGTCGACGACCTCGCCCTCGAGGACCTTGAGGCCGTCCTTGAGGACCGTGGTGGTGCCGTCGGCGGCCTCGAGCTCGATCGTCAGCGTGTCGTCGGCGGGCAGGACGACCGACTGCTCGTTGGAGCGGAAGTCGTCGTGGCCCATCGTGGCGACCTCGGTCTTGGAGTCGCTGCTCCAGGCGCCCATCGAGTGCGGGTTCTTGCGCGCGTAGCTCTTGACCGAGGCGGGGGCGCGGCGGTCGGAGTTGCCCTCGCGCAGGACGGGGTTGACCGCGCTGCCCTTGACCTTGTCGTAGCGGGCCTTCGCGTCGCGCTCCTCGTCCGTGGCCGGGTTGTCCGGGTAGTCGGGCAGCGCGTAGCCCTGCGCCTGCAGCTCGGCGATCGCGGCCTTGAGCTGCGGGATCGACGCCGAGATGTTCGGCAGCTTGATGATGTTGGCCTCCGGCCGCTTCGCCAGGTCGCCGAGCTCGGCGAGGGCGTCGGCCGCTCGCTGGTCCTCGGGCAGCAGGTCGCTGAAGGCGGCGATGATGCGGCCCGCCAGCGAGATGTCCCGGGTCTCGACCTCGACGCCGGCCTTCGAGGCGTAGGCCTCGATGATCGGCAGGAAGGAGTAGGTCGCGAGGGCAGGCGCCTCGTCGGTGTGCGTGTAGATGATCGTCGAGTCCGTCACGGACCCCAAACTACCGCGTGATCGTGGCACCGACCGACTCGCCCGTCCCGCCCCTGCGGCCCCGCGTGCTTGCATTTGTCCAGTTAAGAAGTCCACAATGTGGACTTAAGCCCGAACGCCCCGCTCCTTCCGTACATTGCTCCGCGAGTCACGGCACCCGCGCCGGGCCGATCGAGAGGAACCCCCATGACGCTTCGCCTGCGCTCCGTCGCGGCCGCGGCCCTGCTGCTGTCCGTCGCCTCCACGCTCGCAGCCTGCGGCGGCAGCTCCGACGACTCGGGTCAGGAGATCTCGATCGTCGGCTTCGCCGTCCCCGAGGCGGCCAACAAGGCCATCGCCAAGGAGTTCACCAAGACCGACGCCGGCAAGGGCACGACGTTCAAGACGTCCTACGGCGCGTCCGGCGACCAGAGCCGCGCGGTCGTCGAGGGCCTCAAGGCCGACTACGTGCACCTGTCCGTCGGCACCGACGTCGACCGCCTCGTCGACGCCGGCCTGGTCGACGAGACGTGGGACGACGGCCCCAACAAGGGCATCGTGTCGACCTCGGTCGTCGTGCTGGGCGTCCGCGACGGCAACCCCAAGGACATCAAGGGCTGGGACGACCTGGTCAAGCCGGGCGTCGAGATCGTGACGGCCAACCCGGCGTCCTCGGGCGCCGCCCGCTGGAACGCCCTCGCCGCGTGGGGCCACATCACCGAGAACGGCGGCACCGAGGCCGAGGCCACCGAGTTCGTCGACCAGCTGTTCAAGAACGTGGTCTCGCTGACCAACAGCGGCCGCGACGCCACGCAGAGCTTCCTCGGCGGCACGGGCGACGTCCTGCTCGCCTACGAGAACGAGGCGATCCTCGCCGCACAGAACAACAACGGCTTCGAGTACGTGATCCCCGAGACCACACTGCTCATCGAGAACCCCGGCGCGATCCTCAAGGACTCCAGCGCCGTCTCGAAGGACTGGCTCGAGTTCGTCCTGGGCAAGGAGGGCCAGCGCCAGTTCGCGCTCACCGGCTTCCGCCCGGTCAACACCGAGAACCCCGGCGTCGCCGACCTCGAGTCGGTGGGCCTGAAGCCCGAGGACATCAAGGGCGCACCCGACTCGTCGGACCCGTACCCGGAGGTCCAGAACCTGCTGACGCTGGAGAAGAACTTCGGCGGCCCCGGCTGGGGCCAGGTCAAGGACAAGCTGTTCGGCGACGGCAAGGACGGCGCCCCCGTCGGCATCGTCACCGACGCGATCGCCAAGTCCGGCAAGGCGGCCTCGTGACCGCTGCGGACGTCACCGCGCGCGCCGGCCGGTCGGGAGCCTCCCGGCCGGCTGGCGCGTTCAACCGCACCACCGGGATCGGCCTGGGCGTGACCATGACGTGGTTCAGCCTGCTCGTCCTGATCCCGCTCGCCGCCGTCATCGCCACCGCCGGCGAGGGCGGCGTGGACGCCTTCTGGCAGGCGATCACGAACGAGCAGACCGCGCACGCGATCCGCCTGACGGTCCTGTCCGCGCTCGCCGTCACCGTCACGAACGTCTTCGCCGGCACGGCGATCGCGTGGGTGCTCGTGCGCGACCGGTTCCCCGGCAAGGCCGTCCTCGAGCTGCTCATCGACATCCCGTTCGCGCTGCCGACGATCGTCGCCGGCCTGGTGCTGCTCTCGCTCTACGGCCAGGACAGCCCCCTGGGCATCGACGTGGCCAACACCGGCGCCTCGGTCTACCTGGCGTTCCTGTTCGTGACGCTGCCGTTCGTGGTGCGCACGGTCCAGCCCGTGCTGGAGGAGCTCGACGTCGAGATCGAGGAGGCCGCCGCGTCGCTCGGCGCCAGCCGCCTCACCACGTTCACCCGCATCATCCTGCCGACGCTCACCCCCGCGATCGCCGCGGGCGCGGCGCTGTCGTTCGCGCGTGGCGTCGGCGAGTACGGCTCGCTCGTGCTGCTCTCGGGCAACCTGCCCTTCACGTCCGAGGTCGCCTCGGTGCGCATCCTCTCGGCGATCGAGAACGACAACCCGGCGGCCGCCGCCTCGGTCGCGACGCTGCTGCTCATCGTGGCGCTCGTCGTGATCCTGCTGCTCGACGTCATCCAGCGACGGGTGGCCCGCCGTGGCTGACACCCGTCGCATCCGCGGCCAGCGCGGCGCCTTCACGTACGTGCTGCGCGTCCTCGTCATCGCCTACCTGTTCCTGCTGGTCGCGTGGCCCGTCTCGCTCGTCGTGACCAACACGTTCGAGAACGGCTTCGACGCCGTCGAGGCGGTCTTCGCCGACCCCGACACCGTCGCGGCCCTGCGGCTGACCGCCGTCGCCGCCGTCATCGCGACCGCCATCAACACAGTCTTCGGCGTGGCGATCTCGCTGCTGCTGGTGCGGGGCACGTTCCCCGGCCGGCGCCTGCTGAGCTCCCTCGTCGACCTGCCGCTGGCGATCTCGCCGGTCGTGGTGGGCCTGTCGCTCGTCCTGGTCTACGGCGGCCGCGAGGGCTGGCTCGGCCCCTCGCTCGAGAGCGCCGGCATCCAGGTCATCTACGCGACGCCCGGCATCGTCATGGCGACCGCGTTCGTGGCGCTGCCGCTCGTGATCCGCGAGGTCGTCCCGGTGCTGGAGGAGATCGGCACCGAGCAGGAGCAGGCCGCCCGATCGCTCGGCGCGAACGGCTGGCAGTCGTTCTGGCGGGTCACCCTGCCGGGCATCAAGTGGGCCGTCGTCTACGGCGTCGTGCTGACCCTGGCGCGCTCGCTGGGCGAGTTCGGCGCGGTCAAGGTCGTTTCGGGCAACATCGCCGGCGAGACCCGCACCGCGACGCTGGCCGTCGAGGAGAAGTACCTCAACTGGGAGCAGGAGTCGGCGTACGCGATCGCGTTCCTGCTGGCCAGCGTCTCCGTCCTGTGCATCATCGCCGTGTCCATCCTGCGCTCGCGCGCCGACCGGCACTGAGAACGAAGGAACCGCCATGAGCATCGAGATCTCACGGGTCAACAAGAACTTCGGCGACTTCGTCGCGCTCGAGGACATCGACCTCGACATCCCCACGGGCCAGCTGACGGCGCTGCTCGGTCCCAGCGGCGGCGGCAAGTCCACGCTGCTGCGCATCATCGCCGGGCTCGAGGACGCCGACTCCGGCCGCGTCGTGATCGAGGGCAACGACGCGACGAGCCTGCCCGCGCAGAAGCGCAACGTCGGCTTCGTGTTCCAGCACTACGCGGCCTTCAAGCACATGAGCGTCGCCAAGAACGTCGCGTTCGGCCTCGAGATCCGCAAGCGTCCCAAGGCCGAGATCGCCGCGAAGGTCGACGAGATGCTCGAGCTCGTGCACCTCTCGCAGTTCCGCGACCGGCTGCCCTCGCAGCTGTCGGGCGGCCAGCGCCAGCGCATGGCCCTCGCCCGCGCCCTGGCGATCGAGCCCTCGGTGCTGCTGCTGGACGAGCCGTTCGGCGCGCTCGACGCGAAGGTCCGCAAGGAGCTGCGCGACTGGCTGCGCCGCCTCCACGACGACGTCCACGTGACCACAGTGTTCGTGACGCACGACCAGGAGGAGGCGCTCGAGGTCGCGGACTCGATCGTCGTCATCAACGACGGCCGCATCGAGCAGGTGGGCTCCCCCGACGAGCTCTACGACGCGCCGGCGACGGACTTCGTCCTGAGCTTCCTCGGGCCCGTCACGCGGCTCGGCGGCGTCCAGCTGCGGCCGCACGACATCGAGGTCTCGCGCGAGCCGCTGCCCGGCGCGGTCGACGGCAAGATCACGCGCTGGACGCGGATCGGCTTCGAGGTCCGCCTCGAGGTCTCGCCCTCCGACGGCCAGCCGCCCGTCCAGGTCACCGTGACCCGCTCCGAGGCGACCGCCCGCGGCCTGCAGAACGGCGACCAGGTCTGGCTGCGGCCCGTCGCGGGCGCCCAGACCGCGGCTCGCTGAACCGTCACGCGCGGACGGGAGCCCAGCGCAGGCCGAGCAGGAAGACCACGAGGCCGGCGGTGGCCAGGGCGGCGCCCACGAGGGCCGGGGCCGCGTAGCCGGCGCCCGCGGCGATGACGAGGCCACCGAGCCAGGCGCCCAGGCCGTTGGCGATGTTGAGGCTCGCGTGGTTGAGGGCGGCGCCCAGCATCTCGGCCTCGCCCGCGGCCGTCATGAGCCGGATCTGCAGGCCGACCGCGATGACGCTGCCCAGCGCGCCCACGAGGAAGACGCCGACCAGGGCGACCGCCGCGATCTCGACCAGCTCGTGGAAGCCGAGCAGCACCAGCACGGTCGCGACGAGGCCGCCGAGGACCTGGCGCACGTTGTCCCAGTCCGCGAGGCGGCCGGCGAGCCACGTGCCGGTCACCGAGCCGATGCCGAACGCGAGCAGGAAGACCGGGATCGCCCGCTCGGGCAGCTCGACGAGGTCCGTGACGATCGGCGCGATGTAGCTGTACATCGCGAAGAGACCGCCGAAGCCCACGAGGCCCGTGAGGAACGCCGCGATCACGGCCGGCTCCCGCAGGGCGCCGAGCTCGCCGCGGATGCTGGCGCTCGGGTCGCCGGGGACGAACGGCACGAAGGCCAGCACCATCACGACGCCCACGACGGCGATCGCGACGACGGCCGCGTAGGCCGCGCGCCACGACGACAGCTGGCCGAGCCACGTGCTGGCCGGGACGCCCACGACGGTCGCCACGGACAGCCCCATCATCACCATGCTGACGGCGCGTCCCCGGCGGCCCGGCGGCACGAGGGAGGCGGCCACGAGCGACGCGACGCCGAAGTACGCGCCGTGCGGCAGGCCGGCCACGAAGCGGGCGAGCAGGACGGGCAGGTAGCCGCTCGCCACCGCCGTCAGGGCGTTGCCGAGCGCGATCGCGCCGAGGAGCCACAGCAGCAACGCCCGCTTCGGCATCCGGGCCCCCATCGAGACGATGAGCGGCGCGCCGATCACCACGCCCAGCGCGTACGCCGAGATGATGTGGCCGGTCGTGGGGATGCTGCGGTCGATGCTCTCGGCGACGTCGGGCAGCAGCCCCATCGTGACGAACTCGGTGGTGCCGATCGCGAACCCACCGAGTGCCAGGGCGAGCAGGGCGAGGCTCACGTGCCGGGTCCGGGCGGTGGGCTCGATCTGCGTCGTGGTCACACCGGGATTCAAGCCGACGCACCGCCCGCGCATTCCCGTGGGGCGACGCGGCGTCCGTCACGCTTGAGGACTGTCGGTGGCACGGTCCACGATCGGAGGATGACCCGCTTCGTCTTCAACACCGCCGCCACGCTCGACGGCCACCTGGCCGACCCGGACCACTCCCTCGCCTGGCTCTTCGAGGTCGACGGGGGCACACCCGACGCGCCCGAGCACGCCGAGCCGTTCACCGCCTTCCTCGAGTCCGTCGGCGTCACCGTGCTCGGCTCGTCCACGTACGAGTGGCTGCTGCGCGAGACCGGCGCCCTCGACAGTCCCGCCGCGTGGGAGGAGGCGATCTCGGGCAAGCCCGCGTTCCTGTTCACCTCGCGCGACCTGCCGGTCCCCGAGGGCGCCGACCTGACGGTCGTGTCCGGCGACGTGGCCGACCACCTCGACGCGATCCGCGAGCGCGCCGGCGATCGCGACGTGTGGGTCATGGGCGGCGGCGACCTCGTCGGCCAGTTCGACGACGCGGGTGCGCTCGACGAGGTCCAGGTGTCGATCGCGCCCGCCACGCTCGGCGCCGGCGCTCCCCTGCTGCCCCGCCGGATCGGCAGCGATCGCCTCCACCTCGAGGACGTCGTCCGTCGCGGCCAGTTCGCGCACCTGACGTACCGGGTGAGCCGGTGAGGTTGCCCGTACGCTGAGCGAGTGACCAGCGTCGCCATCGCCGCCCCGAACGTGGCAGCCGCCGAGGCGGGCGAGGCGATCGTCCACGCCGGCGGGAACGCGCTCGACGCGGCCCTCGCGGCCGCGTTCGTCACGATGGTCAACGAGGTCGGCCTGGTCTCCCCCAGTGCCGGCGGGTTCCTGACGATCCAGCCGCCCGACGGCTCGGCCCCCGTCACCGTCGACGGCTGGATGGACATGCCGGGCCGCGGCGCGCCCGACTCGCTCGGCCGGGGCACGTGGGACATCCACACCGCGTACGGCGGCGGCGTCACCGTGACGGTCGGTCCCGGCTCGGTGGCCACGCACGGCGCGATCGCCGCGTTCGGCGAGGCGCACCGCCGCTGGGGACACCTGCCCTGGGCCGAGCTCGTCGCGCCGGCCATCGACGTCGCGCGCGGCGGCTTCCGGCTGAGCTCGGCGTCGCGGTACTACCTGGAGTACGTCGACGAGTCGATCTTCGGCTGGGACGAGGCCAGCCACGCCGCCCTGCGCGGGCCCGACGGCACGATCGGCGACCACCTGCTCGTGGTGCCCGACCTCGCCGAGTCGCTCGAGCGCATCGCGCGGCACGGGCCGCAGGAGCTCTACACCGGTGAGCTCGGGCGTCAGGTCGCCCGCGACGTCCTCGACCGCGGCGGGATCCTCGGCCCCAAGGACCTCGCGGCGTACGAGCCCGTCGTCCGTCCCGCGCTGACCGCGCGGATGGCGGGCTGGACGCTCGGCACCAACCCTCCCCCGGCCGTCGGTGGCGTGTGCGTCGCGGCGATGCTGCGCCTCCTGGCGGGCCACCCGCTCAGCGACCGCGAGCACCTCGTGCGGGTCCAGCGGCGCGTGCTGGGCGAGCGGCTGCGGGTCTTCGACCACACCGACGACCTCGAGCGGGACGCCGCCGCGTTCCTCGACCTCGTGGACCGCGAGGGCCTCGCCGTGCTCGAGTCCGGCTCGACGGCGCACGTCTCGACCACCGACGCGGAGGGCACGGCGTGCGCGCTGACGATCTCGTCGGGCTACAGCTCGGGGATGATCGCGCGCGGCACCGGCATCTGGCTCAACAACTGCCTCGGCGAGCAGGAGCTCAACCCGCGTGGGCTGCACGGGCTGCCGCCCGGCTCGCGGCTGCTGTCCAACATGGCGCCCACCGTGGGTCATCACACCGACGGCGGCGTCCTCGCGATCGGCTCCCCCGGCGCCGACCGCATCACGACGGCGATCGTCCAGGCGCTCACCGGGCTCGTCGAGGACGGGCTCAGCCTGCAGGGCGCGGTCGACCACCCGCGCGTCCACGTCCACCGCGCCGGCACGCCCGACGAGGAGGTCAAGGTCGAGGACCCCGAGGACCTCACGATGTACTTCGGCGGCGTCGCGGCGACGATGCTGACCGGCGGCGGACGCCTCGTGGGCGCCGCCGACCCGCGGCGCGCGGGCGCCGTCCGCGTCGTCGCGCGTTGACTACTCTGAGTCGATGACCGCTTCGCTCGTCGAGCCCGTCGTCATCGCGCACCGGGGCGTCCCCGGCGCCCGGCTGGAGCACACGCGCCCCTCCTACCTGCTCGGGATCGAGGAGGGCGCGGACTTCATCGAGCCGGACGTCGTCGCGACCCGCGACGGGGTGCTCGTCGTGCGGCACGAGAACGAGATCGGCGGCACGACCGACGTGGCCGCGCACCCCGAGTTCGCGCACCGGCGGACCACCAAGTTCATCGACGGCGTCCCGTTGACCGGCTGGTTCACCGAGGACTTCACGCTCGCCGAGCTCAAGACCCTGCGGACCATGGAGCGCCTGCCGCAGCTGCGCCCGCAGAACCTCCCGCTGAGCGGGATCGAGCCGATCCTCACGCTCGACGAGGTCATCGACATCGCCGAGGCCGAGAACGCGCGGCGCGGCCCGGGCGCCGAGCCGATCGGCGTCTACATCGAGACCAAGCACCCCCTGTACTTCCGCGCGATCGGCATCGACCTCAACGCGATGCTGCTCGAGGTGCTCGAGCGGCGCGGGCTCAACCACGAGGGCGCCAAGGTCTTCATCCAGTCGATGGAGACCGCCAACCTGCGCGCGCTGCGGCCGCTCACGCCGTTGCCGCTCATCCAGCTCATGGAGCGCAAGGGCGCCCCCTACGACCTCACGGCGACGTGGGACCCGCGTGACTACGCGGCCCTGACCGCGCCGGCCGAGCTGGCCCGCATCGCCGAGTACGCGCAGGGCATCGGCCCGAACAAGAGCCTCGTGATCGCCCGCGCCCGCGACCACACGCTGCTGGACGAGACCGGCCTCGTGCACGACGCGCACGAGGCCGGACTGCTGGTGCACATCTGGACGATGCGCAACGAGAACAACTTCCTGCCGAAGCAGTTCAAGACGAGTCAGGACAAGGCCGCCCCCGGCGACGCGACGGCCGAGCTGATGGCCTTCCTCGCCGCCGGGGTGGACGGGGTGTTCTCGGACTTCACGCGGACGGCGGTGGCGGCGCGGGCGGCCCATCGGTCGTCGGCGGTGCCCACGGGCTCGGCTCCGGCGCCTGGGGCATGAGCAGCCACGCCGCGAGGTAGACCAGCAGGGTCGTGCCGACGCCCACCACGACCAGCACGACCGTGACGATGCGGATCAGTGTGGCGTCGACGCCGGTGTACTCGGCCAGGCCGCCGCACACACCGCCGAGCCACTTGTCGGTGGTGCTGCGGGTCAGCCGCTTGGGTCCGGGGACGGGTTGGCTCATGACTTCCTCCTGAGGGTGAGTGCGACGCCGGCGAGACCGGCGACGATGAGAGTGACGGGACCGGCGATCGCGAGCGCCTCGGGGCTCACGAGGTCATAGGTCAGGCCCGCCCAGACGGCCAGGACCAGGGTGAACAGGACGCCGAAGACGAGGGCGTCCCAGCGCATCGGATGTGTCGTCATTTCCGCACCACCAGGATCTCGCCCGCCGAGCCGTCGATGTCGAGCTCGAAGGCCCCGGGGGCGTCGGAGGGCACGTCGAGTCGGGGGCTCTGTCCGTCGTCGAGCCGATCGAACACCTCGATGCGGCCGCCGAAGGACAGGGCGGTCTCCACGTCGATGTCGAGGCCGTCGGGCACGAACACGGTCACGTTGCCCAGGCCGTTGTCGATCTCGAGGGAGCGTCCGGCCAGGTTCTGCGGGTCCTGGATCGTCGTGAGGTCCACCCGGACCTCACCGGCGCCCTGCTCGATCCGGTCGGTCAGTCCGGCGGCCGTGATCGGCTCGAGGTCGATCCGGCCAGCCGAGAAGTGCGGCACGATCGAGGTCGCGGCGAGCACGGGCAGCAGCAGCAGCCCGACCAGGACGAGCGGTCCCGGGTGGCCGATGCGGGTGCCGACGAACAGGCCGAGGGTGACGATGGCCAGGGCGACGGCCACGTAGACGGCGGGCCGCAGCGGGTCCTGCGTCGCGGACCACAGGCCCAGGACGCCCATCGCGGCGACGACCGTCGACAGGGTGACCAGCAGCAGCGCCGGGGACCACTTCTCACGCGGGGGCCGGGGCGGCAGCACGCTCGTGGGCGGCGCTCCCGGCGGTGGGGGCGGCGGCGGGAGGGGGTCGTCGAGGACGGCGGTCCCCTCGCCCGTCGACACGGGCTCGGTCATCTCGGTGTCTCCTGTCGTCGAGGTCTCGGTGTCGCCGGCCGGTGCGGCGGCGAACGGCACGGCCGGGCCGGCCGGTGGGGTGTAGGGCGGGGGCGGCACGAAGCGCTGCCGCTGCGCCTGGCGGGGCCGGACCACGAAGAACCAGTAGGCCGCGCCGACGGGGATGGCCACCCAGGCCGTCAGCCACAGGGGCCACCAGAACCAGCCGGCCGGGCCCCAGGCGCCGTCGCCCAGGACCGCGGCGACCGCGATGACGGCGGCCACGATCAGGCCGACGGTGCGCAGCTGGGAGTCGGAGCGCAGGTCGAAGGCGTCGCCGAGGATGCTGCGGCTCGTTCCCTCGAGGGGGACGAGCAGCCAGCAGGCGACGTACAGGACCGGGCCGGCGAACCCCACGAGGGTGAGGACGACGAAGCCGATCCGCACGATCACCGGATCGATGTCGAGGGCTCGCGCGATGCCGCCCGCCACGCCGGCGACCATGCGGTCGTCGGTCGAGCGGCGCAGCGCATCGAGCTGCGAGCCGGAGCTGGGTGTGGTCATGGCTCCAGCCTCGCCCCCGGACGGGGTCGCGCACCATCAGGTGAACCCCTGGTCGACCCCTGACCCTCCCGAGGGCCGGACCGGGGTCGGACCTGATGGCGCGCGCTCGCGCCCGCGTGTGAGGGTGGGGGCATGACGACCGCTGCGCCCGACGCGACCGGCCCCGCGCGGGCCGCCGCCGGGCCTCGTCGCGCCTACCGTCCGGCCGACGCCCGGATCGTCGGCGGCGTGGGGGCGGGCCTGGCGGAGCACCTGCGGCTGCCTGTCGTGTGGGTGCGGGTCGGCTTCGTCGTCGCCACGCTCGTCAACGGCACGGGCCTGATCGCCTACCTCCTGCTGTGGTGGTTCCTGCCCCTGCAGGCTCCGGCGGAGTCGCCGGGCCTGGCGTCCGCCGAGCGGCGCGGCCTGCGCTCGGGCCGCCGAGGGCCGTCACGCCGCGAGGTCGTCCAGAGTGCGGCGATCGCCGCCATCGGCCTGGGCGTCCTGAGCCTCATGGCCCTGACGAGCGGCTGGCTGCGCGGCTGGATGCTGCCGCTGCTGCTGATCGTCACGGGCATCGCCGTGGTGTGGCGCATGTTCGACGACGCCACGTGGAACTCGTGGCTGCGCCAGACCAAGGGGCCCGCGTTCCTCGCCCGGCTGCTCGTGGGCATCGCCCTCATCGGCCTGGGCGCCGTGTACGTCCTGACGGTCAACCGGGGCTGGTCCGCGGCGGTCGACTTCGCCGCCGCGCTGACGATCGCGATCGTCGGCGTGGGGCTGATTCTCGGCCCGTGGATCCTCGGCCTCTGGACGGACCTCGGCGAGGAGCGGCGCGAGCGCATCCGCTCGCAGGAGCGTGCCGACGTCGCGGCCCACCTGCACGACTCGGTGCTGCAGACGCTCGCGCTGCTGCAGAAGAACGCCGACGACCCGGCCACGGTCGCCACGCTGGCCCGCCGGCAGGAGCGCGAGCTGCGCGACTGGCTCTACGGCCGCCAGGACGACGCCGTCACGCTGGCCTCCGGCATCCGCGAGCTCGCCGCCGACGTGGAGGCCAACCACCGCGTGCCCGTCGAGGTCGTCACGGTGGGCGACGCCCCGCTCGACGAGGCGCTGCGTGCCCTGCTCGCCGCCACCGGCGAGGCCGTCGTCAACGCCGCGAAGCACTCCGGCGCCGACCGCGTCGACGTCTACGCCGAGCGTGCCCCCGGGCCGGACGGCGACCGAATCGAGGTGTTCGTGCGCGACCGCGGCACCGGCTTCGACCCGAGCGCCATCGCCGACGACCGGCTCGGCGTGCGCCGCTCGATCATCGGCCGCGTCGAGCGCCACGGCGGCACGGCCCGCCTGCGCAGCTCGACCGACGGCACCGAGGTCGCGCTCACCATGCCCGTCGCCACGCCACCGAGGGAGACCCCATGATCCTGTCCGTCCTGGTCGTCGACGACCACGCGATGTTCCGCACCGGCGTGCGCGCCGAGCTCGAGCGGCTCGGCACCGCCCGGGTCGAGGTCGTCGGCGAGGCGGAGGACGTCGACACGGCCGTCGCCGCCGTGGAGCGCCTGCGCCCCGACGTCGTCCTGCTCGACGTGCACCTGCCCGGCGGGGGTGGTCCCGAGGTCATCCGGCGGACGCAGGCCGGGACGACGTTCCTCGCGCTCTCGGTCAGCGACGCCGCCGAGGACGTCATCGGCGTCATCCGCGCCGGCGCGCGCGGCTACGTCACCAAGAACATCTCGGCGGGCGAGCTGCTCGACGCGATCGACCGCGTGGCCGGCGGCGACGCCGTGTTCAGCCCGCGCCTGGCCGGGTTCGTGCTGGACGCCTTCGCCGGCACGATCGAGGTCGCACAGGTCGACGAGGACCTCGACCGGCTCACCGAGCGCGAGCGCGAGGTCATGCGGCTCATCGCGCGCGGCTACGCGTACAAGGAGGTCGCGAAGGAGCTGTTCATCTCCGTCAAGACCGTCGAGACCCACGTCTCCAGCGTCCTGCGCAAGCTGCAGCTCTCGAGCCGCCACGAGCTGACGCGCTGGGCCAGCGACCGCCGCCTCATCTGAGCACCCGGCGACGCCGCCGCCGCGCGTCCGCCCCTCCCCCGACTTTTGGAACGGGATCGACGTCCTTCGTCGTGCGGAACGTGGATCTCGTTCCGAAAGTCGGGCCGGGCGCGCGGGAGCGGCTCAGTCGGGCAGGTCGATGCGCAGGAACTCGGGCCGGTAGAGGCTGGGGTCCTGCGGGATCCTCTCGAGGTCGCTCGTGTTGCGGCTGACCGAGACGACCATCGTGCCCTTTTTCGGCAGCAGCTCGGGGTGCGCGAGCGGCATGTAGCGCAGCACCGAGTCGGTCGAGGGGATCTGCGCGAGTGCCTCCCCCGGGCGGAACGGACCGGTCGGACCCGGCGCGGTCCACAGCACGAGGTCGGTGCCGGCGAAGTCGTCGCGCTTGCTCAGGGCGTACCAGGTGTCGCCGTCGCGGAACACCGAGAAGGTCTGCGAGACGCCCTCGTCCTGCGAGATGAGCGTGGCGGCGCGGTCCGGGTCCTTCTGCCAGCGCTGGCCGTCCCAGTAGCGGAACGCCTTCAGGTCGGTCGCGTCGGTCAGCCGGACGCGCGCGACCTTGACCGCCCAGCCGAAGCCGGGCGTGCTCCGGCTCGTTCCATAGAGATAGGCGTGGTCGCCCACCACGGTCGCAGCCGCACCCCACGTCGGGCGCGACACGTCCGGGTCGTCGGGGCCGAGGTCGACCACGCGCTGCAGGACCGGCGGCCGGCCCGGGTCGACGCGGAAGACCGCGATGGCCGGGCCGAGGTTGCGAAAGCCCAGCGGCTCGTCGCCCTCGTACTGCTGGACGCGCTGGACCATGACGCCGACGAGGTCGGTGCCGCGCAGCCGCACCGAGGCGATCGACATCGGCCAGTACCCCACGCCGTCCGCGCGGTCGGGGATCACGGCCGCGCGGTCGCGACGCTGCAGGACGCCGGCGCAGCCGCCACCGAACACGAGCATCGAGTTGCGCACCATCGCGCGCCGGGCGTAGTCCGGCCGGCGCAGGGTGTCGCCGAAGACCATGAGCAGCCGCTCGTCGACGAGCCGCGTGCTGGCGCCGACGTCGCCGCCGACGAAGCCCGAGACGTCGCTCACCGTCTCGATCTGGCGGTTGAGCTCCTCGACGTCGCGCGGCTGCCGGAACGGCTGGCACGTCACCTCGAGCGCCGGGTCGAGGTCGGTGCGCGTGAAGGCGGGGACCGCGGGAGCGACGACGAGCGCGAGGACCGACGCGAACGCGACGAGCGTGGCCACGACCGGCCGTCGGCGCAGCGCCGGGTGGTAGCTGCGCAGGCTGGGCCGCTCCTCGACGGCGGTCGCGGCACCGAGCGTCGCCCACAGGCCCAGGCCCGTCCAGCCCACCATCATCAGCACGACGCGCTCGACGCCGTTGCCGTCGAAGTAGGCCAGGCCGCGGATCGCCCACGTCGCCGCACCGGGCGGCAGCCACGCGAGCAGCGTGGGCCACGCGGTCGGCAGCGGCGTGAGCGGCCACGCCCCGATCGCGCCCGGGATCCCCAGGACGGTGCCGATCACCGCGAGGCCGAGCCCGAGCCGGCCGAACCAGGCGATGAGCGCGAGCGTCACGGCGCCCATCCCCACCACGACGAGCGTGCCGAGCGCGGCCAGCGGCCAGAACGGGGCGTCGAACCGGTCGACGAGGACGTCGCTCACCAGCGCCCCGCCCACGCCCGCCACCGCGGCGCCGGCCGTGAGCCCCGCGAAGCGCAGCGCCACGAGGCGCCTGCCGGGCGACCTCGCCCCGAAGACGTAGCTGAGCAGGGCCGCGAACACGACGCCGAGCAGCGCCCACGCCACGCCGAGCCGGAACGGGCCGACGCCGTGCGGGTCGCGCTCGCCCATGGGGACGGCGTCGACGACCTTCGCGCGCTGACCGCTGGGGGCGAGCAGCTCCTCGACGACTTCCTGCACGCGCTCGGCCTCGGCCCGGCCGGCGGCGCTGGCGACCCACAGCGTGTGCTCGTCGCCGCTGCCGAGGAACAGCACCGCGCTGAGCGACCGCTCCTGCAGCCGCCGCTCGGCGACCTCCTTCGACGCGGTCACCCGCGCGGCGAGCGGGTGGTCGGCGGGGCCGTTGAGCGCGTCGCGCATCGTGCCGGCGTCGGGCTGCCGGCCCACGACGCCGACGGGGATCTCGCGCGGGGCGGCCTGCGTGAGGCCCGGGATCTCGGAGGCGGGGTCGACGCGCACCAGGACGAAGGTGGCGAGCATCGCGGCGAGGAAGCCCAGGACCGTCAGGCCCACACCCCTCACGCGCAGCATGGCCTCCACCGTAGCGGCGGGACCGGACGCCGACCAAGGAGTCGGACCGAGGTCACACCGGAGCGGCCCGGGCCGCTGTCGGTGCCCGCGACTACGCTGGTTCTGCGATGACCCTGCCATTCCCCGTGCCCTCCGCCCGCCCGTCCCGACCTGCTCCGGACGGTCCCGGCGCCACCCCGGCGAAGCGACGCACCGCTCGCTCCGACGAGCTGCTCGAGGGGCTCAACGACGCCCAGCGCACCGCGGTCTCGCACACCGGCGGCCCGCTGCTCGTGGTGGCCGGCGCCGGCTCGGGCAAGACGCGCGTGCTGACGCGCCGGATCGCGTGGCTCATCGCGGCGCGGGGCGCCCACCCCGGCTCGATCCTGGCCATCACGTTCACCAACAAGGCCGCCGCCGAGATGCGCGAGCGCGTCGCCGACCTGGTCGGTGGCCGCGCCCGGATGATGTGGGTCTCCACGTTCCACTCGGCGTGCGTGCGCATCCTGCGCCGCGAGGCCGAGAACCTCAGCTACACGTCGTCCTTCAGCATCTACGACGCCGCGGACTCGCGCCGGCTCATGACGCTCGTCGTCAAGGACCTCGACCTCGATCCCAAGAAGGTCAATCCGCGCGGCGTCCTCAACTGGGTGTCGAACATGAAGAACGAGCTCGTCGACTTCGAGGAGGCCGCCCGGAAGGCGACCAACGGCACCGACGAGACGTACGCGCAGTGCTACGCCGAGTACCAGCGCCGGCTGCGGGCCGCCAACGCGATGGACTTCGACGACCTCATCATGAACACGGTCCACCTGTTCCAGGCCTGGCCCGAGGTGCGCGAGACCTACCGCCGCCGCTTCCGCCACGTGCTCGTCGACGAGTACCAGGACACGAACCACGCGCAGTACTCGCTCATCAAGGAGCTGTGCGACGAGGAGTCCGACCTCATGGTGGTGGGCGACTCCGACCAGTCGATCTACGCCTTCCGCGGCGCCACGATCCGCAACATCCTCGAGTTCGAGAGCGACTTCCCCAACGCCGACACGGTCCTGCTCGAGCAGAACTACCGCTCCACGCAGAACATCCTCGCCGCGGCCAACGGCGTCATCGCACGCAACCCCGGCCGCCAGGACAAGAAGCTGTGGTCGGCCGAGGGCGACGGTGAGCAGCTCGTGGGCTACGTCGGCGACGACGAGCGCGACGAGGCCCAGTTCATCGCCGACGAGATCGACCGGCTCTCCGACGAGGGCATCGCCTCGCCCAAGGACGTGGCGGTCTTCTACCGCACCAACGCCCAGTCGCGTGTGTTCGAGGAGGTGTTCATCCGCGTCGGCCTGCCCTACCGCGTCGTCGGCGGCGTGCGCTTCTACGAGCGCAAGGAGGTCAAGGACGCCCTGGCGTACGTGCGCGTGCTGGTCAACCCGCGCGACACCGTCTCCATCCGCCGCGTGCTCAACGAGCCCAAGCGCGGCATCGGCGACCGGGCCGAGGGCGCGCTCGAGCGCTTCGCCTCCCGGCACGGCATCAGCTTCTGGGAGGCCATGACGCGCGTCGACGAGATCGACGAGCTCGCCACCCGGTCGCGCAGCGCGATCTCGGCGTTCGCCACCACGATGGCCGAGCTCATGGAGCTCGCCCGCTCCGGCGCCCCGGCTGACGCCGTGCTCGAGGCCGCGCTCACGAAGTCCGGCTACCTGACGGTGCTGGAGAACAGCAGCGACCCGCAGGACGAGACGCGCGTCGAGAACCTCGCCGAGCTCGTGGCCGTCGCGCGCGAGTTCGTCGCCTCCGCCTCCACCCTCGAGACGGCCGAGGAGGGCGACGGCGACCCGCTCGACGAGGTGCCCCTCGCCGCCGGATCGCTCGACGCGTTCCTCGAGCAGGTCGCGCTCGTCGCCGACGCGGACTCCGTCCCCGACTCCGACGACGGCGTCGTCACCCTGATGACCCTGCACACCGCCAAGGGCCTGGAGTTCCCGGTCGTGTTCCTGACGGGCCTCGAGGACGGCGTCTTTCCGCACCTGCGCTCGCTGGGCGACCCCGCCGAGCTGCAGGAGGAGCGCCGGCTCGCCTACGTCGGCATCACGCGCGCCCGCCAGCGGCTGTACCTGACCCGCGCCACGGTGCGCTCGGCGTGGGGCGCCCCGGCGTACAACCCGGCCTCGCGCTTCCTCGACGAGATCCCGCCGACGCTCGTCGACTGGCGTCGCGAGGCCAGCGCGCCCACGCAGTGGGCCCCGCGCACCCCGGCGGCGTCGTTCAAGTCGTCGACCGTCGCCGCCCGCTCGAAGAAGCGGACCACGGGCGACATCATCTCGCTGGCGCCCGGCGACCGCGTCACGCACGACAGCTTCGGGCTGGGCACCGTCGTCGCGGTGGAGGGCTCGGACCAGAAGGCGGTCGCCAGCGTCGACTTCGGGTCGGCGGGCGTCAAGCGCCTGCTGCTGCGCTACGCGCCGCTCGAGAAGCTCTGACCGAGCGGCCGCGCCGGAAGGTGACGGTCGGTCAGGGGGTGACGCCGTGCGCCTCGAGCGCGGCGTACGGGTCGACCGGGTCGCCGCCGCCGGGGCGCACCTCGAGGTGCAGGTGCGGGCCGGTCACGTTGCCGGTGGAGCCGGTGGCGCCGATGACGTCACCGGGGGCGACCTTCTGGCCGGGCGAGACCGAGATCGAGGACTGGTGGCAGTACCAGATCTCGGTGCCGTCATCGAGCGTGATGACCGTGCGGTTGCCGTACGCGCCCTCGTAGCCGGTCGAGGTGACCGTGCCGGCCGCGATCGAGACGAGCGTCGAGCCCGACGGGCCGGCGAAGTCCAGGCCGGTGTGCTGGCCGCTGCTCCAGTAGCCGCCACCCTGGCCGAAGCGGGCCGTCAGGCGGTAGCCGACGACCGGGATGACCCACTGGTTGCGGATGATCTCGTCGCCGCGGGCGGCGTTCTTCCTGTTGACCGTGGCGTTGTAGTCGGCGAGGGCCTTGGCCTTCTGCGCCGCCTGCAGCGGCTTCTGGATGGCCAGCTCGCGGTCGTAGCTGCGCGAGACGTCAACGGCGTTCGTGGCGTTGGCGCCCACGTAGCTCTTGGCCAGCGCGGTGTCGGCGCCGGCGAGCAGGCCCGGCGAGGCGACGCTGAGCGAGCCGACGGCGGCGACGACGAGCGCCGCGGCACCGGCCAGCAGGCGCGTGCGGCCCGAGGTGCGGGCGGCGCGGCTGGCGGCGCGACGGGCGCCGGGGATGCGGCCCTCGGGCAGCGAGCCCACGGCCGGGAAGGTGATCGTGGTGTCGACCGGCGCGGGGCGGTCGACGGGGACGGCGGTGACGACCGGCTTGGCCGCCTTGACCGGCTCGGGGCGCTTGGCCCGGCGGCCGCCGACGTACGTCTGCGCCTTCGGCTCGGGGGTCACGGCCTTCATCAACACCGTCGACTCGGAGTCGGCGTCAACCGGGCGCGGGGCACGGCGCGATCCGACGGGGCGAGCGGTGGACGGAGTGTCCGGGGTCGACGAAACGCTCTGAGAGCGATCGCGAACGGACATACGTTGCGCCTCCGGGGGGTCAGGCAAACGGACCGCCCCAGACTAGGTGAAGGCAGGGGGCGTAATCCAACCCTTTCGGAAACGCAACCGCGGTTACGACACGAATAGCAGAGGAAAGTCGAAGCCGCACGTCCGCATGATGGGACGGTGATTCAACTCACGTTTACGCAACCCACGCCCGGGCGTCACTTTCGACAGGGGTAGAGTCGCGAGCGCTTCGGCGTCCTCGCGGATCCACTGCGCGCCCGCCGAAACCACAGCGAATCCCACCCATAAGGACGTCACCGTGGATCTGATGGAGTACCAGGCGAAGGAGCTCTTCGCCAAGCACAACGTTGCGACGACCCTCGGCACCGTGGTCACCACGGCCGAGGAGGCGAAGGCCGCCGCCGAGCAGATCGGCGGCGTGACCGTCATCAAGGCGCAGGTCAAGGCCGGCGGCCGCGGCAAGGCCGGCGGCGTCAAGATCGCCAAGACCGCCGACGAGGCCTTCGAGCACGCCTCGAACATCCTCGGCATGGAGATCAAGGGCCTCACGGTCAACCGCGTGCTCGTCACGCCGGCCACCCCGCCCGTCGAGGAGTACTACTTCTCCTTCCTGCTCGACCGCGCCAACCGCAGCTACCTGTGCATCGCCAGCGTCGAGGGCGGCGTCGAGATCGAGGAGGTCGCCAAGACCAACCCCGAGGCCGTGCGCCAGATCCCCGTGGACGCCGGCACCGGCGTCGACGAGGCCAAGGCCCGCGAGATCGTCGCCGACGCCAAGTTCCCGGCCGAGCTGGCCGACCAGGCCGTCGAGATGATCCAGAACCTGTGGAAGGTCTTCGTCGAGGAGGACGCCACGCTCGTCGAGGTCAACCCGCTGGCGCGCCTGGAGGGCGACAAGCTGGAGGCCCTGGACGGCAAGGTCTCGCTCGACGAGAACGCCGAGTTCCGTCACGCCGAGCACGAGGCGTTCGTCGACAACGACGCCACCGACCCGCTCGAGGTCAAGGCCAAGTCGAAGGGCCTCAACTACGTCAAGCTGGACGGCGAGGTCGGCATCATCGGCAACGGCGCCGGCCTGGTCATGAGCACGCTCGACGTCGTCGCGTACGCCGGCGAGGCGCACGGCAACGTCAAGCCGGCCAACTTCCTGGACATCGGCGGCGGCGCCTCGGCGCAGGTCATGGCCGACGGCCTGGACGTCATCTTGAACGACGAGCAGGTCAAGAGCGTGTTCGTCAACGTCTTCGGTGGCATCACGTCCTGCGACGCCGTGGCCAACGGCATCAAGGGCGCCCTGGAGATCCTGGGCGACGAGGCGACCAAGCCGCTCGTCGTGCGTCTCGACGGCAACAAGGTCGACGAGGGCCGCGCGATCCTCAACGAACTGAACCACCCGCTGGTCACGCTCGTCGACACCATGGACGGTGCCGCCGACAAGGCCGCCGAGCTCGCGAACGCGTAAGGACGGAACATGGCGATCTATCTCAACTCCGACTCCAAGGTCATCGTCCAGGGCATCACGGGCGGTGAGGGCACCAAGCACACCGCCCTCATGCTCAAGGCCGGCACCAACGTCGTCGGCGGCGTGAACGCGCGCAAGGCCGGCACGACGGTCAAGCACGTCGACGCCGACGGCAACGACGTCGAGCTGCCCGTGTTCGGCTCGGTCGCCGAGGCGATCGAGAAGACCGGCGCGAACGTGTCCGTCGCGTTCGTCCCGCCGGCGTTCACGAAGGACGCCGTCATCGAGGCGATCGACGCCGAGATCGGCCTGCTCGTGATCATCACCGAGGGTGTCCCGGTGCAGGACACGGCCGAGTTCTGGGCCTACGCCCAGGGCAAGAAGACCCGCATCATCGGCCCGAACTGCCCCGGCATCATCAGCCCCGGGCAGGCGCTCGCCGGCATCACGCCGGCGACGATCGCCGGCGCGGGCCCCATCGGCCTGGTGTCCAAGTCGGGCACGCTGACCTACCAGATGATGTTCGAGCTGCGTGACTTCGGCTTCACGACGGCCATCGGCATCGGCGGCGACCCGATCATCGGCACGACGCACATCGACGCGCTCGAGGCGTTCGAGAACGACCCCGACACCAAGGCGATCGTGATGATCGGCGAGATCGGCGGCGACGCCGAGGAGCGTGCGGCCGAGTACATCAAGGCCAACGTCACCAAGCCGGTCGTCGGCTACGTCGCGGGCTTCACGGCTCCCGAGGGCAAGACGATGGGCCACGCCGGCGCCATCGTCTCGGGCTCCTCGGGCACCGCCCAGGCCAAGAAGGAGGCCCTCGAGGCCGCCGGCGTCAAGGTCGGCAAGACGCCGTCCGAGACCGCCGCTCTCATGCGCGAGATCCTGCAGAGCCTCTGACACCCGTCAGCACGACGCCCCCGCGAGCTCCGGCTCGCGGGGGCGTCGTCGTTGGGGGGTGACAGTTTCCCCGGTTAAGCGGGAGAACTGTCACTTGACGAGGTTTGCGAACCACCTTCAGTGACAGGAAACCTCGTTGAGAGAGGAGAACCTGCTTAACCGGGGAAACTGTCACTGAGGCAGGTTGGTGAGCCGCTCCCCCGCGCGGGCCAGCACGGCGCGGAACTCGCCGGCGGAGATCGTGTACTTGCCGGCCGGCGGGAACAGCACCTGGGTGACGGCCGAGCCGTTGCGGGCGAGGCCCATCCGGTACCAGACGACCTCGTCCTTGCCGACCTCGAGGCCGATGCGCCAGGACGTGGCGGTGTAGCCGCTGCCCTTGAGCTTCTTCTCCTCCTCGACGCGCGCCGGCAGGTCGCCGTCGGGGCACTCGCGGACCCGCTCGACGAGCGCGTCCACGTACTTCTTGGCGACGCGATCGCTGCGCATGCGCGCGGTGGTCTGGGTGAGGGCGAACTGCTCGGGCAGCTGCTTGGCCTCGGGGATCGCGAACACGCGGGCGCCCGCGCTGACGAACTGCTTGCCGCGGAACGAGGCGTCGTCGCAGATCGTGGCGGTCGGGTTCTGGTCCTTCACCGCGATCGGCTCGCTGGCGCTCCAGACGCTGTCGATCGACGCGACCGGCGGCAGGTCGACGACGCCGAGGTAGCCCGGGGACTTCAGGTGCGCGGGCGGCACCGCGGCCGTCACGGCGAACCGCTTCGTGCAGTCGCCGCCGGACTCGGCGCACACGCGGCTGACGGACTCGTTCAGCACGCGCGCGAACTGCTTGACGTCCGTGCGCTTCGTGCCGGGGGACTCGTGCACGAGCGTGCTGGTGAGCGTGCCGGACTGCGCGAGGCCGACCGTGATGAAGCGCGCCGGCGAGCGGTAGGACTGCAGGCGCAGGATCTGGAAGTCGCCGAAGGGCCGCTCCACGCGGTACGCGTCCACCAGGCGCGTGCGGGGGTGCTCGCAGCCGGCGTAGAAGGAGACGAGGCGGGCGAACGCGGCCTCGGAGGCCTCCTGGGACCGGGAGACCTCGATGGACTGCGCGACACGATCCTGGACGGTGGACGTGTAGGCCCGGACGAAGACCTTGATGGGGTCGGGGTCGGCGAACCGGCGCGTGGGGCACGTCGCGTAGGGCGTCGTGTTCGCCGGGTCCGTGTCGGTGCCCTCGACGCTCCACTTCCCGGTGGGCCGCAGTGCGGCGACCTCGCCCACGGAGAGGAGGTCGTCCGTGCCGATACTGTGCGAGTCGAGGACGATGTCGCGGGACTCGGCGCCGATTTTCTCGCGGTCGGGCAGCGTGTCCTGGCGGGCCATCGCGTCGCCGTTCGAGACGAACGCGCCGCCGAACATCACCAGCACGAGCGCGAGGGCGACGAGGACGACGGTGTTGCGGCGCGCGCCGCGCGTGGCGGACCGGCGGATCTCGGAGGCGCTGGGCAGGTCGAGCCCGGCCGTGATGACCGCGAGGGCGCGCATGCGCTCGACGACCTCGTCGATCGTGCCGCGCAGGCCCTCCTCGAGGCGGGCGAAGCCGCGCGAGGCGAGCTCCAGGGCGGTCTCGTCGTCGACGCCCACCTCGGTGGCCGCGGCGTCGAGGTCGATGTCGGCGATCGTCAGCAGGCTCAGCAGGCGGCGCGTCGGCTGGTCGAGCTCGGCCAGCTGGTCCAGCAGCTGCTGGTCGGTCTGGTGCTCCCGCCGCTTGCGCCATGGGTGGGCGCCACGGCTGAGCGCCGTGCCCTTCCAGGCCTCCGCGCGCACGAACGGCATCGGGTCGTCCGAGACCCGCGCCCACTGTCGCCAGGCGTGGCGGTAGGCGTCGATCGTGGCGTCCCGCGCGACGTCCCGGTCCCCGCACTTGGCGTACGTCGTGACCAGGATCACGCGCTGCGTGGAGGCGTAGAAGGCGTCGAACTCGTCGACCCGCGTCATCGTGCTGCCCTCCTAGGCTCCGCCCCGGCGTGTGCTGTCAGAATCCTCGCCACACTACCGCTTGGATGGTGAGATGCCCGAGTCCCGTGCTGCCGATCAGTGGCGCCCGGCGATCATCACCGCCGTCGGCTCGGCGGTCATCAGCGTCCTCGTCGCGGCCGTCGCCGTCGGCTCCAGCGGGGTCGCCGGCTCCACCCTCGAGACCGTCCGCACGGCCGTGCGCACGTGGCTCGTGGCCGTCGGCGCGACCCTGCGCACGGGCGAGACGCACATCGACGTCGTCCCGATCGGCGCGACGTTCGTCGTCGTCGCGATCGTGCTCGTGCTGACCCGGCTGACGCTGCGCTCCCCCGTCCCCGACCCCGGCGCGTTCGGCGCGATGGCGGGCGGCGTGGCGGGCGTGCTCGCGGCGCTGTGCTCGGCCCTGACGTCCACCAGCAGCCACGGCACGTCGTTCGTCCGCGCGGCGTTCGGCGCGTTCGTCGTCGTGGGGCTGGGCGCGGCGTGGGGCGCCTCCCGACGGTCGCGCATCGCCTGGCTGGGCCTGTCCCGGCGCTGGACGCCCGTGGCCGACGGCGCCGCGAGCGGCGTGACGCTGCTCCTGGGCGGCGCGACCGTGCTCACCCTCGTCCTGCTGGCGCTGCACCTCGAGCGGGCCTCGGACCTGTGGGCCACGCTCGATCCCGGCGGACCGGCGCTCCTGGGCCTGCTGTGCCTGCTGGCGTTCCCCACCCTCGTGCTGTGGACCACCGCCGTCGTGCTGGGCCCGGGCTTCACGCTGGGCGCCGACACCTCGGTCGACCTCACCGGCAGCGCCTTGGGCGCCGTGCCGGGCTTCCCGCCGCTGGCGGCGCTGCCCGATCCCGGCCCCTTCGGCGGCTGGACGATCGTGTTCATGCTGCTGCCGGCCGCCGCGGGCGTCGTCGCCGGACTGATCGCGTACGCGCGCGGCGCCGACGAGCAGCGCACGTGGGGCCGGGTCGCGGGCGACGGAGCCGCGGCCGGCGGCGTCGCGGGCCTCGTCGTGGGCGTGCTCGTCGAGACGGCCCACGGGGCCCTGGGGCCGGGACTGCTGCAGTCCGCCGGCCCGCCCGCGTGGCAGGCGCTGCTCGTCGCGGTGCCGCTGCTGGCCACGGGCGGCGCCCTCGGCGCGATCGGCGCCCACTATCGTTCTGGTCGTGACCGCTCCGCGTCCTGAGCCCGCCCGCCTCGTGGTGCTCGTGTCGGGGTCGGGGACCAATCTCCAGGCCCTCATCGACGCCGCGGCCGACCCCGCCTACGGGGCGCAGGTCGTCGCCGTCGGCGCCGACCGGCACGACATCGAGGGCCTGCGCCGCGCCGAGCGCCGCGGCATCCCCACGTTCGTCGAGCGCGTCGGCGACCACCCCGACCGCGCCGCGTGGGACGAGGCCCTCACCCGCGCCGTCGAGGCCCACCGGCCCGACCTCGTGGTGCTGGCCGGGTTCATGAAGCTCGCCGGTCCGGCGTTCCTGGCTCGCTTCGGCGGCCGGACGGTCAACACGCACCCGGCGCTGTCGCCCTCGTTCCCGGGCATGCGCGGCCCGCAGGACGCCCTCGAGTACGGCGTCCGCATCACCGGCGCCACCTTGTTCGTGGTCGACGCGGGCGTCGACACCGGCCCGATCGTCGCGCAGGTCGCCGTCCCGGTCGAGGACGACGACGACGTCGAGGCCCTGCACGAGCGCATCAAGACCAGCGAGCGCGCCATGCTCGTCGAGTGGGTCGGGAAGATGGCCCGCGAGGACTTCACGATCGACGGTCGCCGCATCCGTTTCCAGCCGAAGGATCAGTCATGAGCCAGACCCGTCCCATCCGCCGCGCCCTCGTCTCGGTCTACGACAAGACCGGGCTGCCCGAGCTCGCGCAGGCGCTGCACGCCGCCGGCGTCGCGATCGTGTCGACGGGCTCGACCGCCAAGGCGATCGAGGCGGCCGGTGTCCCCGTCACGCCCGTCGAGGAGGTCACCGGCTTCCCCGAGTGCCTCGACGGCCGCGTCAAGACCCTGCACCCGCGCGTGCACGCGGGCATCCTGGCGGACCTGCGCCTGCCCGAGCACCAGCGCCAGCTCGAGGAGCTCGAGGTCGAGCCCTTCGACCTCGTCGTGGTGAACCTCTACCCGTTCCGCGAGACGGTCGCCTCGGGCGCCTCGCCCGACGAGGTCGTCGAGCAGATCGACATCGGCGGGCCCTCGATGGTGCGCGCCGCGGCGAAGAACCACCCCAGCGTCGCGGTCGTCGTCTCCCCCACCGCCTACGGCGAGGTCGCGGAGGCCGTGGCGCAGGGCGGCTTCACGCTCGAGCAGCGCAAGCGCCTCGCGGCCCAGGCCTTCGCGCACACGGCCGCGTACGACGTGGCCGTCGCCTCGTGGTTCTCCTCGGTGTACGCGCCCGCCGACGACGAGCGGTTCCCGGCGTTCGCGGGCGCCACGTGGGACCGCTCGGCGGTGCTGCGCTACGGCGAGAACCCGCACCAGCCGGCCGCGCTCTACACGTCGGGCACGGGCGGCCTCGCCGAGGCCGAGCAGCTGCACGGCAAGGAGATGTCCTACAACAACTACCTCGACACCGAGGCGGCGCGCCGCGCCGCGTTCGCGCACGAGGACGCCGCCGTCGCGATCATCAAGCACGCCAACCCGTGCGGCATCGCCGTCGGCGACGACATCGCCCAGGCGCACGCCCGCGCCCACGCGTGCGACCCGGTCTCGGCCTTCGGCGGCGTCATCGCGGCCAACCGCCCCGTGAGCGCCGAGATGGCCCGCCAGGTCGCCGAGGTCTTCACCGAGGTCATCGTCGCGCCCGACTACGAGGACGGCGCCGTCGAGATCCTGCAGGGCAAGAAGAACATCCGCATCCTGCGCTGCCCCGCCCCGACCGACGAGTCGCCCATCGAGTTCCGCGCCATCAGCGGCGGCGTCCTGCTGCAGCAGCGCGACCGCGTCGACGCCGAGGGCGACGACCCGACCACGTGGACGCTCGTGGCCGGCGAGGCCGCCGACGAGGCCACGTTCGCGGACCTCGTGTTCGCGTGGCGCGCCTGCAAGGCCGTGAAGTCCAACGCGATCCTGCTGGCCAAGGACGGCGCCTCGGTGGGCGTGGGCATGGGCCAGGTCAACCGCGTCGACTCGTGCCGCCTCGCGGTGGAGCGGGCCGGCGAGGAGCGGGCCCGCGGCGCCGTGGCCGCCTCGGACGCCTTCTTCCCGTTCTCGGACGGCCCGCAGATCCTCATCGACGCGGGGGTCGCGGCGATCGTGCAGCCCGGCGGCTCGGTGCGCGACGACGAGACGATCGCGGCGGCTCAGGCCGCCGGCGTGACGATGTACGTCACCGGGACCCGTCACTTCTTCCACTGACGCCCTCGCGGAAGCGCAGCAGCGCGTCGCGGGCGACGTCCTCGCCGACGAGGTGGGCCACCAGCAGGCCGCGCAGGGCGCGGAGCATGGCGGCCGCCTCGTCGGCGTCGCTGTGCACGCCCGCGGACCGGCGCAGGGCGACGCCCGCGATGACCGCCATGAAGTCCTCGGCGAGCCCCTGCGGCTCCTCGACGCCGGCGTGCGCGAGCAGCGAGGACAGCACGTCCATCGAGGCGGACAGCGCCTTCACCGCCGCGGGACGCAGCTGGGGGTCACGCGCGGCGCCCAGGATCACCTGCAGCTCGCGCAGGGCCGTCTCGGGCGGGCGCTGCGCGAACACGGCGGCGACCACCTGGTCGGCCGAGTCACGGGCGGCGACCGCCATGACGGCCGAGGGGTCGGTGACGGTGTAGCCCTCCATCGTGGCGATCCACTGCTCGATGTGGTGGTGCAGCGCCTCGCGCAGGAGGTCGTCGATCGTCTCGAAGTAGTACGTCGTCGTGGCGGCGGGCAGGCCGGCGGCGGCCGCGACGGCGCGGTGCGTCACCGCTCGCGACCCGCCCTCGACGAACAGGTCCACGGCAGCTCGCAGCAGCGCCTCGCGGCGCTGGCGGCTGCGCTCCTGTGACAGTTGAGCGCGGGGCGGCATGCCCCGCAGTCTAGGCCGCGGGCCCAGCGCGCCGCCCGGGGTTCCACGGCGGCGCACGGCGCACGGCCCGCACGTGAAAGACTCGGACCCGTGACCGCCCAGACCCTCGACGGCAAGGCCGTCGCCGCCACCATCAAGTCCGAGCTGCGCGAGCGCGTCGACGCGCTGCGTGCCCGCGGGATCATGCCCGGCCTCGGGACGATCCTCGTCGGGGACGATCCCGCCAGCCAGTGGTACGTCGGAGCCAAGCACAAGGACTGCGCCGACATCGGCATCGAGTCCATTCGCATCGACCTGCCCGCCGACGCCACGCAGGCCGAGGTCGAGGCCGCCGTGGACCAGCTCAACGACGACCCCGCCTGCACGCTCTACATCGTGCAGCTGCCGCTGCCGAAGGGCCTCGACGAGAACGCCGTCATCGGCCGGATCGACCCCGCGAAGGACGCCGACGGCCTGCACCCGACCAACCTCGGCTGGCTCGTCCTGGGCAAGCCCGCTCCCCTGCCGTGCACGCCGCGCGGCATCCTCGAGCTGCTGCGCCGCCACGACGTCGAGATCGCCGGCAAGCACGCCGTCGTCGTCGGCCGCGGCATCACGGTCGGCCGCCCGATGGGCCTGCTGCTGACGCGCCGCAGCGAGAACGCCACCGTCACGCTGTGCCACACCGGCACGCAGGACCTCGCCGCCGAGGTCCGCCGCGCCGACATCGTCATCGCCGCCGCGGGCGTCCCCGGCATCATCACGGGCGACATGGTCAAGCCCGGCGCCGCCCTGCTCGACGTCGGCGTCAGCCGCGACGAGAACGGCAAGATCGTCGGCGACCTCGCCCCGGACGTGTGGGAGACCGCCGGCTGGGTCACGCCCAACCCCGGCGGCGTCGGCCCGATGACCCGCGCCATGCTGCTGAGCAACGTCGTCGACTTCTCCGAGCTGTCCGCCGGGGACGCGGGGTGAAGCTCCCCCGCAGCCACGGCTCACGGATCTACCTGCTGCACCTGCTGGCGGTCGCCGCGGGGCTCGTGCTGATCGGCACGGGCCCGTGGCGGGCCGGGGTCGTGCTGATCGGCGCGTCCTTCATCGCCGCGGCCGCCGCCCGCACCGTCATCCCGCTCGACCACACCGGCATGCTGCGCGTGCGCGGCAAGCTGTTCGACGTGGTGTGGATGGGCTTCCTGGGCGTCTCGCTCGTGGTGCTGGCGCTCGTCGTCCCGTCGTGATGTCGACATACCTTCTCGCTGCGCTCGCCGGCACGCGATCACCGGGCTCCGGTGGTTGAGTGGCGCGAGCCGGCGTGTCGAAACCATCGCCACCGACGACAACAGGGCCGCCCCGAGGGGCGGCCCTGTTGCGTGACGGGGTGGCTCAGATGAGGCCGAGCTGCGTGACCGCGTCGCGCTCTTCGGCGAGCTCCGCGACGCTGGCGTCGATCTTGGCGCGGCTGAACTCGTCGATCTCCAGGCCCTGGACGATCTCCCAGTCACCGTTCTTGGTGGTGACGGGGAACGAGCTGATGAGGCCCTCGGGCACGCCGTAGGAGCCGTCGGAGGCCACGGCCATCGAGACCCAGTCGTTCTCGGCCGAGCCGCGCAGCCAGTCGCGGGCCGCGTCGATCGTGGCCGAGGCGGCGGAGGCGGCGCTGGACGCGCCACGAGCCTCGATGATCGCCGCGCCGCGCTTGGCGACGGTGGGGATGAAGTCGTTCTCGATCCAGGCCTGGTCGTTCACGACCTCGGCGGCGTTGCGGCCGGCGATCTCGGCGTGGAAGACGTCGGGGTACTGGGTGGCCGAGTGGTTGCCCCAGATCGTCATCTTGGAGATGTCCGCGACCTTGGCGCCGGTCTTGGCGGCCAGCTGGCTGATCGCGCGGTTGTGGTCCAGGCGCGTCAGCGCGGAGAAGCGCTCGGCCGGGATGTCCGGGGCGTTCTTCATCGCGATGAGGGCGTTGGTGTTGGCCGGGTTGCCGGTGACGCCGATGCGGATGTCGTCGGCCGCGACCTCGTTGAGGGCCTTGCCCTGCGCGGTGAAGATCGCACCGTTGGCCTCGAGCAGGTCGCCGCGCTCCATGCCCTTCGTGCGCGGGCGGGCGCCGACGAGCAGGGCGAGGTTCGCGCCGTCGAAGATGTGGTTCGGGTCGTCACCGATCTCGACCGAGTCCAGCGTGGGGAACGCGCAGTCGTCGAGCTCCATCACGACGCCCTCGAGCGCCTTCAGCGCGGGCGTGATCTCGAGCAGCCGCAGCTGGATCGGGGTGTCCGGGCCCAGCAGCGAGCCGCTGGCGAGACGGAAGAGAAGGCTGTAGCCGATCTGGCCGGCGGCGCCGGTGACGGCCACCTTGACAGGAGAGGTGCTCACGATCGATGTGCTCCTTGTGTGGGGTGTCTGCCTCGAAACTAGCGCAGACCGATCCGACCGCCACCACCGCCCGGTCAGAGGTCGTCGGTCTCGTTGTCCAGGGAGATCCAGTCCTTCGACTCCTGCACCTGGGTGGAGCCGTTTCGCGTCACGTGCAGCGATCCGTCCACGGCGTGCAGCTCGTAGCGGACGCCCTCGTGCCTGGCGACGTAGGCGTCGCGGCGCCAGTCGTACTGACCGGCGAGGTCGAGCGTGTCCTGCCCGGCCGGCTTCACGACGACGCGGAAGCGGTCGCCCACGGCGTCCTTGCCGCAGATCGAGGTCTTCGCGCCCGACGTGGTCGACTTGTAGAGGATGACCGGGTAGTCGCCGCCGCACGCGAGCGACAGGCCCTCCTCCTGCTCCTGCTGCTTCGTGACCGGGGTCTGGCCGCAGTCGGGCAGCAGGCTGTCGCCCTGCGTGCCGTCGGCGTTGAACTTGGTGTCCTCGTCCTCGCAGGCCTTCACCGTGGGGGCCGTCGTGGGCTCGGTGGTGGGCGCCGGCGCGGGCGCCTCGAGGCGCGGGTCGGAGGTCAGCACCGACTCGCTGGGGGTGGGCGTGGGGTCGGGGGCGGCCTGGTCGTCGGAGTCTCCCGACGACAGCAGCGACCACCCGAACGCCCCGAGCGTCGCCACGATCGCCACCACGAGCAGGACGGGACGCGCGACGTGCCAATTCACCCGACCAGCCTAACCACCGGCCCCGACGACCCTCGCGCGCCGGCGACCGGACCGCCGCGACGCGGGGAATGTCGTCCACCCCCGCGGCCCGCGGCAATAAGGTGTCGACATGGGAATCCAGACCAAGACCATCACTGAAATCACCGACGATTTCGACGGCGAGCCGCTCCCGGAGGGAACGCAGCCCTTCCGACTCGCCTACGACGGCAAGGAATGGGACGTCTACCTCTCGGACAAGAACGCCGACACGCTGCGCAAGACGCTCGCGGAGTACACCGACAACGCGACGCGCGTGTACCGCACGTCGCGCCGCACCGGTGGCGGCTCCGGTCCCAGCGCGCGCAAGGGCACCGAGGACCTCGCCGCGATCCGCGAGTGGGCGCGCAAGAACGGCCTCGAGGTGTCCGAGCGCGGCCGCGTGGCGCAGGACGTCAAGGACGCCTACTACGCCGCCCAGTGATCAGCGGGCGCTGATCACTCCCACTCGATCGTTCCCGGCGGCTTGCTGGTGACGTCGAGGACGACGCGGTTGACCTCGTCGACCTCGTTCGTGATGCGCGTGGAGATCCGCTCGAGCAGGTCGTGCGGCAGGCGGCTCCAGTCGGCCGTCATGGCGTCCTCGCTGGAGACGGGGCGCAGCACGATCGGGTGACCGTACGTGCGGCCGTCGCCCTGGACGCCGACCGAGCGCACGTCCGCGAGCAGCACGACGGGGAACTGCCAGATCTGCGAGTCCAGGCCGGCGGCCGTGGTCTCCTGGCGGACGATCGCGTCGGCCTTGCGCAGGATCTCGAGCCGCTCGCGCGAGACGGCGCCGACGATGCGGATCGCCAGGCCCGGGCCCGGGAACGGGTGGCGGCTGACGATCGCCTCGGGGATGCCGAGCTGGCGGCCGACCTCGCGGACCTCGTCCTTGAACAGCGTGCGCAGCGGCTCGATGAGGCTGAACTCGAGGTCCTCGGGCAGGCCGCCGACGTTGTGGTGGCTCTTGATGTTGGCCGCGCCCTCGCCGCCGCCGGACTCGACGACGTCCGGGTACAGGGTGCCCTGCACGAGGAACCGCACCGGCGGGCCGGGCGTCGCGACGATCTCGCGCTCGGCGGCCTCGAACGTGCGGATGAACTCGCGGCCGATGATCTTGCGCTTGGTCTCGGGGTCGGTGACGCCCTCGAGGAAGCCCAGGAACTGGTCCTGCGCGTCGACCACCTTGAGGTCGACGCCCGTCGCGGCGACGTAGTCCTGGCGCACCTGCTCGGCCTCCCCCTCGCGCAGCAGGCCGTGGTCGACGAAGACGGCCGTCAGCTGGTCGCCGATGGCCTTCTGCACGAGCGCCGTGGAGACGGCCGAGTCGACACCGCCGGACAGCGCCGAGATGACGCGCGCGTCGCCCACCTGCTGGCGGATGAGCTCGACCTGCTCCTCGACGATGTTGGCGCTGGTCCACGTGGGCGAGCAGCCGGCGATGTCGAACAGGAAGTGCTCGAGGATCTTCTGGCCGAACTCGGAGTGCATGACCTCGGGGTGCCACTGCACGCCCGCGAGGCCCCGCTCGGTGTGCTCGAACGCGGCGACCGTGGCCCGGTCGCTCTTGGCCGTGAGCGTGAAGCCCTCGGGCTCCTTGACGACCTCGTCGCCGTGCGACATCCAGGACACGAGCGTCTCGGGCAGGCCCTTGAGCAGCGTGCCCGGCTCCAGGACCGAGACCTTCGTGCGGCCGTACTCGCGCTGGCCCGTGCGGGCGACCTCGCCGCCGAGCGCCTTGGCCATCGCCATGAAGCCGTAGCAGATGCCGAACACGGCGGTGCCGGAGTCGACCAGGCCGACCGGCAGCTGGGGCGCGCCGTGCTCGTAGACCGAGGACGGGCCGCCGGACAGGATCACGGCCTTGGGGTTCTTGGCGAGGATCTCCTCGCTGGTCGCGGTGTGCGGCATGATCTCGGAGAAGACCTTGGCCTCGCGGACACGACGCGCGATCAGCTGCGCGTACTGCGCACCGAAGTCGACGACGATGACCGTGTCGTGGTGGGTCTCGGCAACGTGCTCAGGAGTCTCGGGGGCCACGGCACGAGTCTAGTGCCGCCCGTCCCGCCCTCCCACGGCCCCGCTGAGTTGCACGTTCGGCCCGGTGTCGACGGCGTGTCGCGGGCCGAACGTGCAACTCAGCGGGGTGGGGAGGGTCAGACCTGCTCGCGGATCTCGCCGACGAGCTCCTCGAGGACGTCCTCGAGCATGACGACGCCGATGACGGTGCCGGTCTCGTCGGCCACGCGGGCCATGTGCGAGCCGCGGGCCTGCATCGTGCGCAGCGCGTCGTACAGGCCGCTCGCCGCGCCGACCGTCGCCAGGGGCCGCAGCCACTTGTCGGCGATGGGGCGCACGCGGTTGGCGTCGTCGGTCTCCAGCACGTCCTTGATGTGCAGGTAGCCCGTCAGCTCGCCGTCCGCGTCGGCGACCGGGAAGCGCGAGTAGCCGGTCTGGGCGCACGCCTCCTCGACGTCGAGCGGGGTGGCGCCCGGCGCGATCGTCACGAGGCCGTCGCGCGGCAGCAGCACCTGCGCGACGGTGCCGTCGTGGAAGTCCAGCGCACCGGTCACGAGGCCGTACTCGTCGTCGTCGAGCAGGCCCTCGCGGCGCGACTCCTCGACCAGCCCGGCGACCTCGTCGTGCGTGAACGCCGAGGCGACCTCGTCCTTGGGCTCGATGCCCACCACCCGGACGGCCGTGTTGGCGATCCAGTTGAGCGAGACCACGAGCGGCTTGAGGACCGCGATGACGCCGAGCATGAACGGGCCGAGGACGAGCGCGGCCCGGTCGGGCGCCGCGAGCGCGATGTTCTTCGGCACCATCTCGCCGTAGACGACGTGCAGGAACACCACGAACGTCAGCGCGATCGCGAACGAGATCGGGTGGACGAAGCCGTGCGGCACGCCGAGGTACTCGAAGACCGGCTCCAGCAGGTGCGCGATCGCGGGCTCGCTGATGGCGCCCAGGCCGAGCGAGCAGATCGTGATGCCCAGCTGCGCGGCCGCCATCGCCAGCGTGACGTTCTCCATCGCCTTGAGCGCGAGCTTGGCGCTGCGCCGGCCGGCCTGGGCCGCTGGCTCGAGCTGCGTGCGGCGCGCCGAGATCAGGGCGAACTCGGCCGCCACGAACAGGGCGTTGAGCAGCAGCAGGACGAGGGTCAGCAGGAGTGCGGGCCATCCGCTCATCGGTCCGCCTCCTCGTCGGTCGCGACGTCCTCGGTGGTCATCGCGATCCGGTCGATGCGGCGGCCCTCGAGCCGCTCCACCGTGAGGTGGACGGTCAGCGGGCGGGCGTCGTCCTCGTCGTTCTCGGGGGTCGAGTCGACCTCGAGCGTGACGACGTCGTCGCGCACGGCGAGGCGGCCGAGCCGCTCGAGCACGAGGCCGGCGATCGTCTCGTAGTCCTCGCTCTCGGGCAGCTGGACGCCCGTCTGCTCGAAGACCTCGTCGGGACGCAGCAGGCCCGAGAGGGACCACGTGCCGTCGCGGCGGTGGCGGCTGCGGTCGGAGAGCCGGTCGTGCTCGTCGGCGATGTCGCCCACGATCTCCTCGACGAGGTCCTCCAGGGTCACGACGCCGTCGGTGCCGCCGTACTCGTCGACGACGATCGCCATCTGGTTGTTGAGGTCGCGCAGCTGGACCAGCAGCGGGTCGAGCTCGAGCGTGTCCGGGACGGTGGCGGCCGCCTCGGCGATCTCGCTCAGGCGGACCGAGCGGCGCCGGTCGGGCTCGACCGCGACGGCCTGCTTGACGTGCACGACGCCGATGACGTCGTCGGCCGAGCGGCCGATCACCGGGAACTTCGAGTGGCCGGTCTGCCGGGCCGCCTCGATGAGGTCGAGCGCCGTGTCGCGCTCCTCGAGGAAGTGCACGCGCACGCGCGGCGTGCGCACGTCGGCGGCCGTGCGGTTGCCGAACGCGATGCTGCGGGCCACCAGCTCGGCGGTCTCATCGTCGATCGCGCCCTCCTGGGCCGAGCGCAGCACGAGGGACTGCAGCTCCAGCGGGGAGCGGGCGGAGCGCAGCTCCTCCTGGGGCTCGACGCCGAGCGCCTCGAGCGTCCGGTTGGCCATGGCGTTGAGGCCGCGGATCGGCCACGCCATCGCGTGCGTGAAGGCGCGCTGCATCGTCTGCGTGAAGGCGGCCGTCTGGCGCGGCAGCGACAGCGCGAGGTTCTTGGGGATCAGCTCGCCGACGAGCATCGTGACGATCGTGCTGAGCAGCAGCGCGATCGCGTAGGACGCGGCGCTGAGCCCGGCACCGGACAGTCCGGCGGCGGTGAGCGGATCGTGGAGCAGGCGGCCGATGGCGGGCTCGGCCAGGAAGCCGATCGCCAGGTTCGTGATCGTGATGCCGAGCTGGGCGCCGCTGAGCTGCGTGGAGAGCGTGCGCAGGGCCTTGAGCGTGCCCTGGGCCCCGCTATCACCGCCCGCGGCCTCGCGCTCGATCGTGGCGCGATCGACGGTGACGAAGGAGAACTCGGCCGCGACGAAGACACCGCAGGCGAGCATGAGCAGGAACGACGTGAACAGCAATAGCCATTCGGTCACGGTGGGTGGGTCCTCGGGTAGGAAGGTGTGGAGGTCTCACTTTAGCCGTGGAACCTGACGGTATCCTTGCGGTCGTGCCCACGTACCAGTACCGATGCGCCGACTGTGGCGAAGAGCTCGAGATCAAGCAGAGTTTCTCCGACGCCGCGCTGACGACCTGCCCCGCCTGTGGCGGTGACCTCCGCAAGGTCTTCGGTGCCGCTGGCGTCGTGTTCAAGGGATCGGGCTTCTACCGCACCGACAGCCGCTCGTCGTCGACCTCGTCGTCCTCCTCGTCCGGCTCCTCGTCGTCGTCCTCCTCGAGCTCCGGCTCCTCGGGGTCCGGCGCCGCCTGACACCGGCCTGTGGACGAGCGCGTCCACGCCCGCGATCGTGCCTAGCCTCACGGCATGGAATCGGTCGTTCGCCTCGTCCTGGCCCATCGTCGCGTGCTCGCGGCCCTGCTGACCGGCCTCGCCGTGTGGGCGGCGATCACGGCCGTCACGCGCGCCCCCGACACCCGTGAGGTCCTCGTGGCGGCGCGCGACCTCTCCGGCGGCGCCACGGTCGACGCCGCCGACCTGGGCACGCGCCGGGTCCCCCGGTCCGCCGTGCCCGCGGGGCTCGTGACCGCCTCGGACGTCGAGGGGCGCGCCGTGGCGGGCCCCATGCGCGCCGGCGAGGTGTTCACCGACCGCCGCGTGGTCGACCCGCGTGACGTCGGCGCGGGCCGCGTGCTGTCCGTCGTCGAGGTGTCCCCCGGAACGGCCGAGCTGCTGCGGCCCGGCGACGCCGTCGACCTCGTCGCCGTCGGCGAGGACGGCGCCGCGGACACGGTGGCCGAGGCGGTCGAGGTGATGACCGTGCGCGCCGACCCCGAGCGCGAGACCGCCGTGCTCGGCGTCGCGACCGCCCCGCGGACCGCGACGACGGTCGCGCGGGCGTCGATGACCTCACGCCTCGCCGCGGTGGTGGTCGCTCGCCAGTGAGGGCGCGCCCGCTCTAGGCTCGGTCCGTACCGTTCGTCATCACCGAGGAGTGGCCATGCTCAAGGGCTTCAAGGACTTCCTGTTCCGCGGCAACATCGTCGACCTCGCCGTCGCGGTCGTCATCGGCACCGCGTTCACCGCACTCGTCAGCACGTTAACGGCCTCGCTCATCGAGCCGATCATCAACTCCTTCGGCGGCGCCAGCGTCGACGGGCTGTCGTTCCGGATCATCGAGAAGAACGCGGCCACGACGGTCGACATCGCCGCCATCATCAACGCGATCATCACGTTCGTCATCACCGCGGCGGTCGTCTACCTCATCTTCGTCGTGCCGTGGAAGAAGCTCATGGAGCGCCTCGCCCAGGGCCAGGAGGAGGAGCCCGCCGGCCCGACCGAGGACGTCCTGCTGCTGCGCGAGATCCGCGACCTGCTCGGTGGCGATGCCGCCCAGCGCGGGCCCGGCAGCACGCCGCCGCTGCCCTGAGTCAGTCCCCGCCGTGGTGCGGGGGCACGTCGCGACGCAGCTCGTCGTCGCGGGACGTGCCCTCGCGCTCGCCCCACCCCTCGGCGGTCTCGTCGCGGGTGGTGCCGGGCATGAGGTCGCCCAGCAGGCGTGCGGCGCGCTCGCGCCGCCGGCGCTTCGCGGCCTCCTCGGGCGTCTCGTGATCAGGCACGGAACCACTCCGGCGTCAGGACGGGGTGGGACGGCTTCCAGCCCGTGCGGTCGGTGAACAGCTGCGAGGTCACGCGCTGCGACCTGGCGAGCATCTCGAGCTTGTCGGCAGTGACGCCGAAGACCCAGCTCCGGAAGAAGCGGCCGTCACTGAACCCGGCGGCGGTCGCGATCGCGTCGGCGTAGTCGCGCCGCTTGAGCGGCTCCGCACCGACGTTGTAGGACCCGCTGGGCGCGTCGAGGGCCGCGAGCGCGGAGGTGCCGATGTCGTCGGGGTGGATGACGTGCATCCACGAGTCCGGGTCGCCGAGGCCGACGGGCCGGCGCCGGGCGGCGCGGCGCACCAGGAACTGCGAGTTCCGGTCGTTGCCGGCGATGAGCCCGTAGCGCAGCCGGACGGCCACTCCCCCGGCCTCCTCGACGCGCTGGGCGTGGGACTCGGCGACGGCGAGCGGCTCGGTGACGAGCGTGACGTCGATCGGGGTGGTCTCGTCGATCCACTCGTCGCCGCGGTCGACGTAGATGAAGCTCAGGCTCTGCTGGATCATCACGCCGATGCCGGACTCGATCGCCGCGTCGGCCACGACGCCCGCACCCACGGTGCGGATGCGGTTGATCCGGCTGAGCGAGCCGGGCAGCATCGCGCGGACGCCGACCGGGACGTGCGTGGCGAAGTTGACCACGGCGTCGCAGCCGCGCATCGCGTTCAGCAGGGAGGCGCGGTCCAGCACGTCGCCGTGGACCGCGGTGGCGCCGGCGGACTGCACGACGCGCGCGGCGGACGGCGACCGCACGAGCCCGACGACCTCGTGCCCCGCGCTCTGCAGGGCCGGGATCGTGGCTCGCCCCATGACGCCGTTGGCGCCGGTCAGCAGGATCCGCACCCGACGAGTCTACGGCGGCACCGGCCGGCGGTCCCCGGCTCGCAGGTCGCCTGCGTCACAGCACCCCCACGTGCACGCGCCGGGCGGCACGCCGTGGGAAGATGTCCCGGTGCCGCCCCCGTAGCTCAGGGGATAGAGCAACGGTTTCCTAAACCGTGTGTCGGAGGTTCGAATCCTCTCGGGGGCACCACGTCCCGCGAACCGTGCCGGGTTGTCCCTGTCCCCCGGGACGGCGCGCCTTCCACGGTGGAGTCATCAACGACTCCCCGGAAGGAACACCATGAGCACGCAGATCACGACCGAGCAGCGCGTCCGCGACGACCTGGCCGACGAGGCCGCACCCCGCCCCGGACGCGCCTGGGCCCTCGCGGGCGTCTTCGCCGGCGTCGCGGGCTTCGCCACCACGATCCTCAGCGGCATGGTCGACGCCGTGTACCGCAAGGGCGTCGTCGACGACCCGGCCATCGTCATCGAGCGCATGGACGACAAGGTTGCGCAGCTCATCGCGTTCCACGTCGTCGCGACGCTGACCGCCCTGGCCCTCGTGCCGTTCGGCGTCGGCCTCTTCCGTCGCCTGCGCGGTGCGCTGGGCGCCGACAGCCTCGTGCCGGGCATCGCCGCCTTCGGTGTCCTGGGCACCGCGATCGTCGTGCTCATGGGCACCGCGCTCAACACCGAGTTCGTCTTCGCCGTGACGGAGAGCGACATGGTGCTGCCCGAGTCCGCGGCCTTCTACAACCACTGGATCGGCACCGTGCCGTGGGTCTGGTCACTGACCGGCCTGACCGGCTGGGCCCTGTTCGCGGCGAAGCGGGCCGGCGCCGTCCGCGGCTGGATCGGCATCGCGGGCCTCGTGCTCGGCACGCTCTCCCTGCTGCTGACCATCGTCCCGCTGCAGTACATGTCGGCGTGGACCGGAGCCGTCATGCTCGTCCTGGTCGGCTTCGGCCTGGCCGTCGGCGACCGCCGCACGCGGTGACCGAGCTTCTCGAGCGCCATGGCGGCGGTTCCCTCCCGCAGGAGGCGAACCGCCGCCATGATCTACGCATGAGGACCTCGCGCGTGCCCGTCGGGGCGCTCACCGCGCTCGGCGCCGGCCTCGCGCTGTTCACGGCGGCCGTCCTGCTGGACCTGCGCGTCGGGCGCACCCCGATGCCGGACTGGGCGGCCGAGCCCGGCTGGACGTACGCGGCGATGGGCCTGCCGCAGCTCGCCCTGGGCACCGTCGTCCTGTGGCATCGACGCCGGCACCCGCTGGGCTGCGCGATGATGACGCTCGGCCTGCTGTGGGTGCTCGACGGGCTGGCGCAGTCGTACGTGCGGCTCGCGGTCGACGGGCATGAGGCCCTGCCGGGCCTGACCGCCGTCCTGTGGTTCCTGTTCCGCTTCACGGCCGTCCTGCCGCTCGCCGCCGCGGCCATCCTGCTGATCTTCCCCGAGGGACTCCCGCGCGGCCGCGCCCGCCGCGCCGGCTGGACGAGCCTCGGGCTCATGGCCGCCGGACTGGTGCTGTTCGTCGTCGTCCCGAGCACGCATCCCGAGATCGACCGCGAGGTCGCCGCGGCCGCCCCGGGCGCCAGCACCGACCCGACCTCGATCGGGACGCTCGCGCCGGTCGCCGACGAGGTGCACGCGCTGGCGTGGGTCCTGGGCGTCGCCGGCTTCGTGCTCGCGCTGCTCACCGTCGTCGCGCGGTACCGCGCCTCGCGGGACCGCGAGCGCGAGCAGATGCGCTGGCTCGCGTGGGCGGTCCTCGCGATGGTCCTGCTGATCGCGACGAGCATGCTCGTCGACGTCACGATCCTCAACAACGTCTTCCTCGGCGCGGCGCTGCTGGTCGGCCCCCTCGCGATGACCATCGCGATCGTCCGCCCGGACGTCGTGTCCGTCGAGAACCTGCTCGTCCGCACCCTCGTCTACGGCGGGATCACGGTCGTCATCGTGCTCGTGGACATCCTCGTCCTGGCCCTGCTGTCGGCGACCCTCGGCGACGCGTTCGGCCAGCGCCAGGTCGTGGTGCTGGTGCTGCTGCTGGCCGCGATCCTCTACGGGCCGCTGCGCCTGCGGATCGAGGCGTGGGTGCGCCAGCTGGTCCTCGGCGAGCGTCGCGACCCGTACGACGTGGTGGCGAGCCTCGCCTCCACGCTGGAGCGCACGGACGACGACGGGGCCCAGCTGGGCGCCGTCGCCGAGGCCGTCGCAGCGGCCTTCGGGCTCTCCTGGGTGCAGGTCGAGGTCGACCGGTCCGCGGGCGAGCGCCTGGTCGCGTCCCGCGGCACGCGCCCGGCCGAGGTCCGCTCGTTCCCCGTCACGTACCGCTCCACCACGATCGGCCGCATCACGCTGCCCGCCCACGGCGTGCGGAACCAGCTGACCGCCCGCGACGAGATCGTGCTGGCCGACCTCGTGCGGCAGGCCGCCGGCGCGATCCGCGCGAGCCAGCTCAGCGACGAGCTGCAGCGCAGCCGCGAGCGCCTCGTGCTGGCCCGCGAGGAGGAGCGCCGCCGCATCCGCCGCGACCTGCACGACGGCCTCGGCCCCTCGCTGTCCGCCGTCGTCTTCCGGCTCGAGTCCGCCCGGCTCACGATCGGGACGGACCCGGAGTCGGCCGACGTGCAGCTGACCGAGACGCGCGAGGTCGTGCAGGAGATCATCAAGGACGTCCGCCGCCTCGTGCACGACCTGCGGCCGCCGGCGCTCGATGACCGTGGCCTCGTCGGCGCCCTCACGCAGCTGGCCGAGCACTCCGATACGGGACCGACGATCCGGGTCCGCTCCGACCTCGACGGGAGCCTCCCCGCCGCCGTCGAGGTCGCCGCGTTCCGGATCGCCGCCGAGGCGATGAACAACACGCGCCGGCACGCGCGAGCGCGGACGTGCTCGGTCTCGCTCACGAGCGAGGCGGACACCCTGGTGCTGGAGATCGCCGACGACGGCATCGGCATCCCCGCCGAGGCCCGGTCGGGCGTCGGCCTGGTCTCGTTGCGGGAGCGGGCAGCCGAGCTGGGCGGCACGATCGACCTGCGCTGCCCGCCCGAAGGCGGCACGACGGTCACGGCACGACTGCCGCTGCACGGGAGGGCCGGTCATGAGTGAGTCGGTGCGCGTGGTCGTGGTGGACGACCACCAGATCGTGCGGGACGGGCTGGTCGCGCTGCTGCGCGCCCTCGGCGGCATGGAGGTGCTCGGCACGGCCGGGGACGGCCGCGAGGCGATCCACGTGGTCGAGGCCGATCCGCCGGACGTCGTGGTCATGGACATCCAGATGCCCGTGCTGGACGGGATCGAGGCGACGCGCCACATCACCGGCCGGCACCCGGGCGTGCGGGTGCTGATGCTGACGATGAACGAGGACGACGACACGATCGTGAGCGCCCTGCGCGCCGGGGCGTCGGGCTACCTGCTCAAGGGCGCCGACGCGGCCGAGGTCCATCGCGCGATCGTGGCGACGGCCGGGGGCGGGATGGTGTTCGGCGCGTCGGTCGCGGCGCGGGTCGCCGGCCTGTTCGCGGGCCGGGCCCAGCGCACCGAGCACCCGTTCCCCGACCTGTCCGAGCGCGAGCGAGCCGTCCTCGACCTGCTGGCCGCCGGACGCAGCAACGACGCGATCGCGGCCGAGCTGTACGTCTCGAACAAGACGGTGCGCAACGCGGTGTCGTCGATCTACGCCAAGCTGCACGCGGCCGACCGCGCCGAGGCGATCATCAAGGCGCGCGAGGCGGGCCTGGGCCGCGACTGACCGAACGAAAGGAGCCGCCCCGGAGAGCCCATTGGGGTCGGGCCCTCCGACGCGGCACCGACGCGCACGATCGGGGGAAGACATGCGCGCCTTGCGGGTGCAGACACCCCCGTGAGTCCGGCCCTGAGCCCGGGGAGTGGACGGGCTAGGTCACAAACGTCACGTTATGTAACAACAGTCACATGTCTGACAGGTTGTCCACAAGTCCCTCGGGCGAATCGCCGTCGTGGTGTCGCCCACAGCGTTGGTCACTCGTCGCCGGAACGGCGCAGCTCGAGGCCGATCTCGTCCGCGTCGAGCTGGTCCAGCATCCGGGTCAGCGCCGCACTGCCGAAGGTGCCGTCCGCCCGCTCCCGCAGCAGCGCCTCGCGTTGCGCCTCGATGATGTCGCGGCGCAGCTCCTGCACCGGTGCGAGGTCGAACTGGTCCTGCTCGGCGTGCTCCATGACCCGCGCCGCCGCGGCCCGCCACTGCTCGGGCAGGTCGGCGCCGGCGAGCACCTCGGCACTCACCTCGCGCATGCGCGCGTCGAGCCGCTCCCACTCGTGCGCGTCGGTCGCGGGAACGCCGCCCAGGCCGAGCACGCGCACGAGGCGGCCGAGCGTGCCACCCTGGACCACGAGTGACAGCAGCGCCACGAAGAACGCGACGAGGATCAGCAGCGAGCGGTGCTCGGTGTCCGTCGGCAGCGTCTGCGCCGCCGCCAGCGTGACCGCGCCCCGCAGCCCCGCCCAGACCAGGACGAGTCCCTCGCGCCGACCGAAGCGCGAGGCGTCGTAGAAGTCGACGTCGGCCGTGACGCGCCGCAGCCGGGACCTGAGTCGCTCGGCGCGCGGGTGCTCGGTCTCCGCGACGCGCGCCGACCACGCGTCCAGCGTCGAGCGCAGCTCGGGGGTGCGCCGCTGGCGGCGCTTCTCGGCCAGCACGATGACCGCGACGTACACCGCCCGGATCGCCATGGCGACCGCGAGGGCGACCACCGCGTACGCCAGCGCGAGCGCCGGGCCGTCGTGCTCGTCCCGCACGTCGTCCACGAGCGCCGACACCTGCAGCCCCATGACGAGGAAGACGACGCCCTCCAGCAGCAGCTCGAGCGTGCGCCAGTTCTGGTGGTCGGACATCCGCTGGCGGGGGCCGAGGTGGTGGACCTGCCCGTGCCCGGTCACCAGCCCCGCCGTCACGGCGGCCACGAGGCCCGAGGCCTCGAGGTGCTCGGCGGGCAGGAACGCGAGGAACGGCACGGTGAACGACAGCGCCGTCGACACCGCCGGATCGGCGATGCGGCCACGCACGCGCAACACCACCGCGCCCACGAGCCAGCCGATCGCGACCGCCCCGACGACCGCCCAGGCGAACGCGCCCAGCACGCCGCCGAGGCTCACGCCGGCGGCGGTCGCGGCGACGGCCGACCGCAGCAGCACGAGGGCCGTGGCGTCGTTGAGCAGGCTCTCGCCCTCGAGCACCGTCACGACGCGCGGCGACACCCCGAGCCGCTTGACGATCGAGGTCGCCACGGCGTCCGTCGGGCTCACGATCGCGCCGAGCGCCACGGCGAGCGGATACTCCAGGCCCTCGATGAGCAGGACGAAGACGCCGCCCAGGACCAGCGAGCTGATCACCACGAGGAGCACGGACAGCCCGCTGATCGCGCGGAAGTCGCGACGGAAGTCCATCGCCGGCATGTTGACCGCCGCCGAGTACAGCAGCGGCGGGAGCAGGACCGCGAGGATGATCTCCGGATCGATCTCGTACTCCGGCGTGAACGGCAGCAGGCTCACGACCAGGCCGGTGGCGAGCAGCACGAGCGGCGAGGCGGTGCCGAGGCGCGGCGCGAGGACGGAGGCGGCGGCGATCACGACGACACCGAGGACCGCGACCAGGATCGTCTCCATGGGCGTCAGACTAGGCCGCCGTCCCCCGCGCGGTCAGGCCAGCATGTCGCGCACGAGCGGCGCGACGCGGGTCCCGTAGAGCTCGATCGAGCGCAGCAGCTGGTCGTGCGGCATCGCGCCGTTGGCGTACTTCAGGTCGAAGCGGCTGACGCCCAGCGTGCGCAGGTTCGTGGCGATCTTGCGCGCGACCGTCTCGGGCGAGCCGACGTAGAGGGCGCCCTCGGGGCTGGCGTCGCGCTCGAACTGGATGCGCGTGGTGGGCGGCCAGCCGCGCTCGCGGCCGATGCGGTCGCGCTGCGCCTGGAAGTGCGGGAACAGCTCGTCACGGGCCTGCTCGTCGGTCTCGGCGACGTGGCCCGGCGAGTGCATGCCGATCGGCAGCGGCTCGACGCCGTCGGCCGCCAGCAGCTCGCGGTAGTAGTTCGCGAACGGCACGAACTGGGCCGGCGGGCCACCGATGATCGCCAGCATGAGCGGCAGCCGGTAGTGCGCCGCCCGGACGACCGACTGCGGCGTGCCACCGACGCCGATCCAGACCTTGAGGCGGCCCGACTCGGTCGGCGGGAAGATGCGCTGCTCGCGCAGCGGCGGCCGGATCGAGCCCGACCACGTCACCGGCTCCTCGGTCAGCACGTGCGAGAGCAGGTCGAGCTTCTCGGTGAACAGCCGCTCGTAGTCGGCCAGGTCGAAGCCGAACAGGCCGAACGACTCGGTGAACGAGCCACGTCCGATGATGACCTCGGCGCGGCCGTTCGACAGCGCGTCGAGCGTCGAGAAGCGCTCGAACACCCGGATCGGGTCGTCCGAGCTCAGCACCGTCACGGCCGAGCCCAGCCGGATGCGCTCGGTGCGCGCCGCGATCGCCGCGAGCACGACGTCGGGCGCCGTGATCGCGAAGTCGTCGCGGTGGTGCTCGCCCAGGCCGATGAACGCCAGCCCCACGCGATCGGCCAGCTCGGCCTGCTCGACCACCTGGCGCAGGACCACCGCATGGTGCTCGAGGGTGCCGTCGGCGCGGGTGGTGACGTCGCCGAAGGTGTCGAGGCCGAGCTCGACGGAGGCCGGGTCGATGGGGGTGCTCACGTCCCCACCGTAGTCAGCGCCAGCGACGGATGCTGTAGATCAGGATGCCGACCGCGATGAGGTCGGAGAACCACCAGCCCAGCGCGCCCGGCCAGCCGGCCCCGGGCAGCTTGGGCCCGAAGCCGACGCTGAGGATCTCGAACTCGGGGATCGTCGGGCTCATGAGCCACACGACGCCCACCGCGGCGATCCAGACGATGCCCACCACCGTGACGAGGATGCGCGGGATGGTGGCGACGCTGTACGACGCCGCCTCGACCGCTTTCTTCTCCAACGGCACGAGCAGGGCCTCGGCCCACGCGTAGTGGCGCGCCAGGAGGGCGACGCCGGCGAACATCCCCAGCAGCCCGGGTCCGGGCAGCACGAGCATGAACAATCCCAGCACGACGAGGGCCCAGCCGAGGGACAGCGAGCCCGTGCGTCGGAACCAGGTGCGCACGCTCATGGCGTCAGCATGCCAGCGTGGACCATGCCGCCGGCCGCGTTCACGGCGCTGGTGGGGACTCTCACCGCGAGACGAAGATGTGGGCCGCGGCCTCGGCCACGATCTCGGCGGTCTCGGACTGCCGGGCGACCAGCAGTCCGTCGTGGCCGCGGGACACCAGCACGTCGTTGCCGGGCAGCGCGCCGACGCGGCGCAGGACCGACATGACCTCGGTGTCCTTCTGCAGCTCCTCGGCGATGCGGCGGACCACGACGCGGATCGGCTCGGTGGAGCCCACGACGACCGACGGCAGGGACTCGACGCCGTCGAGGAACTCGGCCTCGGGGACGACCTGGCCCAGCTCGGCCAGGCCCGGGATCGGGTTGCCGTAGGGCGACTCGGTGGGCTCGCCCAGCAGCGTGATGAGGCGGCGCTCGACCTGCTCGGACATGACGTGCTCCCAGCGACACGCCTCCTCGTGGACGTACTCGATCTCGAGGCCGATGACGTCGGTGAGCAGGCGCTCCGCGAGGCGGTGCTTGCGCATCACGCGGGTCGCGAGCGAGCGTCCCTTCTCGGACAGCTCGAGGTGACGGTCGCCCTCGACCGTCAGCAGGCCGTCGCGCTCCATGCGCGCCACCGTCTGGCTGACCGTCGGGCCGCTCTGGTGGAGGCGCTCGGCGATGCGGGCGCGCAGGGGGACGATCCCCTCCTCCTCCAGCTCGAAGATGGTCCGCAGGTACATCTCGGTGGTGTCAATGAGCTCGCTCACGAGAGTCATTGTCCCATGTCGGTCGAAGGGTCAGTGCCGCCCTGTGGAACCGGGCTCCCGCGGGGGTCGTGACCGGCGTCACGCGGCCCCACGCGGACCGATAGCGTCGGGGCATGGTCACCATCCCGCGACAGTTCAACGGACCTCCCGAGTCGGGCAACGGCGGCTGGGTCAGCGGCCTCGTCGCGCAGGCCCGCCTGGAGCAGGACCCGGCCGGCCCGGTGGCGGCGCGGCTGCGCATGCCCCCGCCGCTGGACACGCCGCTGGCCTGGGAGCACGAGGGCGACGAGACGCGCCTCATGACGCACGGTGGGGCCATCGTCGGCACGGCCACGACGGGCTCGTTCACCCGGGAGGCGCCGCCGTTCGTCGATGCCGACGGGGTCGCGGCGGGCGTCGCGGCCTACCCGGGCTTCACGAGCCACCCGTTCGCACAGTGCTTCACGTGCGGCACGGACCGCGAGGACGGCGACGGCCTGCGGATCTTCAGCGGGCCCGTCGGCGACGGCCTGACCGCGGCGCCGTGGCACGTGCACCCGTCGTTCGACCGCGGCGACGGCGGGGTCGACCTGCCGGTCGCGTGGGCCGCGCTGGACTGCCCCGGCGGCTGGGCGGCCGACTTCAGCCGCCAGCCGATGCTGCTGGGCACGATGACCGCCGAGGTGCTGAGCGTGCCGCAGGTGGGCGCGACGTACCACGCGGTGGGCCGGCTCTCGGGCCACGAGGGGCGCAAGTTCTTCACCGACGTCGCGCTCTACACACCCGGGGGCGAGCTCGTCGGGCGCTCCGAGCAGATCTGGATCCAGATCGACCTGGCGGACTACGGCCGCTGAGGCTCAAGGCGTGGGGTGGCGCCCGTCATAGGCCAGGAAGCGGCGGTTGAGCGTCACCGCGAGCAGGACGCCGGCGATGCACAGCGCGCCGCCGACGACCATCGCCCACTCCTCGTCGACCACCGAGGCGACCGAGCCGATCACGAAGTCGCCCAGGCGCGGCCCGCCCGCGACCACGACGATGAACAGGCCCTGCATGCGGCCGCGCATCTGCTCGGGCGCGGCCGACTGCAGGATCGTCGAGCGGTAGGCCGCGCTGATCATGTCGGCGGCGCCGGAGAGCGCGAGCAGGCTCAGGGCCAGCCACAGCACGCCGGGCAGGCCGATCGCCGCGAAGCCCGCCGCCGCGACGCTCGCGCCGTAGGCCACGATCGCGACGGTCACGGCGATCCCGTGGCGGTGGACGCGGCTGATCCAGCCCGACACCGCGAACGCGATGAGCGAGCCGATCGCCGGCGACGCCTGCAGCAGGCCGAGGGCCGAGGCGCCCTCGTCGCCGGGCGTGGACGTGACGTAGACCGTCGCGGCGAGCGCCGGGTAGAGCGAGCGCGGCTGCGCGAAGACCATCGCGCACAGGTCGACGATGAACGACATCGCGATGTTCGGCGCGGTGCGCAGGAACCTCAGTCCCTCGACCACCGAGCGGATCCCGGGCACGGGCATCTTCGTGGCCGGCGGCAGCGCGGGCAGTCGCACGACCGAGTAGATCGCCGCGAGGTAGAGCACGGCGTCGGCGACGTACGCCGCCTCGACGCCGCGCCACGCGATGAGCACGCCGCCGAGCAGCGGCCCCACCGTGAACGAGAGGTTCGTCGCCGCCATGCCGAGGGCGTTCGCGGCGGGCAGCAGGCGCGTCGGCAGCAGCTGCGGCAGCATCGCGGCGCGGGCGGGGTTGTTGACGGCGTAGAACAGCGACTGCACGGCCACGATCGCGTAGAGCACGCCGACCGACTCCCAGCCGAGCGCACTGTGGGCGACCAGCGCGAGCGCGGACAGCCACAGCCCGAGCGCCGAGACGATCGCGACGGTGCGGCGGTCGAACGCGTCCACCAGCGCGCCGCCGTAGAGTCCGCCCATCACGAGGGGCAGCAGCCCGGACAGGCCGACGAGGCCCACCGAGAACGACGACGAGGTGAGCTGCCAGACCTCCCACGCGACGGCGACGACCGACATCTGCTGGCCGAACCCCGAGATCGCCTGGCCGATCCAGAGCCGGCGGTACGCCGCGGAGGCGCGCAGGGGCCGGATGTCGGTGAGCAGTCTCGCCACCGGAACAACCTACGTCGGTCCTCCGAGGCCCGGACCGACGGGCGCGATGTGCGGCGGTGTCCAACGGACCGGGGCGGATCCGGGCGTTTTCGGGTGGACGGCGCCCCACGTCGCGCGGACGCCGGTCCGCTAGCGTGGCGACCATGAGCGCCACCGTGAAGCCCACCGCCCAAGTCGACGACCGCGCCACCCTCGGCGACGGCACCACGGTGTGGGAGCTGGCGCAGGTCCGCGAGAACGCGACGCTCGGCGAGCAGTGCATCGTCGGCCGCGGCGCCTACATCGGCTCGGGCGTGCAGATCGGCCACCGCGTCAAGATCCAGAACCACGCCCTCGTCTACGAGCCCGCGCAGGTCGCCGACGGCGTCTTCATCGGCCCCGCCGCCGTGCTGACGAACGACGAGTTCCCCCGCGCCGTCGCGCCCGACGGCATGCTCAAGTCCGGCGCCGACTGGACGCCCGTCGGCGTCACGATCGAGGAGGGCGCCTCGATCGGCGCCCGCGCCGTGTGCGTCGCGCCCGTCACCGTCGGCGCCTGGGCCCTCGTGGCCGCCGGCGCCGTCGTGACCAAGGACGTCCCGCCGCACGCGCTCGTCGTCGGCGTCCCGGCCCGCCGCATCGCGTGGGTCGGCCGGGCCGGCAAGCCGCTCACCGACCAGGGCGACGGCACGTTCACCTGCCCCGAGACCGGCGAGGCCTACCGCGAGGTGGACGGCCGGCTCGAGCCGGCCTGAGCTCGACCCTCGTCAGCGGCACCCGGCGGTCGAGTGCCGCCCCGGTGGTCGAGTGCCACCCCGGTGGTCGAGTGCCCGCGAGGAACGAGCGGGTGTATCGAGACCACCTGAGCTCGACGTGATCTCGATACACCGTCTCGCTGCGCTCGCCGGCACTCGATCACCGGGCCCGCCAATCGAGTAGCTCGCGAGGAACGAGCGGCGTATCGAAACAACGATCTCGATACACCGTCTCGCTGCGCTCGCCGGCACTCGATCACCGGGCCCGCCGATCGAGTAGCACCGCGAGGAACGAGCGGGCGTATCGAGATCAGCGGGCGAGGGCCTCGACGACGCGCTCGGCGGCCTGGCCGTCGCCGTAGGGCGTGGCGTCGGTCGGCTGCGGCGCGAGCCCGGCGAGCGCGGACGGAATCGTCGTCGGGTCCGAGGCCAGCACGTTCCAGCCGAGCTCGACCGTCTCCACCCACTCGGTCTCGGTGCGCACCGTGACGCACGGGACGCGCAGCAGGAAGGCCTCCTTCTGCAGGCCGCCCGAGTCGGTGACGACCGAGTGCGCGGAGGCCGCCGCGGCCACGAGCCGGCCGTACGGCAGCGGCTCGTGCACGCGCACGGCACCGCGCTCCAGCTCGATGCCGAAGTCGGCGCACCGCTGCACGAGGCGCGGGTGCGCCAGCAGGATCACCGTGCGGTCGAGGGACTGCAGGCCCTCGACGATCGCGCGCAGGCGCTCGGGGTCGTCGGTGTTCTCGGCCCGGTGGATCGTCGAGACGTGGTACTCCCCCGCCGGCACGCCGAGGTCGGGGAACACGAGCTCACCGGAGTCCAGGCGGCGCTTGATGCCGGTCAGCACGTCCGTCATGACGTCGCCCACGAGGACCGAGCGCGCGGACAGCCCCTCGGTCGCGAGGTGCTGCATGGCCTGCTCGGTCGGCGCCAGCAGCAGGTCGGCGGCGTGATCCGTCAGGACGCGGTTGTGCTCCTCGGGCATCGCACGGTTGAACGAGCGCAGGCCGGCCTCGAGGTGCGCGAGCGGCACGTGCAGCTTGACCGCGCTGACGGCGCCCGCGAGCGTCGAGTTGGTGTCGCCGTAGACGAGCACCCAGTCGGGACGGTGCTCGAGGATGACGTCGTCCATCCGGGCGAGCATCGCGCCGGTCTGGGGGCCGTGGCCGCCGGAGCCGATCTCGAGGTTCACGTCGGGCATCGCGATGTCGAGCTCGCGGAAGAACTCGCCCGACATGCGCTCGTCGTAGTGCTGGCCGGTGTGCACGATGACGTGCTCCGCCCCGGCCGCGCGGAACGCGTGGTCGATCGGCGCGAGCTTGACGAACTGCGGGCGCGCGCCGACGACGCTGAGGACCTTCACGCCGCTCAGCCGCCGATGACGACGCGGCGGACGCCGGCCCAGCGCTCGGGATCGGTCACCCGACGGCCGTCGACGATGACCTCGACGCCCGGGAAGTCCGCGGCCGAGATCTCGCGGTACTCCGCGTGGTCGGCCTGGACGACGATCGCGTCGACGGGCTCGCCGTCGTGCGGCGGCAGCGTCAGCTTGGCGAGCTCCTCGTCGGAGTACATCGGGTCGCTGACCTGGACCTCGGCGCCGCGCGTGCGCAGCTGCGAGACCGTGTCGAAGACGCCCGAGAACGCCGTCTCCTTGACGCCGCCGCGGTACGCGGCGCCCAGCACGAGGACGCGCTTGCCGTTGAGGTCGCCCATCGCCGCGGCCAGCAGGTCGACGGCGTAGGCGGGCATGGCGGCGTTGGCCTCACGGGCCGAGCGGACCACGGTGGCGTCGGGGTCGTTCCACAGGTACAGGCGCGGGTACACCGGGATGCAGTGGCCGCCGACGGCGATGCCGGGCAGGTGGATGTGGCTGTACGGCTGGCTGTTGCACGCCTCGATCACCTTGAGCACGTCGATGCCGTGCTGGTCGCTGAAGCGGGCGAACTGGTTGGCCAGGCCGATGTTGACGTCGCGGTACGTCGTCTCGGCGAGCTTGGCCAGCTCGGCGGCCTCGGCCGAGCCCATGTCCCACACGCCGTTGGGGCGGGGCAGGTCGTCGCGCTCGTCGAAGTCCAGCACGGTCTCGTAGAACTCGACGGCCTTCGCGGTGGCCGCCTCGTCGAGGCCGCCGACCAGCTTGGGGTACTTGCGCAGGTCGGCGAAGACGCGGCCGGTGAGGACGCGCTCGGGGCTGAACACGAGGTGGAAGTCCCGGCCCGCGGTGAGGCTCGAGCCCTCCTGCAGCATCGGCGCCCAGCGCGTGCGCGTGGTCCCGACCGGCAGGGTCGTCTCGTAGATGACGGTGGTGCCGGGCTTCAGGCCGCGGGCGATGTCGCGCGTGGCCGAGTCCATCCAGCCGAAGTCCGGGGTGCCGTCGGCGCCGACGAACAGCGGCACGACGACGACCACGTACTCGGACCGGGAGACGGCGTCGGCCGTGTCGGTCGTGGCGGTGAGGTTCCCGGCGGCGACGACCTCGGCCAGCTTCTCGGCCAGGTGCGCCTCGCCCGGGAACGGCTCGTCGCCGCGGTTCACGGTCTCGACGACCGACTCGGCCACGTCGGCGCCGAAGACGCGCTGGCCCTTCGCGGCGAACTGGACGGCGAGCGGGAGCCCGATCTTGCCGAGGCCGACGACGGTGATGTTCATGGGGTTCCTTCGAGGTGGTCGGACGGGGCGGAGGCCAGACCCACGGCGGCGTAGGCGGTGGCGAGGTCGTGGCGCGTGGGCCGCTTGACGGTCTGGTCGACGCGGCCGCGGTACTCGGCGACGAGCAGCTTGCGCGCCTCGGCGACCCACGGCTTCCTGGGCTTGCGGTCGGTCGTGCGATCCCACACGACGGCGACCGGTCGGTCGCGGCGGGCGGCCGCCCGGACCGCCACCGACATCATGACGGCGCCCTCGGCGTGGATGGCGTCGGCGTCGAGCTCGTCGAGCAGCGGGCCGAGGTGGATCTCGGGGTCGAGCAGGGCCGGATCCAGATGAGCCCACGCATGGCGGCGCGACGTGAGCCGCCACCAGCGGCGGCCGGCCTTGTCGGCGGCGCGCTGGCGGCCGCGGCGCAGGGCGTAGGCCTCGCGGGTGTCCTCGGCGCGCTCGGCGACCCAGCGGCGGTGGGCGCGGGCCAGCAGCAGCCGCAGGCGCGCCGTGGCGGGGACGGAGCCGGTGCGGACGAGGGCGACGTCGCGGCGGAACCGCGCCTCCGCGACGCGGGCGCGCGCGGCGGCCTCGCGGGTCCTGGCGCGCACCAGGAGCCGGTAGCCGAACGGGCGGGTCCAGCGCGGCGAGCGGGCGATGTTGCTGCCGGGGCCGAGCCACGGCCGCACGGGCGCGGTCTGGACGGTCACGCCGTCGACCTCGTGCGGCTCCGTGGCGACGGCGGTCGCGGCGCCGGCGAGCAGGTGCACGTCGTGGCCGAGGTCGCGCAGGGCCAGCACGTGGTCGCCGAGCGGCTCGGCGGGTCCCTTGCGCAGGACGACGATACGGCTCACGACGCCACCCCCACGTGGGGCTCGATGCCGAGCAGGCCCGAGTACACCTCGTGCATGACGTCGGCCTGGCGCTCCCACGTCCAGCCCTCGAGCAGGCCGGGCTGGTCGTACGCGGCGACGTAGCGGTCACGGTCGGCCAGCACGGCGCTCACGGCACGGACGAAGTCGTCGAGGTCGCCCACGCGGAACACCTCGCCCTGGCCGGTGCGGCGGATCGTCTCGGCCATGAACCTGACGTCGCTGCCGACGATCGGCAGGCGGGCCTGGGAGTACTCGTAGAACTTCGTGGCGAGCGAGATCTCGTGGTTCATCATGTGGATCAGCGAGTGCACGCCCAGCGTGGCCGACTGCAGGTACGGCACGATCTGCTCGACCGGCACGTACGGCAGGACGTGCAGCCGCTCGGCGGCGCCCAGCTCGGCCGCGCGCTCCTGGAGCTCGAGCACGACGGGCGAGTCCGGCTGGCCGACGACGAGCGCGACGTGCACGTCGGGCAGCCGGCCCAGGGACTCGATGACGACGCCGACGCCGCGGTTGCGGTCGACCCAGCCGCTGTAGACGATGAGCGGCACCTCGTCGGCGAGGCCGCACAGCGCGCGGACGCTGGGCGCCTCGGGCAGCGGGTCCTCGACGATGGGCGTGTTGAGCACGACGGTCGGCCGCTCGGGCAGGCCGTGGTGCTCCTGCAGCAGGTCGGCGATCGGATCGCTGACCGTCAGGACCGCGTCGGCGTACTGCGCGTGCTCGGCCTCGAGCTGCTGCAGCGACAGGATCCAGCGCGGGTGCGCGGTGGCGTGCTCGACGCCCGGCATGAACTCGTGCGCGTCCCACACCAGCTTGACGTCGCGGCCCGCCGCACGGGCGCGGAACGTGGCGCGCGCGCCGACGAACAGCATCGTGAAGTCGTTCGCGTGGACGAGGTCCGGCTGCAGGCGGTCGATCGCCGGCGCGAACGCCTCGTCCCACGTCTCGATCATCGGGTCGAGGCGGTACCAGGAGCGCGTGCCCAGCAGCCGCACCCAGGCCGCGGTGGTGAGGCGGTCCAGCCACGTGTCCATGCGGATCCGGCTGCCGCGGACCTCGGCCGTGCGCTGGCGGCGCATCCCGCGCCAGCGGCCCAGGGCCCGGTAGCCGGCGACGCGCGCCGACAGGACGGCCCGGGCGAGCGGCGACGACGTCACCGCGCGGCGGTCGGCCAGGACGCGCTCCTGCGCGAGGCACCAGCCCAGGAGGTGGTTGGCGCGCGTGCCCGTGCGGTACGCGATCGGCGACCGCAGGCGCGGCGAGCGCGTCAGGTGCGCCCGCTCGACCGGCTCGGGCCGGTACTCGACCAGCTCGACGGTCGCCTCGCCGACCTTCCACGGGGCGACCGGCTCGGCCGATCGGTTGATGCCCAGCAGCGTCACGTCCCAGCCGCGCTCGGCCATGGACCGGGCCTGCTTCTGGACGCGGGAGTCGCGGCGGACGTCATTGTCGACCAGCATCACGACCTTCGTCGGACGGTCGCTCACGCCAGATCGACCCGCTGACCGCCTCCGTCGGCGGAGTCGATCATGGCCTGCGCCACCTGGACGGTGCGGCAGCCCTGGTCGAGGGTGACGATGTCGGCGTCGCGGCCCAGGACCGCGTCGCGGAACTGCTCGTGCTCGACCAGCAGCGGCTCGCGCTTGGGGATCGCGAAGCGCGTGACGTCGCCCTCGGCCACGCCGCGGAACGCGCTGAGGGCGTCCCAGTCGAGCGCGAACTGGCCGTTGCGGTGCAGCGTGAGGTCGGCCGTCAGCGTGTCCGCGATGTAGGCGCCCTTCTCGCCGGTGATGACGGTGCAGCGCTCCTTCATCGGGCTGAGCCAGTTGACCAGGTGGTTGACGATGATGTCGCCCGAGAGCGTGCCGATCGCGGCGACCATGTCCTCGTGCGGGCGGCCGCTGCGGGTGACCGTGCGGGCGCTGATGTCGAGGTAGCTCTCGCCCGTGACCCACGCGGTCAGGTCGATGTCGTGCGTGGCGAGGTCCTTGACGACGCCCACGTCGGCGATGCGGTGCGGGAACGGGCCCTGGCGGCGCGTGATGACCTGGTGGATCTGGCCGAGCTCGCCCTCCTCGAGCCGTGTGCGCAGGGCCTGCAGCGCCGGGTTGTAGCGCTCGATGTGGCCGACGCCGCCGACCAGGCCCGCGTCGGCGAACGCCTTCGCGAGCGCGGAGGCGCCGTCGACCGTGCTGGCGAGCGGCTTCTCGATGAGCGCGTGGACGCCGGCCGACGCCAGGGCGATGCCGACCTCCTCGTGCAGGCTCGTGGGGCACGCGACGACGGCGTAGTCGATGCCGAGCGCGATCAGGGACTCGACGTCCGGCACGACCTCGGCGCCGAACAGGCCGGCCTCGAGGGCCGGGTCGCTGATGCCGACGAAGTCGACGTCCTCGAGCTGGCCGAGGACGCGGGCGTGGTTGCGCCCCATCGCCCCCGCGCCGATGAGGCCCGCACGCAGCGCGCTCACCGGGCGGCCTCGTTCACGGCCGCGATGACGCGGTCGACGTCGGCGTCGCTCAGGCTGGGGTGCACCGGGATCGAGACGACTTCGGCCGCGGCCTTCTCGGTGGCCGGCAGGTCGAAGCGCGGGTCGGGCGCGCCGTCGACGAGGTACGGGCGCAGGCGGTGCACGGGCGTCGGGTAGTAGACGGCGTTGCCGATTCCGGCCTCGGTCAGGCGCTTCTGGAAGCCGTCGCGGTCGTTCTCCACGCGCACCGTGTACTGGTGGTAGACGTGGCGCGCGCCGGCGGCGACGGGCGGGGTGACGACCTCGGTGATCTCGGCGTCGAAGCGCGCGGCGATCTCGCGGCGGCGCTCGGTCCACTGGTGCAGGCGGCTGAGCTGCGTGCGGCCGATGGCGGCGGCGACGTCGGTCAGGCGCATGTTCACGCCGACGATCTCGTTGGCGTAGCGCTGCTCCATGCCCTGGTTGCGCAGCAGGCGGATCGTGCGCGCGGTCTCGGCGTCGTTCGTGGTGACCATGCCGCCCTCGAGCGAGTGCATGTTCTTGGTCGGGTAGAAGCTGAACGCGGCGGCGGAGCCGAAGCTGCCGACGGGCGTGCCGTCGACGGCGGCGCCGTGGGCCTGTGCGGCGTCCTCGACGACGGCGAGGTCGTGCGCGGACGCGAGCTCCATGATCGCGGTCATGTCCGCGGGGTGGCCGTAGAGGTGCACGGGCATGATGCCGGCGGTCCGCGGGCCGATCGCGGCGCGCACGGCCGCGGGGTCGACGCAGAACGAGCCGGGCTCGATGTCGACGAAGATCGGCTCGGCGCCGACGAGCCGGATGGCGTTGCCGGACGCGGCGAACGTGAAGGACGGGACGATGACCTCGTCACCGGGCCCGATGCCCAGCGCCATGAGCGCCAGCTGCAGCGCCGAGGTGCCCGAGTTGACCGCGACCGCGTGCTCGGAGCCGGCGACCTCGGTGAACTCGTCCTCGAAGGCCTTGACCTCGGGGCCCTGGACGACCATGCCGCTGCGGAGCACCCGCACGGCCGCCTCGATGTCGAGCTCGTCGATGACGGGCTTGGCCGGTGGGATGAAAGGCTGATCACTCACGCGCTCACAGTACCTACTCGCCCGGACCATGCCGAACCGTGCCGCCTCAGGCGCGATCCGCGAGCAGCCACTCCCCCAGCACCTCGGCGGACCGGCGTCCGGAGTGGACGAGCGTGGCGAACTCGCGCGAGACCCGCGAGAGCTCGACCGCCCGCTCGCGATCGGCGAGCAGGTCCAGCAGCACCTCGCGCAGCGTGTCGGGGTCGGCCTCGACGATCGGCAGCTCCCGGCCGGTGCGATCGAGCACGTCCTCGCGGACCGCGGGCGAGACGTGGCTGACCACGAGGCGGCCGAGCGACATGGCCTCGCACGCGGCGGCGCCGTAGTCGGCGACGCCGAACTGGTCGATCACGACGTCGGCCGTGCCGTAGACGCGCGGCATCTCGCGGTGCGGCACCTTCTCGACGCGGCGGTACGTGATGACGCCCTGATCGTCGAGCTCGCGCAGGACGGGGTCGATGTGGTGCGAGCCCTTCTGCGGCCCGCTGGGCGCGTGCGCCACGACCGGGCGCTCGCCCGCGAACAGCGGCGTGTCGCTGACCCACGTCCGGTCGGTGTCCACCGTGAGCGGCAGCCACGTGGCCTTGGGCAGGAACTCCAGCAGGCCCAGCGTCGAGACGAAGACCGGGCCGTCGTGCCGACTGAAGGCGTCGACGTTGCGGCGGGCCGTGCTCTCGAAGCGGCGGACCTGCTTCGGGTCGAGGTGCTCGTACGGGGCCCAGCGGTTCCACGCCGCGTGGACGCTGGGGATGCGCACCTCGCTGCCGTGCGCGAGGCGGGCGACCCGGAGGCCCGCGCGCTGCAGCTGGCGGATCTCGTCCTCGGCGTCGAGCACGGAGGCGCCCAGGAACGGGAGGCCGGCCTCGGCCAGCACGTGCGTGTAGGTCTGCACGACGTGGCGCCGCCAGTACCGCCGCCACGCCAGGTCGGTGGCGAACCGGTCGGGGTCGACCTGCAGGTCGTTGACGTACGCGTCCGGGAACTTGCCCCGGCGGAAGTTCTGCGCGGCCGCGCCCGGGACGTGGGCCGTGACGGCGTCGGCCCACTGGCGGGCCTGGCCGGCGTAGTTGGCGGGTGCGATGAGCAGTCTCACCGGCTCGTCGGGCAGGTCGGGCATGTGCGACTCGTCGGTCGCGACCTCGGCGGCCACGACCCCGGACGTCAGCGGCGGCAGGGCCACGCCGCGCCGCTCGAGGACGTCGCGCGCGCTGCGCACGCCGAAGACGTACGCCTTGCCCGGCACGCGCCTCGCGAGGTGCCACACGCCGAGCGCGGCGGTCGAGTCGAGGGCGATGATCACATCGGACTCGCGCGCGAGCCGGGCCGGCTCACGGGACGTGCGGCACGCGACCGCGAGGTGGTCGCCGGCGCGGTCGGACTCGGGACGGCGGGCGACCTTCGACCACGCCTGGCGGCCGAGGCGCATCAGGCGCACGACCTGGTGGGTCCACCGCAGCCTCAGCGCGCGGCCCTTCACGGGGAAGTCGGTGACCGGGCGGAACGGCACGGAGGACGGGTCGACGACGACGAACCGGTGCACGGGACGCGGCCGCTTGGGCGGGTGCACCGCCAGGACCGTGACCTCATGGCCGGGCCCGAGGTCGTCCTCGATGACCTGCAGACGGTCCTCGAAGAAGCCCTTGCGGTAGCCCCGGCGGGCGGTGACGAACAGGATCCTCATCGCACTCCCCCGGACCGGGCGGCGGTCGCCGCCTCGATGACGCGCTCCAGCGCGGGACGCAGCTGGGTCTCCCGCTCGTACCGCGCCGCGTGCTCGACGCACGCGCGGCGCGTCGCCTCGTCCGCCGTCACCGCGGCCTCGCAGGCGCGCGAGATCGCGGCCGCGACCGCGTCGGGCGCGAGGTCCTGCACGGGGAACCACAGCGGGTAGTCGCGCAGCACGTCCGCGGCCGCGACCTCGGGGACGTGGCACGAGATGATCGGCAGCGCCGTGGCCATGTACTCGAAGATCTTGCCGCTCGTGACGTACTTGCCGCCGCCCGCGAGGAACAGCAGCACGTCGAACGTCTCGTAGGCGTCGCGCACGGTCGCCTTGCCCAGCGAGCCGCCGTAGTGGACCTCGTGGCCCGCCGCGCTGCGCAGCAGCGCGGCCTCGACCGAGCCGGCGCGGCCCGAGTGGCCGAGGTTGCCGTAGAGCTCCATCCGCGCGCGGGCGACGCGCGGGTCGGTCTCGCGCGCCTCGATCCAGCCCTCGATCGCCTCGGCGAGGGGCACCTGCGGGGTGATCGTGCCGACGTAGCCGACCGTGAGCGGTGCGGCGTCGTCGGACGCGCGCAACCGCGGCGCGGGTGCGGTCGCGAGGTCGTAGCCGTTCATGACGACGTGCAGCTTGTCCGCGGCCTGCGGGTAGGCCTCGGCGTGCCACGCGCGGATCGGCTCGTTGACGAACCACGACTCGAGCGACGACTCGATCAGGGTGCGCTCCATCTCGGCGGTGGGCGTGCCGGGCAGGAAGCGCTCCTCGGTGAGGACGTTGATGCTCCACGCGTCGCGCTGGTCGACGACGTAGGGGACGCCGTGCCGCTCGTGCAGGTGCAGGCCGACCGCGCAGTCCACGTTGGGGTTGGCCGTGGCGATCACGAGGTCGACGGGCCGGCGCGCGTGGACCTCGTCGGCGGCGGCCACGATGCCGGGACGCCAGGCGCCGTAGCGGATCTCGGGGAACTCGGCGAACGCCGCCTCGTTCCACTGCGCGAGCCAGCCGCGCGGGTCGCGGGCGCGCTCGAGCGGCCAGGCGTCGATCTCGTGGTCGTTCTCGGGCCACTCGAACGGCACGCGCACGATCTCGATGCGCGGGTCGACGAGGTCCTCGAGCGTCGCGTCGATGCCGGTGTTGCGCAGGAAGGTCTCGCGGTCGGCCGTGATGACGGTGACGTCGCAGCCCAGCGCGGCGAGCGAGTTCGCGGTCGCCAGACCTCGGTAGACGCCGCTGCCGCGGCAGGGCGGGAAGCCCCAGCACACGTACAGCACATGGGGACCCCGAGCTTCGAACACGTCGGACAGTGTAGGCGAGTCGCGCCTGCCCGAGCCGGGCTCGGGCCACGTAGCCTTGGCCCGATCCCATGGACCAGCTCGACACCGCCCCCGCCACCGCACGTCGCGAGCCGCGCGCCCCCGGCTCACGCCGTCGACCCGCCGCGCCGCGGCCGGCGCGGCGCCTGCGTCCCGAGATCCAGGGCCTGCGCGCGGTCGCCGTCGGCGCCGTCGTGCTCTACCACCTGGGGCTCTCGTCCTTCACGGGCGGCTACGTCGGTGTGGACGTGTTCTTCGTGATCTCGGGCTTCCTCATCACGTCCCACATCGCGTCGCGCGTCGAGCGCACGGGCTCGCTCGGGCTCGCCGACTTCTGGGCCCGGCGCGCCCGGCGCCTGCTGCCGGCCTCGCTCCTCGTGCTGGCCGTCAGCCTGGTCCTGACGCGGCTGTTCGTCCCCGCGACGCTGTGGGAGCAGTCGCTGCGGCAGATCGTGGCCAGCACCTTCTACGTGCAGAACTGGGCGCTCGCGGGCGACGCCGTCGACTACTCCGCGCAGGGCAACACGCCGACCCTCGTGCAGCACTACTGGTCGCTCTCGGTCGAGGAGCAGTTCTACGTCGTGTGGCCGCTGCTCATCGCGCTCGCGCTGTGGGTCGCCCGGCGGGTGGCGCGCGCCGTGCCGACGCGGACCCTGCTGACCTGGCTGATCGCCGCCGTGACGGTCGCGTCGCTCGTGTGGTCGGTGGTCGCGACGGACGCCGACGCGAGCCGCGCCTACTTCGACACCCGCACGCGCATGTGGGAGTTCGGCGTCGGGGCGCTGCTGGCCCTGGCGCCCGTGCGCCTCGCGGCGCCGCTCGGCTGGCTCGGGCTGGCCGCGATCGCGTGGGCCGCCACGACGTACGACCACGCGACGGCGTTCCCCGGCTACACGGCCCTCGTGCCCGTCCTGGGCACCGCGCTCGTGATCGGCGCGGGCGGCTCGGGCTCGCGCTGGTCGGCCGACGGCCTGCTCTCGGTGCGTCCAGCGACGTTCGTCGGCGACGTCTCCTACGCCGTCTACCTGTGGCACTGGCCGCTCATCGTGTGCTGGCCCTACGTGCTCGAGAGCGAGATCGGAGCGCTCGACCGGACCGCGATCGTCGTGCTCACCCTCGCGCTGGCGTGGGCGTCGACGCGCTTCGTCGAGGACCCGCTGCGGTCGGGACCGTTGCTGCGCTCCGGACGGCGGACGCTCGTCGCCTCGGCGACGGCGATGGCGGTCATCGCGGCGGCCGCCGCGGGCCTGGTGTGGCAGCAGGGGTCCGCGATCGAGGCCGCGCGCGACCGCGCCGCGAACGCGGGTGACCGTGCGTGCCTGGGGCCCGCCGCCCTGGACCCCGGTGCCGACTGCGACCTCAACGCCACGCTCGACGCGGTCCTGGCCGACCCCACGGTCGTCGCCGCGGAGAACTCGAACCCCGTCTTCCCCGGCTGCCAGTCCGACCTGAACGATCCGGAGGTCGACTCGTGCCGGCTCGGCGACCGCGACGCGGACCGCGCGATCGCCGTCGTGGGCGACTCGCACGCGACGCACTGGTTCGGCGCCCTCGACGCCTGGGGGCGCGACGCCGGCTGGGCGGTCGTCACGTACACGCGGTCCTCGTGCCCGTTCACGACCACCCGCCGCACGCTGCCGGACGAGCCGAGCGAGCGCTACGAGCTCTGCGGCGAAGGCAACCGCCGCATCCTCGAGCGGCTCGAGGCCGACCCCGACGTCTCGCTCGTGGTGACCTCGTCGTACTCGAGCGCCTACGGCTGGGCCGACGACGAGGGCCGCGACGGGCTCGACGCCCTCGTCCCGGGCGTGCGCGAGGTCGCCGAGCGCCTCGAGGCCGCGGGCAAGCCGCTCGCCGTGATCCGCGACGTCCCGGCGGTCAAGGACAAGAAGAACGCCACCGACTGCCTGGCCCGGACCGGCTCGGTCGAGGCGTGCTCGCTGCCGCGCGACGAGGCGATGACGCCCGACCTGTACGCCGAGGCCGCGCGGGACCTGGACCTGCCCGTCATCGACCTGACCGACCGGTTCTGCGTCGAGGACACGTGCCCCGTCGTGATCGGCGACGTCATCGTCTTCCGCGACTACAGCCACCTCTCGTCGGACTACTCGCGCCTGCTCGGCCCCGCGCTGGGCGAGCGACTCGCGCCGCTGCTCGCGGACTGAGCAGCGGTGGTCCGTACCCGGCGACCTCGCTAGGTTGGCCCGGTGACCTCCGCGCCCGCGACACCCCGGCCGGAGGCGGACCACGAGTCCACCGTCTGGATCTCGTGGCTGCGGACCGCCGCGATCCTGGGCGTCGTCGCGATCCACTCGGTCGGCTACGACGCCGTGGCCGAGGACGCCCGCGCGACCATGCACGGCACGGTCGCCATCTGGCTCGACATCGCCGCGACGTGCGCCGTCCCGCTGTTCGTCATGCTGAGCGGCGCGGTGCTGCTGGACCCCCGCCGCTACCGCGGTCACGGCCCGTTCCTGCGCCGCCGCGCGGCCCGGCTCGTGCCGGCCGTCGTGTTCTGGCACGCCTGGTACTGGGGTCTGCTCTGGGTGATCACCGGCGAGCCGCTGCCGTGGGACGACACGCTCGTGCGGATCGTGTCGGGCAACCTCTACACCGCGCTGTACTTCCTGTGGATCATCATCGGGCTCGCCCTGCTGACGCCCGTCCTCATGGGGTTCGTCGCCTCGTCGAGCCGGCGCGCCGTGCTGGTCGCCGGCGCGGCGCTCGCCGCCATCCCGGCCCTGTCCGTGGCCACGGTCACGGCGCGCGAGGCCACGACCGTCCTGGCCGAGACGGCGTGGACGTGGTGGTTCGGCTACCTCGGCCTTTACGTGCTCGGCTGGGGCCTGCGCGGCGTGCGGCTCCGTGGCGTCGTGCTGGCGCTCGCCGCCCTCGTCACGGTCGCGCTGGGCGCGCTGGGCTGCTGGCAGTGGCGCAATCCCGAGGCCCCGGACTGGCTGCAGACCGTCAGCCCGGTGAGCTACTACGGCGTGGGCACGATCCTCTACGCGATCGGCGTCTTCCTCGTCGCGCAGGCGCTCCTGCAGCCCGACGGCGTCCTGCGCGTCCTCGTCCGCGGTCGTCCGGCGCGGCTGGGGACGCTGCTCGGCGGCGCGACGCTCGGCGTGTTCGGACTGCACCTGACGCTCGTGTGGCTGCTGCCCGAGCTCGGGTTCGGCGGCGAGGAGCCGGCCTCCGGCGCCGTCGGGCCGATGCTCGCGCGGCTCGCGGTCACCGCCGCGGCGGCCTACGCGATCGTGCTGGTGCTGCGGCGCGTGCCACTCGTCCGCGCGGTGCTCTGACGGCGGGCGTGGAGGTTCAGTAGCCTCGGCACAGATCCCCCCAGGTCCGTGCACTCTCGCGGACGAACGAACGATGAAGAGGTGCCCCGGCCCATGGGCCTCCACGACCTGCCTGCCGACCCGAGCGTCGCGCCGGGCCGACGCCACGACGTGCACGTCGTGATGCTGGCCGACAACCTCATCGTCGGCGACTCGCGCATCCAGAAGGAGGCCGCGTCGATGGCCGAGCTGGGCTGGCGGGTGACCCTCGTCGGCCGCCGGGCCCGGTTCGACGGGAAGCGGCGCCGCCGGTTCGGCGGCGTCCCGGCCCACCTCGTCTACGTCCTGCAGAACGCCGGGTCCAGCCCCCAGCTGGAGCGCTCCACGCTGCTGCGCAACCCGCTCGCGTACCCGACGCTGCGCCGCGAGCGGCACGCGAAGGCGATCGCCGACGCCGTCGTGGCGGACGCGCGGTTCCGCATCGAGGCCCAGAAGGTGCGCGGCCGCGACCGCGGCCCGCGGCGCTACACGTCGCGCGCCCGGATGGCGTGGGCGCGGCTGCGCCGCCGGGTGATCCTGCGGCGGCTGCGCGCCACCGAGTCGACGCGCCGCGCACGCGACCTCGCCAACGGGCCGGCCGACCGGCTCGCCACCGCATGGTGGCGCCTCGTGCGGCGCGGGGACGCGTGGCAGCGGCTCGACCCGGGGATCTGGGACTGGGAGGCCGCGTACGGCCCGGTCCTGGACCGGCTCCAGCCCGACCTCATCCACGCCAACGACCACCGCATGCTGCACGTGGCCGCGCGCGCCAAGGTGCGCGCCGCGATGCGCGGCCGCGACGTCCGCATCGTGTGGGACGCGCACGAGTGGATCAAGGAGCTCACCCCGTGGAGCCCGCGCGAGTCGTGGTTGCCCGCGCAGGTCCTGCTCGAGCGCGCGTTCGCGTCCTGGGCGGACGGCGTGGCCACCGTCAGCGACGAGCTGGCCGAGATGCTGCGCGAGGAGTTCGCCCTGCCCACGACGCCGTCGGTCGTGCGCAACGCCCCGCTCATGCGCACCGCGGAGGCGCCCGAGCGGACGATCCGCGAGGTCGTCGGCCTGCCGCGGGAGACGCCGCTGATCGTCTACTCGGGCGGCATCGCGCCCGTGCGGTCGGTCGACACCGCCGTCCGCGCGCTCGTGGACCTGCCGGGCGTGCACCTGGCGATCATCGCCAGGTACCCCGAGACCCCGCCCGCCTCGGACCTGTCGGACCTCGCCGCCGAGCTGGGCGTCGGGGACCGGGTCCACCTGCTGCCGTACGTCCCCGTGCCGCAGATCGTCCCCTTCATCTCCTCCGCGGACGCCGGGGTCAACACGCTGCTGCACCGGCCGAACCACGAGATCTCCCTCGTGACGAAGTACTACGAGTACGCCCAGGCGCGGCTGCCGATCCTCGTGTCGGACGTGCGCGTCATGGCCGAGACGACGCGCCGCCACGGCAACGGCGAGGTGTTCACGGCCGGCGACCCCGCCGATCTCGCCCGCGCGGCGCGCCTCGTCCTGGCCGACCCCGACCGGTACCGGAAGGCGTACGACGACCCGGACCTGATGCACCGCTGGAGCTGGGAGGCGCAGGCCGAGGTGCTCGACGCGCTCTACCGGCGCGTGCTCGAGCAGCCCCACCTAGAGTGAGACCGCCATGACTCCTTCCGTCTCCGTCATCATCGCGGTCTACAACACCGCCACGTACCTGCCCGAGACCCTCGCGTCGCTGGAGCGGCAGACCATCGGCTTCGAGCACGTCCAGGTCCTGCTGGTCGACGACGGGTCCACCGACGGCAGCGGCGCGGTCATCGACGAGTTCGCCGCGCGGCACCCGGACAACGTCGTCGCCGTGCACCAGCCGAACTCGGGCACGCCGGCCGTGCCGTTCAACCGTGGCCTCGACCAGGCGACGGGCCGCTGGGTGTTCTTCCTCGGCAGCGACGACTACCTCGACGACGACGCGCTGCGCGATCTCGTCGAGCGCGGCGACGAGTGGGGATCCGACGTCATCTTCGGCCGCATGGAGCCGATCGGCGAGCGCCACGTGCCGGTCAAGATCTACAAGTTCGGCACGGTCGCCGACCTGGACCTGTACTCCTCGCCCCTGCCGTACGCGCTGGCGAACTCGAAGATGTTCCGCCGCTCCCTCATCGAGGACCTGGGGCTTCGGTATCGGGAGGACATGCGCCAGCGCTGCGACCAGCCGTTCACCGTCACGGCGATGGTGCACGCCCGGCGGATCTCGGTGATCGACGGCGCGACGTACCACGCCCGTGCGCGCGCCGACCGCTCGAACGTCACGTACACCGCCGACGCGGCGGAGGTGTACGCCTCGACGGAGATCATCATGGACACGATCGCCGAGCAGCTGGCACCGGGACCGCAGCGCGACCACGTCATGCGCCGCCAGTTCGACACGACGATCCGGCACGACCTGCGCGACTCGCTGTCGCTGCGCGAGCCGGCCGAGCGCGAGTTCGTCTACGACCGGATCACCGAGCTGTCCGCGAAGTACCTGACGGACGACCTGTACCGCAGCATGAAGGTGATCCACCGCGCCATCCTGCGCGGAGCCCTCGACCGCGACACCGAGCGCATCCTGGCGCTGCTGGCCATCGCGGCGGGCGGCGAGCACGCCGTGGGACTGCACGTGGAGGGCGACCGTGCCTTCTTCACGTATCCCGGCTTCGACCCCGCCGGCGAGCACCGCGACGCGTACGAGATCACGCAAGAGCGGCCGACCAAGCGGATCGCGGCGCTGTTCTCCCCCGCGCGGGTCGCGATCGAGGACGACCTGGTCGTCGTGCGGGGCACCGCGAGCATCCACGGGACCCTGCCCCATCAGGGCCGCCTCGTCCGCGCAGCCTCGGCTCCGAGCCGCACGGTCCGCCGGACGGAGCCGCCCGAGCGGGGCCGCCGGGTCGATGCCCGCTTCGGGGACGGCGCCTACCGTCTCGCGATCGACGTGCGGTCGCTGTCGCAGCGCGAGTTCCGCCCCAGCATCGCGGTGGCGCTCCACGGCGAGTGGTACGACGTGCCGCTGCGGTTCGAGGGCTCGCGACCGCTGCGCCCGGGACTCCTGCGCCGCCGGCTGGGCGTCGCGCGCGCGGACGAGGCCGGTCACCTCGTCCTCGACCTCTCCTGAGGCGTCCACGCCGCCTCGTTCCGGGGTGGGGAGGAACGGTGCCGAAGTGTTGAGTTCGGGTGGATTCGGCGTGGGGCTGCTGTGGATCTGTGCTGCGTAGCGTTGATGACATCAACCCGGGCAGTCGCCCAGCACCGGCCGAACGGCCACCGA